>JAFAPC010000090.1 GCA_019247305.1 Pseudonocardiales bacterium
TCGTGAGAGAGTGGTTTCGTCACCTCCTTTCTATCGGTCGGAGAAGCCGTTGCCTGTTATTTCATGCGGCGTGTCGCCAGCTTTCGGAACCAATGACCCCTAACTAAGCCCCGACTGGGAATAATTAGAGTTTTGCATAAGCCTCAGTGGCTCGGTATCAGCCAGGCGCAGGTCAACCGTATTGAAAAAGGCGCAGCGTCGAAAAATATTGACACGCTCACCCATTGGGCGCGGGTGCTGCGCATCCCACCCGACCTGCTGTGGTGTGACCTGCCTGATCGCAGACGAGTGACAGCAGCGGGCGTGCACGAATTATTCGAGTCCGGCACTGCCGGTACGGATACCGCACAACTGACGCTCGTTAGTGACGGCTGGTGGTCGAACCGCCGCAACTCATGGAGGCCAGGAGCGGGCGGCGTATCGGCACTGGTCTGGTCGCCAAGGTCGAGCGCCGGCTGGCACAGCTCCGGCGTATGGATGATTTCGTGGCTGGCGGTGACCTCCACGAACTAGTGGAACGCGAGCTGCACACCACCGCGAGTTTGCTCCGCGACGCCGCCTACAGCGAAGCCATCGGGCGACGCTTGCTGGTGGTGATTGGTGAGTTCTGCCAGCTTGCCGGATGGGTGACTGCCGATGCTGGCAACTACCCGGTAGCGGCACGCTATCACAGCGTCGGCATCATGGCTGCCCATGCCGCCGGTGATGCGCCACTGGCGGCCAATATCATCTCAACGCTGGCCTACCAGGTGAGCAACGTCGGCAACCCGCGGAAAGCTATTATGCTGGCGCAGACCGCGGACACCGGCGCCAAGCACCATGCCACGCCGACCACTCGTGCGCTGTTGAAAGAGCGGGTGGCCTGGGCGCATGCCAGAGCCGGCGACCGGAGGCAAGCCGAACGTGCCCTTGCCGCTGTTGAGACAGACTACGAACACCGCACCCCGGGTGATGACCCAGAGTGGGTGTACTGGCTCAACGAGGCTGAAATAAACGTGATGGCTGGTCGGTGTTATGTAGAATTCGGCGCACCGGGCAGAGCAGTACCGCTGCTATCCGGTGCGCTTGCCGACTACGACGACCGTATGACCCGTGAGCTAGCGCTGTACACCAGTTGGCTTGCCGAAGCGCAGGTGATGCTCGGCGATGTTGAGGAAGCCGTTGCCAGCGCCACCAAGACACTGGAACTGATGGGACAGATTACCTCGGCGCGCAGTGCTGGCCGCGTGCAGGCGCTACGGCAGAAACTCAGGCCCTACCAGACCGTACCGGCGTGGCGGATTTTGTGGCCCACGTGCACGAGGGATACAGGTGCATGAGCTAGCGACCACGGGCCGCTAGGCTCCGGCCATGTCCACGCCGAGCCTGCTCACTCCGCAACGCACCGACTTCCCGCGCTGGTACCAGGACGTCATCGCCCGCGCTGAACTAGCCGACAATGGCCCGGTACGCGGCACGATGGTGATCAGGCCGACCGGCTATGCGCTCTGGGAGCGGATGCACCGTGAGCTCGACGACCGGATCAAGGCAGTCGGCGGGCAGAACGCCTACTTTCCGCTGTTCATCCCCGAGTCCTACTTGCGCCGCGAGGCCGAGCACGTCGAGGGGTTCAGCCCTGAGCTGGCGGTGGTGACCCACGCCGGAGGCAAGCAGCTCGACGAGCCAGTAGTGGTGCGGCCGACCAGCGAGACGATCATCAACTCGTTCTTCGCCCGGTGGGTGCAGTCCTACCGGGATCTGCCGCTGAAGCTGAACAACTGGTCCAACGTCGTGCGGTGGGAGATGCGCCCCCGGGTGTTCCTGCGCACCACGGAATTCCTGTGGCAGGAGGGGCACACCTGCCACGCCACGCAGGCCGACGCGCGAGAGCATGCGCGCGAGGTGCTCACCGAGGTGTACGGCGCGTTCATGACCGAGGTGCTCGCGATCCCGGTCATCCAGGGACGCAAGACTGCTCGGGAACGCTTCGCGGGCGCCATCAACACCCTGACCTGCGAAGCGATGATGGGTGACGGCAAAGCGCTGCAGATGGGCACCAGCCACGAGCTCGGCCAGAACTTCGCGCGCGCCTTCAACGTCCAGTTCCTGACCGCATCCGGGCAGCGCGAGTACGTCTGGCAGACCTCCTGGGGAGCGTCTACCCGGATGGTCGGTGGGCTGATCATGTGCCACGGCGATGACGCCGGGCTGCGGGTACCCCCGCGTCTTGCCCCGGTCCAGGCGATCGTGCTGGTCGTCAAGGACGATCCGGCCCTGCGCGCGAGGGCGCACCAGGTCGTCGGCGATCTTCGCGACGCCGGTGTCCGGGTAGCGCTCGACGAGCGGACCGACGTCAGCTTCGGGCGCCGCGCCATCGACGCCGAGCTCAAGGGAGTTCCGGTGCGGATCGAGCTCGGGCCACGGGAGGTCACGGCCGGCAAAGCCGTGCTGGTCCGGCGCATTCCGGGCACCAAGGAACCGGTGGCGCTCACCGCTGTAGTCCCCGAGACGGCCTCCGCGCTGAACGCTGACCAACAGATGCTCTACGACCAGGCGCTGGCCCGCCGCGAGGCGGCATCACCCCACGTAGAGTCCCTCGATGAGGCGCTGCAGGCGGCCGCGCACGGCTGGGCCCGCATCCCCTGGTCCGCCCTCGGCGAACTCGGCGAAGCCCGACTCGCCGAGCACGCGGTCACCGTGCGCTGCCTCACCCGCCCCGACGGCAGCCTCCCGGACCGCGGCGACGAACCCGACCTGATCGCCTGGGTGGCGCGGTCCTACTGACACCCGATCCGCTGAATCCCTTGCCGGCGCGGTGAGCGCCGGGTAACGATATGCGCATGCGGCGTGCTGTGCTTGAGCAGTTCTGGCCGAGCCGGCGCATGCACGCCTTCGATCAGTTCTGTAGTTAGGCCGCGCGTTGACGTCTGGCCTCCCCGCCCCGCGCGGCCGATTCCCGGTGCCCATTCATTCCCTGTTCATCCCCCGCCCACCAGGAGTATGCGTGTCCGTCACCGATGAACTGCTCGCCAACAATGCCCGTTACGCCGAGACCTTCACCGGGCCGCTGCCACTGCCGCCCGCCCGCCACATCACCGTCGTGGCCTGCATGGACGCCCGCCTGGACGTCTACCGCATCCTGGGCCTGCAGGAGGGCGAGGCACACGTCATCCGCAACGCCGGAGGTGTGATCACCGACGACGAGATCCGCTCGTTGGCAATCAGCCAGCGGCTGCTCGGCACCCGGGAGATCATCCTTATCCACCACACCGAGTGCGGAATGCTCACCTTCACCGACGATGAGTTCAAGAGGTCCATTCAGGACGACACCGGGATCAAGCCGGGGTGGGCCGCCGAGGCTTTCCCGGAGCTTGACGAGGACGTGCGGCAGTCGATCGCCCGGATCAAGGCCAGCCCGTTCGTGCCGCACAAGGACTCCATCCGCGGGTTCGTCTTCGACGTGGCGACCGGCAAGCTCAACGAGGTCGCCTAAGCAAGTAGCTAGCTCTTCAAGGACCACCAACCCCGTTCCGGGAGGCCGCTAACGAGGGCCAACATCCATTGGCACGCCAGGCGGTGGATGTTGGCCCTCGTTATGAGCAGTGTCCTGGGGGGTTGGTGGTCCTTGAAGAGCCACCAAGGGCGGCGAGTACTCGGGACGGCGAGGGCCTGCCGAGCTGGTGGGCCATCCAGACGCTGGTGTGCACCAGGGCGTTGAGGTCGACCCCGTGCTCGATACCGAGCCCGTCGAGCAGCCACACCAGATCCTCGGTGGCTAGGTTGCCGGTGGCTGACTCGGCGTAGGGGCAGCCCCCGAGCCCACCGGCCGAGGCGTCTACGCAGCTCACCCCGGCGCACAGGGCAGCAAAGGTGTTGGCCAGCGCCTGGCCGTAGGTGTCGTGGAAGTGCACCGCGAGGGCATCAACCCCGACGCCGACGCGGATGAACCCCTCCAGCACCGCCCCGACATGCCCGGGGGTGGCCACTCCGATGGTGTCACCCAGACAGAGCTGATCACAGCCCAGCTCCAGCAGCCTGCGCCCGACGCTGAGGACCTGCTTGAGGGGCACGGCACCCTCCCAAGGATCACCGAAGCACATCGAGAGATATCCGCGCACCCTGAGCCCGTCGGCCGTCGCCCGGCTCAGTACCGGGGCGAACATCGCGAACTGCGCGTCGAGGGAGCGGTTGAGGTTGCGGTGGGCAAAGCTCTCGGTAGCCGAGGCGATGATCGCGATCTCGCTGGCGCCGGCCGCCACCGCTCGATCCAGCCCCCGCTCGTTGGGCACCAGCACGGGATAACGCACCCCCTCACGGGGGGTGAGCAGCCTCAATAGCTCGGCGGCATCAGCTAGCTGCGGCACCCAGCGCGGGTGCCCGAAGCTGGTCGCCTCCAGAACCCGCAGCCCAGCTGCGGCCAACCGATCCAGGAACTCGACCTTGACCCCAACGGGAACCAGAGTCGGCTCGTTTTGCAAGCCATCCCGCGCTCCGACCTCCCAGATCAGCACTCGGGCCGGTAGCCCAGCCGCCGCCGGGTAACGGTCGGGCAGGCCGAGGTCCCTGGCGGTCATGTGGGCACTCCTCCCGGGTTCATCTCAAAGCACAGCAGCGAGTGCACCCGCTCGACTTGGGGAATGTCGTCGAACTCCAGCGGCTCATCAACGCCTGACTCGACGATCAGCGTGCCGCAGCCCAGGATGCGGTCCAGAAAGGAATGCCGGAACTGCACACTGTTGATCCGGTTGATCGGGATGTCGATGCCGGTGCGGGACAGGACCCCCTCCCGGATCAGCACCCGCCTGGTCGTGAGCACGAAATGCCGGGTACCCCAGCGCAGCAGCGGCGTCACGGTCAACCACAGCACGCCAAGACCGCCGAGCACGGCCACCGCGACCCATCCGTAGAGCCGCCAAGACTGCCCGGCGACCCACCCGGCGGCGTAGCAACTCAACCCCACGATGATCAAGAAGGTCAGCACCGGCCGCACCAGCATCTTCCAGTGCGGGTGCTTGTGCACCACCACCCGCTCGTCACCCTGGAGCAGGCCATCTGGGTAAGGCAAGGCTCCTCCTCACCAGTACGCGTGGCCTGACGGCCTGGTCAGCGATCCGGTTTGCGGCCGGGTCGTAACGGTCGTGGCCAGGGCGCGGGGCAAGGTAACGTGCACGCGGGTCCCCCCGCCGGGGACGCTGGTGAAGACGCACTGGCCGCCGATCTCCTGCGTCCGCTCCCGCATCGAGGTCAACCCGATACCGTCTGGGCGAGGTGTGCTGGGCAGTCCGGCACCGTCATCCACCACGTCGAGACGCACGGTGTCCTCGCTCAACGCGATCTGCACGTCGGCGTGGCTGATGACGTTGGTCAGCGCCTCGGCCAGAATCCGGTAGAGGGCGACCTCCACTGCCGCCGGCAACCCGGACAAGTCGGCGAGCAAGGCCAGGTTGATCGGCAACGCCGGGCTGGACAATCGGTTCACGAGCTCCCGAACAGCGCCGGCCAAACCAAGGTGATCCAGCGCGGGCGGGCGCAGGCTGTCGGTGACTAACCGTAGCTCAGCCACCACCGCGCCGATATCCGACCCCACCTGCCGCAGCAGTCCGCTCGCCGGGGAATCCGCCGGCAGCACGGCCCGCGCAGTGTCCGGTTGCAGCCGTATCCCGGCCAACGTCGGACCGATCCCGTCGTGCGAATCCCGGCGTAGCCGCCGCCGCTCCTCCTCCCGGGCTGCCACCAACCGCTCCCGGCTGGCCTGCAGATTCTCTAAAAGCCGTAACCCCGCCACCGCCGGGGCCGCCTGGTCGGCGAGTGACTGCAACACCGTCCGGTCCAGCGCGTCGAGCTCCGGCTGGCCCTCCCGCCGCCGGACCCACAACTGACCGATCGCGCTACCCCGGTAGCGCAACTCGAATGTTTCGTTCAGATCGCGCAGGTCCGTCGACCCGACCATAGCGAGCCGGCGTGGTCCGTGACGGGTCTGGGCCACCAACGCCGCCGCTGGCAGCCGTAGCGTGTGCACCACCGTTCGGCAGACGGTCTCGGGCACCTCAGCCGGGCTCAACCCATCCCGCAGTCGCGCCGCGAGCGCCCGGAGCACCTCATACGGCCTGGCCCGTTCGCCGTAGAACACTCCCTCCACCCACCGGTTCACCCAGGTGACCAGGGGGCGCACCCCGAGGCCGGCCAAGGCGGCGAGCACCACTGATATCTCGACACCGGTGATCCGCAAGCTGGAGAAAGCCACCGCGGCCACCAGGTAAGCGACCACCAAGGTGATGGTCATAACAGTTCCAACGATCACCCGACGGGCCGCCCGATCCAGATGCTGCAACCGGCTCAGCATCAGCGCATAGCCCAAACACACCGGCCACAGCAACGATGCACTGACCGCTATTATCCCGAAGAGCCAACCTTGCACTAAATGGAAATTCCAGACAAGGGCTACTATGCACCACAGCAAACATTCACCCGGTGTACTGAGCGTTCGTGTGTGTTTGGGTTGAGTAACGGTTGGTGACAAGGGTGTGTCGGTCCCGGTGTGATCGTCGTTGGTGCGGTTGGATTTTTGGGTGCCTGCGCCGGAGGAGATGTCTCGCGATGAG
>JAFAPC010000167.1 GCA_019247305.1 Pseudonocardiales bacterium
CCAGCTCATCCATGCCCCTACTACCCCCTGCTACGTGACCATCACCGACAGACACGCACCCAACGAAACCCTCACCCCCTCGTCAACCCGCCACGCCGAGCTCACCCCCACTTGATCACCAAACCCACTCAAAACAGCGAGGAACCAACTCTGGGCCGGATGCAGCGTGCGCTCTTGCCGATCACGAACCAGCGCCCATAGGAATGTCAGCAGCGCCTTCCCGGTGGTCTGCTCGCGGCTCCCAATTTTGTCGGTGTCGGGTTGTAGCGTGCTGTTCGTGAGCGTTCGGCAGTCGATTCCGGAGGACCTGGCGAGTATGCCGCCGGGGCCGGAGTTGGCGCGTGTGCTGGCCGGTCTTGAGCTGTCTCGGTTGTCGGGTTTCGATTGTGTGGAGGTCCTCAAGGCGCAGTATCGACAGGCGAATCACGAACGGGCCCGGGTGATGGCCGCGATGGCGGAGGTCGGGGTGTGTGGCCCGGTGCTCGCCGATGAGGAGTTGCGGCGGATGGCGGTGCCGGATGAGTTCTCCGCTGATGAGATCCGGGCGGCGCTGGTGCTGACCCGCCGGGCGGCGCAGTCGCAGTTCTGGCTGGCCTACGACGTGGTGAGCAGGCTGCCGCAGGTGCACGCCGCGATGCACGCGGGAGTGCTGGATGAGCCGCGGGCGCGGGTGTTCTCGGAATGGACCACCGAGCTGTCCCCGGAGCAGGCCCGGGCGGTGTGCGCCGCGCTCGTGCCCCAGGCGCCGCAGCTAACCACCGGTCAGCTGATTGAGCAGATCAAGAAACTGGCCATCGCGGTGGACCCGGATTGGGCGCGGCGACGCTATGAGCAGGCTATCGCCAACCGGAAGGTGGTCGGGTACCGCAATGCGGATGGGTCGGCGAATCTGTCCGGGTGCAACCTGCCGCTGGATCGGGTAGCAGCGGCCAGCGGGCACATCGACGCGCTCGCGAAAGCCGCCAAACGCGCCGGTGACACCCGCCCCGTGGACCATATCCGCGCGGAATTGTTTCTCGGCATGACCGATGGCACCTACACCGGCCTCGACGACAGCGCCATCATTGAGCTCCTCACCACCGCTGCTGCCCCGGATACCGACCAACCCGAGCGCGGTGAAGACGCCCACGACGACAACAACGCCGACGATAGTGGGCTGGACAACAGTGGGCTGGACAACAGTGGGCCTGACGACAGTGCGCCGGGTAAGGGTGGGCCGGACAACGGTGGGCCGGGCGGTGGCGATGCGGCCGGCGAGGCCAGGTCTCCGGTGCTCGGTGACGGGCCCACCGGGCCCACCCGCCCGGCCCGCGCCGGGGTGGGCGCGGGGGTGGAGTTGCGGGTGCGGTTGTCCACCCTGCTGGGCCAGGACCAGTACCCGGCCGAGCTGGCCGGATGGGGGCCGCTGCACGCCGAGCTGGCCCGCGACCTGGCCGCCACTCTCGGCGGCGCACAGTGGCGCTTCGCGCTCACCGACGAGCACGGGCAGCTCACCCACTGCGGAATCACCCAGGCCCGGCCCACCAGCACCCCGACCCGCTCCGGCGCCTGCCGGGCGATCGTGGAGCTGCAGGTGCCCGTTGCAACGCTGCGCGCCCTGGCCGCCAACCCGAGCGCGCTGGGCCGGTGGGCCACGGTAGTCGCCGACCTGACTCGCCAACTCGACCGCGACACCCCCAGCGCGGACCAGACCAGGACCGACGCCCTCCGCCGCGCCCCCGGCGCCGCGCTGCGCCGCTACCTGGAGATCCGCGACCGGTACTGCATCATGATCGGCTGCCGCGCGCCCGCGTGCCGCGCCGACAAAGACCACACCCAGGACCACGCCCAGGGCGGCCCGACCATCGCAGACAACCTCGGCGACGCCTGTCGCCACGATCACCGGCTCAAACACCACGGTGGCTGGACACTGCACCAACCCCAACCTGGGGTCTTCCGCTGGAGGAGCCGGCTGGGCCACACCTACCACCGCCAGCCACCGGCGATCATCGAACCACTCGTCGATCCCATCCCCCGCGATCAGGCCCCATACTCGATCATGATCCCTCCCGACGACGGCTGGGAAGACACCCACATCTGGGAACAACCCCCACCCGAACCCGGACCGGCCCCCCCCCCACCCGAAACCAATCCCAACGATGACCAACCCCCGTTCTGATCATGAGTCGGACGGTTCTTCGTACCAGGAGTAGTACCGCCCTACTAGCCTAGAAACGTGGCCGTGACCAAGATCTCGGTATCGTTGGAGGAGGAGACGCTAGCCGCAGCACGCATCGCCGCAGAGGAGGCTGGGCGGTGTATGACAACATCTAAGCCTCTCAGCGTGGCTGTCCCGAGCTGCGCAGCAAGCCGCGCACCTGGCAGCGGGGTTTGCCGCCATCCGCGAGTATGAGGCCGAGGCCGGCGCCTTCACCCCGGAGGAGATCGACCGCGCCGACGAGATTCTCGACGAGCTGGGTGTTCGGCCCGTTGCGTGGTGAGGCTCGTTGACGACACCGGCGCATTGCTCGCCGCCGAACGTGGTGACCGGACCATGTGGACCCTGCATCGTCGTGGTCTCGACCGTGCCGGCCAGGCCCTCGTCCCAGCTGTCGTGCTGGGTCAGGTATGGCGAGGTGGGCCGCAGCCGCAGCTCTGCCGCCTACTGAAGGGTTGTGTCATTGAGTCTTTTGACGAGAACGCCGGGCGCGCGGTCGGCCGCCTGCTCCGCGACACCGGCACATCCGACGTCGTCGATGCCCACGTCCTGCTCACCGCGCTGCGGTACCGGGCCGCAGCGCTCACTTCAGACCTTGACGATCTACAACGGCTCGCCGCCGCCTTGAAAGTCCCACTTCGACTGCACCAGGTGTAGCGGACTGCCCGCCAATTGCTCATAGTCTGGGGGGCTCAGGAGGCGCAGGCGCCGGTGGAGACCTCAACGTTGTCGCTTGGTGCGGCGGCGATATCACCGGCGATCTCGTCATCGGTCAGCGCGAACCCGGTCTCGTCGTCGTCCACCGCGGCTCCGAACACCAAGCCGAGCACCTGGCCGGACCCATCGAGCAGCGGGCCGCCGGAGTTCCCGCTGCGCACCACGGCGCGGACGGTGTAGACGTTGCGGACCACGGTTGAGGAGTTGTAGATGTCCGGGCCGCGCAGGTGGATGCGGTCCCGGACCCGGGCGGCCGAGGCCGTGTAGGGCCCATCCAGAGGGTAGCCCAGCACCAGCCCATTCGTCCCGGAAGCGGCCGGCTCGGAGGCCAGCGGCAGCGCCGGCGCTCTCAGCCCGGGGACCTTCAGGATCGCGACGTCGGTCTGCGGGTCATAGCTGACCACCTCGGCGTCCAGGATGCCGTTCGTCGCCTCGACCTGGACCTGGTCGGTGCCGGCGACCACGTGCGCATTGGTGATCACCCGCTGCGGCGCCACCACGAACCCGGTGCCCTCCAACGCCCGGGAGCAGGACCTCGCCCGGCCGCGGATCTTGAGGACGCTGGCCCGGGCCTGGCGCACCACCGGGCTGTTGAGCAGCGCCGGGTCGGCCGGCCCGACATCAGTGATCGGGGTCGGGGAGAAAGGCCCGAGCACGTCGGGGAACCCGGAGACATCCAGCAGTCTGGTCAACTCCGCAGGCAGCTCGCGCAGCACGTCGGGCATGATGGTGTCCACCCCGCGCAACACGGCGGAGTCCCGCACCGCTCCGGTCAGCCCGGTGTAGACGGACGATTTCGTCAGTGGCAGGGCCACCAGCCAGGCCACCACCAAAGCCGCGATTCCCTGTACCACCGCACCCAGGAAACTGTCCACCTGGTGCAGGGTCTCGGCGTCGATCCGGCGCTGCACCGCCCGGCCCAGCATCACCCCCAGCGTCTCGCCCAGCGCAATGAGCATGATCACGATCGATACTCCGAGCGCGACCCGGATCTCCGGGCTCTGGTAGCCAGAGATCAGCGACGGCGCGGTGCGCACTCCGATCACTGCCCCGGCCAGCACCCCGATGAAGGACGCCGCGGCGGCGACCATCCCCTGCCGGGCACCGGAGACCCCGGCGAGCAGCGCCAGGATCAGCACCAGCACATCCACCCAGTTCACCGGATCACCTCAGTCCGCTCGGCCAGCCGCCACGCGACATCCAGGTCATCTCCGAGCGGCTCCGTCATCCGGTCATCCGAGGCGCTCCGGGGCTTATTCCGGGGCTCATTCCGGGGCTGAGGTAGCGCGCCAGCACCGCGCGCACCTGCTCCGGGGTGCGCAGCACTTCGGGCGGGTTAACCTGGCTGACCCGGCCGTCGGCGGTTACCACATAGCTCAGCGGCAGAACCGGTGGAGCACGCAGTGCGGCGCGCAGCCTGCCGTCGGGGTCGCTGAGGCAGGGGTAATGCACGCCCAGCGCCGCGAGCAGCTCAAGCGCCCCTTCCGGCAGCCCCTGCACCTCGACGCCGAGCACCGGCACCGCGCCAGGTTCGGCGGCGTAGGCCGCCAGCGCAGGAAGCTCGTGGGCGCAGGGTTGGCACAGCGGCCCCCACAGGTTGAGCAATGCTGGCCGACCAGCCAGCGCCCTGCTCACGTCGAGCGTCCCGGGTTGGCCTAGGCAGGGCAGCACGATCCCGGCCAGCGGCCCGCGACGTGGGGTGCGATCCGCGGGCGCGGCCGGGCAGGGCTGCAGGGCCGCCCGGGACCGCAGCTGGTCGATGCTGGGCAGCGGACCGAGAGCGGGCTGCGTCTGCTGGCCGAGCTGGGTGGTACCCGATGACGCCGGGACCGCGCTCGGGTTCGCCCGCGGCCACAGCGCCACGACGAGCGCAACCGCGAGGATCGCCGTCACCAGCGCCCAGCGCAGCGCAGGCTTCACGGTGCCGCCCCTGGGATCATCCCCAGCTCAGCCATCCCCAGTCCAGCCATCGCCAGCAGGTGCGGCGTCTCAGGCCCGCGCAGCAACGCGGCGGCAACCCCGGCTTCAGTGGGTCCCAGGCCGTAGGAGGGGCAATCCTCGGCGAGCGGGCACACCCCGCAGGCCGGGCGCCGAGCGTGGCATACCCGACGCCCGTGGAAGATCACCCGATGGGACAGCATCGTCCAATCCCGTTGCGGGATGAGCTCGGCGATCGCCTGCTCCACCTTCACCGGATCCTCGTGCTCGGTCCATCTCCACCGGCGCACCAGCCGCCCGACGTGGGTATCCACCGTGATGCCGGGCACGCCGAAGGCGTTGCCGAGGATCACGTTGGCGGTCTTGCGTCCGATTCCTGGCAGAGTGACCAGCTCAGCCAGCTCGCCAGGCACCTCACCGCCGAAGCGGTCCACCAGCGCGGCGCCAAGCCCGATCAGCGCTGCCGCCTTGTTCCGGTAGAACCCCGTGGGTCGGATCAGTTCCTCTAGCTCGCTCCGGTCGGCAGCGGCGTAATGGGCGGCGCTGGGGTAGCGCTTGAACAACGCTGGCGTGGTCTCGTTGACCCGCTTGTCGGTGCATTGCGCGGACAGGATGGTGGCGACGGCAAGCTGCAGCGGCGTGGAGTAATCGAGCTCGCAGTGCGCGTCTGGGTAGGCGATGGCCAACACGCGGTCCATCCGGCGGGCTCGCCGAACTAAGGCAAGGTGACTCTCCGCAGTGAAGGACCGGCGCGACCGAGCTGACACTCCTCCAGCCTACGGAGGTGGCGCCTGGCCCGATCGCCCAGCCCAATCGCTCGGCTGGCCGCGCGAGCGCCCGGTACCCGGCCCCCGGGTAGCCACCGGATCGGGTGATGCGAGATGATCCGCGGCACCATGACTGTTTGGTTTGTCGTCGCCGTTCCCGTGTTGATTATGTTCTTCGCGCTCGCGATGGAGCGTCTGGAGAACCGCCTGCGCCACCTCACGGTGCACGAGAACGAGGTCGAGGAATTTCTGCAGGCGGCCCGTCCCGATGAGGTGCGGGTGCTGTTCGGCAGCGGGATCAGCGGTGCGTTGGAATTATTCCGGCGGCGTCGGCGACCCAGTGCTGGCGCCCGCACCGGCGCACCTCACGTCGGCTCGCCCACCGTCACCTCACCCAACGGTACTGGGCCACTCGACGGTGCTAGCTCGCCCGACAGTACTGGCCTCGGCGACGTCGGCGCAGTCACCTCACGTCACACCCCGCAACGGTCTTAGACTCCACCGAGGTGATCGGCGGCACTGGAGTGAGGTCCCTGACGGCGGGGCCGGTTCCGCCGGGCTCAGCTGGAGGAACCCGGTGAACGACCCCTTGGCTAAGGCCGGCATCTTTCAGGGTATCGACCCGGCGGCAGCTCAGGCGCTGCGAGCCAGCCTGGAGCCGGTCAGTTTCCCCCGGGCTCACGTCATCTTCGCCGAAGGCGAACTGGGTGACCGCCTGTACATCATCCTCTCAGGGAAGGTCAAAATCGGGCGGAAGTCACCGGACGGCCGGGAGAACCTGCTCGCCGTGTTCGGGCCTTCGGACATGTTTGGCGAGCTGTCGATCTTCGATCCGGGACCACGGACCTCGACGGCCACCACGGTGACTGAGGTCAACGCCGTGAGCATGGATCGCCCCGCGTTACGAGAGTGGATCACCAAGCGGCCAGAGATCGCCGAGCAGTTGCTCCGGGTGATCGCGCGACGGCTGCGCCGGACCAACAACATGCTCGCCGACCTGATCTTCACCGATGTGCCGGGGCGGGTGGCCAAGGAGCTGCTGCAGCTCGCGCACGACTTCGGAACCCAGGAGGGCGGCATACTTCGGGTGACCCATGACCTCACTCAGGAGGAGATCGCCCAGCTGGTCGGCGCCTCGCGGGAGACGGTGAACAAGGCGCTTGCCGATTTCGCCCACCGCGGCTGGCTGCGCCTGGAGGGCAAAAGTGTGCTCATCCTGGAGCCTCAGCGGCTGGCCCGCCGCGCCCGCTGAGGCCCTCCCGTGCGGCCGACGCCGAGGGCGCGGGGCTGGCTGGGTGTGTCTAGCGGGATCTGCCGCACACCATCAGGCACACTTCACTACAGGAAGGCTGTTGCCGCACAGGCCGCGCAACAGCTACGAGAGGGGACAGATCCATGAATTACTATCCGTTGTTGATCGCACTCGGTCTGTTGTTCCTGGCGGCAAGTTTCCTGGTGACGCACTCAACGGGGCGTCTTGTCCTGGTCGTCTTGTCGTGCGTGGCGTTCCTCGTCGCCGTGATCGTGACTTTTGTCGGGGTGCCAGCCGGCTGAGGGGCCACCACCGCCGTCGCCGCCACGGCCGCGCCTGGGCTCCTTACCGTGTCGATGCCTCAGCCGACGAGCTCAGTCCCACCTTCGTGCGGCTCCGGCTCCTCTTTGTTGCCGAGACGTTAATTTACCGCCTACCTTGACGGGGTAGTCCCCAGATGGGGGTAGCCCCGAGATAGGGGCAGTCCCTAGATATTTCCCCATGGAGAGGAGCGACGAAGATGTCCGAAAGTCCTTCGTCAGGGGCCGCGCCTTCGGCAGAGGAGCTGAAGGAGCGGGTGGAGACGCAAGCTGAGGGACAGGATCTTGGCGCAGGCGAGGAAGAGCCTGATCCAGCTACCGCTGAGCAGCCCCCACAGGAGGTGAGGGCCGGAGACGAAAAGCGGACGCAGGCCTGACCACGATCCAACACTGGGGGTCGTGTGGCATTCCGCCGACGTGGCGTAATACGACCGCACGACCCCCAAGGTAAGGTCCGCCCTGCCCAGCGGCGTGCTAGCCCCGGGAAACCCTCAAAAAACATTCAGCCGAGCCCACGCCCGCGACGTGCGCAAAGAACTGGGGACCGGATAGCGAACTCCACTGCGGGAATGCGATTGCCGGCCCCCATCAGCAATTCACGAGCGAATCTTATCGCGACGGCGAGTACGGTCCCCTCCCCGGGAGCGCGCTCACCGATCGACCGACAACGCCTCCAGCAAGGTACCTACCGGAGGATTGTCCAGCGCCCGGGCGACGTCGGCCAGAGCCACGATGCCCACCAGGTCATGACCGTCGATCACCGGGAGTCGACGGACCTGGTGGTGGCTCATGGTCGCCAAGATCTTCTCGGCGCTGTCGTCGGCGCCAATCGTGACGGCCTCGCCCTGCGCCAGCTCTCCGGCGTGCACGGCCCGGGTGTCCTTGCCGGCGGCGATCACCTTCACGACGATGTCCCGGTCGGTGATCACGCCTTTGAGCCTGTTGTCCTCCCCGCAGATCGGCAACGCGCCAACCCCCAGCTCAGCCATCCGTCGGGCTGCCTCGTGGACCGGGTCACTGGAGCGCACGCATACCGGATTCGGCGTCATGATCTCGCGAGCGGTAATGGCCATGCCTCATCTCCTCAGCGCAACTCGGGATGTGTCCGTCCTGGATTACCCCGGCGGATCTCCCCGAAACACCTCCCTGAAACGTCGAGCCGAGGGGTGCGGACGAGCGCAGCCTCAGCCCACGTACCGGCGAGCTGGGGAGCGTCGCTGCGGCTCCTCCAGCAGCCGCAACCCGCGCTCCACCTCGGGTGGGACTACCCGGCGCTCCCGCAGCACCCAGGCCAACCCCGTGAGCGCCTCGGCGAAGGCGACCACGCTGGCCCAGTCCGCAGGTACCGAACGCAGCAGGGTGGCGGTGCGCCGCAGCGCGCTGGGCAGCGGACGGCGCAACCATGCGGTCCACAAGGTGTTGCGAATCCCCAGCTGCCGTCGGCGGCGCGGATCGCGGGAGGCTGAGGGGGCGTGCACGACCACCACCTCCGGTGCCCAGCACATCCACCATCCCCGAGCGGCGAGGTCGAGGGCGAGGAGCTCCTCCTCCCCACCCAGCCACAGTCGGGGTGAGAACCCACCCACCTCTCGGAACGCCGTGACGCGAAACATGCTCGCTCCAGCGAGCACGCCGAGCAGAGCCGGACCGGGCAGCCAGGCCGGGCCGGGCACCGGTGAGTCCCGCAGTTCCGGCGTGATGGGGTCCTCGACCATCGCTGGCGCGACCAGGATCCGGGCGGTCACCGACGCCAGTCCCGGGTGGGCGTCGAGCAGGTCGGCCGCGCGCCTCAGCGCACCAGGCTGCCACCAGGTGTCATCGTCGCAGAACGCCACATAGGGCGTGGCAACGTCGCGCACCGCCAGGTTCCGGCCTAACGCGCCGAGGTTGTGCTCACTGCGCAGCAGCTTTACCTGCCCGAACCGGGCGGTGACCGCAGCGGCGGTGTCATCAGTGGAGCCGTTGTCGACGACCACCACCGGGGCCCGGTCGGGCAGGGCGGTCATGCGCTCCAGGGTGCGCAGCAGCTCCGCCTTGCGGTTGTGGGTGATCATCACGACGGTGAGGCGAGGCGAGGTCACCGGGCACCGTCTTCTAGCAGACGGATCTGGTCTTCCACGGCAGCGGGCAGCAGCGTGCGCTGCCGCAGCGCCCTCGGGAGCCGCAGGAGGGCTTGGCGCAACGCGGCCCGGGCGGCGGGATCGCTCCTCGCGTCTCGTCCGAGCGCGGCGGCTGCGCTCAGCATGACCGAGGTCGGCCGGCGCAGCACGGCGGTGAGCACGGTGTTGCGCAGCTCGGCCACCCGACGCTGCTCAGGGTCGGGCCGGTGCGCGGAGGGATGGTGGTGGGCGACGACGTCGTCGAGGTAGACCAGGTCCCACCCGGCCCCCGCCAGGTCGTAGCACAGCAGCCGCTCTTCCCCCACGAAAAACAGCACCCTGCTGAACCCACCGACCTCACAGAACGCCCGCCGACGCAGCACCGCTGAGCACGCCAAGCACCCGAGCACCGACGGCCCGGGGGCATCGGGGGACCGGGGTAGCGGGCTGGCGGCCAACACCTGGTTCAACGGGTCGGAGCGCTCCGTGGGACCGACGAGGGTGCGGGCGGCCACCAAACCCAGACGTGGGTGGCGTTCCAGCGCTGCCGTGGCCCGCGCCAACGCGTCCGGGGCCCACCAGGAGTCGTCGTCGCTGAAGGCAATGTAGGGGGTGCGGGCCGCCAGGACACCCAGGTTGCGCGCGGGGGCACCATAGTTGCGTCGCAGCGCCAGCACCACCACCCCGCTGAACTGCTGGCGCACCGCCTGGGCGCTGCCATCACGTGAGCCGTTGTCCACCACGACCACGGCCGGCGGGGGGATGAGCTCGTGCAGGTAGCGCAGCGTGCGGAGCAGCTCCAGCCGCCGGTTGCGGGTGGCGATGACCACGGTGACCCCGCCATTCACCACAGCAATATCCCTACCCGCGGGGCACACCCAGGAAACACTCGCGCCCGGTTTGGGTCCAGGGTTTGGGGCCAGCGTTTGGGGCCAGGGCGCCGGGGTAACCCGCAGCGGTGAGCACGAGGTTCAACCGGGCCGTAGTGACGGGTGGTGCCGGGTTTCTGGGATCTCACCTTTGCGAGCAACTGCTCCGCCGCGGCACCGGCGTCATCTGCTTGGACAACTTCCTCACCGGCACCCCAGCGAACATCGCGCACTTGCTCGGTGAGCCCCGGTTTCGCCTGATTAAGTGCGATGTGACGGATTTCGTACATGTGCCGGGTCCGGTGGATGTGGTGCTCCACTTGGCGTCGGCGGCCTCCCCCGCCGACTATCTGCGGTTGCCCATCGAGACGCTCAAGGTGGGCAGCCTCGGCACGCTGCACGCGCTGGGCCTGGCCGGGGAGAAGGGTGCGCGGTTCGTGCTGGCCTCGACCAGCGAGGTCTACGGCGACCCGCAGCAGCACCCGCAGTCCGAGGCCTACTGGGGCAACGTCAACCCCGTTGGCCCGCGCAGCGTGTACGACGAGGCTAAGCGCTACGCCGAGGCGCTCACCACCGCCTACCGGATGTCCCGCGGCACAGACACCGCCATCGTGCGCATCTTCAACACCTACGGTCCCCGGATGCGTCCCGACGACGGACGGGCCATCCCGACCTTCATCCGCCAGGCGTTGGCCGGTGAGCCGTTGTCGGTCACCGGGGACGGCAGCCAGACGCGGTCGGTGTGTTACGTCGATGACACCATCCGAGGCATCCTCGCGCTGGCCGAGTCCGACGCAGCGGGTCCGGTGAACATCGGCGGTCCGTGGGAGCTGCCCGTGGTGGAACTGGCCAAGACCATCATCGAGCTCAGCGGGTTGCCCGGGTCGATCCGGCACATTGCGCGCCCCGTGGATGACCCACGGGTGCGCCGCCCCGACACCACCTTGGCTCAGGAGCTCCTCGGCTGGGAGCCCCGAATCCAGCTCCAGGACGGGCTGGCCCGCACCATCGCCTGGTTCCGCTCGCAGTTTCCCAGCATCGCCCACCCCATCAGCCAGTCTCTCCCACGGGTGGGGAGCTCCCATGTTTGGCAAGACGCGTCACGGGTAATCACATATAGGTGATCTGGGTGGCCGCGCGCCACCGGTGTGTGGTTGGGGGTCGCGGCGTGCGCATCCTGGGCATCAACGCCATCTTCCACGACCCGGCCGCAGCGTTGGTCATCGACGGGGACATCGTGGCCGCGGCGGAGGAAGAGCGGTTCAGCCGCCGCAAACACGGCAAGCCCCCGGTGCCGTTCTCCGCCTGGGAGCTGCCGGACCTGGCTGCCCGCTGGTGCCTCCAGACCGCAGGTCTCCGGCCTGAAGACCTTGATGCGGTGGCTTATTCCTATGACCCGGCCTTGGTCAAGCCGGACCTGGACGGGCTGGATGACCGCTGGGAGGAGCTGCGCACCACCTACGCCCGTCGCGCCCCGCATTTCCTGGCCACCGCGTTACCGGGGCTGGACCCCACGGCCGTGCATTTCGTGCCGCACCACATCGCGCACGCCGCCTCAGCTGGGCTTGCCGCGCCGTTTCGCGACTCCGCGGTGCTGGTCGCCGATGGCCGCGGCGAGGCCACCTCCTATCTGGGTGGCCGCTATCGCGACGGCGAGCTGGAGGTGCTGGCCAGCCAGCAGCTGCCGCACTCGCTGGGCTTGATGTATGAAGAGGTCACCGACCACCTGGGGTTTCTGCGCTCCTGCGACGAGTACAAGGTGATGGCGCTGGCCTCCTACGGCCGCCCACCCGCCACCGAGCCCCGGCTGCTGCCTGTGCTGCGGGACCTCGTGCAGGCCACGGGTGAGGGCGGGTTCATTGTGGCGCGCATCGACTGGTCCGAGCTGGCCCCGCGGCGAACACCCGGCGCTGCGCTGCGGCCCGAGCACGTGGACCTGGCCGCCGCGGTGCAGGCACGCTTGGAGGAGGTGTTGCTGGACTTGGCGTGGTGGCTGCACCGGCGCACCGGCGAGTGCCGGCTCACCATGGCCGGCGGGGTCGCGCTGAACTGTGTGGCCAATACCCGGCTTGCCGCTGAGGGACCTTTCGCGCAGCTGTGGGTCCAGCCCGCGGCGGGCGATGCGGGCACGGCGCTGGGTGGAGCGTTGCACCTTGCACAGGCCTTCGGTGAGCGGCCAGCCCCGATGCCCGGCGCTGACCTGGGCCGTGGCTTCACCGACGAGGACCTGGCTAGCTGGTTGGAGGCCGCCCACATCCGCTACGAGCGTCCACCGGATGTGGCCGCTGCAGCCGCCGAGGCCTTGGCCGCTGATGCGATCGTGGCCTGGTTTCAGGGACGCAGCGAGTTCGGCCCGCGCGCGCTGGGCCGCCGGTCGCTGCTCGCCCATCCCGGGCACCTCCGGAATCTGGAGCGGCTCAATGAGGTCAAGGGACGGGAGCAGTTCCGGCCGGTGGCCCCGATGGTGCTTACCGAGCGAGCCGGTGACCTGTTCGGCCGGGGCCCCCTGCCCAGCCCGTACATGCTGTTCGTGCACGATGTGGCGCCGCAGTGGCGAGAGCGCATCCCCGCCGTGGTGCACGTGGACGGTACCGCGCGCATCCAAACCGTCGACCGCACGACCGACCCGCTGCTGGCCCGGTTGCTGGACCGTTTCGTCGAGCTGACCGGGCTGCCCACGGTGGTGAACACCAGCCTGAACACCGCTGGGCGACCGATGGTGGACCACCCCCGCGACGCGCTGGAGTGTTTCGGTTCCGCCCCGATCGACGTTCTGGCCCTGGGTCCTTTCCTGGTGCGCCGGTCGGAGCTCACCCGATGAGCTACGCGGTAGTGATCCCCACGATTGGGCGCCCCAGCTTGGGGGTGCTGCTGGCGCAGCTTGTGAGTGGCGATGCGAGCTATAGGTCTGTTTCGCACTCACGGGTGCTGGTGGTCGACGACCGCCAGGACCCCCCCGCCCCCCTAGCTCTCAGCGTTCCGGTGCGCGTGCTGCGCTGCGGGGGACGGGGACCGGCGGCTGCCCGCAACGTCGGCTGGCGCGCGGTGGACACCGAGTGGGTCGTCTTCCTCGACGACGACGTTGTGCCCGGACCCGACTGGAACGCGCAGCTGCTCCAGGACCTGCACGGGCTCCCACCGGAGGTGGGGGCTAGCCAGGGCAGGATTGAGGTGCCGCTGCCCGCAGGCCGGCGCCCCACGGACGCCGAACGCGGCACCGCAGGCCTGGCCAGCGCCCGATGGATCACCGCGGACATCGCTTATCGGCGCGCGGCGCTGGAGCGCGTCGGGGGTTTCGACGAGCGTTTCCCTCGCGCCTACCGGGAGGACGCCGATCTGGCGTTGCGGGTCATGGCCGCGGGCTACCGCATCGTGGTTGGGCGACGGCGCACGGCGCACCCGCTGCGTCCCGCAGAACCGCTGGCCAGCGTGCGTGCGCAACGCGGCAACGCTGACGACGCCCTCATGCGCCGCCGGCACGGGCCGGGCTGGCGCGAGCGGATCGGGGACGGCCCGGGTCGGCTTCGGTGGCACGCCGTGACCACCACCGCCGCTGCCCTCACGCTCGGCGCCGCCGCGTGCCGGTGCCCCCGAGTCGCCACCGCCGCGGGCCTTTTCTGGGCCGGGTTGAGCGCAGAGTTCGCTGTGCACCGGATCCTGCCGGGACCGCGCACCGCAGCGGAGATCGGCCGGATGCTGGCCAGCAGCGTCATGATCCCCCCACTGGCGTGCTGGCACCGGCTGCGCGGGGAGCTGCGCTGGCGGGGGGTGTCGCCGGCCACCGCTGTGCCGGCCGCGGTGCTGTTTGACCGCGACGGCACGCTCATCCACGACGTGCCCTACAACACCGACCCCGCCGCGGTGCGGCCGATGCCCGGGGCCCGGGCAGCGCTGGACCGGCTGCGCCGCCTCGGCATCCCGGTCGGGGTCGTGACCAACCAGTCCGGCCTGGCCCGCGGGCTGATCAGCCCCGGGCAGCTGGAGCAGGTGAACGCCCACGTGTCGGAGCTGCTAGGTCCGTTCGACGCCTGGAGCATCTGCCCGCACGGGGAGAACGACGGCTGCCCCTGCCGCAAGCCGGCACCGGGCCTGGTGAGAGCGGCCGCCGCGCAGCTGGGCGTGCCGGCGACGCGCTGCGTGGTGATCGGGGACACCGGCGCGGACGTCACCGCTGCCGCCACGATCGGTGCCCGGGGAATCCTGGTGCCCACTGACCGCACCCGGCGCCAGGAGATCCGGGCCGCCCCCGAGGTGGCACCGACCATCGCCGCGGCGGTGGAGCTCGCGCTGTCGGGGCGGGCACCATGACCACCGCCGCACCGACGACCGGCATCGTGCTGATCGCCCGGTTGGACAACGCCGGAGACGTGCTGCTGGCCGGGCCGGCGGTGCGAGCGGTCGCCGCGCACGTCACCAAGGTGGTGCTGCTCACCGGCCCGCACGGGCGCGCCGCCGCGGAGTTGCTGCCCGGAGTCGAGACCGTCATCGAGTGGTGCGCGCCCTGGATTGACCCTGATCCCCCTGCCGTCACGGCCGAGCACGTCGCCGCGCTGCACCACGCGGTGCGCGCGCAAGCGCCCCGCGCCGCCCTGCTGCTCACCTCGTTTCACCAGTCCCCGCTGCCCTTAGCGCTGCTGCTGCGGCTGGCAGGAGTCCGCTGGATCGGCGCGATCAGCGAGGACTACCCCGGCTCGCTGCTCGACCTGCGCCACCGTGTTGCAGGTGACCCACCGGAAGCGCACCGGGCGCTGGGGCTGGTCAACGCCGCCGGGTACCGGCTGCCACCCGGGGACGACGGACGGCTCGCGGTGCGCCGACCGCTGCCCGAGGTGGAGCACCTCACCGGCGGGCCGGGCTACGTCGTGGTGCACCCGGGTGCCTCGGCACCGGCCCGGGCCTGGCCCGCGTCGCACTGCGCGCACGCCGTCCGGGCGCTGGCCGATGCGGGGCATCGGGTCGTGGTCACCGGCACCGCCCGCGAGCGCCACCTCACCGCTCAGGTCGCCGGCACCACCGGCGTCGATCTCGGCGGTCGCACGGATCTGCGCACGTTGGCCGCGGTTCTCGACGGCGCCTGCGTCCTCGTCGCCGGCAACACCGGACCGGCGCACCTAGCCGCCGCGGTGCGCACCCCGGTGGTGTCGCTGTTCGCTCCGGTGGTGCCGGCCGCGCGCTGGGCCCCCTACGGGGTGCCGACGGTGCTGCTGGGTGACCAACACGCGCCCTGCCGGGACACCCGCGCGCGGCACTGCCCCATACCTGATCACCCATGCCTGTCCAACGTGAGTCCGGCTGAGGTCGTCGAGGCCGTCAGCTCCCTGATGGGAACCCAGAGATGAGGGTGCTGCACTGGCATGTCCACGGCTCCTGGAGCACCGCGTTCGTCCAGGGGTCCCACACCTACCTGGTGCCGGTGACGGCGACCCGCGACGCCAACGGCCTCGGCCGGGCGCGGACGTTCGACTGGCCACCGAGTACGGTCGAGATCACTCCAGCGGCGTTGGCCACCGCACCCGTGGACGTCGTGGTCCTGCAGCGCCCGCACGAGCTGGAGCTCACCGAGCACTGGCTGCGTCGCCGACCCGGGCGTGAGCTGCCCGCCGTCTACGTCGAGCACAACACCCCCCGCAGTAACGTGCCCAACACCCCCCACCCGATGGCCGACCGATCCGACATCCCGGTGGTGCAC
This sequence comes from Pseudonocardiales bacterium, assembly GCA_019247305.1. GTDB lineage: Bacteria > Actinomycetota > Actinomycetes > Mycobacteriales > Pseudonocardiaceae. The sequence goes on from JAFAPC010000167.1 coordinate 15,849, forward strand.
GTCACGGCCTTCAATGAGCTGTTCTGGGACTGCGGCCGGGCCCCAACCCTGGTGATCGAACACGGCATCCCCGATCCCGGCTACCGCTACACCGGTGAGCTCCCCCGGGCCGGCGTCGTGATCAACGAACCGGTTCGTCGAGGTCGGGTGACCGGCACTGACCTGCTGTCCCGCTTCGCCGCCCAGGTACCGCTGGACGTCTTCGGCATGGCCGTGACCCAGCTGGGCCGGCACGAGCGGATCGCGACCTTCGAGGACTGGCCGCAGGCCCGGATGCACGCCGCACTCGCCCGCCGCCGGGTCTATCTGCACCCGACCCGCTGGACCTCGCTGGGCTTGTCCCTGCTCGAAGCCATGTACCTGGGCCTGCCGGTGGTCGCGCTGGCGAGCACCGACGCCATCGAGGCGGTGCCCCCGCAGGCGGGTGTGGTCTCCACCCGGGTCGAGGTGCTCGCCGAGGCGCTGCGCGCCTTCGTCGCCGACCCTGACCTTGCCCGCCACACCGGTCGGGCGGCCCGAGCCGCTGCCTGCCGACGGTACTCGCTCGAGCGGTTCCTCACCGACTGGGACCAGCTGCTGAAGGAGGTGCACCGATGCGGATCGACCTGATCTCCGAGCACGCCAGCCCGCTCGCGATGATCGGGGGAGCTGACTCGGGTGGACAAAACGTGCACGTCGCAGCGCTCGCCCGGGCACTCGGCGAGCGGGGGCATCAGGTGCGGGTGTACACCCGCCGGGACAGCCCCGAGTTGCCCGACTGGGTCCGCGCCGGCCCAGGGGTGACCGTCGAGCACGTCCCCGCCGGACCCCCCAGCACCCTCCCCAAGGACGCGTTACTGCCCTACATGCGCGAGTTCGGTGATTACCTGGCGCAGCAGTGGCTACTGAAACCGCCGGACGTGGCGCACGCACACTTCTGGATGAGTGGGCTGGCGGCCCGTCACGGCGCCGGTGGCACCGGCATCCCGGTGCTGCAGACGTTCCACGCGCTCGGCGTCGTCAAGCGGCGCCACCAGGGCGCGGCCGACCCCAGCCCCCCATCCCGCATACCGCTGGAGGCCGACCTGGCGCGGGAGGCGGCCCTGGTCGTGGCGACCTGCTCGGACGAGGCGAGCGAACTTGCCGCGCTCGGCGTGCCGGCGCAGCGGGTCGCGGTGGTGCCGTGCGGGGTCGAGCTGGACCGGTTCACCCCACAGGGTCCCCGGGTGGCACGGGGCAGCCAGCACCGTCTGCTGTCCCTCGGGCGGCTCGTGGAGCGCAAAGGTGTGGAGACCACGGTTCGCGCCCTGCCCGAGGTGCCCGGTACGGAGCTGGTCATCGCCGGCGGCGGGGACGCTATCGCGGACGCCGAACTCGCCAGGTTGGCGGCCCTGGCGCAGGCCGCTGGGGTGCGCGAGCGGGTACGCATCCTCGGCCAGATCCCCCACCGGGACGTGCCCGCGCTGCTGCGCTCAGCGGATGTGGTGGTCAGCGTGCCGTGGTACGAACCGTTCGGGATGGTGCCGCTGGAAGCGATGGCCTGCGGGGTACCGGTGGTCGCCTCCGCGGTGGGTGGGCATCTGGACACCGTCCTGGACGGGCGCACCGGCGTGCTGGTGGCGCCCCGCGACCCGGCCGCCCTGGCGCAACGGCTGCGCGAACTGCTCGCCGATCCGGGCCGGCTGGCCGCGATGGGCTCAGCGGCAGCGGCTCGGGCGCGCTTCCGCTACGGCTGGGGCCGCGTCGCGGGGGAGATCGAGCTGCTCTACCGCCGGGTCCTGGCTGATCGCAGAGCAGCTCCGGCTCCGGTGGCGCTGGCGCCCGGAGGCCGGTCATGAGCCGCGAGCACTTCGCGGCGCTGCGGGCTGCCCTGACCCGGATGGAGGATATCGCCAGCGCCCGGATCGACTCCTGGGGACGGCATCTGGCCGAGGTGTTGAGCGGCGGCGGGCGGTTGCTGGCCTGCGGCAACGGGGGCAGCGCCGCCGAGGCCCAGCATCTCACCGGTGAGCTCGTGGGCCGCTTCCGGCACGAGCGGCGCCCGTTGTCCGCGATCGCCCTGCACGCCGACACCTCCGCCCTGACCGCGATCAGCAACGACTACGGGGTGCACGAGTGCTTCGCTCGGCAAGTGTTCGCCCACGGCCGCCCCGGTGATGTGCTGATCGCCCTGTCCACCAGCGGGACCAGCCGCAACATGGTGCCCACGGCCAAGGCAGCGCACGAAGTCGGCATGACCGCGTGGGCCCTGACCGGTCCGGCCCCCAACACGCTGGCCGCGGTCTGTGATGACGCGATTGCGGTGGAGGCTTCCTGCTCCGCGACCGTGCAGGAAGTGCACCTCGTCCTGGTGCACACCCTGTGCCTCGCGATTGACCAGGCGCTGGGCGTTCTCGCGCCGAAGCCGCCGCGATGACTGGCTCCCGGGTGGTGGTGCTGGGCGACTCGCTGCTGGACAGTGATATCGAGGGCCGGGTGGACCGGTTGTGTCCGGACGCGCCCGTTCCGGTGGTGGACGTCCTGGCGCAGCGGTGGCGCCCCGGTGGGGCAGCCCTCGCGGCACTGCTCGTCGCCCGGGCCGGCCACGAGGTGGTGCTGGTGACCGCGCTGGGCGCTGACCCGGCGTCCCGGCTGCTGGCTGAGCTGCTCGCCAACCACGTCGAGATCGTGCGGATGCCGCTGCGCGGGGCGACTGTGTGCAAAACCAGGATTCGCGCGGCAGGCCGGTCGCTGCTGCGGGTCGACACCGGTGACGGTCGAGCCGCGGGCGCCCCAATCGGTGAGCGCTACGCGAGTGTGCTGCGCCGCGCCGAGGCGGTCCTGGTCTGTGACTACGGGTGCGACGTCACCGCCGATTCCGCCATTCGGGAGGCTCTTCGGGCGTTGACGTACCGAGTGCCCGTGGTGTGGGACCCGCACCCCCGGGGGGCCCCACCGGTGCCGGGGTGCCGTCTGGTCACGCCCAACGAAAGCGAAGCTCTCCGCTGCCTGCCCGACCCCCTGGGGGCCATGGCTAGCCCAGGCGCCGAGCTGGCGGCCGCCGCGGCGCTGCGCGACCGGTGGCGCTGCGACGCGGTGGCGATCACGCTCGGGGCCCGCGGGGTAGCTCTGGCCACGGCGCAGGGGTGCACGGCCGTGCCCGTGCCCGAGATCGAGATTTCGCGTGAGTGCGACTCCTGCGGTGCGGGTGACGCCTTCGCCGCGGCCGTCACTGGCGCTCTGCTGGGGAGCAGCTCGCTCAGCGCAGCCGTGCGGGTGGCGGTCGGCGCCGCTGCGCAGTTCGTCGCCGACGGGGGCGCCTCCTCGGTCAGCTCACTGCCCCCCGGGTCAGCTTCTCCCGGGTCAGCTCTCCCCGGGTCAGCTCTCCCCGAGTCAGCTCTCCCCGAGTCAGCTCTCCCCGGGGCAGCGCCGATCGGGTGGGCACCGTCCCTCGGCGCCTCCGCAGCCGACGTCGCGGCCCGGCTGCGTCGTCGTGGTGGCCGGCTCGTGGCCACGGGCGGTTGCTTCGACCTGCTTCACCCCGGGCATCTCAGCCTGCTCCGGCGCGCCCGGATGCTGGGTGACGCTCTGGTGGTATGCGTCAACTCCGACGCCTCGGTGCGCCGTCGCAAGGGTCCTGGCCGGCCGATAGTGCCCGCAGCGGACCGAATCGTGCTCCTCGAAGCGCTGGAACCAGTCGACGCGGTGATCCTGTTCGAGGAGGACACGCCCGCCGCGCTGCTGGAGGCGCTGCAGCCCGACGTGTGGGTCAAAGGTGGCGACTACACGATCGGCGAGCTCCCCGAGGCGGCCGTGGTCCACCGGCACGGCGGACAGGTCGTGATCATCCCACTGGTCGGGGGGTACTCGACGAGCCGGCTCGTCGCGGCGGCCCGGGCCGGGCCGGCTGGGCAGGCCTTGCAGGCCGGGCGGCGGCCGGAGGTCCGGCGCTGGAGGAAGGAGAACGCATGAGGCCACTGGGCAATGTGCTGATCACCGGGGGCGCTTCGGGACTCGGCGCGGCCACCGTCGAGGCCGTGCTCGCCGCGGGCGGGCGGGCGCTGGTCCTCGACCGCAACGCCCCCTCGGCCGAGGTGGACTATGCGCAGGTTGACCTAGCGGACCGGATCGCCACCGAGGACGCGGTCCAGGCGCTGGTGGCGGCCGGTGGCGGTGAGCTGCAGGGGGTGTTCACCGCCGCTGGGATCGACTCCTGTGGTCCCTTCGGCGAGGTGCCCGCCAAGGCGTGGGAGCGGGTGATCACGGTCAATCTGCTGGGTACCGCCCGAGTGGTGCGGGCCGCGCTGCCGCACCTGGAGCGCTCCCGGGGGACGGTGGTGACCTGCTCGTCCACCCTGGGGCTGCGGGTGTGTTCCGACGCCACGGCTTACTGCGCCGCCAAGTTCGGCGTGATCGGCTTTACCCGGGCGCTGGCCGCGGAAACCGCGGGGCGGATCGGGGTGACGCTGCTGATCCCCGGCGGCATGCACACCGCGTTCTTCGACGGCCGCGAGGAACAGTACAAGCCACCACCGGATGCCAAGCTCAACCGACCGCAGGACGTGGCGGCGGCCGTGATCTACGCGCTGCGCCAACCCCCTGGGTGTGAGCTGCGAGAGATGGTGGTCTGCTCCTCGCAGGAATCCTCCTGGCCGTGAGCCCTCCGGTGGTGCTGGTGCTGCGCGCGCTGGGCCTTGGTGATCTGCTGACCGCAGTGCCCGCGCTGCGCGGCGTGCGCGCCGCCTACCCCGATCACCGCCTGGTGCTGGCCGCGCCGGCACCGTTGCGCGAGCTCGCCCTGCTCACCGCGGCGGTGGACGAGCTGCTGCCCACCGCGGCGGCCACGACACCGACCGCGCAGCTGGGTCCGCTCCCCTGGAGCCAGGGGCCCCCGGCCGTGGCGGTGAACCTGCATGGCGCCGGACCGCAGAGCACCCACGCCCTGCGGGCGCTGCGGCCCACTGTTCTGCTCACTCATGCCGGTCCCGGGGAACCCGGCCTAGCGTGGGACGGTGAGCTGCACGAGGTGCGCCGGTGGTGCCGGCTGCTGGAGCACTTCGGCATCCCCGCCGATCCCGCTGACCTGCAGCTAGCCCGACCCTCGCGACCCAGCCCCGCACCGGGAGCGATCATTGTGCATCCCGGATGCGCCTTCCCCGCCCGGTGTTGGTCCCTCGACCGGTATGCGACGGTGGCTCGCCACCTGGCCGGAGCTGGGGCGGGGCGGCGGGTCGTGGTCACCGGCAGCGCGGCCCAACGGCCCCTGGCTGCCCAGCTGGCCGCCACGGCCGGCTTACCCGAGGACTCGGTGCTCGCCGGGAACACCACCCTGTCCCAGCTCGCTGCCCTGGTGGCTGACGCCTCGCTGGTGGTGTGCGGGGATACCGGCATCGCCCACCTCGCCACCGCCTACCGCACGCCCTCGGTGGTGCTCTTCGGCCCGGTCTCCCCACAGTCCTGGGGTCCACCCCCGCAGCGTCCCGAGCATGTGGCGCTGTGGGCCGGGCGCACCGGTGACACCTTCGCCAACCGGCCCGACCCGGGCCTGCTGCGCCTCACCGCCACCGAGGTCATCACCGCCGCCGAGCGACTGCTGAGAGATCCGGGGCGGCTTACCGCGTGATTCTGGACGGTTGGACGTTCCCCTCAGTCTGACACGTCGAGTTGGGGTCGAGTGGCTGTCCGGTGGGCCAAGCCAGATCTTTCTGGGTCACTGTGCCGTCGGCGTGAAGCTGCAGGCCAGCCCGACGACGCTCCAGCGCATCGCGATGCACTAGACTTGATGCATGAGAACCACAGTGTCGCTCGATGATGATGTCGCCGCCGCTGTGCAGCAAATGCGCGCGGAACGCAACATCGGCGTGAGCGAAGCGGTCAACGAGCTGGCGCGAGCGGGGCTCGCGGTACCGCCACAACGAACGAAGTTCGTCCAGCGTACTTTCCCCATGGGCGCCCGGATTGATGTCACGAACGTCGGTGACACCCTTGAGTACCTTGAGGGACCCAGACACCGCTGATGCTCGTCGATGCCAACCTTCTGCTCTACGCGGTCGACTCCTCCAGCGCGTTTCACCGGCCCGCCGCAACCTGGTTGGAGTCGGCGCTCAACGGCGCACAACGGGTGGCACTGCCGTGGCAGTCGCTCACCGCGTTCCTGCGGATCAGCACGAACCCGCGGGCGTGGGACCACCCGTTGGAACCGCAGACGGCGGCCGACGTGGTCGCGGATTGGCTGGGCGCCGGCCCGGTGTGGACACCGGAACCAGGGCCGGGATACGCAGAGATCCTGCTCGGATTGCTCGGCAAGTACCAGGTCCGGGGCGACTTGGTGACTGACACCCAGCTGGCAGCCCTGGCTATCGAGTACGGGCTCGCCGTCTACTCCGCGGATACCGATTTTGCCCGGTTTACCGAGCTGGTCTGGGTTAACCCGATCTCGCCACAAGCCTGACCGACGCCAGCCGATGACCGGTTCCATGACACGGAAACGCTGATTCATTTTCCCGTTGCCCCACCACTGTATGACAGGGGTACCATCCGCAGCGGCGGCCGCCCGGGCAAGCTCGGTCGCGAAGGGATTCAGCTCCTACCTGCGGTCATCGGTATTCTTTCCCCCACGGCATCCCCGGCCTTGCTTCCCCCGCCTGAACAGCACTAATCCGGCCGTGGGGAAGCAGGCCCCCACACCCGGACACACAACGGTGACCTCCCAAGCCTGGGGTCCGCGAACTCGCTCCCCGCATCCCCCACGGTCCCAGGGCAACGTCATGATTACTTAGCGTTAACAGGTCGTTAAGTTGTGTAGTTTCTTGTGGGTGTGAGTCCGGTCGTCATGGGTGCCAGCAATGGTGTTTGTGAAGGCGAGTTCCTGTCGGCGTGTCGGTCACTGGCCTTCCGGTGGTGTGAGTTGTCGCGATGGGATTCGATCACGCTGGATCTGTGGTGCCGGGTCGCCTCATAGTCTTCATTATCTATTTCGTGACAGTTCTCACGGCGTGGTGCGTCTCACGGAGGCCTCCTGTCTGGGATGGTGAAAGTCGCCAAACACCCACCACCCAGAACAGAAGGCCATCCGATGTCATGGTGGCATGTCGATCGCGCTGAGTCGAGTACCTCCGCCGAGGAGGAGGAGCGGGAACCCAACATCTCCAGCTTGTTGGAGATGTTGGGCCGCCTCACTGATCCGCGTAGCCCGCAGGGAAGACGACACGAGTTGGTGTTCACCCTGGCGGGTGCGGTGGTCGCGGTGCTGGCGGGTGCGTCGAATTATCGTCAGGTAGCGTCTCAGGTTGCCGATCTTCCACAGTCGCTGCTCGCGACACTGGGCGCGAGCTGGAACTGGTTTCAGCACCGATATGACTAGCCGAGCGAACCGACACTGCGACGGGTGCTGCAGAGCATCGATGCCGGGCAGTTGGACCTGCTGATCGGATCGTGGCTCTTCGAGCGGGCCCATCGGGACACCGACGGTCTGCTGGTGATCGCACTGGACGGCAAGGTCCTGCGAGGCGCATGGACCGCTGATAATGGCCAGGTCACCCTGTTCTCCGCGATGATCCATGGCACGGGTGTCACCGTCGCGCAGATCCGGGTGCCCGACGGCACCAACGAGATCACCCAAGTCGACACTCTCTTGGCGGGTGTCCCAGTCGGGACAAGTGAGCGCGTCATCGTTACCCTCGATGCCGCGCACACGCAACGCGACACAGCAGAGCACCTGCGCGCCGAGCGGGGCTTCGACTACGTGATGACAGTGAAAGGAAATCAGCCGACTCTGCAGGAAAACGTATTCGCCGCGTGTCTTCCATTGCTGGCCACCGCACCCGGACATGTCGTCGAAGAACGCGCCCACGGCCGGATCACCCGGTGGTCGACGTGGACCACCGACGCCACCGGAATCGAGTTCCCCCACGCCGCCCAACTCGGCTGCATCCGCCGAGACGTCCTGGGCCTGGACGGAATAGCCATCAGCAAAGAATTCGCCCTCATCATCACCAGCAGCCCCGCCGAACACACCAGCCCCGCCGACCTACACACCCATGTACGCCAACACTGGGGCATTGAAAACAAAAGCCACTACGTTCGTGACACAACCTGGCGTGAAGACCACCACCAAGCCTGGGTCGGGAACGGACCACAAACCATGGCAGCACTTCGTAACCTCGCCACCGGACTGTTCCGCCTGAACGGCCTACACAAAATCAAAGAAGCGACCGAGGCGATCTGCCGGGACCGCAACCGCGCTCTCCCCCTCCTGGCTACTTAACATCACAACTCGTCACAAACAGTAATCATGACGTGGCCCTGCCCACGGTCCAGTCAGCGAGTTCCCAACTCGGAGTTCCCCCGGTTACGGTGGACGGTGCGTGGTTGTCTCATTGTCTCGGTCTCGAAACTCTTGTCGCCTGAATTTCCGGTCATTCCTCGGCCAGTTTGCGACGACGTATCGCCCATTCTGAATCACGCCATGCCGTTGGCATGGTGGCTAGGCATTCGAGCGCGGCTCCTCTGGCCCCTTGGATGTCTCCCAAGGCGCGGAGCACGAAT
>JAFAPC010000200.1 GCA_019247305.1 Pseudonocardiales bacterium
TCGTGAGAGAGTGGTTTCGTCACCTCCTTTCTATCGGTCGGAGAAGCCGTTGCCTGTTATTTCATGCGGCGTGTCGCCAGCTTTCGGAACCAATGACCCCTAACTAAGCCCCGACTGGGAATAATTAGAGTTTTGCATAAGCCTCATGCTCTCACGCTGAGTAACCCACTGAAAACAGCGAAGAGCCGGTAGGCGTGGCAATAGCGGGATGGGCGGTCGTGCGAAGGAAAGGCGGTGTGGAGCTGGGTGTGGTCCTCCTCAGCCGTGGTCACGCGCCTATTCTCGCGCCGAGGTCTGACAATTTCGGGCGTGGAGCCCCGCTGGGGAAAGAAAGCTCTCCCGGTACTTGGCGAGTACGTCCTTCACGGCGTCAGTCACCGGAGGCTCTTCACTGAGTGCTATCCAGCGGTAGGCGTCGTGCTCGGTGAGCTCCACCGGCTCAGGTGCGGTGACATCTACGGCGAAGTTGAACTGTCGGCTCTTTTTGCCGCTGCCAGATCGGTAGTCGAAGTGTCCGAGGTATTTACGGATACCTGCTACCTCAAGTTTGGTTTCCTCGCTGACCTCTCGACCAAGTGCCACGTCGAGCGATTCGCCGGGATCAACCTTACCGCTGGGTAGTTCCCAAATACCGCTCATGAAATCATCGTCGGGCCGTTGCAAAAGCAGGACCTTACCCCCGTGCTGGATGACCGCACCGACGACGAATTGCTCCACTCCGTCACATTCGGCTTGCATGGTGATTTCTTCAAGAAGTGCAGCGTCTACCATATTCCTATCCTAGCAGATCGCGGTAATTATCAGCGACTTTGCGGAATGCTTCGATGTAGCGATCAACCAGGGGCATATCCTCCTCTCGGTTCCAGACAGGAAGCTTGAGGATGCCACCGTGAAATTCCTCGGCACGCGGGAAATCTCCCCGCGCATACGCGAACCTCCCGTGAAACTGCGGGAACAGCGGTCCGGGCTCCTGAAAGAGCGGCAGAAGATTCAGCGGGCAGGTTGAACCTGGCCGGTCTACGTCGTGGCAGCCTTCGGCGTGTAGCGCCTCGTAGAATCGTCCGATGGGCAGCCCGCCGAGTTCTTCATTCCGGTAGTGCAGGATCAGCCCGTACCAGGACGAGCGCCTGTCCGCTCCGAGCCGGGGCACGACGATGCCAGGCAGCGTCGGCCCTGCGAACAGGCACTGGCCAGTGCCGAGACGCAGTTCGATCAGATCGAGCCTGCTGACGCCGCGGTCGATCTCTTCTCGCCCACACAGCTCGGGCGGTTGGCCGGTTCGTGTTATCTCTTCCTCAACGACGCCCAGCGCGCCCAACCGATCTTGGAAGAGACGGTCCAGTCCTTGCGGGACCGCTCGAAGTCGCAGGCCCTCGTACTCGGCAACCTGACGCTCGCCGGTATCCGTCAGGGGAACCTCGACGAAGCGGCAGCCCGGCTCCACGAGGCCATTGACGTGATCGAGTGGACCTGGGGTGGGGGCGGGTTGAATATCATATTCGGGGCAGGCCGAGAACTCCGAAAGTGGCGTCAGGTGCCGGTCGTGCACGACGTGTATGATCGACTCCTTGGTCTTATGGCAGCGGCATCGGGAACAAAGCGTGAGCACCGAGAGCGTTGACCAGGCGAAGCAGGCCGTTCGCGAGCGCGTCTGGGCCCTGCTTGAAGCTGCACGCGCGGTGGCGCCCGGTGTCCATGGTCGGATTCCGGCCTTCGTCGGTGCGGACCAGGCTGCTGAGTGGCTCGCGGCGCTGCCCGCGTGGCAGGCAGCAGAGGTCATCAAGGCGGTACCAGATCGTGCCCAGCTCCCGGTACGAGCCCGCGCCCTCGCCGACGGCAAGCTCGTCTACATGGCCGTCCCGATGCTGGCCGATGCCTTGCCATTCTACCTGCTCGACCCCACGACACTCGCCATCTCGCCGACCGAGGCAGCAGCCAAAGAGGTCGCGGCCCGAGTCGCGAGCAAGGTCAACGTTGACGAGATGCAGCCGGTAGACCTCGTGATCTGTGGCAGCGTGGCCGTGAACCGGCAGGGGGTCCGACTGGGCAAGGGCGCCGGATACTCCGACATTGAGATCGCCCTGTTGCACGAAGCCGGGCTCATCGGGCCAGAGACGGTCATTGTCACAACGGTGCATTCCTTGCAAGTGCTCGACGAACCGCTCCCCGAGACTGAGCATGATTTCAGTGTGGACCTGATTGTCACGCCCGATGAGGTCATCCCATGCGGACCCCCACGACGGCCGACCGGTCTCATCTGGGAGCACTTAAGTCCGGAGAAGATTGCGGCGATCCCGGTGCTGGCGGCACGAGCAGGACGCTGAGGATGATTCCCAAGAAGCCCCGGCTCCGCCGTGTTCCACTCGAAAAGATGCCAGCCGCACAGCAGCAAGACCCTGCCTCCCAGCCTGGGTGTTAGCCCGGTTGTGGGGGTGTGGTGGGTTTAGGGTGTTCCGCGGTGATCGTCGCGGGAGTACCGTGTGGCTGGTCACGCAGGGGGAGGTGTCGGTGCTGATCGGTCAGCTGTGGGCTGGCTGGTGGCCCGGGTTCGCTGGGCGGTGCTGGCCCTCGGGTGCAGGAAGAGAGTGGTGAGTGCCGGTGGACCGCATTGATCCCGGGTTTTTCGACGACGACACAGTGCGGGCGGCGTTGGCTGCTCGGGATGTGGGCGCGGTGTATCGGTTGTTGCAGCGGGTGGGGGTGAGTCAGCGGCGGATCGCGGCGTTGACGGGGCAGTCGCAGTCGGAGGTGAATGAGATCCTCCGCCAGGGTCGTCAGGTGCTCAACGTGCTGGTGCTGGAGCGCATCGCTGATGGGCTGGGGATACCTCGGGAGCGGTTGGGCGTGGGTTACGGTGAATGGGCGCTGGACGCTTCGCCGGCCGAGGAGGTGGAGGAGATCGTGAAACGCCGGGCCCTGATGACGACCGCTATGGTGTGGTCCCTGGATCAGCAGGGCACACCGTACCCCGACCAACCGAGCGTGCAGCTGGCCCTGCCCACCGACGATCCCCTGCCCACCCGGCTGGGCATGGCCGACGTCCAAGAGTTGCGCTCGTTCACCCGAGGGCTGGTGACCCGGGCACGCTACTACGGCGGGCACGCCGGCGCGTTCGCTGACGCGGCGCGCCGCTACACCCGCTGGCTGGCCGTGCCCGCCACCGAGGATGTCAAGACAGCGCTGGCTCTCGCGCTGGCGGAGCTGCACACCGAGGCAGGCTTGGCCTGCCACGACGCCGGACTCGACGGCCGGGGTCATTTCATCCACGCCTTCGAGTTAGCCGGCAAGGCCGGGGACACTTACGGAGTCGCCAACGCCGCCTGGCACGCTGGGCTGACGCTGGTGCGCAGTGGGCATCCCAACGATGCGCTCAAGTTGTTTCAGCTCGGGCAGTTCCGGCTGCGCATGTTTCCGCCCAGCAGGTCCCCCTCGGCACCCATGACCGCTGATGATTCCTGGCTGCCGGTTCTCACCGCGCGGCTAATCCGGAGTTCCGCGACTGCCTACGCCGTCATGGGTGGTCCCAAGCAGGCTGATCGCTGTCTCGCTGAGGCGGACGAGGGGTGGGCGCCCCCCGACGTGTTCGACCGCGCGGGCACCGATGCCTCCGCTGCGGGGATTCAGTGCGAGCTGGGCCGACTGGAGGCTGCGGAGCAGTTCGCCACCAGAGCGGTGCGCGGCTTCGGCGAGGGCCCCTACCGCCGGGGTCAGATTAGGGCTGGGCTGCTGCTCGCCGAGGTGCACGTGCGGGCCGGGGAACCCGAGGGGCTGACGTTGGCCCATCAGGCCATCGAGGAGGTGCGCACCCTGCGTTCCGTCGCCGTCCGCCGGGAACGGCTGATCCCGCTGGCCACCGCGCTGGACGCCCGACCGGGCAGTGACGGGTGGGAGCTGGCCCGGATGGCCCGGCAGGTCGCCACCACCCCGATCTAACCGCAGGCGCCCCACCACGACGCCCAGTCCGCTCCGACGTCCGCACCGCAGCTATCGCATATCTCATTCCTGGCGCGCGTGTTGGGGCCGTCCCCTGAGTGCCATCACGGGTCGGTCCGGACCTTATGAGGTCCGGTGTCCGGAATCTGGGAGGCGCGCCACCAGGTCGTGCACCACATCGCGCGGATCCTGACCTGCCACCGTCATCGTCGAAGTCCTCCACGACGAGCACGCTGAGTCCAAGCCGCTGCTCGCAGCGACGACGTCTGCCGAAGCCCGAGGGCGCCTGGCGGACCCTAGCAGCGCTGTCTCCCCAACCCGTGGAGCCCCCGCCGACCCCGACATCGACACCGGTCGGCTCGCCGTCCCGGCAGGCCACGAGCACGCGGTGTCGATTAAGGACGCCTTGATCGGTGATCGCGTACCCGACGTCTACCCGAGCGAGGTCATGACGATCTCGTCTGGTGAGATCGGCCCGGAGGGAGGGCTGTCGTTGGGTCGGTTCACGCTCCGGCGCACCGACCACGACGTTCGGCCTCGTCGAGGCCGGCCGGCAGCGGGAAGTCAATCCGGGTCATCAGCTCAGGTGCTCCAGAGCGTGCAGCACGGAGACCGGGACCGGCTCGCGCTTGCCCTTAACCGGCACCGACCCGTGGCTGCTCACCCGGGCCGCAGTGCCGAGTGCTGCGCAGGTGCCCGGACCGAGGACGACCTGGCCCGGTTCGGCCAGGCTCTGCAGCCGGGCCGCCAGGTTCGTGGTATCGCCGATCGCGGTGAAGTTGCGCATCTGGGCGGCGCCGATGTTGCCGACCAGCGCAGGCCCGGTGTTGATCCCGACCCGGAAGCGCGGCCAGTCGGCTCGCCCGACCGCCGCCTCCTCGACGACGGTGTGCAGCGCGAGCCCAGCGCGGGCCGCCCGCAGGGCGTGATCGGGCTGGCGGACCGGAGCGCCCCAGATCGCCATCACCGCGTCGCCAACGAACTGCGCGACGGTGCCGCCCGCATCGAGGATGACCGGAACGACTGCGCCGTAGTAGGTATTGAGCATGGCCACGACCTGGTCCGGGGAGGTGATTTCGGCGAACGCGGTGAAGCCGCGTAGGTCGGCCATGAGCACCGTCACCTCGGCGATGGCGCCACCCAAGCACGCCTGCTCCGGGTCGGCGAGCAGCGCGGTGGCCACCGCCGGTGACATGTAGCTGCGGAACAGGCCGACGAGCTGGTGGTAGAGCCGGGCGTTCTCCAGCGCGATCGAGGCCTGGCTGGCGAACGAGCGCAGCAGCGCGACGTCGGCATCGGTGAAGCGGCCGTGCGGCCGGCGTGCCTCGATCACCCCCGCGGCCCGGCCCTTGACCATCAGGGGTAGCGCGAGCGTCGCGGCGTCGACGGCGGGCTCCAGCGTGGCAGCTACCTGCTGGGCGAGCTGGCCTGCCGCGCCACCGGCGAAGCCGAGTTCACCGGCGCGGATGAGGCCCAACCGAAACTGGTCGCGGGGAAAGGCCTCCGCGGCGGCCGCCATCACCCGTTCCAGCAAGATGTCCTCGTCCTGGATGACGCTGGCCTCCCGGCCCACTGCGACCAGCCCGCCGAGCTTGCGCACCTGCTCGCGCTCGGCGCCGAGGGCTTCCGCGCCGCGTTTGAGGACGGCAACCTGCTGCTCAGTCAGGTCGAACCGGGCGGCGAGCCCAGCGGTGACGGCGCCCAGCGGTACCTCCTCGCCGCGCTCGCGGCGCTGCAGCACGTCCACCATCGCCTCCAACGCGGCGGCGTGGTCGCGGCGGAGCTCGGCAATGGTTTGCTGGGTTGCCAGCGAGTCGAACAGGCCCCTGGCCGAGCCCTGCCGTTGGAACTGGATGTGCGCGCTGTAGGCGATGAAGCAGAACGCCAGCGTCATGAGCAGGTGCCACAGCCACCACGAGGCATGCCAGCTGGGCGCGAACGCCAACGCCAGCGATGCCTCGGACAGCAGCACGAACGCGGTCAGCACCGACATCAGGACCACCGCAGGGCGTCGGCGGTAGATCGGTAGGTAGCCGAGCGCCGCCGCCGCGAACAGCACGCTGCCGATCAGGGCCGCAACCTGCGCCGCGCCCTGCACCATCGCCGAGTGTGGAGGCTCGTCCAGCAGCGGCAACCCCGCAACGATGAACAGGGCGCAGACGGCCATGAGCGCCCAGACCGCAGCGGTCAGGGGCCGGCGCAGCGACCGAAGCCGGGTGGTTCTGGCCGGGCTAAACTTGATCGACGAGGCCAGTGCCACCACCCCGGCCAGGACCAGACCCACCCGGGTGGGGAGCATGAAACCGGCGTCGGACGTCTCAATCAGCACCCCGGGCGTGACCAGGGCGTGCAACCCGAAAAAGCCGGAAGTGATCACGAACACCAGCGACACCAGCCACAGCCGGGTGTCGTCCCGGGCGCGGGCCGCTCGGCCGATCAGCCCGCCCAACACCACACTCACCAGCGCCGTGGCCAGCACCAGAACGAAGTGCGCCACCCGGTGATCCCAGGCCAGGTCAAGCTCGGGTTGGGCCAGCAGTAGCCACAACGCCAGCAGCGGCAGCGCCATGTGCAACAGCCAGGTCGCGGACCGGAGCCCGGACCCGCTGCGTGGAGCCACGCTGCTCATCCCCCGGCCGGCCATGCCAGCAGTCAACCAGCCAGCCTGCGGCCCGCACCGGAAAGCAACACTCTCCAGTGAAACACATTCGCGGGTTACGGGATGTCGCACAACAGCCGCATCCCCGGGTGAGATCGCTGACTGTTCCGCACCCAGCGCGTCCTTGCGGTGACCTGTTCGTGAGGGATAGGTCTGTTTTTTTAGGTGACCGCAAGCGCGCAATTTGTCACTCAATGCTTATTGATACCCTAGAGGGTGTCCTTCGTTAGCTCTTATAAGTGAAAATCTTTTCATCATGATTGCTATCCGTGCTCGACCGGGCTCGGTGGTCGAGAGGAGGCGACGATGAGTCCCCGCCCACTTCGGTACGGGCTGCTGGGTGGTAGGCAGCTGGTGGCTGAGAAGATCCCCCCTCGTCCCCCCGAGCAGCGGGTCCGGGTACCAGCGCCGCTGATCCGGCGGCGGCTCGGGTCCGGGCGGGGCGCCACCGAGCAGCCCAACGCCGTCGGTGATGGCGACGCGCCGCTGTCCGTGCTGGTCTGGGTGCTGATCGCGTTGACCGGGGTGGCGGCGGGGCTGCTCGGTGACCTGATGATGGTCATCCTGTTCAGCGTCGAGCACCTGGCCTTCGGGTATCACACCGGGGACTTCGCCTCCGGCGTCGAGCATGCCCCGGGGTGGCGGCGGATCGCCATGTTGGCCCTCGCCGGCCTACTCGGTGGCGTGGCGTGGTATCTGCTGCGCCGCTACACCCCCGGGCAACGCTCTGAGGTTGACGACGCCGTGTGGAGCGGCGATGCCACCTTGTCGGTTCCCCGCAGCATGGGCACGTCGGTGATCTCCGAGGTGGTGGTCGGCATGGGGGCCTCCCTCGGGCGCGAGGCGGCCCCCAAGCTCCTGGGCGCCGCCTCCGGAAGCCTGCTCGCCCGGTGGACGGGATTATCAGCCGCCCAGCAGCGGTTGCTCGTCGCCTGCGGCGCTGGCGCTGGCCTCGCCGCGGTCTACAACGTGCCGCTCGGGGGTGCGCTGTTCACCGCAGAGGTCCTCTACGGCAGCGTCACCTTGCCGGTGGTGCTGCCCGCGTTGGTCTGCTCATGGATCGCGACCCTCACCGCCCAGCTCTACCTCCCCGCCCATGCCACCTACCTCGACGTCCCCGACTACCCCTTCGCCAGCTCCCAGCTGGTGTGGGCGGTGCTGGCCGGACCGGTAATCGGGCTCGTCGCCGTTGGGTTCATCCGCCTCATCGGCTGGGTCTCGGTGCACCGGCCCGCGGGCCGCACGGCGCTGGTTGCCCCGTTGGCCGCGTTCACCGCCCTGGGTCTGCTCGCGCTGCACTACCCGCAACTGCTCGGCAACGGCAAGGACATGGCCCACGACGTCTTCCTGGGCAGTGGTGGGCTCCTTACGCTGTTCGCGCTGTTCACCCTCAAACCGCTCGTCACCGCCTTGTGCTTGGGCAGCGGAGCGAGCGGTGGCTTGTTCACTCCCACGCTGAGCACGGGTGCGGTGCTCGGCGGGTTCCTCGGCATGCTCTGGTCCCTGGTCTGGCCCGGAGCTCCGGTCGGCGCCTACGCCATCATCGGCGCGGCCGCCACGATGGGCGCGGGGATGCAGGCACCCCTGGCTGGGCTCGTCCTGGTGGTCGAGCTCACCCACAGCGGCTTCCCCCTGATGCTCCCGATGATCGCAGCCACCGCGCTGGCCACCACCGTGGCGCGCTACCTGGATGGCTACTCCATCTACTCCGCCCGGCTCTCCCCACACGGTGAGTTGGCGGGTGCGGCGCAGCGCCGTGAACTCGACCAGACCGACCTCAAACGGGCCCCTCAACGTCGGTAACGTCGAGTTCACGGATGCGCGGGCTTGCCGCTCCCAGTCGAAGGCACCAGCGAGGTCCAACGCATTCTCCTCGCCCGCCACCTCGGCGTCGGCTCAGCATCTCCAGCGCACCGGCACGGCACCCGTGGTACATCTTTGCGGACACGAAACACCAGACGTGCCCAGTGCTCACCACGGGCGCTGGGCCGACCCACACTAGATTAACTAGATTAACTAGGCCCCCGAGACTTCGACGTGTGCGTCAAGTTTTCCCAGGCCTACCGTGGGCAAGCCCGCTCTACCTCTGCGGACTTGGTGCCTGACCAGCCACGTCGGAGCGGCACGGCCGATGGCGGCGGTGTGTCGATCACCTCAAAGC
>JAFAPC010000156.1 GCA_019247305.1 Pseudonocardiales bacterium
CGCCTACCCCATCGGCTGGGCGACGGGAGCCGTGTGACGCGAGAGCGTCACGCACGGTTCAACGAGCGCCGGGGGGCGCAACTCCCCCCGGCGACTCACCTGCCAAAACCGACACATTCTGTCGGTTTTGGCACACAAACAGTGATCATGGGGGTCCCCGGTGTCCGGCGTGTGCCGGGGCAGTGCCCACGGTCCAACCCAACCACCCCGCTAGGCGGTCTGAAGCGACGCCTCACTGGCCGTAGGCTGGCAGCATGACTGTCGTGAAGATCAACGCAATTGAGGTGCCGGACGGCGCGGGTCCCGAGCTGGAGCGCCGGTTCGCGGCCCGCCATGGGTCGGTGGAGTCTGCGCCAGGTTTTCTCGGCTTCGAGCTGCTGCGTCCCGTCGCCGGTGACCACCGGTACTTCGTCTACACCAAGTGGGAGACCGAGGAGCATTTCCAGGCCTGGCGCGACGGCCCGGGGATGGAAGCCCACGCTGGCGATCGCGCAAAACCCGTAGCCACCGGCTCCTCCCTCTTGGAGTTCGAGGTCGTACAGTCCGCCCCGCCGGCCACCGCCACTACGCCCGATACAGGGACCTGATCAGTGCTCGGTCGGGCCAGGGCGCTCACTCCTCGCCCCACTCTACGGCTTGGCGCACACAGTCCGGGCAGATCAGTGCGCCGACGTCGCATTCGCAGTCCTCCGGGCATTCCCACGGCGGCAAGCTGCCTGCAGGCAGCTGCGCCCCGCACATCGTTAGGTAGAGCCGGTACCGTTGCTGCTCCAACAGCCCCGTATCCGCCATCAGCAGGTGCAGACTTCCCGGTTCAGGGGCTGCGGTGCCCGGGGAATCGACTACCGCATCCGACTGCACTCCGCTGTTCATCACGATTGGCTCCTCACCCTGTGGGACATCATCCTGACCCGTTGTCACCAATTGTGGCGCGGTGATGACAGTCGGGTGTCGCTCCGCAGAGATGTTTTGCGGAGAACGGGGCCGCGCCGGGTGGCTGCGGCAGCGGGCGAGAGCCGGCGTGTCTCTTCGCAGAGACATCCCCCGAGGGGCTTATATGGGCAGGCCGGCCCGGCCGGCCATACCCCGCAGCTCCTCGCCGAGGGCATTGCGCCCCGAGCGCCGGAGCAGCACGGCGATGGTGTCGCGGACGAAGGGGTTTCGCAGCACGTACTGCGGCGAGATCTTCTCGGCCGTGCGCAACGCCAGCACCGCGTCGTTATGGCGTCTACCTACCCGGGTCAGCGCCTGGCCGTAGCGTACCCAGTGTTGGGTCCGGCCTATCGTGAACGGATGACGCCCGGGGTCGACGTCCTCAGCGATGCTGACCGTCTGATCGGGCTCGTCCATCTCGAGGGCGATTGACATCCGGTGCAGCGCTACGTCGGCCGGATCGTGCAGGAACCCTAGGGGGTCGTTCGCGCGGCTGGGCCCGAACCGCTCGGCCAGCTCCGCGGCGGCGGCCAGCGGCGCCGCTGCCTCACCGGGACGGCCCTCGAGAACGGCGAGATGGGCGTGCGACAGGTTGAGATAGCAGACCAGGCCAGCGGTGTCGGCGGTCACCGGCGGCTGGGTCAGCGACTCCAGCTCCGCCCGCGCCAGATCCACCGCCCCGCCGCCCCTCAGGTGGTCCCCCACGCGGTACCTGGCGACGGCGAGCGTGGTGGTCGCACCATGTTCCTGGGCCAGGCGCCGGGCCAGGAACATGACCCGGCTTTGCAGGTGCTCAGGCGCGGCCATGTGGGCGAGCCACATGAAGGTCACGTGCACATGCAGGTACACCGCCAGCTCAAGCAGTTCGGTGTGGTCGGTGCCGGTATTCAGGGTGGTGTGCAGGTTCCGGATCAGTTCGGGCAGCTCGGTGCCGACGTCGGCGTACCGGCATTCCTGCCGCTGCTGATGAATGCGGGCGACCTGATCCCGCAACGCCGCGACGGGGAGCGCCACCCCGCCCGGGTGGCCGACGTCGATGCCGTCCGTCGCGAGCCCGATCGCCTTCGTGGTGCTGTCGGTATGGCCGTTACCGGGTGCGGGCACGGGGAGCCTGGTCAGCTCCGAGGCGGAGATCTGGAGCGCATCGGCCAGGGCATGGATCTGGTTCAGGGTCGGGGACAGTTCGCCGCGCTCGATCCGGTTCAGGGTGTCCTTGCTCATCCCGGCTAGCTCGGCGACTACCCGCAGCGACTTGCGCCGATCGTCGCGGACCCGCCACAGCGCGAACCCGATCGTGCGGGCTTCCTCAGCATCCATTCCGCCCGGCCCGGGGTCAGTCGGAGGTGGAGGCGCTGTCCAGGCCGACGAGGGGGGCGTCGGGCACCCGCATCGTCTTGGCGACGCCGCGGAAGACGAATTGGGCGTTCTCGGCCGAGCTCTCGCCGTCCCAGTTCTCCGTGTCGACGATGATGATCTGTCCAGGTTCGATGTCGCCGAACAGGATCTTCTCCGACAGCTGGTCCTCGATCTCCCGCTGGATGGTCCGGCGCAACGGCCGGGCACCTAACACGGGATCAAACCCACGCTTGGCCAGCAGTTTTTTGGCCATCGTGGTGAGCTCCAGCTCCATGTCCTTGTTGCGCAGCTGAGCCTCGACCCGGGAGACCATCAGGTCCACCATTGTGATGATCTCGTCCTCAGTGAGCTGATGGAACACGATCGTGTCGTCGATCCGGTTGAGGAACTCCGGGCGGAAGTGCTTCTTGACCTCGTCGTTGACCTTGCTCTTCATCCGCTCGTAGGTCGAGCTCTCGTCATGGCTCGCGGAGAAGCCCAAGCCCACCGCCTTGGAGATGTCTGCGGTGCCGAGGTTGGTGGTAAAAATGATCACAGTGTTCTTGAAGTCCACCGTGCGACCCTGGCCGTCGGTCAGCCGACCGTCCTCCAACACCTGCAGCAGCGTGTTGTAGACCTCCTGGTGCGCCTTCTCGATCTCATCGAAGAGCACCACCGAGAACGGCTTACGGCGGACCTTCTCAGTGAGCTGGCCACCCTCCTCGTAGCCCACGTATCCGGGAGGGGCCCCGAAGAGCCGGGATGCGGTGTAACGGTCGTGGAACTCACCCATGTCGATCTGGATGAGTGCGTTGTCATCACCAAACAGGAACTGCGCCAGCGCCTTGGACAGCTCGGTCTTACCCACGCCGGAGGGACCGGCGAAAATAAACGAACCCGAGGGGCGCCGGGGGTCCTTCAACCCGGCCCGGGTCCGACGGATCGCCTTGGACACGGCCTTGACTGCCTCATGCTGGCCGATGATCCGTTTGTGCAGCTCCTCCTCCATGCGCAGCAGCCGGGTGGTTTCCTGCTCGGTGAGCTTGAATACCGGGATCCCAGTCCAGTTGGCCAGCACCTCGGCGATCTGCTCGTCGTCGACCTCGGCGACGACGTCAAGGTCACCGGCCTTCCATTGCTTCTCCCGCTCGGACTTTTTGATCAGCAGCTGCTTCTCCGAGTCGCGGAGTTTCGCGGCGCGCTCGAAGTCCTGAGCGTCGATGGCTGATTCTTTGTCCCGCCGCACCGCAGCGATCTTCTCGTCGAAGTCGCGCAGGTCGGGCGGCGCGGTCATCCGGCGAATCCGCATCCGGGCGCCGGCTTCGTCGATCAGGTCGATCGCCTTGTCCGGAAGAAACCGATCGTTGATGTAGCGATCGGCCAGCGTGGCGGCGGACACCAGCGCCCGGTCGGTGATGGACACCCGATGGTGCGCCTCGTAGCGGTCCCGCAGGCCCTTGAGGATCTCGATGGTGTGCTCGATGCTCGGCTCGTGGACCTGGATCGGCTGGAACCGGCGCTCCAGCGCGGGGTCCTTCTCCACATACTTGCGGTATTCGTCCAGCGTTGTTGCGCCGATAGTCTGCAGCTCGCCCCGCGCCAGCATCGGCTTGAGGATCGACGCGGCGTCGATCGCGCCCTCTGCGGCACCGGCCCCGACCAGCGTGTGCATCTCGTCGATGAACAAAATAATGTCGCCCCGGGTGCGGATCTCCTTGAGCACCTTCTTCAGGCGCTCTTCAAAGTCACCGCGGTACCGGGAGCCCGCGACCAGCGACCCCAGATCCAGGGTGTAGAGCTGCTTGTCTTTCAGCGTCTCGGGCACCTCGCCCTTGACGATATTCTGCGCGAGCCCCTCGACGACGGCGGTCTTGCCCACGCCTGCCTCGCCGATGAGCACCGGGTTGTTCTTGGTGCGCCGGGACAGCACCTGCATGACCCGCTCGATCTCCTTGCCGCGCCCGATCACCGGGTCCAGCTTGCCCTCGCGGGCGCTGGCCGTGAGGTTGCGGCCGAACTGGTCGAGCACCAGGGAGGACGAGGGGGTGCCCTCGCCGCGCCCGGAGCCGGACTCCGCGGGTTCCTTACCCTGGTATCCCGACAGCAGCTGCAGCACCTGTTGGCGCACCCGGTTGAGGTCGGCGCCCAGCTTCACGAGGACCTGCGCGGCCACGCCCTCGCCTTCGCGGATGAGCCCGAGCAGGATGTGCTCGGTGCCGATGTAGTTGTGGCCCAGCTGCAGTGCCTCGCGCAGCGAGAGCTCCAGCACCTTCTTGGCTCGTGGGGTGAACGGGATGTGCCCTGAGGGCGCCTGCTGGCCCTGGCCGATGATCTCCTCGACTTGCTGGCGCACCCCTTCCAGGGCGATCCCCAGCGACTCAAGGGCCTTGGCGGCGACCCCCTCACCCTCGTGGATGAGACCCAGCAGGATGTGCTCGGTGCCGATGTAGTTGTGGTTGAGCATCCTGGCCTCTTCCTGAGCCAGCACAACCACCCGCCGCGCGCGGTCGGTGAACCTCTCAAACATGGTGCACTCCTGACTGCCGCGCCATCCTGGCGCGGCCGGTACTGGGTCAGACAGCCCGTGCCGTCACTGTAGCTCCCGGACGATCCTGCTCGCTGGCGGAATCGCTGCCCAACACCTGGTGCAACGTGTTGCCGCTGGTCAGGATTCCGCAGCGGAGGAGGCGTCCGCTCAGGGTGAACGGAAACCCGCACCGGGTGGCGCGGCGCAGCGCAGCGTGCTCGGACGTAATCCGACTGATAGGTTTGCGCGGTATTAGGCTAGGCAATCCTGACGGTGCGAGACGCTACCGCTGAGGGGGAGCTGTGTCGGACGTCGCGGTGCCAGCCGGGCAACCACCGGGAGGGGTTCACCGTCGCTGCGCGCACCCCTTGGTCGCGTCGGTGGCAGTGGTGGATCGGGCGGTGACGTTGCTGTCCTTCCAGATCCTTGACTCTATGTTCGAGGAGTCCAGGGCGCAACGGCTCGGTTCGCACCAGCGCCATCACCAACGGCGCACCGCCTCGTGGATCACCTGTGACCATGCCCTGTCCGATCCGGACTTCTTTGCCCGGTGGCGAGCGCAGGTCGCGCAACGGCTAGCCGAGCAGCACCCTGCCGTGCTCGATGAGACCCAGGTTTCAGAGAAGACCACCGGCGGCTACGTCCTACAGTGGTATCTGATCATTCCGGCCTACCTGGGCGGCTTGTTGTTCCACGCCACCCGGCGGGTGCCCCTGCTCTCGCCGCAACAGCTCGGTTTCCGGCTCGATCCGGCAGCGCTGCGGGAGGTGGCGTTGCGCCCGGGCCGGTTCTGGTGTCTGACCGGTGATCCCGACGCCAGTCATCCCGATGCCGTGCCGGTGCCCGACGAGGCGGCGCTGGGCGCGGTACTGCGCGATCAGGTGATCGCGCACGCTAGTCGCTTCCTTGCTGTCTACGCCCCACAGGTGCGCTTTGGGCACCGTACCCAATGGGCAGCGGTGACTGACGTGCTGGACAGCGGCCTGCTGCTCGCGGGGCGCTCGTTCGGGTCACCGCAGGCCGGTGCGGCCGACGCGCGACTGGTACTCGCCGACGGCGCGAAACCGCTCACCTCGGCGTCGACGATCGCTGCGGTGACCGATGACCGCGGGCGCATCCGCTGGACCCGCCGACGCAGCTCATGCTGCTTTCTGTACGCACTGCCCGGGATCGAGCATCCGTGCGCCAGCTGCCCACGGGTCAACGACGGCGAACGGGCCCGTATCTTCGGCATGCTTGAGTCGGCCTGAGTCGCTTGCTCATAAGCTTCGCCATCTTCAGTCCGGCCCGTCTTCAGTCCGGCCCGCCTTTGTCCGGCAGAGTCCGATTGGGGAGGATGTCCAACTGAGGCGGATGTCCGACTGGCGACGATGTCCGACGGGGGAGGATGCATGTCGACCAGCGCGAACCGCAAGCCAGCGCGAACCGCAAGGGGGGGCCTGAACGTTTATTGTGAGCGGGTAGTACTGCTCGTGAGGAGTTCATACTTCGAAGGAGGGGGAGCCGTGCAGATGGTGAGCCTGGTGAAGGGTTTCTCCGGCAAGCCCACGCATGCGCCGCTGACCGACGTCGGTATCGGTGCCTACACCGTCGGCGTCGCGATGCTCGTGGCCGGTGCGGCCGGGTTTCAGCAAGCGGTCATGGCCACCGCTTCGGTGATCACGATCGCGGTCGGACTCATCGCCGCCATACCGACCATCATCACCGGCCTGGTGGACCTGTTCGGTATTCCGGCGGATGCGCCCGCGCGGACCCTTGGGTGGTGGCATCTGACCTTGATGTCCAGCGCCACCGGCATGTTCGTCGGAACGTTCGCGTTGCAGCTGGACGGGTACTCCAGTGGTAAGATCATCACCTCAGCTCTGACTCTCGGCGTCATCTCCTGGGCGCTGCTGTTGGTCGGCGCCTACTTTGGTGGGGCGCTCACCTTCGTCTACGGAGTCCGGGTACTCAAGCGGCCCGAAGCGCCTATGGCTGATGCGCTCATTCCCGGTCGCGCTGACCATACCGGCTAAGAGCGCACTCGTCGACCGCAGCCCCGCGTCGGACCGCAGCCACTCGTCTCGTCCAACGCAGCCGAGGCCGATAACAACAACACCGGTGCCGTCCTCACCAGACGGCACCGGTGCATGCCCGGTCTCAGTTACCCTTGTGGTAAGCGTCCAACACCTCAGCGGGGATGCGGCCACGGTCTGAGACATTGTAACCGTTCTTCCGGGCCCACTCGCGGATCGCAGCGTTCTGTTCGCGGTCCACCGATGCCCGACCGGCGGCACTAGCCCGACGAGCCGGGCCAGTGGCCTTGCGACGCCCGCCCGCCTTGCGGGCGTTGCTGACGTAGTCGGCCAGTGAAGTACGCAGCTTCCCCGCGTTACCCGCCGACAGATCAATCTCATAAGTCACGCCGTCGATACCAAACTCAACGGTCTCTTCGGCGGTACCTCCGTCGAGGTCATCAACCAAGGTTACGGTGACCTTCTGCGCCATGCGCGTCGTCCTCCCTCAAGGACGTGGTGGACGGAGCCATCGCACGACGACTCCACAACGACAACGAGCAGGTTAGCCCATTTTCGGGCCGATTGCGAAATCGACCCGCCTCCAGTCCGCTCATTGTGGTCGGACCAGCGGAAACGCCGATGGTCTCGCGGATACCTGAACCCGTGCGCGCCATGAGCAGCCGGTCCATCCCCATTCCCATGCCGCCACTTGGCGGCATTCCCTACTCAACCAGACCCGCAGCGCCGCGGTGCCCTCGGACCAACGCCGGAGGTGCCCACCGGAAAGGTCTTCGCCAAGGCCGGCGGGTACAGGTCGGGCACCGCGTGGCGCCGGACCGACTCGCTGCGCACCCATTCACCGCCGATGTGGGGAGTCTGCGCCCTCATTGCCGAGAGAATGCACCTGCCTGCATCTCCCTCCGGCGGGTTGTCCTCGGCGGAAGGTGGCTGGGTGGTCACGCCGGGCAACCTAGTGATCCGCTGCGCGCGAGTTTACCGCCGGTACCGTGGGGTGTCGTGGACGAACTGCACGTGCGTCGCGCCCGTTCTTTCGGCTCCGTGGCCACCGCGTATGCGCAGTACCGACCGGGCTACCCGGATGAGGCGGTGGCGTGGGCCTTGGAATCATTACCGAATGGCGGTCGAGTGCTCGATCTAGCCGCCGGCACCGGCAAGCTCACCGAGACGATACTGCGGTGCGGGGTACCCGCGACCACGGTGCTAGCCGTCGAGCCAGACGACCGGATGCGCACGGAACTCTCCCGCCGGCTGCCCGGCCTCGCCGTCCGTTCCGGGTCGGCGGAGCAGATCCCGGCACCGGAGGGGGCGATCCGCCGGTTCCTCGAACAGCACCCCGCCACCCGCAAGGGCACCTTCGAGCTCCCGATGCAGACGCTGGTGCGACGAACAACCCGCTGCGCCTAACCCGCGACACCCCGCCGGTGCACAAGCATCCATAAGTCCCCGCGCGGGCGGCCCTCAGGGTGCACAAGCATCCATGAGACCCGGCATGGGCGAGGGGGAGTCAGGTGATGTTGCGGTCGAAGACCATGCGCAGTCCGCGGAGGGTGAGGTGTGGTTCGTGGTGGGTGATGGTCTGCGACTCGGTGATCAGCAGGGCGGCCAGCCCGCCGGTGGCGACCACCACCACATCATCCTCGGCCCCGGGGGCCAACTCCGCGGCGATCCGCCGCACCAGGCCGTCCACCTGCCCGGCGAAGCCGAACAGCAACCCGGACTGTAAGGCTTCCACAGTGCTCTTGCCGATCACCGACCGAGGTCGTACGAGCTGCACCTTCACCAGCTGAGCTGCCCGGGTGGCGAGGGCATCCACGGAGATCTCGATACCCGGCGCCAGCGCGCCGCCGAGGAACTCCCCTCGCGCGCTGACCACGTCGAAGTTGGTGGAGGTACCGAAGTCCACCACGATCGCCGGACCGCCATAGAGAGTATAGGCGGCCAGTGTGTTGACGATCCGGTCGGCGCCCAACTCGCGAGGGTTGTCGTAGAGCAAGGGCACCCCGGTGCGGACCCCGGGTTCGACGATCACCCGCGGCAGCTGCGGCCAGTACCGGTCCACCATCACTTTCAGCTCCCGCAGCAACGCGGGCACCGTGGACAGCGCAGCGATACCAGTGATCTTGCTGGCGTACTCGCCGAGCAGCCCGCGGACGGTCAGCGCCATCTCGTCGGCGGTCATCCTGGCGTCGGTGTGCATCCGCCAGTCGTGCAGCGCGGTGGCGTCCTTGTCCGTCTTGCCCGTGTCTGCCCGATTGTTCTCGAACAGTCCGAGGACAATGTTGGTGTTGCCGATGTCTACGGTGAGCAACACCCGCCAGCCCCCTTCGTTCGCCTTCCTAGCTGAGCCGGCAATCAGCGGGCGAGCTGGGGGAACGCCGGGTCGCTGCCCTGGTGCACGATCCGATTGTCGGCGTCGACGAACACTACCCGGGGCCGGTAATGTCGGGATTCGGCCTCATCCATCGTGCCGTAGGCGATGAGGATCACCATGTCGCCCGGGGCCACCAGATGCGCGGCGGCGCCGTTGATCCCAACCATGCCGCTGGCGCGCGCACCGGGGATGACATAGGTCTCCAGCCGGGCCCCGTTGGTGATATCCACGATGGCCACCTGCTCGCCGGCGAGCAGATCGGCGGCGTCCATGAGGTCCTCATCCAGGGTCACTGACCCCACGTAATGCAGATCCGATCGAGTGACGGTGGCCCGGTGGATCTTGGACTTCAGCATCGTCCGGAACATCACAGACCTCCTCGCCCCTTCTCGGGAGCACCGTCAACGGCACCCAGACACAGGCCGATGTTGTCGATCAACCGGGTGGTCTCGACGAGGGCGGCCACTAACAGCCGGGCCGGTCCCCGCTGTGGGGCGGGGCCCAACTGGGGGTCGCGTAGCGCCAGGTAGTCCAGCGTGACGGCGCCTTGCCTGGCCAGCACGTCGCTGGCAGCGGCGAGCACTGCCGCGGGGCCACGCGCACTGGCGCGGGCTCCGGCATCCAGGGCCGCTGACAGCGTGACCGCAGCGGCCCGCGCCTCGCCGTTCAGGTGGACGTTACGGGACGAGTACGCGAGCCCGTCAGCTTCTCGCACCGTAGGCACCCCGCTCACCTGCACACCCATCCGCAGGTCGGCCACCATCCGCTGGATGAGCACGAGCTGCTGATAGTCCTTCTCGCCGAAAAACGCCCAGTCCGGGCCGACGATCCCGAACAGCTTGGCCACCACCGTGAGCACCCCGGCAAAGTGACCTGGCCTGCTGGCGCCCTCCAGCTCGGCACCGAGCGCTCCGGGCACCACGGTGGTGCCGGCTCCGGGTGGGTACATCGCCTCGACGCTGGGCGCGAACACCAGCTCCACGCCCTCCTCCTGGCATATCGCGAGATCGGCATCGAATCGGCGCGGATAGCGGTCCAGGTCCTGCTGAGAGTCGAACTGCAAGGGATTGAGGAAGATCGATACCACCGTGCTCGCGCCTGGGGTGGCCGCAGCGGCTCGAATCAGCGCGCGGTGGCCGGCGTGCAACGCTCCCATCGTCGGGACCAGCACCACCGGCTGCCCGGTCCGGCGCAGCGCACGCGTCACCGCAGACAGCGCGGCGGGATCGCGGTAAACCGCCGGTCGAGCTGGGACTCGGGCTACCGCCGGTCGAGCCGGCAGCCCGGCCACCCGCGGCGCACTGCCGCGCCGGCTGCTCACCGTTCCTCCCGCAGAATCGCCCGGATCTGGGTAGCGATCGCCGGCGCCAGCAGCCCGGCCGCCTCGGCCCGGTCAGCGGTTCTGCTCGCCTGCGCGCAGTAGGGATCCCGTAGCTGCGGGGCGCACTCGGTGAGGACCCGCAGGTGCAGCCGCACTGTGTCGATGTCGCCGCGGGTCACTGGCCCGGTCAAGGCACGGTCGCCGTGCCGGAGCGTGTTGTCCAGCGCTGCCTCCAGCAGCGGGCCCAGCAGCCGCTGCGCGGGCACCACGCCGGCATGCTCTAGCGCGTCCACCGCGTCACCCACCAAGGTGGCCAGATGGTTGGCCCCGTGGGCCAGCGCCGCGTGGTACAGCGGCCGGGCGTGCGGCGGCACCCGCACCGGCTCGGCGCCCATCTCCAGCGTCAGGGCCTCCCCGACACTCCAGCCGCTCTCGTCGGCAACGGTGACCCCCACACAGGCCGTGGCCAGCCGCGCGAGGTCCTCCCTGCGCCCGGTGAAGGTCATCGCGGGATGCAGCGCGAGCGGAAGCACCCCGATAGCCGTCCCTGGCGCCAGGATGTCCACCCCCTGGGCGCCACTGGTGTGCACCACGATCTGGCCGGCCCGAAACGCCCCGGTCGCGGCGAGCCCGGATACCACGTCGGGCAGCACGTCGTCGGGAACGGCCAGCAGCACCAGATCCGACCGCCGCACCACGTCGTCGGGTGGCAGCACCGGTGCATCGGGCAGCAGCTCCGCGGCCCGACGCAAGGATGATCGGGATATCGCGCTGACCCCGACCACCACGTGGCCTGCCCCGGAGAGAGCGGCGCCGAGCACGGATCCCACCCGGCCGGCGGAGACCACGCCCACGGCCAGCCGCGCCGGGCGGTCGACCACGCCGCTGGACACGGGTGCACCCCACCGTGGCCTCGTTGCCATCGCTGTCCTTTCGATGTTCCAGTCCCGCGCTGCCCGCAGGTACCGGACTGCCGCAGGTTAACTCCCCGCACCGCGCCCCGCCGGCCCGAGTGAGCAGCTTCACCGACCGGCGCAACGCTGCGCCATTCGGGGCCCGGATCACCCCTCGTCCGGCTCCGGGTCCTCGGGACCGTCCGGGGTGCGGCAACAGTGCTCCAGCCACAGCGCCGCCGCCACCAGCGCCCCCGCGCAAACGGCCCCGATCGAGCCGGTGACGGTGTCCGAGGCGGCGGAGGGCAGCTGGGAGCGCAGCGGCAGCACGTACCCGAGCACCCCGAGCCAGGCTCCCCCGGTGAGGGCGCCGGCCAGGGAGGACGCCTTGGCTAGCACGACGGCCTTGGCCGCGGTGAGCGCCTGCACCGGGCGCGTTCCCGGTCGCTGCCGGATCCTTGCCCGCAGCATGGTCCCCAGCACCACCTCGGCGATCGCGAACGCGAGCAGGGTGGTTCCGGCTGGAGCGGGCAGCGTGGGCAGCTCGCTATAGAACAGCTGCAGCAGCAGGTTCACGACCACCGCCGCGACACCGGCAGCAGCGAGGAGATCACGCGCCCGGGTGAAGGTCACGGCAACCCCAGCGTGAGGTCGTCACGGCGGTGCACACTGCGTCGCTGCGCAGCGGGCAAGGCGGCGACCAACTCGGCCACTGGGCCATGGCCAGCCAGCACCGCGCCCGGCGCCACGTCCAGCCAGGGCACCAGCACAAAGGCCCGCTGGTGGGCCCGGGGATGCGGCAGGGTCAGGTGGGGATCCGTCCAGCGGGCCTGCTCCACGTCGATCACATCAACGTCCAGCGTGCGCGGCCCCCACCGGAGCTGACGGGTGCGGTGCGCGGCGGCCTCACACCGCTGCGCACGGCGGAGCCACTCCGGCGGGTCGGCGTCAGGGTCCTCGACCAGCACGATGGCGTTGAGAAAGTCCTCCTGGCGCACGCCCCCCCACGGCAGCGTGGCGTACACCGGTGACACCGCACGCACCGCACCCCCCAACAGCACGACGCACCCGCTCAAGTATCCCAGCCGATCCCCCACGTTCGACCCGATCGACAGCACCGCCCTACTCACCGGGTGAACGGGAGCGCCGGGTTGTCACGGCGACGTCGGTGAAGTGGAGGTCCAGCGGGGCGGCGGGTTTGTGCACCGTGACCTCGACGGCCTGTACCCGCTGGTCGCTCAGCACGTCGTTAGCAATCCGCGCGGCCACCGTCTCGATCAGGTTGCAGGGCGTTCCACCGACGATCTGAGCGGCCCGACGGGCCAGCGCACCGTAGTCCAGCGTCGCGGACAGCTGATCAGTGGCCGCGGCGGGACCGAGGTCCAACCAGACCGTCGCGTCCACGACGAACTCCTGGCCGTGGGCTCTCTCGTGTTCGTGCACCCCGTGCCGGCCAGGGACCCGCAGCCCGGTGAGAGTGATCCGATCGGGGTAGGGCACCGGGTTCACCGTGGGCCTCCCGTCGGGCGCAGCGTCACCGAGGCGCCGGCCCGCCAGGCCGCGGCGACAGCAACGGCGTCCCGCGAGGCGGCGGCGTCGTGCACCCGAACCCCCCAGACGCCGGCAGCCGCGGCCAGCGCGGACACCGCAGCGGTGGCGGTATCCCGACCCGCGGTGTCCCGGCGCACGCCGTCTCGGCTGGCGAGCAAGGAGCCCAGGAACCGTTTGCGGGAGGCCCCGAGGAGCACCGGGAACCCCAGCTCGATCAGCGCCTCGAGGTGGCCGAGCAGCGCCCAGTTGTGCGCCGCCGTCTTGGCGAAACCGAGCCCAGGATCCAGCACCAGCGCGCCGGGATCCACCCCGGCGTCCACCGCGGCGTCCACCCGGGCTATCAGCTCGGCGCGCACCTCGGCAACCACGTCGGAATACCTGGCCAGTTCGGTCATCCGAGCGCTGCGTCCGCGCCAGTGCATGAGGACCCACGGCGCCCGGGCGTGGGCCATCGTCGGCGCCATCGCGGGATCGGACAGCCCCCCGGAGACGTCGTTGACCATGATCGCACCGGTCTGCAGGGCCGCCTCGGCGACCGCCGCGCGAGTGGTGTCCACGCTGCAGGGCACGCCGTGGTCGGCCAGCTCACGCAGTACCGGGAGCACCCGGGCGGTCTCGGTGCGCGCATCGACGCGACGCGCCCCCGGGCGGGTGGACTCGCCCCCGACGTCGACCAGGTCAGCCCCTTGAGCGCGCAGCGCCACCCCATGCGCTACCGCGTCGTCGCGGTCCAGGTAACGCCCACCGTCGCTGAAGGAGTCGGGGGTGACGTTGAGGATGCCGATCACCACGCAGCGGCCCGGATCGGGGAGCGCCGGGTGCACGATCACCTCCGCATCATCAGCTGCAGCACCTCGGCGCGGGAGGAGGCGCTGGTCTTGAACATTCCCCGGACCGCCGAGGTGGTGGTGATTGATCCGGGCTTGCGGACTCCGCGCATCGCCATGCACAAGTGCTCGGCCTCGATCACCACGATCACCCCCCGCGGTTGCAGCCGGCGCACCAGCGCGTCGGCGACCTGCGAGGTGAGCCGTTCCTGCACCTGCGGGCGCTTGGCGTAAAGATCGACTAGTCGGGCCAGCTTCGACAACCCGGTGACCCGGCCTGCCGCGTTGGGGATGTACCCAACATGGGCCATACCATGAAACGGCACTAGGTGATGCTCGCACTGGCTGTACAGCGGGATGTCGCGGACCAGCACGAGCTCCTCATGCCCCTCGTCGAAGGTCCGCTCCAGCACCAGCTCGGGGTCTAGGAACAGACCGGCGAACATCTCCCGGTAGGCCCGCGCGACCCGGGCCGGGGTCTCGCGTAACCCCTCCCGGTCCGGGTCCTCTCCACAGGCGATCAGGAGTTCCCGTACGGCTGCCTCAGCTCGGGCGTGGTCGAAGGCCCGGCCCGCGGCCACACCCGATGCGGAGTTGGTGGTGCTCGTCATACCGCTGTCCGGTTCGCCTGCCTCAGCCGGCGGCTCAGCCGGCGGACGACTGGTCGTCGGGAGGAGCCTCCTGGGGTGGGCGAGTGGCGGGTGGCGCCGCCCGCCAGGACGGCGCAGGCGGCTGGGTCGCTGGGCGCCACCCGGGAGGGGCACCGTAGTTCGGCGGGCCGCTAACGCTGCCCGGCCTCTGCGCTCCACCGGAGCGAGGTGGCGGCAGATAGGACGGGGAATACGACGGGAATCCGACCTGCGCGGGATCTGGGGCCGGCTGTCCGGGTGCCGGGTGTGTCGCGGTGCCGCCGTTAGCGGCCCCCGCTGGGTAGCCCGGATACGGCCCCGCCCCGTTGGGACCGGGATGGCCGGGCCTGCCGTAGGGCGGGCCGCCCGGCAGGTCATCACCCCCCGGCGCCACCCCTACTGGCGAGGGCTGTCGTTGCGGTTGGACCGGGGGCCACGGCTCGCCGCGTTCCTTGGCCAGCTCGCCGGCCGTCTTGATGGGCGGCTTATCCGACGGGGTGCGCCCGCCGAAGTCGTTGAACGCGGTGATCCGCGGACGCTTCTGCACCCGGCTGAAGATCCGCTCCAGGTCTTTGCGATGCAGCGTCTCGCACTCCAGGAGCTCAACGACGAGATCGTCGAGGACGTCTCGGTAGGTATTGAGGACGTCCCACGCCTCGGTGTGCGCGGCCTCAATGAGGGCCCGTACCTCCTCGTCGATCTCGTGTGCCACTTCCAGGGAGTAGTCCGGCTGCCGACCCGCAGAGCGGCCGAGGAACGGGTCACCCTGCTCGTGGCCATATTTCACCGCGCCCAGCCGTGCGCTCATCCCGTACTCGGTGACCATCGCTCGGGCAATCTTGGTGGCCTGCTCGATGTCCGAGGACGCCCCGGTGGTCGGCTCGTGGAACACCAGCTCTTCCGCGGAGCGCCCGCCCAGAGCGAACACCAGCCGGGCGATCATCTCCGACCGGGTCATCATCTGCTTGTCGTCCTCGGGTACCACAAGCGCGTGCCCACCGGTGCGCCCGCGGGGCAGAATCGTGAGCTTGTACACCGGGTCGATGTCCGGCATCGCCCAGGCCGCCAGCGCGTGCCCGCCCTCGTGGTAAGCGGTGATCTTCTTTTCCTGCTCGGAGATGATCCGGTTCTTGCGGCGCGGGCCGCCGATCACCCGGTCCACCGCCTCCTCCAGCGCTGCACCCGTGATGAGCCGACCGCCTTCCCTGGCGGTGAGCAGCGCAGACTCGTTGATCACGTTGGCCAGATCGGCTCCGGAGAAGCCCACGGTGCGTTTGGCCAGCCCGTCAAGGTCAACGTCGGTGCCCAGCGGCTTGCCCTTGGCGTGCACCTCAAGGATGGCCCGACGGCCGCGGATGTCGGGCGCGGAGACCGGGATCTGCCGATCGAAGCGGCCGGGGCGCAGCAACGCCGGGTCGAGGATGTCCGGGCGGTTGGTCGCCGCGATGAGGATGATGCCACCCCGG
The DNA here is from genome assembly GCA_019247305.1 of Pseudonocardiales bacterium. Taxonomy (GTDB): domain Bacteria; phylum Actinomycetota; class Actinomycetes; order Mycobacteriales; family Pseudonocardiaceae. The sequence goes on from JAFAPC010000156.1 coordinate 15,872, forward strand.
GGGTCGAAGCCGTCCATCTCGACCAGAAGCTGGTTGAGGGTCTGCTCGCGTTCGTCGTGCCCGCCGCCGAGTCCCGCGCCGCGCTGCCGTCCCACCGCGTCGATCTCATCGACGAAGATGATGCACGGGGCGTTCTGCTTGGCCTGTTCGAACAGATCTCGCACCCGAGAGGCGCCAACCCCGACGAACATCTCCACGAAGTCCGACCCGGAAATCGAGTAGAAGGGCACCCCGGCCTCGCCGGCCACCGCGCGGGCCAACAGGGTCTTGCCGGTGCCGGGTGGGCCGTAGAGCAGCACTCCCCTGGGAATTTTGGCGCCGAGCACTTGGTAACGGGTCGGATTGGCGAGGAAATCCTTGATCTCCTCGAGTTCCTCCACCGCCTCGTCAGCACCCGCGACGTCGGCAAACGTCGTCTTGGGCATGTCCTTGCTCAGCTGTTTGGCCTTGGACTTGCCGAAGTTGAGCACGCGGTTGCCGCCGCCCTGCACGTTGTTCATCATCCACAACAGCACCAGCAACAATAGTCCCAGCGGGATGAGGTAGATGATTATCTGCCACAGCAGGGATTGCTGGGTGACCTTGGTGTCCCAGCCCCCCGGAAGCTGCGAATCGGTCAGCTTCTGGGTGATCTGGTCGGTGCTCTTCTCCGGGTACTGGGTGACGACTTTGGTGCCGTGCCCGCCTTGGACCGGGTGCTCCAGGGTAAGACGCAGCCGCTGCTCTTTGTCCTCGATCGTCGCCTGCTTGACGTTGTGCATGCTGAGCTGCTGCAATGCCTGGGAGGTGGTGATCTGGCTGTATCCCCGGCTGTCGTCGCTGAGGACGTTGAAGACGTAGTAGAGCAGCAACCCGGCTAGCACCCACAGCAGCGGGTTGCGGAGGATTTTCTTGCGGTCCATTCGGTTACGGCCCTTGGCGGCCTCGACCCTCCTGAGCTGACTGTGTCGTCCTGACGATGGTGCTTCTCCACCATCGAAAGACAGCAGAGCCTCCTGTTGGGTCCACCCTACCTGGCGGGTCAGACGCCCGGTGGGCGGACGAAGTGGATGGTCTCCCAAACCGCTAGGTGGAGTAAACCTTAGGGGCGAGGGTACCGATGTAGGGCAGGTCGCGGTAGCGCTCGCCGTAGTCCAAGCCGTACCCGACGACGAACTCTTGCGGGATGTCGAAGCCGATGTAGCGCACCGGCACCTCGACCCGAACCGCGTCCGGCTTGCGCAGCAAGGTACAGACCTCCAGCGTGGCCGGACGGCGGGTCGCCAAGTTGCGCAACAACCAGGACAGCGTCAACCCCGAGTCGATGATGTCCTCCACGACGAGCACGTGGTGGCCAGAGATGTCACGGTCGAGGTCTTTGAGGATGCGCACCACCCCTGAGGACGAGGTCGCCGAGCCGTAGGAGGACACCGCCATGAACTCCAGCTGCACCGGGATGGGCAGCGCTCGGGCGAAGTCAGTCATGAAGATCACCGCGCCCTTGAGCACGCCGACGAGGAGCAACTCGCCCGCGGGGTGTTCGGCCTGAAAGTCGCGGGCGACCTGCTGGGCGAGCTCTGCGGTGCGGTGCCGGATCTGTTTCTCGGTGACGAGCACGGAGGCGATGTCACCCTGGTACAGGCCATCATCGGCAGACATGCAGCCTCCCCTGGGCCCGTACCAGCTCAAGGCCACCCGGTAACCGCAGCGCACCCTGGCCCGACCATCGGCCGATGAGGTCGTCGGCAGCGCGCAGCTGGGCGTCGGTCAGCTCAGCCACCCCAGCGTCGAGCAGCCAGCGGCGCAGCGCCCGGCGGCGCAGCGCCCCCGGTGCCGGGGCAAGCACCGCGACGTCCAGGTCGGCTACCCCAGGGCCCGTCTCTGGGCGCGGCTGCGGACCCTGGCGCGCTGCTGCCAGCAACCCGCGCGCTTGGTCCTCAAGCACGTCAAGGTCCTCCCGCAGCTGCCGGGCGGTCCGGGCCAGGGCAGGGGCCACCCCGCCGGCCAGCACGTCCTCCAGCAGCGGCAGCACCTCGGTGCGCAGCCGGACCCGCCGGAACCGGGGGTCGGCGTTGTGCGGGTCGGCCCAGGGGAGGAGGTCCAGCGCGGCGCAGGCCGCCGCCGTGACGGCCCGGCGCACCCCGAGCAACGGCCGACCCCAGGGTGGGTCAAGCTCTCGCATTCCCGCCATCGACCGCGGTCCCGAACCCCGCCCCAAGCCGAGCAGCACCGTCTCAGCCTGGTCGTCCAGGGTGTGTCCGAGCAGCACCAGCGCCCCAGCTGGCGCGGCGTCGCGCAGTGCCGCGTACCGGGCCCGGCGGGCCGCTGCTTCCGGCCCGCCCGGGCCCGCCACGGTGATCTGCAGGACCCGCACTTCTGCGCAGCCGAGCCGGTTGAGCGCCTGGGCAGCGCTCTGGGCCACCGCCGCCGAGTCCGGCTGCAGCTGGTGGTCCACAACCAGGCCGTGCACCGCCAGGCCTCGCTGAGCGCCACTGTGCACGGTTGCAGCGGCCAGGGCCAACGAGTCGGCGCCGCCAGAGCAGGCCACCGCGACCGCGCCTGCCCTGCTCACCCGCTCCGCCACGTCCTCGGCGGCCAGGAACCGGTGCACCGCGGCGCGCACCTCGCTGACCGCCGGGTGCGGCGCTGGGTTCGACGGTTGTGAGTTCGATGGGGTCAGGTGGGGGCCATCCGATACAGCCACGCCGCGGGATCGGCGATCTCGGCGCGGGTGGGCAGGGTTTCCGGTGATGTCCACACTGCATTGAACCCGGTCATGCCGACGGCATCCACCACGTGCTGGGTGAACGCCGCGCCCTCGGCGTATTGGCGCAGCTTGGCATCGATGCCCAGGACGGCTCGCAGCACCCGTTCGGCGAGGCTGCCGCCTTGGCGGCGGAGGGTGAACCGCTGACGGATCAGCCCCACCGAGGGCACTACCGAGGGTCCGACCGCGTCCATGACGTGGTCGGCGTGCCCCTCCAGCAGGGTGGCCAGGGCGAGTAGCCGGTCGAGCACGACCCGCTGCTCGGGGTCCTGGAGCAGGGTCAGCACACTGAGCGCGTCCGAGGCCTCCTTGCGCCGGGCCCCGCGCAGCGCCGCGGGCAGCCGGCCGATCATTCGAGCCACGGTGTCCGGATCCTCGGTGGCGGCGACGAACGACTGCACCTGGTTGGCGAAATACTCGCGTAGCCACGGCACCGCATTGAACTGCAGCTGGTGGGTGGCCTCATGCAGGCACACCCACATCTGGAACTCCTCAGCGGGAACGTCCAATGTCCGCCCTACGGTGACCACGTTGGGGGCGACCAGAAGCAGCCGCCCGGGGTTTTCCGAAGGCCCCCCGAACGGGTCGTACTGCCCGAGGACCCGGGAGGCTAGGAACGCCAGCGCAACCCCCACCTGCATGCCTGCGGTGGTGGCCAGCATGCGGCGGCCTCTTCCGTTCGGGATCCGGTAGTCAGCCAGCAGCCGGCACAGGCCTTCGGCCGCCGCATCGACCCACCCGGGTCGGTCCACTACCTCGGCGGGGCGCGGCGGCTGCCCATCATTCAACCCGGTCAGCTCCCGTACGTGCTGCTCAGCGGTGACGGACAGGGCGCGCAGCTGGCGTACCGCCGTCGCCGCCTCCCCGGCGGGGACCGCGGGACTGGTCGGCAGCAGGCGTTGCGCGGTGACCGCCGCCACCGCCCAGTCGATCGGGGAGCCAGCTGGGCCCGTTTTGGGTGCCTGCGGTGTGTCGAGCACGGGATATCCCATGCCCACGACGGTAACGCGGACTAATGACAGCCGCATGACCTTAATGCGGCGGCCAGGGCGTCCAGCCGTGGGCGAGCCGCCAGCGGGTTGGAGCCGTTGGACAGCAGGGCGAACACCAGCACCCTGCCGTCGGCGTCCAGCACGGTGCCGGCGAGGCTGTTGGCGCTGGTCAAGGTGCCAGTCTTGGCCCGCACCCAGCCTCGGCCGGCGGCCGCCGTGCCGTGGTAGCGCTCGGCGAGCGTGCCGCTGCCGCCCGCCACCGGCAGCCCCACCAGGAGCGGTCGTAACGCGGCGGTCCGCTGCGCCTCAGTGTCGTCGAGGTGGGAGTGATCGGGGGCGGCTGCCGCGCTCAGCAGCTCGGTGAGCAGCGTCGCCGGCACGGCGTCATCCACCGACAGCCCGCTGCCATCGACCAGCGTGGTGTGGCTGACGTCGAAGCCGTGGCTGCGCAGCACTGTGAGTACCGCCTGGGACGCCCCGGAAAACGATGCCTGCGCGCCGGTTGCCCGCGCCACCTCCCGGGCCAGGGCTTCGGCGAGCACGTTGTCCGAGCGGAGCAGCGCGGTGGCGAGGAGGTCCGCAACCGGTGGGGAGGACACCTCGCCGAGCACTGCCGCACCCGGCGGAGCGGCGCCGACCGAGACGGTGTCGGGGTCGGCACCCAGCCGGCGGGCCAGTTCCGCCGCCGCGGCGCTCGCGGGCTTCGCGGCTCGCGGGGAGACCTCCTGAGCGGGGTTCTGCCGGCCCCCGTCGAGCATCACCGGCTCGATCGGAGCGATGTCTCCGCCAGCGATGTCGGCGGGGAACCACCCCGGCGCCAACGCATCGCCGGTGTAGCGGCTCACATCGACCAGAACGCGACGCACCGGAGCAGGTGCCGCCGCCCGGACCTGGCTGACCAGGTCATCCAGCCGGGCGGCACCGGGGTAGCCGGTTGCCGTGCCGGGGCCTGCTGCGGATAGCGTCGGGTCGCCGCCGCCGCGCAACACGACGGTGCCGGGCTCCGCGCCGGCCAGCACGCTGGTGCGCCACCGTTGCTGGTGGTCCAGCGCCAGCAGCGCAGCGGCGGCGGTGAGCAGCTTGGCGGTCGATCCGGGCATCAGCGCTGCGTCCGGGGTCCGCTGCCAGAGCACGGTGCTACTTGCCGGGTCGAGTACCTGAGCAGACAGCGTCCCCAGCCCGCCCGCGGCGACCAGCGGGTCCAGAACGGCGCCGACTCCGGTGTGGGTCGGCGCCGGCCCGTCGGCGGCAGCCGGACGCAGCGCCAGATGCGGCACCGCAGGCGGGGGTGCGTCCACGGTCTGGGCAAGTGCGGCCCGCACCCCGAGGGGTTGGGCTAGCTTGACGAGCACGGTGGCGCCCAACCCGACGCTGCCCCCAGCGATCACCGCGAGCAGCAGCACCACAACGACCACCCCGACCTGCTTGCCGCGCTGAAGTCCCGACACTGCCTCTCCCCTTCACCCCCCGCCTGCGCTGTCCGGCAGAAAATAACGCCCCTCCTGCCCGCCGCGTTCGACAGGAGCTGTTGGGAGCCACCCGAGCAGCGCTGAGGTCGAACTCGGTGCACTGGGGGAACGGGTCGCTGGGGGAACGGGTCGGAGCCCGCGACGGTAGGTGGTCAGCTTCGGGTCGAGTTTGACCGTTCGGCGCACCAGTATGCCTCGTAACCGGCGGTGAAGCGGTCGATCAGGTTGGCGAACTGTTCACGTTCGGCGGGCTGCCACGATCTGGTGATCGCCGCGATCCGGTCGTCGCGGCGCTGGCGGTTGTGCTCCAGCAGGGCTGCCCCGGTGTCGGTGAGGGCAAGCAGCGACGCGCGCCCGTCATCGGGATCAGCATGCCGCGCCACCAGTCCCATACTGACCAGGTGGGCGGCCTGCCTACTGACGGTGGAGGGGTCGGAGTGCACTGCGGCAGCGAGCGTGGTGACTCGCGAGGGGCCGGTGCAGGCCAGCGTGTTGAGCAGCATGAACGAGGCTCGGTCGAGGTCTTCCCCAGGAGTGACGGCGGTGCGCTCCAACAGCCGGCTCAGCCGGGCCAGCCCGGTGCCGATCTGGCTGACGCCCCTTAGGTCATCCGCCACCGGCGGGGAAGCGGTCATCGAGCCCCCTCACTGTATGTCGCACACAAGTAACTGTCTGGACCCAGCATTCCCGGCCTGCTCAGCACCGGCAAGGACGTTCACCGGTCGGTGGCGCTTCGTCCCACCGGAGTGGGCCCCCCGGATGCCGTCGGACTGACTCGCGTTAGATGAATGATCCACCCGGGTATCCCCGGCGTACCTACGCGCTGCTGGAGGCACCGATGACGACCGAGCGTCACCTACCGCCGGCTGAGCCAACAGCCGAACCGAGGCCTGCTGCGGTGCGCAGCCTGATCCCGGCGAGGATCGACCGGTTGCCCTGGTCGCCGTTTCATACCCGAATGGTCATCGCCCTCGGGGTGGCCTGGGTCCTCGATGGCCTTGAGATCACGGTCGCGAGCTCGGTCGCGGACGTGCTGAACAAGCCCGAGACGCTCAACCTGTCCGCCACCGCGGTCGGGTTCATTGCGACGGTGTACCTGATCGGCGAAGTCGTGGGCGCGCTGGTGTTCGGCCGGCTGTCGGACCTGCTCGGCCGGCGCAACCTGTTTATGATCACGTTGGGTGTTTACCTTCTCGGCAGCGGTCTCACCGCGCTGACGTTGGGCAACGGTGCCGGGTGGATCGGTTTTCTGTACCTCACCCGCTTTATCGCCGGCACCGGCATCGGCGGTGAGTACGCCGCGATCAACTCCGCGATCGATGAGATGATTCCGGCCCGATACCGGGGTCGGGTCGACATCGCGGTCAACGGCACATATTGGGCAGGTGCGATCCTCGGCACGCTGGGCACCTTCATCCTGTTGCACCTCATGAGTCCCAGCATCGGCTGGCGGATCGGCTTCCTCATCGGCCCAGTGCTGGGTCTGGTGATCCTGCTGGTGCGGCGCGACCTGCCGGAAAGCCCCCGGTGGCAGATCATGAACGGTCGGGAGCGGGCCGCTGAGGACTCCATCGGCGCCATCGAGCACGAAGTGCAGCGGTCCGGGAAGACGCTGCCACCGGTCGATGAGAGCAAGGCGATCGCTCTGCGGCAGGCCGAGAATATTGGTTATGTCGCGTTGACCCGAGTGTTGTTCCGCGAGTACCCCGGCCGGGCGGTGCTCGGTGCCTCGCTGATGATCAGCCAGTCATTCCTGTACAATGCTATCTTCTTCACTTACGCCTTGGTGTTAGACAAGTTCTACGGCGTGGCGCCGACGTCGGTGTCGCTCTTTTTCATCGCCTTCGCCGCTGGCAGCCTGATCGGTCCACTGACCATCGGGCGTCTCTTCGACACGATCGGTCGTAAGACCATGATTGCCGGAACATACATTCTGTCCGGTGTCCTGCTCGGTGTCAGCGCTTTCCTGTTCAACGCCGGACTGCTCACCGCAATTACTCAGACGATCGCCTGGTGTGTGATCTTTTTCTTTGCCTCGGCTGGCGCCAGCGCCGCGTACCTGACGGTCAGCGAGATCTTTCCGCTTGAGGTGCGGGCGAAGGCGATCGCGGTGTTCTTCGCCATCGCGCAGGGCTTCGGTGCGCTCGGTCCGGTCATTTACGGCACGCTCATCGGTGACGGCACGCAACCGGTCAGGCTGTTTCTCGGTTACCTGCTCGGCGCGCTCGTGATGATCGCCGGTGGTCTGGTCGCGGTGGTTTTTGGTGTGGCGGCTGAAGGTCAGTCCCTAGAGGACGTTGCAACGCCGCTGGCGGCGGCTGGTCGCGGTCTCGCCGGAAGCACCCGGGCTTGAGCAGCACGGCCCCTGATCCGTAAGGATCGTCAGCTCAGCCACCACAGCAGCGCCAGTGCCATGATCAGCGTTGCGGCCACCAGCAGCAACACCCCAGCCAGCATTCGAGCCGGGTCCGACTCGCCGGGCCGCACACCCAGATCACACAGAAGCTCCGTGGTGGGGAGACGGTGGCTTCCGGTGCGCGAGGGCGGGAAGCTGCTGTCCTGGTGGCCAGTTGCGGGAGTGAGTTGCGGGCTCATGGGACAGACGCTACGGAGTGCGGGGTTACCGTCCGGCCTGAACTCGGTTAGCCGCAGGTAAAATCCGGTAAGCGGGTGCGCTTCCGGGGAAAGATGCGCTGAGCGGTCTGGTGCGCTGAAAAGTCTGGTGCGCTGACACGCCGGTGAGCGGCGCCGAAGCGAAGCTGCCTGCAACACCGCTCGTTGGGCAGGGAGATGGGAAGCCCAGCGGCAGGGAGCGTTCGATGATCAAGAGCACTTGGCGGCGTCGACTGGTGCTCCTCGTCCCGCTCCTCGCGGCGAGCGCCGGGCCTCTCCTCACCCCGCCGAGGGCCGCAGCGGCGAGCTACCCGTCCGCGAGCCAAGCACTCAGGCTCGTCAACCAGGAACGGGTCGAGGCGGGATGTGCCCCCTTGCGGGCCGTTCCGAAACTCCAGACCCCAGCCAGACAACAAAGCCAGGACCAGGCCGCGCGCGACAGATTCGGCCACGACGGGGCTGACGGCAGTACGGTCAAGGGCCGGCTGAGCGGGCTGGGCTATTCCTCGTGGGGTGAGAACGTCGTCCAGGCGCAGAGCGCGCAAGCCGCAGTGCGTTTTTGGTCGAACAGCCCCAGCCACCGCGCCAACATACTCAATTGTGTGTTCAAGGAAACTGGTCTGGCGCTGGACCGGAGCGATTCTGGCAATCTCTACTGGACGCAGACTTTCGGCGGCTGACCGAGCCCCGGGCAAGCGGCAGGCCGGCCCAAACGGCGAACAGACTACAGTCCTAGCCGGATCGACGGCAGCGGGTATAACTTCGGTGAGGTGAGGCTTTTTCTTGGCCCACGCCGTGGGAGACCGAGGAGGAGTGGTGGCCGAGCCGGAGTACGTCGCGTCCGACTTGCCAGCGCTGGACCGCACGGATGATCCCCGGGGTGGGGCCGTGGCCTGGGCGCTGCTGGCGGTGGGCGTGGTTGCGGTGGCCGGCATCGTTGCGGCGGTGATGTGGCTGCTCGGCGTCTGGTAACGCACTCACGCTACCTTGCGGTGACCGGACGCACAGCGGCATCGGCGATCCAGGGCAGGAAGCCGTCGAGGAACCGGCCGGTGGCCGGCATGAAGTAGCCGCCGTAGTGACTAATCGGGTCCAATGTTGACACGACGATCGTGCCCGCGGTGGAGACCTGATCAACGTAGAGTAGTGCTTCCCCGGTGGTGAGCTCCACCAGTACCTGGGCGCCCTCCGGCGGTTCGAGTACCCCGTGATAGTGCCAGGTGCAGTCTTGCAGCGTGAGCCGCTGGAACAGCGGGTGGTCATCGGTCGCCAGGCGGACGCCGAGGTCGGCGCCAGGTTCCAGCCACCACCAGTAGTTGGTCGGCCGGTGCTGCCAGCGCACTCCCGGCAGGAACTCCGGGACCGGCTCGCCGCCGCTGAATGCGATCACCATCCCGCCGGCGTCGAGCAGCTCGACGATCCGGTCGGCGGCGGCTTCGAGCAGGCCGCGATGCAAGCGCTCGGGGATGAGTAACCCGCGGTAGCCGGTCAGGTCGGTGTCGGCCAGCTCGGGTAGGTAGATCAGCCCGCCGGTGAGGTGGGCTGCATACTTCGGCTCGGTGAGCGTGCGGCGGTGCTGGGCCACGCCACCGTAGACGGCGGCCACCCCCCGCGGCCGGTGAGCGGCCTGGACCCGGCGCTGAGCGGACTCGGCCAGCGCCCAGTCCAGGAGTGCCTCGCCGCAGTAGCTCAGCAGGTCGCTGGTGGCCTGGACGAGGATGGTGCCCGCGGTGGAGACTCGGTCCAGATAGGTTGAGGGCTCGCCGCCGGACAGGCGGGTGAGGACCTCAGCGCCGGGCGGGATCGGGTGATGCCCACGGGCGAAGAACCCGGCGACTCCGCGCCGGAGGGTCAACTCATCGTCGCGCATCCCGCGGAAGATCGGATGGTCCGCCACCTCCACGACGCGGTAGGTGACCAGCGACCGGTTCATCAACGGAACGAAGACCGACGCGCCGGGCAGCCAGTCGCGGTGCAGGTGACCACCGAAGACCACCACGCCGCCGCCGTCGAGGTAGTCGCGGATCACGCGTTGGCACCGGGCGAGGTGCTCCTGGTCGACATTCGGCGTGATGATCAGTGCCGCGTACCGGGCCAGGTCGGTCGACCCCAGTGCGTAGCAGTCAACGTGGTGTAGCCGGCTGGACCACTCACCTCCCTCCGGGTTGCGGGTGTCCATGTCCAGCACGGCGATGTCGGACAACGCTGGGATCGCGGTCATGTCTGTCTCCTTGCCGGTGGTAGGGCCTGCGCGGGAGCGTGGCTACCGGGCAGCTGGGTTGGCTCGTCAGCGACAATCAGCTGCTCCTGGCGCCACCCGCGCCCGCGTGACTGCCACCCGTTGCGGCCACCCGCACCAGAATCTGATGACTATCCGTCACTTTAACTAAGGTAAGCCTCACCTGAAAGAGGGTAGACTGGGGTTACCCTTTGCACAAGGTGGCTACTTCTCTCAGCGCGCAGCGACCTGTGCCCTTACCGCTCACCGGACTCTGCCCGCTGATCAGGCTCTGCGCCGAAAGCGCCAGCGGGAGGATCGCAGCGCAGCAGCTCCTGATGAACACGCCAGAGCTCCTGGCACGCGTTATGGAGATTATTCTGCGCCGCCTCGAGCACCTCGACCGGAGCGGGTGTGGCGACCCAGCGGCCTCGGACCGGCTCAACCACCGTTAACGCTTCCAGCGCGTGCGAGGCATTGCGCAGGCGCTGATGAGCTCGATGAAGCAGTTGGCGCTGCTCCTTCGAGAGCTCCGCTGGCTGACGACCCCACGCCACGCCGCACCCTCCAGGCTGAGCGGTTCCGTGTGGTTGTCCCACCGTAGCCCAGCGACCCCCGCCGCTTGCCCTCCCACCGGCCAGCGCGCGGTGGCGAAACCCCCGATCGTGTGTGAGCATGACGGTGATGGGCAGGGCCGGCGACGAGGGAACCCCACGGTGAATCTGCCCCTGCTGGCTGCAGTGTTCGGCGTCATCTTCGTGGCCGAGCTTCCCGATAAGACCGCGTTGGCGAGTCTGGTGCTGAGCACCCGCTACCGGCCCAGTTTCGTGTTCATCGGGGTGGCGACGGCGTTCGTGCTGCATGTGATCATCGCCGTGGCCGCGGGCAGTGCCCTGAGTCTGGCGCCCCACCGGGTGGTAGAAGCCCTCGTGACGGCGTCGTTTCTGGCCGCCGCAGCGCTGATGCTGCGCCGCGGCGAAGACCAGCCTGACGATCACCACGCGTCCTCGGGCGCGCCGCGACAGCGGGGGCAGGCGCCGGGCCCGGTGTCCGCGGGTAATGAGCGCGGGCGCCGCGGTGCGACGGCGACCTGGACTCGGATCCGCGGCCAGCGCGCCGCCCGCCCGGTCGGATTCTGGCCGGGCGGATTCTGGCCCGTCGCGGCGACGAGCTTCGGAGTGCTGTTCGTCGCGGAGTTCGGCGATCTCACCCAGATCGCCACGGCCAACCTGGCCGCCAAATACCACGATCCACTCACCGTCGGAGTCGGCGCGGTATTGGGCCTATGGGCGGTCGGGGGCCTGGCCATCCTGGGTGGCCGCCAGCTGCTGCGCTGGATTCGGCTGACCTGGATCACCCGGGCCGCCGCCCTGGTGATGACCGTCCTGGCCGTGATCAGCGCCATACACGCCATCACCGGCTAACACCGTCACTCCCCCGCCGTCCGGGTGGGCCGGCGGGAGAGGTCCGAGCCGTGAACTCGACAGGACCGACGTTTCCGGTGCCCGCGCACGTCGGTCCTGCCGAGTTCACGGACAGCACCACCCCGCACCGGGCTGCACTGGCTGGACAACCCCCAAGTCCCCCACCTGCTAGCCGGGCTGGCCACCGGCCAGATCCCGCTGTCCCACCAAGCGCTGCACGAATTGCCCAACTGGCGCACCGTCGCTTACCTGCGCGACCTGCTCATGAGTTGCGGAGTCCTCCCGATCGTGGACAAGCAGCTGCTGCACTTTCAGACCTGGCTGCACCACCGGCTCGCCGAGCGGGCCAGCAGCCCGCATCACCGGCTGCTGGCCCGATTCAGCCGCTGGCATCAAATCCCACGGCTGACCGCGCGAGCCCACGCCCGCCCGCTCACCTGCGCCGCCCGGCGGTACGCCAGTGAGCAGTTCACCTACGCCGAGCGCTTCCTGGCCTGGCTTGACCAGCGCGACCACGCCCTGGCCGCCACCACCCAAGACGACATCGACACCTGGCACGCCCAAGCCCGCAACTCGCACAAACACGCCACGCGAGCGTTCCTGACCTGGGCGATCACCACTCGCCTGATGCCCAAGCTCGCCCTGCCGCCACTGCGCACCCCCAACACCGGACAGCGGATCACCCAGAGCCGACGGCTGGCCCTGCTGCGCCGGATCCTCACCGACGACACCCCGCCGCTACGCTCCCGCGTGGCCGGCGCCCTGATGCTGCTCTACGCCCAACCGGCCAGCTGCATCGTCCGCCTGAGCA
>JAFAPC010000081.1 GCA_019247305.1 Pseudonocardiales bacterium
TGGGGTGTCTGCGCAGGGCCCACCGGTAGGTGAGCCGCCAGAGGTAGTGATCCAGGGTGTGGAATGTCTGGGTGGACACCACACCTCGATAGTAGGCAGCCCATCCCGTGATGATCGGGTTCAGGCGTCCGATGATCACACCGGGAGCGGCCCCGCGTAAGGACCGCATCTCCTCGGCGAGTCTTCTCTTGATCCGTGTGACGGCGGTTTTGCTTGGCTTGATGAGAAGTTTGCCGCAGGGGTAGCGCCGAACGTTGCAGCCGAGAAAGTCAAACCCGGTGGTGGCGGGTGTGATCTGGGTTTTGTCCGTGTTGTGGGCAAGCCCTCGTTGCGCGAGCCATGTGCTCAGTTGTTGTTCGATGCGTTCGGCTTGCTCTCGGCTGTGGCATAGCGCCACGTAATCATCAGCGTATCTCACCAAAGCCGGGGATCCGCGTTCCGTTTCCGCAGTGTTGTCACCGCATCGTCGGTATCGAACCCCGGCGGCTGGTTCCATTCCGTGGAGGGCCACGTTCATGAGCAGCGGGGAGATCAGTCGGGTAGCCGGGGCGCATTGCTGCGCCCCGGCCCCCTCAGAACCGGACTTGAACGATTTCCATTCATCCGGCTCAAGCAGATCCCAAAGGCGTAGCGGTTAGCTGTGCTGATTTGCCCTGCCGATCATTCGGCGTTGGCAGCTGGCGTGAACGAGGCGTTGATTGTCCGGTTCGCCGTTCCCGGTGGTGATGTGTTGTTTACGGATCGCCATCCGGGTGGTGCGCAGCCATTGTTCCCACTCGTGGGCAGACTGTGGCTGTCTGTCGGCGTGCAGCAGCATCTCTCCGCACAGTACGCAGCGGCATTTCTGGATTTTAAGTAATCCGAGGACGAGCGCACCTAGTGGAGGTGGTGGCTGCTTGCGGCGACGGTTGATCCAGTAGTGGATCAGGTTCGGGTCGTCGGGTGACGCCGTCCCTATGACCATCGTGTGACGGACGATCTTTGTCCAGGCGAACTTGGGTAGGTAGGCGCCGGTTGTGAGGTCGCCGAATACCCACCGGTTGTTCCGGGACTTGTTGAATCTGCCGAAGTAGTGGTCGATGATCCACCGTCTCGGCTTCTTCGGGTGTGCATGCTTGGCCCACTTGTAGAGGAGCTTCCACATGTAGTCGTCCAGGTCGGAGAAGATCTCACTGGACACCTGGGTCCGGTAGAAGGCAGACCACCCACGGACGATCGGGGTGAGCTTTTTCAGCACCGAGGCTGCGTTGCCCCCTCGCAGGGCGAGCATCTCGGTGCGGAGCCGTTTCCGGACTCGCCTCACGGCTTCCGGGCTGGGTTTGATGAGCGGCAGCTTGTTACGGTAGCGACGGACGTTGAACCCCAGAAAGTCGCACCCCTGGTTGACGTGGACAATACGGGTCTTGTCCTCGCTGAGGACAAGACCTCTGGGCTTCAGCCACTCCGCAAGCCGCTGTTTCACCTGCTCCGCGTGCTGACGACTATGACAGAATACTGTCAGATCGTCAGCGTAACGGACGAGCACCGGGCAGTCATAGGCGGTTTCCGTTCTCCCGCCCTGACGTTTCCGATATCTTACCCCGGCGGCCGTCTCCATCCCGTGCAAGACGATATTCAGGAGCAACGGACTGATCACCCCGCCTTGCGGCGCACCTTCCTCCGTCGGGGTGAAGTGACCCTCGTCAATCACGCCCGCTTTCAACCAACCCCGGACCATTCCCCGCGCGGGAAACGACCCGATCTGGTCGAGAACGAAGCCGTGGTCGATGTGGTCGAATGCCGCTTTCAGGTCCGCGTCGAGGATCCATTGGCGTTTCGGGTCTTTACCCTTGACGACCTGATAGATCGCTTCGATCGCATCGTGGCATCCTCGGCCCGGCCGAAAACCATAGGACTTAGGCTCGAACCGTGCCTCCCATTCGGGTTCCAACGCATTACGCACCCGAGCTTGCTGGGCACGATCAGCGATCACAGGCACGGTGGAGGACAAGATCCTCCAGCGGGCCGTCGTCGAGGTGCTGAACGCCGTCTACGAGACGGACTTCCGGGGCTTTTCCTATGGGTTTCGGCCCGGGCGCGACCCGCATCAGGCGTTGGATGCGCTGTCGGTCGGGATCTGGCGGAAGAAAGTGAACTGGGTGCTTGATGCGGATATCCGCGACTTTTTCACCAGCCTTGATCATGGATGGTTGGAGAAGTTTCTCGGGCACCGGATCGCGGACAGGCGGGTCCTGCGGCTTATCCGTAAGTGGCTGAGCGCAGGGGTCATCGAGGATGGGAATTGGTCTCAGACTATGGAGGGGGCGCCGCAAGGCGCGTCGGCATCGCCGTTGCTGGCGAACGTTTATCTTCATTACGTCTTTGACCAGTGGGCTGATTGGTGGAGACGTCGCCACGCGCGCGGTGAGGTGATTATCGTGCGTTTCGCGGACGACTTCACTATGGGTTTCGAGTACCAGGAGGATGCGCAGCGGTTCTTGGCTGAGCTTCGCGAGCGGTTCGCGAAGTTTGGGCTGGAGCTACATCCTGAGAAGACGCGGCTGATCGAGTTCGGGCGGTTCGCCGCCGCGAACCGGCGGGCGCGGGGCCTCGGGAAACCGGAGACGTTTGATTTCCTTGGATTCACGCACATTTGTGCGAGGATGCGGGACGGGCGGTTCTGGGTGCGGCGTATCACGGTGGCGAAACGGATGCGGGCCAAGCTACGAGAGGTCAAAGACCAGCTCAAGCGACGGCGGCATCAGCCCATTCCCGAGCAGGGGCGGTGGCTGGGGAGCGTGGTGCGGGGTTACCGCGCCTACTACGCTGTGCCCGGCAACCGCGCGGCGGTCGCCACCTTTCGTACCCAGCTGACCCGGCTCTGGCACAAGGCGCTTGAGCGCCGCAGCCAGCGCACGCGGATCAGCTGGGCGCGGATGAGCCGCCTTGAGACCCGATGGCTCCCGCCCGCCCGTGTTGTGCATCCCTTCCCCGACGTGCGCTTTCGCGCTACTACCCAAGGCAGGAGCCCAGTGCGTTAGTAGCGCACGCTGGGATCTGCGCGGGGGGCCGCCCGCAAAGGCGGTCCCTACCGCGATAAGCTGCTTACGTCAGATGGCCTCGTGAGCGGAGGCGGCTAGCTTGGGCGGGGACCTGGACGAGGCGGGCAGCAGCGACAGGGTATTGCGGGAACAAGTGCTGGAGGGTGAGCAGGACAGTGAGCTATGCTTTGAGTTCGATAAAGATTAAGATGGAGCTTTTCGATAAAGGGCGGGGTCGGCAAGCTCAAGTCGCCCGTGCAAGAAGCCGCCAAGCACGCCGGCAACTGGCTGAAGCTCTACCCACGAAATACTCAAGATCGGTTGCGTGGTAGCTGGTCACGTACTTTGAAGGACGGAAGTAGAAGTTGGAACGCATCCTATCTTGCAGCGAGAATGATCATTTGAGGCTTGGCTCGATCATGATGTTCGACGGCTGTGGACTCTTTAAGGTGTGCAGTTGTGACTGAAATTCTGATGGAGGTTCCATTAGCAAGTGGGCAGACGGTGGTCATCGAGGTGGACAGCCAAGAAGTACCGAATGATTTAGTGCTTGCGTCCAGGGATCCGTACGCGGTGGCAGTGAAGGCGACTGAGACGTTGGACCAGGTGTTGAGCAAGGTCAAGCCAGCGCTGCAAGCAGTCAGTACTTGGGCAAAATCAGTGAGCCCGGATGAGTGCTGCGTGGAATTCGGCCTCAAGCTCGGCGGTGAGACGGGAGTGATCATCGCCAAGGGAACTGTTAACGTAAACTTCGTGGTGAAGTTAACCTGGAAGAACTAGCCATGAATCCGCCGGTAGCGCCTGAGTTCCTCGTCCGTTTCCCTGCCCCATGGTCGGCACAGAAAAGTGTCGGCGTAGGTTTCGTCGTCAGCGATCGTCATGTTCTAACCTGCGCTCATGTGGTCAATGCGGCGCTCGGGCGGGACCAGCGTGCTCGGGAACAGCCGTCTGCGGATGCTGTACTGTTGTTGCGGTTTCCTTTGCGGGGAGATGCCATCCGGCAGGCGCAGGTCATAGAGTGGCTGCCTCCGCCTAGTAGAGGAATTGCCGGGGGTGACATCGCGGGCCTAGAAATTATTGGTGAACCGCTGCCAGTCGACTTGATGGCGGCGCGTCTGGTTGACTGGACGTCGCCGGGTGGTGCAGTGGACGTATTCGGCTACCCCGTGGAGAAAGATCGCCCGGCTGGGGGTTGGGTGTCCTGCCACGTGCGCGGCAGGGTGGGTAACGGTTTGCTGCAACTCGATTCAGATGCGGATGCTGCCTTACGAACACAGCCCGGTTACAGTGGTTCCCCGGTCATCGAGCGCGTATCAGGGGCCGTCATCGGCATGTTCAGTGCAACCAGCTACGACGATCGAAACCGTGATGCTTACGTGATCCCGTCGACGACGCTCAGGGCAACATGGGAGGATGTCCTTGGTCTTGTCCCGCCGTGCCCGTACCGATGGCTGGCGCCATTCGACGAGCAAGACCGTGCTGTTTTCTTTGGGCGGGAACGTGATACCGAGCGCCTTCTAGCCGCAGTGCAGCGCAGCCCGCTGGTGGTGGTCATAGGCCCATCGGGTGTTGGCAAGTCTTCGCTCGTACGAGCTGGTCTCATACCCGCGCTTCAAGACAGTGAAACCTGGGCGGTCACACAGTGCCGACCAGGACAGGGTCGCCCCTTTCTTCCTTTTCGCGAGTTGGCGGGCGCGTTGTTTCGCGCCGAGGACCTTAAAGCTTCTGTGCGCGCTCTGCGGAGCCGCGAATCCGAGCTTGTCGCTGGTGGTCTGGCTGAATTATTAGGTGCAATCTCATCGGCCCGGAACCGGCGCGTTCTTGTGGTTCTTGAACAGATGGAAGAGATATTTACCGCAGGCTCCAACTCGTCCGTTGTCGCAAGTTTTCTTGATAGCCTACTCACGCTACCTGATCAACTCGGTGGCAGCGGAGTCGCGACACTAGTTGTCACCTTGCGCGCTGATTTCATCGAGTACCTTCTACAGTCTCCAGATGCAGCTCGAAGACTCGACAGTAGAGTCGTGTCGCTGTCTCCCCTGGGGCCTGCAGGATTGCGCCGAGTCATCGAAGAGCCGGCCCTGAAGCTGAGTGTAAATTTCGAGTCCGGCCTGGTAGACCGTATCATCGCTGACGCCAGCGCCGAAGCCGGAACACTGCCGCTACTCCAGTTCGCTCTCAGTGAGTTGTGGGCGATGCAACGTCGACGGCTCATCAGCCATCAGTCCTATACGGAAATTGGCTGCCTTGAGGGAGGCTTGCGTACTCATGCGGAGAACGTTATTGCCGAGTTGCTCTTGCGTGGCACCAGCGAGTTTGCGGTGGAACGCGCCTTACTGTCACTAATTGATCGCACAGGTGACGGGGTACTTACCACGCGTCGGACCTGCCACCCCACACAGCTTCCTCGCGAGCAACAGGCTGTCATCGATGCGTTGACCGCAGCAAGGTTAGTCACCGCCGACCACGGCCACGACGGTCCACGTGCCGAGTTGGCTCACGAAGTCCTTATCCGTGCATGGCCACGACTCGCAGAATTAGCTGAGAAAGAGGTCACATTCGTTCGGGCGCGTAGTGAGCTTGAGCACTGGCAAAGGCAGTGGGAGCAGGGAAGGTACGGGCTCCTCTCTGATGCCATGCTTGCCGAAGCTCGCCGCTGGTGCGACGAACGTCCGGAAGAGACCCGCAGCATCCGCAAACTAGTGGAGCACAGCGAGGTCGAGCAGCGACAGCGGATGCGTGAATCTCGCCTGCGGTCCCGCTTAGAGTACTTAGAGTACCTGGCTTACCGGGACCCGCTGACCGGGCTGGCCAACCGGCAGATGGTCACCGAACGGCTGGCACAGATATTCGCCGGGCCGGCGGGTCAGCGCCGGGTCGGGCTGTGTTTTCTGGACCTGGATGGGTTCAAAGCGGTCAATGACAGCCTGAGCCGCGACATCGGCGATGAGTTATTAAAAATCGTGGCGTCGCGACTGACCCGCTGCTGCGGTCCAGAGCAGTTGGTGGCCCGGATGGGCGGCGACGAATTCATGATCATCGTTGAGGACACCACCGGCGCGGCAGATATGGTCACACTCGCCGATAGGATTCTGGCCACCATGGCCGAGCCGATCCAAGTCGGCGATCATGAGCTGAACGTGACGGCAAGCATCGGCGTTGTCGAGCAGCCGGTGGCCGACACTGACCCGAAGGATCTCCTGCAGGCTGCCGATATCACCATGTATCGGGCGAAGGTGGACGGTAAGGCTCGCTACGCGATGTATGATCAGAATCGCAACGAGCGTGAGGTGACCCGTTTCACACTGTCCGCCACGATGCTGGCCGCGGTGGAACGCGGCGAGTTCTTCCTGGAGTATCAGCCGCTGGTCGGTCTGGGGGATCGCTCGCTGCGTGGTGTGGAGGCGCTGGTGCGGTGGCGTCACCCGACATTCGGTGTGATCGAGCCTGAACGGTTTATCGACCTCGCCGCGGAGAGCGGGTCGATCGTGCAGCTCGGGCGTTGGGTGCTCATCCGAGCCTGCCAGCAGGCCCGGATCTGGCAAGACGCCTTCGGTGCTGCCGCGCCGTTCGTCAGCGTCAATCTCGCACCCCGGCAGCTCCATGAGCCTGATCTGGTGGCCGATGTCACGCAGGTCCTCCTCGACAATGGGCTGGAGCCCTCCGGCCTGCACCTCGAGCTCACCGAGCAGGCACTGATGGGCGATGAGGCGGCCGCGCTCACGGTGCTGACGGAGCTGCACGGCCTGGGCGTGCGAATCGCGCTCGACGACTTCGGCACTGGCTATTGGAACCTTCCTCACCTGCGCCTGCTGCCGATAACTGAGCTCAAGCTGGCACGCTCATTCGCGGTCGATTTGCAATCTCCCTCCCATCTTGTGGACCAGCGGATCGTGGCGGCGCTGGTGGATATGGCGCACGCCCTGGAGCTGACGGTCACTGCGGAAGGCATCGAGACGCCGCTGCAGCTTGCGCGGTTCGGCGCGGTGGGCTGCGACGCTGGTCAGGGCTCATTATTCGCCCCACCCAGTACCGCGCAGCAGATTGATGCCTTGCTGCAGGCCGCCAGCCCGCTCGACGACCCCAGCGGGGAAGCGCTATGACAGCAATCAACACCGCAGCTGTGCTGCTGCACTTCGTTGTTGGGCTGACCGGTGAAGCAGCAGAACAGATTGCCACTAGCAGGCAAAGATCGCTCCCACCGACGAAGTGACTACTTCGCTGCTACCTTCTCGTCTTGGCCGCTAGTCTCGTCGCGATGGCAGCGCGAGGCGGACGATTCCGTGCACGTGTGAAGGAATGGCGTAAGGGGGCCGGACGTAGCACGGCCGCGCTCTTGATCCAGTTATGGTGCGTTCGTCACCGCGCGTAGGACGGTGGCAGCGAATTCCTTCGGCGTGTCGAGATGCGCAAAATGTCCTGCCCCCACGATGCGCTCACTCCGAATGTTCGGCGCCACCCGCACCGCCCTGGCATACAGCTTACAAAACCACTCGCTGCAGGTCGCGGCACCGAGCAACCAGGTCAGCGGCACCCCGGACCGCAGCCAACTTCTTCGTCGAAACGTACTTCATCAGCAGCCCGAACGGGTGCCTGTCGATCTCCGCGAGGACGGCCTGGCCGTTGGTGAGCAGTACATCCCGCTCGGCTTCTGTGAGGGCGTCGAATCTGTATGTTACGCGAATTCCTTGACTGTCATGCGGTGCTGCTGGATGTGGTGTTCGAGCAGCGTCTGCGGTGGCCGGTGGGTCAATCCCCGCTTACTTCCTTGGTGTGGCGTCTGTGGGGCGTTGTGATGGCGGGTGGCGGTCGTTCCGCTGATGTCATGCGGGGGGCAGGATTATGTTAGCTCGTCGCACCGGACGCGCGAGCAAGGGTTTCCACGCCGTGGCCGGGAGTCGGTTGCCTTCGGGCACTACTTATTGGGTCGTGGGTCGCATCCATCGCGAGGAGGGTACGCGTGCATTCCGATGAGGAGATAGTCTGCGGAACCGTGCGGGTTCGCGCTCTGCCTGGCGCGCCATACACGGTGAGTGTCCCGCGTCGGGGTTGTGGTCGCGATGTACGGGTGTGGCTCATCGTGAACGGAGGGTGGACGACCATGGTGTCGATGGTTGATTCTGAGGTGGCTGAGTTGTGTGAGTTGTTGACCAGGGCGCAGCGGGCGAGAGGGTGATAGTTGGTTCGCTGCGCTGGCGGTCGGCGAGTGTCTCGCCGACCCCGGCCGGTCGCTGGTTGAGCCGCGAGCGTGCCCCCGTCGCTTGCGCCTGATGCTCCCGGCGACCGGCCGGGCACCACAGTCCCGTGGTCATCCCCGGATCGATCTCGCCGGACCCGTTTCCCCGTTGGGTCCTGGGTCTGGCTGTTTCGGGCTGTCCTGTGACGGGTGTGACGGGTTGGTCGGGATCAGCCTAACCCGTCACATCTGGCGTTTGTGCTGCTGGCAGGGGTGCGGAACCCGTCACAGGCCCGTGACGGGTTCCGCACCGTTGTGACGGGTTGCCCCTGGTGCTGTGACGGGTTCAGGCTGGGCCCTGATCCGGCTCCGAGGCCTTGCGCAGGGCCTTCTCGACGGCAGTGCGGATGTCGGCGGTGAGGTAACCGCGTACCTGCCGGCTGGTGCCGTCCTCGCCGATGATTCGGCTGGGGCGGGGGCGGCAGCCGCGTTCGCCCATCTGCCGCCCGAACGCGGTGGGTTCCACCTCCAGGGCGTCGATGAGTTCCGCGGTGGGCACGAACTCCCGCCCGTCCTCGTCGAGATCGGCACCGAGGTAGGCCACGACCGAGGCGAGGGGCTCGGGCACCTCCTGAGCGGGCGGTGGTGTGTCCTCGGTGGTGAGGGTCCTACTGATGAGGGGGGCCACGGTGGCCGGGTCGAGCGCGGGAGTGAGTGTGGTGCCGAGGGCGTGGCCGGTGAGGGTGCCGGCCGCTTCGCGCAGCGCCCGGCCCCGGGTGCAGAGGGTGGTCCAGTCGGTGTTGGGCATGTAGTCGGTGCGGACCGTCATCGCGAGCACGTCCGCGCCGGCCGCAGTCTCTCCGTCGGGGCGAAGGATCCCGACGCCTTTGTGGGAGGGGAGTAGTCGGCTGCTGTCCCACCCCCGGGTATTCATCTGCTCACCGAGGATGATGTTGCTGTCACGCCAGTCCATCACCCGCAACGCGAATCGAGACCCGAGTACGGCTCGCAGCGCAGAGGGGATCGTTTTGGTGTCGGGTCGTTGGGTGGCCAGCACGAGGACGATTCCTGCAGCGGGTCCTTTTTTGGCTAGCCAGGTGAGCAGTTCACCGATGTATTCCCCGGCGGGTATCATTTTGCCTTGCACCTCGATGGGTGTGCGTTCTTCGAGGGGGACTTGGACTTCGTCGATGAAAATGCCGGTGATCGGCATGTTCATGGATGGGTCGCGGGACATCGTGGGGGTGATTTTCGATTCTGGGCATGTTTGGTTGTCCAGGTCGCGCATGCGTCGGTAGCGGCTTTGGACGTCGGTGATGAGCTCGACCAGCCAGGCGGCGAGGGTGAGGACGTGGGTGGGTTCGTCGCCGGAGAGGAATCGGTGTGCGGCCTGGGCGGCGGCGTCCCAGTCTTTGCCGGCTTTGAAATCAGCTACGTAGAGCCGGGTGTGCGGGTCGAGGATCAACCCGGCAGCGGCCAGCCGGGCGGCGAAGGTTTTGCCCTGGCGGGGGATGGCGCCGACGAGCAGGGAGGTCCACACCAGCGGGAGACTGATGCGGCGATCCCGGGCATCGCGGCCGAAGGGGACGGGTCGCCAGGCGTCCCAGCACGCCACCTCCAGCAGCGGAGTGCGTGTAGGCGGGGTGGCATAAGGGTCGGTGTCGGCCACCCACATCGCCACCCGCCCGGCGTGCCCACCGTTGCCCCGGACCCGCTCGATGAGCAGTTGCACCTCATCCACCGCCAGCGCCGACGCTAGGGCTTCCCGGTTTTTGACCACGTCGGTGGCTTTGCGGGTGGCCGGGAGATCGACCGTGATCGCCCACCCCTGCCCGACCCGGTGGGCGCGCTCCACTAGCCGCAGTGTCTCGTCTTTGCCGATCAGTTTGGCGTCCCGGAAGGCGTCGACCAAGATCTGTGGGTCCATGGTCCAGGTCAGCGACCGGGGCCCGGCGAGCACGGCGCGCCGACCGGGGCTGCCGTCCTGACGCCGGCCGGTGATCGCCAGCACTGCTGCGCTGATCACGCCCGTGATCCACAGCACGAGGCGGCCGTAGAGCATGTCGGCGACCGCCACGCCCGCTGCCCCGATCCCGGCGACGGCGCCGGTGACCCGCCAGCGCAACAGGGTCAGCTCACGGATCTCGACGTACTTATCCGCTAGTTTTTCCGAGTACTCGGCGGCTTGGCGGTAGTCATGCACGGTGACCCACCGTCGCCAGGCCCGCACGGCCAGTACGGTGCCTCGCCCGGTCGCGCCCACGAACCGCCACGGTGCACAGATCACGGCCACGGCTGCGTCTTTGGCCGCCTGGATCGCGTTGGTGTGGCTCTTGAGCGCCGCCGGGACGCGGGGACACCGCTGCCACCACGACACCAGCCGCCGGGACTGCTGCCACTGACCGCCCGCCCGGTCGTCATCCTCGACTAGCTCGCCGTCGAGCACCGGATCCGCCGGGACCACCGCTGCTTCATTTGGTGTGGTCATCGTCGGTCACCTCGCCAATAACCAGTGTCCAGTGAGGTCACTGTCCTGGTGAGGGCATGCGCGGTGATCAGCGCTGGGACGGTGAGCACGACCCAGAACAGGGTGCTGCCGGGGGCGTAGGTGATCGCCACCCACTGCACACCCAGGATCACCCCGGCTGTGCCCAGTAGATGCCCGGCCAGTGAGGCGACCCGGGAGGCCCCGGAGGCAGCCTCCGCCGCCCGTCGTCCCCGCCGGGTGCCCGAACGCCACATCATCAGCAGGGCCAGCAGCACGCCCATCACGGCGACCACCTGCGTCGGGCTCAGATTGAGGGTCACGGCGTCAGTCCTCCTTCCTGGGCAGTTGCCTGTTGCTGCTGGCGGTGGTGCTGCCACACTCGGTGCAGCGCGCGCCGGTCGTCCTCGGCCAGCGCCCCCCACACGCCCGTCGTGCAGGCGCCGGCGATGCGGAGATCCAGTTCGAGGCACTGGTCGATGACCGGGCACCCGGCGCACAGCTGCGCGGCCAGTTCCCGGTCGCTGGGTGCGCAGCCATCCCAGTCCGGCTCTTCCGCGGGGTAGAGGCCCCACAGGCACAACCCCCGGCGCATCACGACATCCCGCAGCACCTCGGTGGGCACCGGCTGCCACCGATCGAGCCGAGCGGCCATGGCCTCGAAGTCCGGGATGCTGCGGTGGTTCACCACGACACACCCCCACCCACGCGGGCCATCTCGCGGGCGGTGCGCCGTTGCGCGGCGATCGCCGCGACGTCGACGCATCCGCCGGACTCGGCTGCTTGGGCTGCGAGCCGGTCTACGGCGCTGGCTGGGATGACGTAGCGGGTGCGGATGCGTACGGCGGGGAAAGCGTCGTCGCGGATGGCGCGGTAGAGCGTGGCCGGGGTTACCCGTAGGACGCGGGCGGCCTCCGGGACGGTGTAGAACGCCGGCTCCCCAGCGCTCTGGGTGGTGCTGTCCATGAAATCTAACTCCTCAACATAAGCGTGATGTTATCTGTTTATTGCACTGATATCAGTGCTCAATGGGCGTGCGGAATACCGAAACCGCGGCCGGGGCTATTCTTCGGCGCTCAAGGGCGGAGCGCGGAGGAATACGTGCAGCAAGACTGGGCGGCGGTCGCGGCAGCGATCGATACACGGCTGGCCGAGCTCAATTGGCGACAACGCGAGTTGGCGCAGCGGGCTCAGGTCTCGGTCGCCATCGTGCGCGAGTTGCACCGCAACACCACCCAGCGCCGCCGCAATGCCCGCACCCTGGAAGCACTCTCGGTCGCGCTGGGCTGGCACCCCGAACACCTCGACGCCCTGCTGCGCGGTGATCCCCCGCCGGATCGTGACCAGCCAGCCACCTCGCCGGTGGACCCCGTCCTCGCCAAACTGACCTCGATCGACCGACGCCTCGCAGCTATTGAACGGCGCCTGGATGAGCTGGCGTCCCGCGATGACTAAACCAACCGGTAGCCGATCGGTCGTGGTGTCGGTGATGTCTCGCATGCCCTTAGGAAACGCCAAGCAGGGGCCGCTTCGTCATTGTCACCGGTTAACGAGTGGACCATTAACCACCATTAACCACGCAGCTCAGGCCTGGTTTATTCGACGCGCGAGCTGGTCATGGTGACCTCGCTGCAGACCGTGCGCCGACAGCTGGGCTACACCGGCGCGCAGGTGATCGACCTCCTCACCCGCCGCGCCACCGCCCTCAACCTGCCGATCGCCAACCAGGCAAGCCTGAAGACCAAACTCTCGCGCTGGGAGAACGGGAAAGAACAACCCAGCGAGATCTACCAGCGACTCTTCCGTGAGATCTACGGCCGCACCAACACCGAACTCGGCTTCCCCGACGAGCCGGAAGAAGACCCCGAAGCCGCCGAGCTACGCGCCCGGCTCGCCGTCGCCCGCACCGTCGACCGCGAGACCGTCGAGGTCTTCCGCCATCAGGTCGACCATGCCCGCCGCCTTGACCGGCGCTTCGGCGCCCTCACCCAACTCGACCAGCTCCGCATCCAGATCGACCACGTACAGCAACTCCTGACCTACCGCGCCGGACCGCAACGGCCCACACTGGCTGGGGTCCTGGTCGAGGCATCCACGCTCGCCGGCTGGCAAGCCCTCGACCGCGCCGCTCCCGGCCAAGCCTGGACCCACTACGAACGCGCCAAAACCGCCGCCCGCGAAGCCGACTCCCCTGCCCTACTCGCCCACGCCACCGCCGAACAAGCCTTCATCCTCATCGACCTCAACGAACCCACCGCCGCCGTCGACCAACTCGCCCACGCCCGCAGCATCGCCCACGGCACCGCCACACCCCTGCTGAGCGCGTGGCTTGCCGCCGCGCACGGCGAGGCGCTCGCCGCCGCCGGCCGCGCCGACGACGCGCGGCGAGCCTTCGACACCGCCTCCGCCCTGCTCCCGGCGGACCCCGTTGACCCCGCGCTGCCGTTCCTGTTCCTGGGCGATTCCCACCTCGACCGCTGGCGCGGCCACGCCCTCGCCCACCTCGGCGCACCCAAGGCCATCGACCACCTCACCGCAGCCCTCGCCCGCCTGCCAGCCGACTTCGTCCGGGCCCGCGCGGGTCTGCTCGTCGACCTCGCCTACGCCCACGCCGCCGCCGGTGACCGCGACGCCGCCCTCACCTACGCCCAACAAGCCCGACGCCTCGCCACCCAGATCAAATCCGACCGCCACCAACGACGACTCAACCAACTCGTTCTACCCGGCAGCGGTGACACCACGTAAGGCCAGGTAATACAGCAACGCGACCAACGTCCCCGCCCCGAGCAACTCCTGCCGCTGCACCAACTCCGGCACCCGCACCAACGGCACCCACTCCACCCGACCAACCTCCTCCGTATCAGTCGGCTCCCCGATTCGTTTCGCCCCCCGCCACAAAAAGACCTCGACCGGCGCCGTCGCCTGACCCGGAAGCGGCTCAAAACTCACCAGGGGCTCTGGCTCACCGAGGGGTCGCCACCCGCTCTCCTCCTCCGCCTCCCGAGCCGCCGTCACCGCCGCATCCTCACCCCCATCCACCAAGCCCCCCAGCAATTCGTATCCCCACTGCTCCGTGATGAACCGGTACCGCCACAACATCAACACCCGATCTTGATCATCCACGATGAGCGCAACCGCGATCCGGCCCAAGTGCACCACGTGGTACTCCCACCGCTCCCCATTCGGCGCCCCCACATCCACCAACCCCAACCGCACCCACCGATTGTCATAGACCGTCCTCTCCCCGAACCTCCGCCACCCGCCGCGCTCCTCAGCCATGGGAAGCAGCGTAGGGGCGGGGCTCACGGGTCTGCCAGGGACTGTAAGATCAACGGTGTAACTCCTGAGACGGAAGTAGGCACCTGTGACTGTTGTGGCGAAGGATGTGGCGGCCGAGCCGACGGACGGCGTGGACGAGCAGCTGGTCCGGCAGCTGGTCGATCGAGCGCGGGCTGAGGGTTT
>JAFAPC010000083.1 GCA_019247305.1 Pseudonocardiales bacterium
TGGTCTCGAGAAGTTCGACACGTAAGCCGAGCTCTGGGCGCATCTCCAGGGAGGATGCCCTCGCTCCGGTTCCGGACCGCGCTCTGCCGATCATCTCCTGCGCAGTCCGGTGCCGTGAACTCGACAGGACCGACATTTTCGGTGCCGAAAATGTCGGTCCTGTCGAGTTCACGACATGCAGCCGCAACGTGATACCTCGGCGGTCCGAGGCGCAGCCTCACTAGGAAGGAAAGGAGGGCCACCGCGTGATCCTCGTCTGTTGTGTCGACATCTGAAGATCGGGCGGTGGCCGTAGGCCACAGGGTAGGACCGGCTGGAGGAAGCGGAAGCCGATTGCTTTACGGAATGTGCGGGCGGCTGTACGAACGTCGGCCGACGACGATTAAGGCGCCACGCTTGGTGACGCGCAGGGCAACAGGCGTCTCGCGGGCCGCCGCAACGGCGGACCTGTCAGGTACTTGCTGTCCCACCGGGTAGTCGCGGATCGACGCTGGGCTGGGCAGCGTCACCAATGGTGCGTCCCAGGAGTAGACGATCACTCCCAGGCCCGCGTCACGCAGCCACCTGCTCAGATGCGCGGCAAGTCCCATCTTCTTCTGCGCGGAAAGCCTCGTGAAGCCCAACCGGGCCAGCTCCACAGCGAACCCCCGCGCATACGGCCCGAGCGGACCCACCACGCGGACGGCATGTAGATCATCCATAGTCGCTGTCCTCTCCGACGTCGGAGAGGACAGCATCACGCCACCAGCAGCCCCGTTATGCCGATATCACCAGCCCGCGCACCCCCACCCACCAGCACTCCCCGGCCCCGCATCGGCATAACCACGATATCGGGGTGTTGATCTTACAGTTCCTGTCCCCGGCGCCATTGTCCGGTCAGTGGAGGCCTGGATGCGGTGATTGGGGTACGAGTGTGAGAGGCACTTGTCCGGCGGGTCGCAGGGTGATGCCGGTGATCAGCGGCACCGGGCCGGGTGGGGCGTGCAGGCCGAAGGCGCGGACGATGCTGGCGGTGGCCAGGGTCGCCTCGAGCATGGAAAAATATTGGCCGATACAGGCTCTCGGGCCGCCGCCGAAGGGCAGGTACGCGTAGCTGTGGCGCTGTTTTTCCTGCTTCGGGGTGAAGCGGTCGGGGTCGAAGCGCTGCGGTTGTTCCCATACCCGTGGGTGACGGTGGGTGACCCACGGACTCACGAGGACGTCGGCGCCAGGCGGGAGGTGGTAGCCGTCGATGACGTCTCCCTCAGGTATTTGTCGCCCTATCACGTAGGCCGGCGGGTAGAGCCGCATCGCTTCTTTGACCACCTGGGTGGTGTAGGCCAACGCGGTGATCCGCTCAGCGGTCGGTTCCTGGTCACCGGAGCCGAGCACCTGCTCGGCCTCGACGCGCACACGCTGTTGAACATCGGGATGGCGGCCCAGCAGGTGCAGCGCAAACGTCAGCGCGGTCGCGGTGGTCTCGTGGCCAGCGAGCAGGAAAACCAGCGCCTGATCACGGACCTCGGCCTCATCCAACGTGTCGGCGCCGAGGGCATCAGGGTCGCGGGCGCGCAGCAGCAACGACAGCAAGTCCTCGCTAGCGGTGTTGGTGGCGCGGCGACGGTCGATGATGCCCTTCACGATGTCGTATAGCTGCCGTTGAGCACGGCCAGCGCGGCGATTGGCTGGGGTCGGCCAGCTCGCCGGGAAGCGCAGCGGCGATTGGGAGCGGCGCAGGGCATGCGCGCTGACCACCGGGAGCGCCTCCCGCAGCGCTGGCGTGACCGTGTTGAGGTCCTCGCCGAACAGCACCCGCCCGATCACAGCGAGTGTGAGGTGCATCATGTCCCCGGCGGCGTCCACCGTGGCGCCGTGCTGGGCAGCAGTGTGCCAGCGATCGAGGAGTGCTGCGGTCTCCTCAGCCATTACCTCGACGTAGCCGGCGACCCGACGGCGGGTGAACAGCGGCTGGATGAACCGCTTCTGGCGCTGCCAGCACTCGCCCTCGCTGGTGAGAAGGCCGTCGCCGAGCATCGCGGCGGTTTCCCGATAGAACAGGTTGCCCTTGGTGTAGCGCTGCCCGGTGCCGGTCAGCACGTGCCGTGCCCCCTCTGGGGAGAACACCGCGTACATCACGATCCGCAGCCCAGGGGGACCAGCGGAGAAGCGAACGACATCGCCGTAGCGGCGGTGGGCCTCCTCAAACGTCGCCAGCAGGTCGCGGCGCAGATCCAAGGCCGAGCCGAGCAGCGGGATACCGGGGGGACCTGGCACATTTTGTCCCGGGGCGGTGTCGGTCTGGCGGGTTATCACGGCTCCCTCTTCAGGTGGGGTAAGCGCTAGGTACTCAGACGATGGTGCCAGGTGGACGGCCCGCACATCGACAAAATGTAGGGTTGTGGTCAGCCATCGGGACCAACGTTGCCTCGGTGCCCTTGGCCCGACCGGCAGGTAACACAGCGTAAGAGGAGCGGACAACCTGGCGCACGGCTGATCAGCGTTCGACCTGCCTGAGTTGCGGCCAGCCCCACCGTCAGAGGCCGCCGACCGCTAGCCGCAGCCCTAGGGTGTCGGAGCGGCAAGTTGGCAGGGTTGGACGCTAACGTGGGTTCATGGCGTCCTCGGCTGCGATCGGTGATGTCCGGCTGTCTGCCGCCCTGTATGACATCCGCGAGGCCGCCCGGTTGATCGACTTGCCTGAGCAGACGTTTCGCCGTTGGGCAAGGGGCTACGAACACGGCGCGCCACTGCTGCACATGCTCGATCGGGACGCGCGTCGTGAGTCGTCAGTGCCGTTTATCGCGCTTGCCGAAGCGTGGGTGCTTAACGGGCTTCGGCGGGCCGGAGTCCGGCCGAGCAAGATCCGCCCGGGGCTGGATGAGCTCAAGCGTCAGTTCGGGGCCGAGTACGTGCTCATGGCACCGGAACTCGCGACCGACGGCGTAGACCTGCTGTGGGACTTCTCGCGCACGAAGGCTGGCGAGGGCCTGATCGAAGCGCGGTCTGGTCAGCACGTCATTCGGGAGATCGTCGCGGACTACCTCACGTACCTGACGCTTGGCGAGGATAACCTGCCCGAGTCGCTAAGGCTTCAGGCAGCGATGCCATCCGATGTCGTCGTTAATCCCCGCCACATGTTCGGCCAACCGGTTTTTGTTAAGAGTGGCGCACGCATGGCCGACATCGCCAATATGATGAAGGCTGGTGAAAACTCTGAGACGGTCGCGGCCGAGCACGGAGTTACCGTCGAGGACGTCCGAACCGCCGCTCGCGTCCTCTTGGGCCACGCCGCCTGAGTTTTACTGCGACGAAAATGTCACCACGCGGTCGGTGAGGCGGCTTTTGGTGAATCTCGGGTACGTTGTGCACACCCCTGCGGAGGTGTTCGGCACCCGTGAGGCCGCTCTGGGCGCTTCGGACGAGCGGTAATTAGAGAAGGTTGCGGGGAGTGGGTGGGCCGTTCTCAACCGGGATACGAACATCATGCGGCGTCGCGATGAGTTGGCCGCGTACCGTCGTGCCGGAGTGCATATGTTCTACCTGCCCGGTGAGGCCACGGTCGCCGTGCTGGTCGAGCTGGTGTCGGTGAACCTCGCTGAGATTTGCACGGCCACCTCCTCACGGAGGGCGAAGCTGTGGTACTTGACGCCAGAAGGATTGACGGAGCTGACTCCGCCGGTGTGAGCTCGGAGGAGCCACGACAATGATGTACATCCTGCCGGAAAGCGGTCTGTAAATCCGTCGGCAATGCCTACCAAGGTTCGAATCCTTGACCCGCCATCCAGCACAATCGCCGCCAGACCAGCACAGAAGGCGGTCGACGGCCGATCTTCGTGGCGTCCGGCTCTACCCGGTCGTATCCAGCTGTCCACGGCCAGTCGCGCCCTATTCGCGCCCCAGCGCCGAGCTCTCGTGGCGGCGTGTCGGAGGTCACTGGCGGGGTACGCCGAGGCATTGGGAGTGATGCGACTCGTGCCGTGGAATTCCTCTGCCGATCAACAAGTCCAACTCGGGTGGCGCGGTACGACAGCTGGTCTTCGGCCCCGGTGGGCACGGAACGGATTAGTCACTTACCTGATCCTGGAAGATCAGCAGCAGGTGGATGTGCTCGAAGTGCAGTGGGCCGGCTGACGCAGATTGTCGGGTCGCCGGGGGAATCTCACCCCGCCTCCGCGCACGGGTGACCACGTCTCCCGCGACCACAATGCGACCACAGACAGCACCCGCCCGGACCACCAGACCGGGAATGCGGAGTGAAGGCAATACGGGGATGGCCCGGGACGGGCATGCTGACACAAGGAGGCTTATTCACGCGGAGCGCCAGAAGTGGAGCGCGATAACGGCTGAGATCGTTTCGGGGAAGGTACTGATCGGTCGCCGGTAATCGGTGTCCAGGATTCGCCAGGTCTTGAGGTGGGCGATGGCCTGCTCGATTATCCATCGG
>JAFAPC010000087.1 GCA_019247305.1 Pseudonocardiales bacterium
GCGGACGGGCGGCCGTTAGTGGAGATGGGCGGGCGGCGCACCCATGAGGAGGCCGCCGTAGCTGCTGCTCGGGCGGCCTACCTGGGAGGTTTCCACGCAACATCCAACTTGGCCGCCGGGCTACGCTACAACATCCCCACCACCGGCACCGCGGCGCACGCGTTCAGCCTGCTGCACGAGCGCGAGGCGGACGCCTTCGCCGCGCAGGTCGCGGCGCTGGGCAACGACACCACGTTGCTGGTGGACACCTACGACATCACCCAGGGCATCGCGACCGCGATCGAGGTCGCCGGTCCGGGGCTGCGCGCGATCCGGATCGACTCAGGCGATCTCGGGGAGCTCGCCCGAGCGGCTCGCGCGCAACTCGACCGGCTGGGAGCGCCGGAGGTGCAGATCGTGGTCTCCGGGGACCTGGACGAGTACTCCATCGCGGCACTGCGGGCCGCCCCGGTGGACTCCTACGGAGTAGGCACCTCGGTGGTGACCGGATCGGGCGTGCCGACCGCAGGGATGGTCTACAAGCTGGTCGAGGTCGACGGGCACCCGGTCGCCAAACGCAGCACGTCCAAGATCTCTCGGGGCGGCGCCAAGAGCGCGCTGCGCCGGTACAAACCCAGCGGCACC
Organism: Pseudonocardiales bacterium; assembly: GCA_019247305.1. GTDB lineage: Bacteria > Actinomycetota > Actinomycetes > Mycobacteriales > Pseudonocardiaceae. Next base: position 625 of record JAFAPC010000087.1, read on the forward strand.
GCGATCGAGGAGGTGGTGTTCCGCCACGGCCACCCACCAGAGCTCGACGAGCACGACCGGGTGCTGCCGGTCCCGTTGCTGCGCGGGGGTCAGCCCGTCGGCCCGCCCCCCACCCTCCAGGAAGGACGCGAGCGCGTCACCCACGCCCTGGCTACCCTCACCGAGGACAGCCTGCGCCTGTCCCCTGGCGAACCAGCCCTGCCGACCCTCTTCTGCTGAGTCGGCGGTAGCGTGAGCCGCCGTGCCGGCCCCCACCGCGGTTCCGAAAGTCGCTGTGCCCGACGTCCGGGCGCTGCTCGCTGCAGCGGTGGGCGCCCTGGGGGGCAGCGAGCGAGCCGGGCAGATCCTGATGGCCGAGGCGGTCGAGCAGGCGATCCGCACCGGCGAGCACCTCGCGGTGCAGGCCGGCACCGGCACCGGCAAGTCGCTGGCCTACCTCGTCCCGGCGATCCGGCACGCCGTCACCGCGGAGGCCACCGTGGTGATCTCTACCGCGACCATCGCGCTGCAACGCCAGCTCGTGGACCGTGACCTGCCCCGGCTGGCCGGGGCACTGGAGCCGTTGCTGGGCACCGCCCCGAGCTTCGCGATTCTCAAGGGCCGGCGCAACTACCTGTGCCTGCACCGGCTGCACACCGGAGGGCCCGAGGAGGGCGAGGACCTGTTCGACGCGGCGGCGCTGGCCTCTCCGACGTCGATGCTGGGCCGCCAGATCGCCCGGCTGCACGACTGGTCGGAGCAGACCGACACCGGGGACCGGGACGAGCTGGTGCCTGGGGTCACCGACCGGGCCTGGCGGCAGGTGTCGGTGAGCGCCCGGGAGTGCCTCGGCCTGGCCCGCTGCCCGGTGGGCATGGACTGCTTCGCCGAGCGGGCCCGGGCACGGGCCGGGCGCGCCGAGGTGGTGGTCACCAACCATGCGCTGCTGGCGATCGACGCCATGGGTGAGCACCAGGTGCTCCCCGACCATGACGTCGTGGTCATCGACGAGGCGCACGATCTGGTCGACCGGGTCACCAGCGCGGCCACCGAGGAGCTCACCGCATCGATGATCGAGACTGCGGCTCGGCGCTGCGGCCGGCTGATCGAGGAGCAGATCGCCGAAGAACTGGCTGCGGCGGGTGATGGGCTGGCGCTGCTGCTGGGCACCGCTGGTGTGCAGCGATGGGACGCGCTGAGCACCGCGCTGGCCGGCGGGCTCACCGGGGTGCGCGACACGGCGCAGCGCGCCGTCACCGCGCTGGGGGCCGAGCGCCGGGAAGATCCCGACGCCGCCGCCCGTCGTCGGCTGGCGCTGGCCGCGCTGGACCAGGTGCACTCGGCGGCCGCCCGGGTGCTGGCTGCCTTCCCCGAGTGCGAGGCCGACCGCCGCGACGTGGTCTGGTTGGCGGAGGAGACCGTGCGCGGGCGGGTGCTGCGGGTGGCCCCGCTGGGCGTCGCCGACCTGCTGCGCCAGCGGCTGTTCGCGAAACGCACGGTGGTGCTCACCTCGGCCACCCTCACCCTAGGCGGGACGTTCGACGCGCTCGCCACCCAGTGGGGGCTGCCCCCGCACCGTCCGTCCCGGGTCCCCTCCGCCGCGGCCCCCTCCGCTCCGGCGCCTCCCGATCCGGCGCCAGCCGCCGGAGCAGCCCACCAGCCCCCGCCGCCAGCTGAGGACGACGGCCCGGCCTGGTCTGGTCTCGATGCGGGTTCCCCGTTTGAGCACCGCCGCGCCGGGATCCTCTACACCGCCGCCCATCTCCCCCCACCCGGCCGCGATGGGCTGGCCTCGGCCTGCCTTGAGGAGCTGGCCACGCTGGTCACCGCAGCCGGTGGCCGCACTCTCGGGCTGTTCTCCTCGATGCGGGCGGCCAAGCACGCCGCTGAGGCACTGCGCTCCCAGCTGGACGTCCCTATCTTGTGCCAGGGCGAGGACGCGACCGGCCTGCTGGTGGCGCGGTTCGCCCACGACGAACCGACGTGCCTGTTCGGCACCTTGTCCCTGTGGCAAGGCGTGGACGTGCCCGGCCGGTCGCTGTCTCTGGTGGTGGTTGACCGCATCCCGTTTCCCCGCCCTGATGACCCGCTGAGCTCGGCGCGGCAACGCGCGGTGGCCGCCCGCGGGGGCAACGGGTTCCTCACGGTCGCGGCGACGCACGCGGCGCTGCTGCTCGCCCAAGGCGCCGGCCGGTTGCTGCGCTCGACCGAGGACCGCGGCATGGTGGCGATCCTGGATCCCAGGCTGGCCACGGCCCGCTACGGCGCCTTCCTGCGCGCCTCGCTACCCCCGTTCTGGCCCACCACCGACCCCGCCGTGGCCCGAGCCGCGCTAGCGCGGCTCGTGAGTGCGTAACGTCCTGCCATCATATGCTGTTATGGTGGAAGGAAGAACAACTCCAGTTTTCCCTCCGTGCTGGCGACGTACTCTGTGACGATGGTCGCCTTGTGGACGTATGAACCATCAACCACCAGGAAAATAGGAGTCTTGAAATCATAGAGGAGGCTGTCAAGGAACTCAATGAATCGCTCGGCGTTCATCAACCCGTCATGGACCTGGGAACTCAGTTCCCCTCGCTGCCCGATCGCCGAAACCATCTTGACCGCGTGGCGCACCGCTGACCCGGTCACGACAGGGGTCTGCCCCACCGGTGCCCAGGTGGTGCCGGCGTGGTAGTCGGTCCGTACCGATGCCTCGTCGGCGAACAGGATCGTCGCGCCCACCGCCGCTGCGCGGGTTTTGATCGCCGGGTATTCTTCGCGTTTCCACTTGTCTACCCGTTGCGGGTCCTGTTTCCATGACCGGTGCAACGGCCGCTGTGGTGGCATTCCCAGTTTTTTGAGTATCCTCTCCACTGTGACCAAGGAGACATCTTGGCGAAAACTTTTTTGATCAAGTCTCTGATCAAAACACGGGTCCACAACGCTACACCGAAACTGTAGGCTCGCGGATCCTTCCCGTTGATCATAGTGTAGAGGAGGATCATCTCACTGTCATCCAGCACAGTCGGGCGACCGGAGGTGAACTTTGTTGATATCGAAGCAAGTCCACCCTCACGATACTTCACGACCCAACCGAAGAGATCTGTTCATCCCCACAAAAGGAGGGACAATCTTTTCTTGGCCCGACCTTTCCATGCAGAACCAGAGATGCGACACTATGACGAGTGGAGCCTTGAGTTTACGACTCGCCGAGGACGATGCGGAACCAGCGGCGCTTGCCTACACGGAGAACACTCCCGCTTGTCACGGCGTGGCGCTGGTCCGGATCGGTAAGTTTTTCCTCTCCGCCAAGGCGCACACTGCCATACTGGACGAGCCGGCGTAGCTCGCTTGAAGATTCCGAAGGCATGCACACCTTGAGAATTTCCAATAATGTCGCGTTCGCATTGGCCAAATTTACAATGGAAACATCTTCGGGAATCGAGCGACGCGAGAACACTTTTATGAACCACTCGTTCTCTTGGATCGCAGTGTTCTTGTCGTAATAACGCTCAACAAGGGCTTGACCGAGGACTCGCTTCGCTTCCATTGGGTTCAGCTCGCCAACCCTCATAGCAGCATCCATCCGGCTAATTTTCTCAATTGGTACAAGTGTGTAGACCTCAAGGAATTCAGAAATAAGATTATCAGGCAGGCTCATCGCCTTCCCGAACATGTCCCGTGGCGTGTCACTAACGGCGATGTAGTTGCCAAGGCTCTTGCTCTGCTTTTCTCGTCCGTCAATACCAGGAGTGATCTTGGTTGTAATGACTGTCTGCGGATTGCCGCCCATACGCTCCTGATAAAAACGCCCCATCAATTCATTAAAGAGCTGGTCGGTCCCCACTATAGTTAGGTCGGAATCAAGTTCGTATGAGTCGTATCCTTGCAGGATAGGGTACAGCATCTCATGCATGTATATCTCGGCATCCTGTGCGATACGCCGCTGGAACATATCGCGCTGAATGAGCTTGGCATACGTAACCAGCGACAGCAGCTCCATCAATCGATCGACCGACATCGGCTCCCACCATTCCGAGTTGCGCCTGATCTCAAAAACACTCGGGTCAGTGATGAGAATTTCACTTACTTGCTTGATGAAGCCCTGCGCATCTCGCTCAATCTGCTCGGGATCGATCTTTGGACGCGTCTTCGATTTTCCGGTAGGATCGCCGATACGGGTCGTGAAGTCGCCGATCAAAAAGACCACCTTGTGGCCCTGCTCCTGCATTTCACGCATTGCCCACAGGTTGACAGCGTGCCCGATGTGCAGGAATGGCGCGGTTACGTCAACACCGTACTTGATACGCAGCGGCTTCCTCGACTCCAGCTTTTCTCGGAAATCATCTACAGTGAAGACCTGCTCAGCAGTTCGCTTGAGCGTTGGAAGCTTCTCAAAGATATCAGTGCCGGTGAAAGAGACCAGCTCTTTGTCGTTCGCCATGATGGTACACTTTCTGTAATTAAATCGAAAAAATGATAACACGGAAAACGCTCTTTTCGACTAGTGAAAGCCCGGTGATTAGGTAGCAATTCAAACCACAGGAAGCAGGGCAGACTGTACCAAGTCACCGAGCAGTCGATATCGCGCGTACATGCGCCGTCCACCTACTCCATTGATCGTGAAGGCTAGAGACAGCCGATGGTCAGGATCAGCGTATCCTACACAGCACCAGACGCACCGGGATGCCCGGCAGTGCGTCCGCTCAGGGGAAACGGTGCCCGTAGACAGCAGGGGTAGGGCTGACCATGAAGCCCAGACCCCCGGCGAACCGGAGCTCTTGCCGGGCGGCCGGTGCTTCTGGCTGCGCTGCCCCAGGCCGTTTGTCCTGCTCCGCTCAGATAGGTACGGAGGCTCTGTTGGCTCGAACCGGGACCTTGATGCCACCGGCCGCTAGCTGCGGGTCTTTCACACCCGCCAGAGAGAACGCTTCGCGTCGTTCTTCGCATCCCTCGCACCTGTTGCAGGGGAAACCGGTGTTCTCGTGACAGCTCCATGTGTTGACATAGTCGACGCCGAGCCGCTGGCCGATTTTAATGACTTCCGAACGATTCGTTTCGCCGAATGGGAGCATCAGCTTGAAATGCTCGTCGTCGGTGAAGGACTCCACGACGTAGTTCACGATATCTTCGAGCGTGTCCATGCTTTTGCGTAGAACCGGCCGCAACTCGATATCCGTGTGATGAATACCGAGCATGAGCGTGTGGCGGTCTGCGAGGACACCGATACCGGCGACGAGAGCACTCATCGCGAAAGTTGTGATCTGATCCAGAGGGTTTTTGACGGTGCAGTCGTAGAGGTTGAGCGGGAACGGGAAGCGCCCGACGAACGATTCCCGTAGCGACCGAATATTGACAACCTCCATCGGCACGCCGAATTTCTGCGTGTTGATGCGAGCACAGGCGAACTCGCGGTCCAGGTTGTCTTGGCCGTAGTCGACGAAGAATGCCAATTGGTCGTAACCCTGGTCTGCCGCCCACGCAATGAGTGTGGCCGAGTCCAATCCACCCGAAATGAGGGTTGCAATCTTCTTGTCCTGCTCCATGGCCGACATCCTTGATGATCTTTTTGCCGGTAAGTCATTTCGCAGACTACCACCGCTGAGTACCATGCGGAAGAAGGCGATTGCCACACTCCGTCGACGGTCCGGCCCGGAAGGCCTCATTTCTCCTGTTTAAACCGAAGTTGCGTCGGTGGTGACGCGTGAAACTCCGGCTGAGCTGGGGATTCGTTGTTGTCGGTGGTGGTTTGTTCTGTCTACTCGCTACGTGAGGGTCAGGGGGATCGGGACGCCGATCAAGTCGAAGGCTTGGCGCTGGTCGCTGGTGGGTTCGACGAGCATCGCCACGGTGGTGTCGGTCCCGGTATAGCGGAGCTGGTTGCGGGTGTGAGGGTGGCCAGATGCTCGAGCAGACCGCGGAAGCTGCGGTAGCGGTGGCCGAACGCATCGCGTTGGCGGGAGGCCTTGGCCTGGGCGGCCTCGGAGCGTTGGGCGGGGGCGACCGGGTTGGTGTGGGCTGGTGGGTGTTCCTCGGTGAAGGTCAGCGGCGCCCACGCTGTGCGGAGGTGCCAGATGAGGTAGGTGGCGAGCATGCAGATCAGCACGTGCGCCCGGACCCGGTCTTCGAGCCGGTGGTAGATGGGCCGCAGATCGAGGTCGTCGGCCTTGATGACGCGGAAGTCCCGTTCGAGGTGGGCAAGGTTTTTGTAGGCGCTGACCACGCCGGGGACCTCCAGAGCGTGGGCAGATGGTGCGGATCTATCACCGCGAGGCCGATGATGTCGAAGCCGACCTCGCGCTGCTCTGCCACGCCGGCATGGACGTTACGGCTCTCGACGCCGCCACAGCGACCCTCGCGGGAACCCTGCGCGCCCGCCACTACCATCGCGCGCGTTGCGCGGTGAGCTTGGCCGACTGTGTCGCCTCGGCCACCGCGATCATGCACGGTCGGCCACTGGCAACAGCAGATCCAGCGTTGGCGGAGCTGCTGCGAGCGGAACACGGCGAGATCGTCGGCCTGCCGGACAGCAATGGGCGTCTTCCCTGACCTGCGTCAGCCAGGACGGCGCACTCACAGGGGCACCCTCCGCAGCACGCCGTCGGCGGCGTCGGCGGCCTCCACCTCGTCCCGGGTCACCCCCAGCACGAACAGCACAACGTCCAGAAACGGCTGGGTGATCGCGGCGTCCGCGACTTCCCGCAGCGCGGGTTTGGCATTGAACGCGATACCCAGCCCCGCGGTGGTGAGCATGTCGATGTCATTAGCGCCGTCCCCGACCGCGACACACTGGGCCAGCGGGACTCCGAAGTGCTCCGCCGCCCGGCGCAGCGCGGCGGCCTTACCGGACCGATCCACCACCGAGCCGATGAGACAACCGGTGAGCTTCCCGCGGTGAATCTCCAGCACGTTGGCGACGTAGAAGTCCAGCCCCAACTCGTCGGAGACCGGCCGCACGATCTGGGTGAAGCCACCCGAGACCGCTCCGCAGCGGAACCCTAACCGCTTGAGGGTCCGTACCGTCGTGCGCGCCCCGGGTGTGAGCTCCACCGCGGTGGCCACCTCGGTGAGCACGCGGGCGGGAAGACCCGCTAGCAGGGCGACCCGGCGCCGCAGCGACTGGGTGAAGTCCAGCTCTCCCCGCATCGCGGCCTCGGTGACCGCCCGTACCTCGGCTCCGCAGCCGGCGTGTTCCGCCAGTATCTCGATCACCTCGCCCTGCACCAGGGTCGAGTCGACGTCGAAGACCACCAGACGCTTGGCCCGGCGGGCGATACCTACCCGTTCGACGGCGAGGTCGAGCCCACTGCGCGCGGCGAGGGCGACCAGCGTGGCGCGCAGCGCGGCGTCAGCGGCCCCGGGATCACCGTTGCGGGGCACCGACACGAGCAGCTCCAGCCCAGTGACCGGGTAATCCGCGACCCGCCGGATAGCATCGATGTTGATGTTCAACGCGGCCAACGCGCGGGTGGTCTCGGTGAAGGCGCGCGCCGTGACCGGCCGACCCAGCACCAAGACGACGTGCGTGGACCCGCGGGCACTCGCGCCGACCGCCTCAGCGCCGACCTCGACCTCTACCTGCATCCCAAGGCTGGCCGTGGCCTGCTCGGCGGCCTCCTGCAGGTCCTCTGGGTCAGCTGTGGTCGCCACCAGCACGCCGAGAATGATCCGGCCCTGGATCACCACCTGCTCGATGTCGAGGATCTCCACCCGGTGCTTGGTGAGCGCGGAGAAGATGACCGAGACGACTCCGGGCTTGTCCCGTCCCGTGACCGTTACCAGCAGGGTGGTCCGCGCCTTGCTGGTCACTTGTCCCGCGGGTCGGTAAAACCGGTGTCGCCTTGCTCCACGGCGTATGCCGCCTGCTGGCTGGGAGCGGGGTGTCGGCTACCGACCTCCGACTCGGCTCGCATGCGGCCTGACATGTGGGGGTAGTGCAGTTCGAAGGCGGGTCGTTCAGAGCGGATGCGAGGTAGTTCGGTGAAGTTGTGCCGCGGTGGGGGGCAGGACGTCGCCCATTCGAGGGAGTTGCCGTGTCCCCAAGGGTCATCGACGGTGACGGGTTCGCCATAGCGGTAGCTGCGGAAGACGTTCCAGAGGAACGGCAGGGTGGAGGCGCCGAGGACGAAGGCACCGATCGAGGAGACCATGTTCAGGGTGGTGAACCCGTCGGTGGGCAGATAGTCGGCGTAGCGGCGCGGCATCCCCTCAGCGCCGAGCCAGTGCTGCACCAAGAAGGTCAGATGAAAGCCGATGAACGTGGTCCAGAAGTGGAACTTGCCCAGCGGCTCGTCCAGCATCCGGCCGGTGATTTTCGGGAACCAGAAATAGATGCCGGCGAAGGTGGCGAACACGATGGTGCCGTAGAGCACGTAGTGGAAGTGCGCCACCACGAAGTAGGTGTCGCTGACGTGGAAGTCGATCGCGGGGGCGGCGAGCAGGACCCCGGTCAGACCGCCGAGCAGGAACGTTACCAAAAAACCCAGGGAGAACATCATCGGGGTCTCGAAGGTGAGTTGCCCGCGCCACATGGTGCCGATCCAGTTGAAGAACTTGATTCCGGTGGGGACGGCGATGAGGAATGTGGTGAACGAGAAGAACGGCAGCAACACCGCACCGGTGGCGTACATGTGGTGCGCCCAAACCACCACGGACAGCGCGGCGATCGACAGCGTGGCGAAGATGAGGGTCCGGTACCCGAACAGGGGCTTGCGGCTGAACACCGGGAAGATCTCGGAGACGATGCCGAAGAACGGCAGCGCGACGATGTAGACCTCGGGGTGGCCGAAGAACCAGAACAGGTGCTGCCAGAGGATGGCGCCGCCGTTGGCCGGGTCGAACACGTGCGCCCTCAGCCGCCGGTCGGCCTCCAACCCCAGCAGGGCGGCGGTGAGGATCGGGAAGGCCAGCAGGATGAGCAGGGAGGTGACGAAGATGTTCCAGGTGAAGATCGGCATCCGGAACATCGTCATGCCCGGGGCACGCAGACAGACCACAGTCGTGATCATGTTCACGCCCCCCAGAATGGTGCCCAGCCCCGCGACGACCAACCCCATAATCCACAAGTCGCCGCCCGCGCCGGGGGAGTGCGCGGCATCAGACAGCGGAGTGTAGGCAAACCACCCGAAATCCGCCGCACCACCCGGCGTCAAGAACCCGGAGATGACAATAAGGCCGCCAAACAGAAACAGCCAGTACGAGAAGGCATTAAGCCGCGGAAAGGCCACATCCGGTGACCCGATCTGCAACGGCAGGACCAAGTTAGCGAACGCGAACAGGATCGGTGTGGCGTACAGCAACAACATGATTGTGCCGTGCATGGTGAACAACTGGTTGTACTGCTCCGTAGACAAAAACTGCAAGCCTGGCCGAGCCAGCTCAGCACGGATCAGCATCGCCATGCTGCCACCGATAAAGAAGAAAGCCATGGAGGTGACCAGGTACAACATACCGATCACCTTGTGATCGGTGGTCTGGAGCAGTCCGAGCAGAGTGCCCCCCTTGACCGAGGGACGCACCGGACGCGGACGCGTGGCGATCGGTTGGGGCGCAACGGCCGTCACAGGTTGCCTCCTGGTTGTCCACGACTCACCGTGCACACTACCGGCCTAGGGCAACCGTCGTCATCGCGGTCTGGCGTTGCTGGTAGCCGCCACGGCCGGCAGCGTCTGTAGACGGTGTGGGTGTCGGTCAGTCCTAGTAAGTGGGGCGGCCCATCCACCAGTTGCCGGGTGCGTCCGGGTCTGTACTGGACCAGTACTCGATAGTCGCCCGGATGAACTCCTCGGCGGACAGCAGCCCGTCACCGTCGGTGTCGAGATGGGCGAAAGCCTCGTTGGCCTCGGCCTCGGTCAGGCCGGGGAAAGTGGCCACGCTGAAACGCCAGAAACTCTGTGGGGCTGAGCTGGCCGTCGTGGTTGATGTCGGCGAGGGCCAGGAACGCCTCGGCTAACGCGCCTACGGTGGCCCGCGCGGCGGCTGGGTCGGCGGCCAGGGTGCTCGTGGACGTCAGGAACTGCTCCTTGGAGATCGCGGCACCGCCACCGGGAATGTGCGGCAGGTGGAGGTCACGCCAGATCCGCAGGTAAGCCTCGATGATCCGCTGCTCGGCTGGCGAACCCGGGGCGTGACCGAGCGAGGCGGCAGCCCGCTGGCCCATCAACACATGGTCATGCTCGGTGAGCTGACCGTCCCCGTCCGCGTCCAGGTGGTCGAACCCATGACTAATCTTGGCGGTCAACAGGTCAGGAATAGCCACAGACCCCTCCACGGATCCCCGGGCATCGACAAACCTGATCATAGCGGAGCGGACCCGCGGCCACCACCACGCCACCGCGCTTGTTCGACCCACCCCCGCCGACGCGGCTGACTAGTGGCCAGCTATGGGCGCTGGTGGAGAACCAGTGTTTACTGCCCGGTGAAGTCGGGTAACTGATTGCAACCACACCCGAAGCTGTAGAGGCTGTAGAGGAACTGGAGATGGTTCGAGTATCCAGCACGCCGATTACCCATGCGGTTAAGACCGTTGCCGGCGGGCTCCTCGGAGCCGCTGCGCTGCTGCTCGCCGGCGCTGCGGGCGCCTCCGCCGCGCCGAGCAGCGCGCCGTGCATCTTGGCGGCCCGCGCCTGCGTCGACTTGTCGAGCCAACAAGCGTGGCTGATGCGAGACGGCAATGTTACCTACGGGCCTGTCCCAGTAGCTACCGGCAAGGCCAGCGCACCGACCGATCCGGGCACCTTCCACGTGTTTTGGAAAGATCTTCACCACCGCAGCAGCGCGTTCCACAACGCCCCGATGCCCTACTCGGTGTTCTTCAACGGCGGTGACGCCTTCCATGAGGACAGTGTGGCGGTCCGCTCCAACGGCTGCGTGCACCTGACACGCAGCGCCGCACAGTCTTTCTACAACACCCTGCACGTCGGCGACGTGGTCCAGGTCGTCCCCTAACGGCGCTGCGCTGCCAGACAGACAACCTGAATCGTCACGTATCCCCGCTGGGCTCGGAGGTGCCTGCGGCGTGGCTGCGGAGCCACCGCGCGACGTGCCGCACGTACTGGTCGTACTGCTCCAGGGCAAGCGGGATAGCTGCGGACACCTTGCCGTGGTCGACCTGGAGGTAGTCGTGCACGAGCACGTTGCGCATGCCGACGGACGGGCGCAGCGCCGTGGCAAGGCCCCACTCCAGAATCCCGGCTCGCGCGACTTCGTCGAATGAGTCGGCATAGCTACCCGGCGAGCGGCCAAGCAGTGCTGCCACGATGTGGACATTGATTGATCCAGCAAGTTCCACGATCTGGCTGAGCACGCGCTCAACGACGTGCCGGGTCAGTCGGTCGCGCCGCAGTCGCTCGGCGTCCACTTCGCCGATCTCAACGAGATCCGCAAGCAGCAGTTGGATCTCACGCAGCCGTTCGTGGATGAGAGCTGGGTCAAGCCGGCGCGGCGTCATCCGGCCAGTAGTTCCAGGCTCAGCCGGCGCAGCCACTCGGTGTCTAGCCGCTCCATGACAGCGGCGGTCGACGCTCGGGCCCATATGCCGGGCTCGCTCTCATAGAGAACGACCGAGCCCACCAGGGCACGTTCCCGCAATAGCGGCCCGGCGGCATTGAGGTGGGCCACATCCACCTCCTCAAGCCCCACGAGCTCGATCACGTCGGTGACGAACCCGAACAGGTCGAAATCAGCGCCGTGCTCGGTCAAGACTCCGATGTCGAGGTCACGCGGATCTGGCTCACCCCGGCCGGCGCTGCCGAATACCGCGAGCAGGTTGACGTGCCACCGCTGGCACAGCGCGCGCAGCTCACCGGAGCGGGCCGCAGCCCGCAGTCGCTCCAGCCCCTCGCTCGGTGTTCCCACGGCTGCCATTGTCCCCTCGTCTGACCGCCGTGTTGCCCACGGCTCACCGACATGGTTCTCCGGCGAGCAGCCCTGGCGCGCACTGGTCCGACGATCCTGGTTAGGCATTGATCAGAGGCATCATTGTGCGCTGAAGGAAACTCCGGATTTCTGCGCACTGAGCGTCGGTGGCGCTCACCAGGGGCGGTCGCACGTATGGGGGGAAGCCAAAAAGCCGAGCGGCGAGTGCGGCTTTCGTAAACGCGATCTCGGTCAACGGCGAGGCGTGACGGGCGTCGGTCCACTGGTCGAAGTCCGCTTGCAGCTGGTGCGCTCGATCACGATCGCCGCCCCGGACCGCCTCAGCAATGCGCAGGGGTAGTTCGACGACCGGGCCGCCGGCTCCGGTCACGAGGCCGTCGACGCCGATGTCCGGCAGATGTGCCCCAGCCCGGTCATCACCAACGAAGACCTGCATATCTGGCCTCGCGGCCTTGAACCCCCGGGTGACGGCGCGGTCATGCCCAGAGTCTTTCACACCTTTTAGCTGCGGAAATTCGGCGGCGAGCCGCGAGACGAGCGATGGCGTGAGGTCAGTCTGCGCATGCCGGGGGAAGTTGTAGAGCAGCTGGGGAAGATCCGAGTGGAGCAGGAGCTGCCGGAAGTAGGCGCAGAGACCCTCCTGGGGCGGGGACGCGAAGAAGTAGGGAGAAATGGCTGCCAGGTAGTCGGCGTGCGGCCGCGCCTGATCCAGGAGATTAAGCGCATCGCCGATCGCGGCCGATCCCACGTGGGCGATGAGCTGTCCGGGCCAGTGCTCGCGGCAGACTTCCAGGACGACACCGCGCTCGTGCGCGGTCATGTTGAAGAACTCACCGGTCGTCCCGTTGACGAGGATGGCTTTGACCCCCGCAGCGGACAGCAGCGCCAGGTAGCTCCGCAGCGCGCCTTTGTCCACGGCTCCCTGGGCGGTGAAGGGCGTGACGACCGCGACGATGGGGGCGTGGATCACCCGGTTACCTCCAGACAGCCGTGGAAGACGCTTCCCTTCTTCTCAGCCGGCCATCGCCGGCTCTCCTCGACGCTGAGGCTGCGTCCCGTGAGCTCCTCGAACTCCGCCCGAGCCTGCATCAGGTGGGGACTGTCCCAGCCGAGTTGGCGAGCGATCAATCGCCGAAGGCTCACCAAGATCCTATTGAGCGGGCAGGACAGGGCGGTGAACGCAGCCTCCGCATCCGCATAGGCGGTGTCGGCGTCAGCGAACTGGCCCCGCGCCACGGCGAGATCCCCCACGGTCATCAGGGCATTGGCGGCGCCCAACCCGTCATCGATCTGGTCGTAGATTTCTGCCGCGTCCTGGGTTCGCCCCTGCGCGCTGGCGAAGTCTGCCCGCATCAGATCGGTCTTGGCGAGCCCCAGCAGGGCATTGGCCTGCCCCTGCATATCACCGATCCGCTGGCTGATCCGCAGGGCCTGGTCATAGTCCATCCGGGCCCCCTCGACGTCGCAGCGTGCCAGCCGCGTCTCCCCCAGGCTGTGCGCGGTGTTCGTCCGGCCCACCCACCCATCAGGCACCGATTCGAACGCGCGGCGCGCCTCGGTGTACCGGGTGATGGCCCGATCCCAGTCTCCGGTGACGCGGGCAAGGTCGGCCAGGCACTCAAGGGCATCACCTCGGGCGAGCGGGTTCTCACCGAGCTGCTCATGGAGTCGCAAACCGATCCGGTAGTGCTCGGCGGCATCGTCGTAGGCGCCCATGAGCCGAAGGACGTCCCCGATCCGCAGCCGGCAGACCGCTTCCCGACCGGGGCAGGACTGCCTGGAGAAGACCCCTAGCGCATCCTGGTAGGCGCGAAGCGCGGCGGGCAGCCGCGCGCCCGGCCCGGAGCAGGTGGCCGCGCTCCTCGATCAGGGTGCCGTCCAGGACGCTTCCGCTGCGCACCGCAGCCAGCGCCTTGTCCAGGTAGTCGAGTCCTTCCTGGATGCGTCCGGTCGCCCGGAACACCAGGCAGGCCGCGGCGACGAGCTCGATGGCGGGCTCGACCGTCGTCGGCACGCGGAGCCCGTCATCCACCAGAGCTCCGACGTTGGCCAGGTTCTGCGCCAGGCGGTCCCACTCGGAGCTGCCCTCGAGTTGGTAGGCGTTCGTCAGCCGCTCCTGGAGGTGGCCTCGGTGCGCGTCGATGGCTGCGAGCAGGAGCGGGCCCGCCTCCTTCGCGACACGCGCCCGCACGAACTCGCGAATCGGCGCCAGGACGCGAAGGTGCGCCCCAGTCTTCTCCACCAGCGACTTGCGCACGAGTTCGGCGGTGTTCGGGACCAGGGCGACATCGCCGGGAAGAATCTCCCCGAGGAGTTCGGTGCTTACCCCGGCGGGATGCAACGAGAGCGCGTGCAGGATCCGCCGCGAGTCAGCGCTCAGCGTGTCGAAGGACAGCGAGACTGACACATCAACGCTTGAGGTCGCATCCGGGGAATTGAAGCCCGGAAGACTGAGCAGGGCGCTGCGCGAGCGTTGCCACTGCCGCAGGAAGGTGGTGACCGAGACCTCGCTGAGCCACGCCGCGCTGACGACCAAGGCGAGCGGAAGGCCGTCGGCCACCGCGTGCACCTGCGCTATCGCCTCGCGATCCTCGGCGGTCAGCGACGCGGCGTGAGCGCGCAGGAGCGCCTCGAGGAGATCTTCCGCGTCCGGTGGCGGGAGCGGGCCGACGCGGACGATCGACTCCACACCGTTGATCCCCAGGCGTTCCCGAGACGTCGCCAGGAGGCGACAGCAGCGGCATCGGTTGACGAGCTCGCGCAGGGATCGTCGGAAGTCCTCCGCGTCGACGGCCAGCGCCGTCTCCGCGTTGTCCAGCACGAGCACCGCATCGGTGTCACCGAGGGCCTGGAGCGTCTGCTCCCAGGTGGCCGCCGGGTCAGCGCCGAGCGCCGTGGCCACCGTCGTGGCCAGCGAACTCCGCACGCTGAGAGCGGAAAGGTCCACGTAGGCCACGGTGCTCGCGTCCAGATCGGTGGCCACCACCCGCGCGAGTTCGGTCTTGCCGGCTCCCGGCGGTCCGACGAGCGTCACGACGGGGAACTGGGCGAGCTGGCGGCGCACCTCGGCACGCTCGGCGGTTCGTCCGGTGAAGACGGCTACCGGTGCGGGGACTCGCGCCGGGCTTCTCCTGACCGTGGGGTGTCGTGGCCGATCGAGTTCCGGGCTCGCCGGTCGGCGCCGCAGCGCCAGCAACGCGGCCACCGCGTCCACCAGGCGCGCCAGGTGTGCCTCGACCGGCGGTGGGAGGGCATGCAGCCAGTGTTGGCAGCTCAGGAAGTACTCAAGCGAGGGGCTCGGGTCGATGTCCGCGATGCGCAGCGGCACGAAGCTGACGTTGTGGGCCGCTGCTCGCTCCACCTCGCGCAGCACATGACCGGACCGGTTGGCGTCGTCGGAGACGACGACCACCATGACCTCGACGCCTTGGATGGCAGCGAGGATCGCCTCGCTGTAGGTGGCCCCGGGCAGGATGTTCCGCGGGGCAACCCAGCAACGGATACCCCCCCCCCGCTCAAGTTCGTGGACGATAGCGTCAGCCAGCACCCGATCCGCCGCGGAGTAGCTCACGAAGACGTCATACGTCATCCGGATGTGTCCTCATCGTCAGGATCATTCCAGGTCGTTGGCTCCGCAGAGTTCTGTGCTCATCTGTTCTCATCTGTGCTCAGATGACAGCGCTCAGTATGACACCATGGTCACGGCACCCCGGCGCTGCCGCCCATCGCGCCGGGGTGCTCATCGCCAAGGGGTTCCTCAGCGATCATGTCCAGTCAGATGATCTCCAGCAAGGATGACGACATGCAGTTCATGCTGCTCGGCTACGACGGCAAAGACGACGACGCCCTCAGCCGGCGCCTCGCGGTACGCGACCAACACCTCGCGGTGGGAGATCAGCTCGTCGCCGACGGCAAGCTGCTCTTCGCGACCGCGATCCTCGACGCCGACGGCACGATGATCGGATCAATGCTGGTCTTGGAGTTTCCGTCCCGCGCTGAGTTAGACGACTGGCTGGAGACTGAACCTTACGTCACCGGTGACGTCTGGCGAGAAATCGACATCCACCCGGTCAAGGTTGGCCCGTCATTCATCCGATGACACCAAGGATGGTGACGAGGCAACAGTGAGGCGTGGCCTCGGACCGCCTAGCAGGGCGGCTGAGTTGGGCTGGGCTGGGGGTATTGGGACGCAGGGACACCATGATCACTGTTTATGTGACAAAACCGACAGATTCTGTCGGTTTTGTCACATAAACAGTGATCTCTCTGGGTGGTCATGATCGACACACCGCCGCCGCCCGCCATCGGCCGGGTCACTCCCGAGTGGCTGGTCATCAAACTGAGTCCGCCGCAGGAAGACGTGACTCACACGTCGACGTTGCCGGGACCTAGTTGATCTAGGAGCGTGGGAGCCTAACGTTCGTCATACTGCTACTAATCCTCGCGCCTGCGCCAAGAAGTCTCCTACTGCCGGGACCTTCGCGTGTGGCTTCATCTGGCGGTGGAGGTCGCGCAGGAGGCTCGTGCCGAGGGTTGAATCCAGGTTCTGGGACAATTCCAGTGCTGCTAGACCGTGTCGGGCAGCGGCATCGAGGTCGCGCTGCGGTCCCGGATGAGCGAGGGCCTCGGCGAGATGGATCGAGAAAACCACCCGCTCACGGATGAAAGATTCATTGAAGAGGGAGATACCGTCTTCGAGCAGGGTGACCGCCTGGTCGGCTTTCCCCAGTTGCAGCAGACAGCAGCCGGCGCCAGCCGTGACTGTCGCCGGCCCGACCCAATACAGGTAGGAGGGTTCGTCCCCAGGCTGGAGGTGTTCAACATGGGTGCGGGTCTTCGAGATCGCCGCCGCACAGCCTGCGGAATCCCCCAGGATCGCCAAGGCCTCCGCCTGCCTGCTGTAGAGCGCGGTCAGCAGGCTTGCCGTTTCCCGACCCCGCACGCCGAGCACCGCAGTCTCCACGAGGGTGACGGCCTCCCGGGGGTGGCCCTCGCGCGCGGCCAGATTGGCCATCGACCCGAGGACATGGGCGCCCAAAGGGCGGTCATCAGCGCTCAGGTCTCACCCCGCTCCCAACGCCCCACCGTGGTCGGCTCCACCCCCACAAACCGCGCCAGCGTCTCCTGAGTGTGCCCCACAACCTCACGACGCTCCGCAAAAGCACGACGCTTCCCAGTCACAGTCCCCAGCTCCCCCAAGGCGGATCAATCCAGTACGTGATCGGCACACTAGTTCACCAGCGCGATCACCACACCGAACCGCGGCTCGATGATCTGGGAGTGTGCTGAGTCTGTGCTCAGTCCGCCCTTGGGCCACCCGGATTGACTTTCCCCTGCGGCCCCAGGGTCGGGTTGACCACAGCACTGGTGCGCTCCTCATGTCGGGACGTCTCCCCTCCGTCCCCACCAGTCACCGTCCCCGACCCGGGGTGCCGCCCCAGCAAGACCCCACCCAGACATGCCGACGGGGAACGGTGGCGGCGTGGAGCGGGTCGTTAAGCCGATCAAAGCCTGCCCGGTGACCCCACGATGTGACTGCGTCCGAATCGTCTCGATCTTGCAAAAATGATCTTTATCCGGTGGGTGCTTACGGCTCGATCGCGGTGATCCGCAACAGAATGATCCTCTTCTGCTCAGCGACCACCGCGTAGGTGATCAACCCGTAAGCGAAGCTGGTCCGGTAGTTGTCGAACTTTTCGTGGTACGTGCCGTACCGTGTCGGATCCAGATCCCGCTCCAGCTCGGCGACCCGCGCCATAACAGCTTGGCGCACCGTCGAGGTCAGCGAGTTGAACTGCTCTCTGGCGTACTCGACCCACTCGGTGTCGAAACGTGGCAACTGGCGACGTCATGCCTCGAGGGCCGGCCGGTGGTAGGAGAACACCCACTCGTCGGTCACGTCCTTGCGATACACGTCGTGACTGCCGTCCGGCAGCAGGCGCCACTGCTCAACAATGTCAGATTCGTCACCAGCCTTGATCCTCATCCACGCCGCGTCGGCCTCCGGGTCCGGGTTGGCTTCGGCGATCGCGTACGCCCACCACCGATCGACCACCTCCGTGATCCTGGTGACGTCGAAGTCGACCTGGGCTTCGGCGATCGCGGCGTGGAACTCAGCCTCGAACCGGGTACCGGCCTGGGAATCGAGCAGGAGGAGGGCCTCGCGGACGGTCGGGCCGGTGCGGTCGATCCACGTGGTGACGGTGGGGGTAGCCATCACTGGATTATCCGGGGTACCGCACTGCCCGCCGACGCCGGCACGCCGACGCACCGCGTCGGTGCCGCCGCAATCACGTCTCCATGGCGGTGTTTTTCACCGCCACAAGCCCTCGGGCTCGGTCCAGGAAGTCCCGGACCTCGGGGACTTTGGCGTGGGGTTTCAGATCGTGGTGCAGGTCGCGGAGATAAGCCCGTGCGGTGGTGGAATCCAGGCTCTCGGCCAAGTCGAGGGGCTAGTACGTCCCCGTACTGGAACGCCTCCCCCTGCTTGCACCAACCCGGCGTTCCCGATCCTGGGTGCCACCCCGAGGAAGACGTCACACAGACAGGCGGAAACCACATGCAACACAAAGACGGCCCTGCCGACCAGGACACCGACGACCCCTCTCAGAACACCGGGCAGCCAGCGCAGCGGGGCATTGGACTCAGCCTCCGACCGGGGACGAGCGTGCCCCCGAGAGTTCTGGTCTCCGACCTGGGCGACGGGTCGTTACTCCTCCAAGGCTGGCGGGATGGACCGAGCGCGCATCTGAACCCAGCTGACGCGGTGCCCCTGCGACGCGAGCTGGCGGCCGCCTTCGAGTGTCCTGAACTGGCCGTGCATGGCGACCAAGATGACGCCCGGTGATCCGCAAAGGCCGCGAGCTGCTGGCCCGACTCATCACCGCGATGGCGTCACTCGCCATGCGCATTATGGGCCAGTACCGCCGAACCACTAAGCGACGAGCCGAGAAGGCGAGGGGGACTGTCATCGAGAGGGAGAGTCTTGCCAGTGGACCACTGAACCTTCCGAAGTATCCCGTAGAGCTATATTGGGAGCGGCGAGTAATGTCGGAGAAACCCAAAATCGACTGCTGTGTGAACAGCTCGAACAGGTGACGAAAAAGCCCAGCAGCGTGGAGCCACGAGAACCGGCGGATATCGAAGAGCACGCCGTGCAGCTACTCACGAGCGCGGTCATGCTGCTCAAGCAGCACCACACTAACAAACGGGGCCAGTGCTCATACGGTATGCACTCAGGGGGTGGCGGGGAGGTCGGTGGACGGGATGGTGAAGGGGGCTGAGAGCAGCAGTATTGATGATGGCGTCGGCCAGTCATGCTGCTTGGCCAGGGCGGCGGCAAAATCGGGGAACATGCGACGCCGGTGCACCCTCCGGCCCAGCCCCCAGCAGGTCTTATGGATGCATGTGCACCTTCAGAGCCGCGCCAACACGGTCTCATGGATGCATGTGCACCTGATGAGCCGGTCACTGAGAATCATGGGCGGCTCGGGGATCCCTCTACCAACCCACGCGATCGTGAAACGACCGTGGGACGGCCGGGAGCACCGCACCGGGTCGGGATCGCCGACGTCTCCAGCGTCACGGATCTGATGTCATTGTCTGTGGGCTCGGGGGAAGGACTGTCGCGCGCGGCGTGCGGATCCACAGACCTCCTCCGGAGGCAGGAGAGCGAATCGAATCTAGGAAACGGGAGGTGCGAGCGGCATTCCCGCCAGAATCTGTCGTTGGCTTGCCGCACCCACCGACGAGGGCGAGCATCGCGGCCAGCAGCCGCCCAGCGACCACAGCGACCTGCTTGACCATCGACCCAGAACCCGCTTTTCCCTCCCCGTATGCGGTATGTGCTCAGGCGGGGGCGGGGATATCGGTGGACGAAATGGTGAAGGGTGCTGGGAGCAGTAGTTCCGTGTTGCGGTCGAGGAGCGATCCGCGATGGCCGTCCACGGTCGGGGTCGTGTCGGTGCGGGCCTGCCAATCATTGGCGGCAAGTTCACGGGACAGGGAGCTCAGCGTGTCGGGCTTGTCGAGCTGGCCGGTGTCATACGCGGCGGGGCCTGCCGTGTCGATGATCGTGGTGATGATCGAGAGAGTGCCGTCGGTGTTGTCTATTAACTCGATCAAGCGGCTTTGTTGCGGCCAGTCGATGTGGGAGGCGGTGGTGATTTCCCAAAATCCGCCGCCGATCGCGCTGCCGAGTGGTCGGGGGTGGGCGGTAATCCGGTTGATGTGGGTATGTCCGTTGACCCAGGCCACCACGTTGGGAAAGCGCAGCAGCAGCTCCTGAACGTGGTGGCCCAGGACACGCGGGTGCTCCAGCGGCGCCAGCCAGTTATTCATGGTGGCGGGGGTGTGGTGGCTGAACACCAGAAAGATCCGGTCAGTGCCGGTCCCGGTGACCGTGCTGCCGACCGGGTCAAGGTAGTGTCGATGGCCGGCCTGGAGTTCGCGTTCCAGCCAGGCGAACTGGTCCCGGTCCAGCGAACCGTTGGCGCCACCATGGGGGTTGACCGTGTCCAGCACCAGGCAGCGCACGATCCCGTTGTCGAATCCGTAATAGGCGGTGCCATTCGCCGCATTGTCGGCGCTGAATCCGTGGCCGAGGGGACGTCCTCGGGTCGTGAAGTGCTGGCGAACCGTCTCGGTGCGGTCGACCAGCCGCCGGTGAGCGTCCGGTGTGACCTTGCGCACCAGCCCCTGGTGCAGCAAGCGGATCGCGGCTGGATCCCCCCGCACCAGGTCCTCCACCAGGCGCAGCACCGCAATTCTGGTGGGAAGCTCGATCACCTTCTGGTCACCGGTCACCCATTCCGAGGTCTCGGGCAGGTGCGGAATGTTGCCTTGGGTCAGGGCGTCATGGTTACCGTAGGCGGCATACCAGGGAATGCTCAGACCAGCCGCCTGGAATGGGCGGCGGGCCGTATCGAGCAGGCCGGGAATGCGCGGAAACCCATAGCGCGCCCGCGGCAGATCATCGGTCGCTCCGGGTGGGGTGCCCTCGGGGTGCCAGTAGTGCACGTCGTAGTGCACCGTGTCCGCTACACCTTCATACCGGTTGGGGTCACCGGAGTCCGGATGGATGAGGCCACCGTCGAGGATGTCGATGTACCAGCGCAGCTCGTTGTACTGGGAGTTGTCGCAGTTATCACCGGTCACCACCGCACAGGCGAGCGGAAGCCCGGACACGGGGCCGACGCCGATCTCGTTGATCCGGCGCACCATCGCGTCCGCGACCTGCAGGCTGAGCATCTCCTGCGGCCGGTAGCTGCCCTGAATGTGCACCAATCTGGCCAACGGTTCACCGGGATCGACGTACCGATCCAGGAATTCCAGCCGCGCGGGGGATTGGGAATCCACCAGGTGGATGTCCGTGAGGTGCGCAAACGCGATCAGGCCACGGCGTCTGCCACGGCGGGTCACCTCCTCGCCGCCCGGATGCAGCTCCACCCGCCGCAGATGCGGCTCACCCGGCCCCACCACGATCGGGTTGTACCCACCCGCACCGGGCTGGCCCCGCAGCAGCGTCTGCTCGACGGTGGTGCCGCCGGCCCAGGCCGCATCAACCGAACTTGTCGTCACCCTGACCTCCCCACGCTGGGACCCTGCCGGAAACTGGACTCTGCCCGACACACGGCCTTAAGAATGTCCGGTTGAACATAGCGTGCAGCGCTCGTCGAGGGCATCCGTCTTTTAGTCGGTGGGATCATGGGCGAGTCCGGGCAGCGCCCGGAATAGCTGCACCGGAGTGACATCCGGGCACACCGTGACCTCGGGGTCCGCGGCGGGCAGCCAGACCGATCCGCCACGGCGCAGCGTGATGCGCTCGCCGGTGAGCGAGTGCAGCTGCGCCGACCCCTGGGTGCACAGCAAGATCTGTGGGCACACGCTGCACAGGCGCACCGGAGCCGACTCGCCCTCGGCCCACTCAAGCCGGGTCAGCCGGAACTCCTCGGCCGGGGTGCGATAAACGGTCTCCTGCGGCCCGAGGCGTTCCCCGCGTTGCACCGGCGGCTCGCCGTGGGAGAAGTCCAGGACCCGCAGCAGCTCCGGAACGTCGATGTGCTTGGCGGTCAGACCACCGCGCAGCACGTTGTCCGAGTTGGCGCTGATCTCCACAGCGGTGCCGCGCAGGTAACTGTGCAGGATGCCGGCCGAGAGGTACATCGCTTCTCCCGAGGCCAGCACGACGTGGTTGAGCAACAAGGCCGCGAGCACCCCGACGTCACCGGGATACGTCTCGGCCAACTCCAGAAACACCTGGCACTCGTAACGGAAATCGCCGCGACGAGGGCGAAAATCGCGGCACACCCCGTCGCGACGCAACAACGCAATGCAACCGTCCAGGGTGCAGGGCAGCACCGCCTTCACCGCTGGCTCGGGCATCGTGATCCAGGTGGTGAACAGGGTCCGTAACCCGTCGGTATTCGGTTCGGCCGCGAGCATCATGCGGTAGGGCTCTAGCGCCGGCACGTCCAACGCACCGAGCAACTCGACGGTGCGCAGCGGATCGCGGAAGCCGGCCAACGCATGGAGCTCGGTGAGCGCACAGATCAGCTCGGGTTTGTGGTTGAGGTCGGAGTAGTTGCGTTCCGGCGCGTCCCGGGGGATGCCGCGGGCCTCCTCGCGGGCAAATCCCTCAGCGGCCTGCGCCGCGGACGGGTGGGCCTGCAGGCTCAGCGGCTCATCGGCGGCGAGCACCTTGAGCAGGAACGGCAACCGGCCGCCCCAGCGCCGCGCACAGTGGGCCCCGAGGTGACGATCTGGGTCAGCGCGTAGCGCGTCCAGCAGGGAGGTCTGCGCGCCATCCGCGTGCAGCAGCACCGACGGGTCCGCCGGGTGCGCGCCAAGCCACAGCTCCGCCTGTGGGTGCCGGGCGGGGACCGGGCAGCCGAGTAACTCCGGGATCGCGGTTCGGGACCCCCAGGCGTAAGGCCGAACCGCGTTGCGCAACAGCTCCACAACCCCTCCCTTGCCGCCTGGACATGACGTTCACTCGCCGACCGGCCCGGTCGAACCACCCCGCCCCGGCCCGCCCAACACGCCCCGGCTCAGCCCAAGGTAGAGCGCGGCGAAGTCGAACCGTAGGGCCAGCACCGCGGCAGCGCACGCCGCAGCACCCGGGTCATCCCGGCGCACCATCAGCTCTTCGTCAACGGTCACCACATCAGCGCTGGGTAACGCGGCCAACGCCGCGGCGCGCTCAGGCTCATGGTACGAACCGCCGAGCACGCCGAGCAGCACCGGCCGCAGCGCTGGCGCAGCGCTCCCCGGCGTACCACCACCCGGGGGCACATCCTGGAACGGATCCGCAAAGATGTCAGCGGCTCCACCGGCGCGGGTTGCCTGCTGGCGCAGCACCGGCAGCGCTGCGGCCTCCGGGAAGCCCGCAGCGTGCGCGACCACCCCCGCGTGCGCGGCGAGCGCCCCGGCGCAGTGCTCCGCCACCGCGGTCGCTACTGGGTCGGTGCCCCACAGCAAGGGGGTTCGTGCCCTCAGCCGCAACGCCAGAGACTTGGCGGGGTTGACCAACGACTCGTGGGCGACGTGATCACGCTGCGCTTCCCGGTCCAGCTCGCCAGCCAGCACCTCGGAGTCGGTAGCGAGCAAACCCAGAGTGTCCAGCAGGACCAGACCGGCGGTCAGGGCCTGCGGCAGGGCCAGCCCTGGTGGTACCTCGATCCGGGGCACCACCAGGATCGATCGACCTGCGACCGCAGCCGCCACCGGCCCCTGCTCGGGTGCGGTGAGTACCACCTGGGCTCCCCGGCGAGCCGCCCGGTCCAGGCCCTCCGCCAGTTCTCGATCACCGGGATCAGCGGTGTGGGCCAGCACGACGTCCAGCGCGCCCACCCACATCGGGACCGACCGCGTCGTCACCACCGGCACCGGGCAGGACGGTCCGAGTAGCGCCAGCAACAGCGGTGCGGCAGCTAGAGCTGCGCTCGGCCGGATCAGCAGCACCAACGCCCGGGGACGTTCCCCGACCAGCCGCCGCAGACCCGCCTCTTCGGCCGCGGCGGCCGTAGCACGCACTTGAGCACCCGCCATGGCTGCGGCCCGGAGCAAGCCACCGGTGTCGGTGGCTTCCAAGCGCTCAGGGTCATCGAGCACATCGTCGTCATCGTGGCTGGCGTGGGGACTGGAGTGGCATGGACCACCGTCTGGTTGGATCACACTGAGCCCAACCCGCTGCCGCTGCCGCCGCTGCCCACTACCCCGTCGGCACCCGGGCCGGTCCCGGGCAACGCCTCCTCGAGCAGCAGCACCGGGATGCCGTCGGTCACCGGGAAACTGCGCCCGCACGCGGTGCAAGTCAACGCCTCAGCCTCGGGATCAGCCGCCGTACCACTGCGGAGCGTGGCGTGCGTCGGGCACGGACACGCCAAGATCTTCATCAGCGCAGCGTCCAAGTCCACGGCCATCGTTGTCCTCCTCAGTTGCCCCACACTCAGTTGACCCGCACTCAGTTGCCCCGCACCAGGGCCAGCACCTCATCGCGCAACGCTTCGACGGTTGTGGTGTCCCGAGCCTCCACGTTCAGGCGCAGCAGCGGCTCGGTGTTCGACGGGCGCAGGTTGAACCACGAACCGTCGGGGCAGCGTACGGTGAGGCCGTCGAGCTCGTCGACCTCAACGGCCCGCGCAGCGAACCGCTCCCGTACAGCCGCTATCCTGCCCTGCTGGTCGGTGACCGTAGAGTTGATTTCACCGGACGCGGCGTAGCGGCTGAACTGGGCCATCAGCGCCGAGGCCGGGTGGTGCTGGTGACCGAGCGCGGCCAGCACGTGCAGCGCGGCCAGCATCCCCGAGTCAGCACGCCAGAAACTGCGGAAATAGTAATGCGCGGAATGCTCGCCGCCGAAGATCGCCCCGGTTTCCGCCATCCGCGCTTTGATGAACGAGTGGCCGACCCGGGTCCGCACCGGCCGCCCACCGTGCTCAGCGACGATCTCCGGCACAGCCTGCGAGGTGATCAAGTTGTAGATCACGACGGCCCCAGGCTCGGTGGCCAGCTCCCGGGTGGCGACCAACGCGGTGATCGCACTGGGGCTCACCACCTCACCTCGCTCGTCGATCACGACACAGCGGTCGGCGTCACCATCCAACGCCAAACCCAGATCGGCGCCATGTTCCCGCACGGCCGCCTGCAGGTCCACCAGGTTCGCCGGATCCAGCGGGTTGGCCTCATGATGCGGAAAGCTGCCGTCCAGCTCGAAGTACAGCGCAGTGAGGTGCAGCGGCAGGCCCTCCAGCACGGCGGGCACGGTGTACCCACCCATCCCGTTACCGGCATCCACCACAACCCGCAGCGGCCGGATCCCCGACAAGTCCACCAGCGAGCGCAGGTAGCGCGCGTAGTCGGTCAGCATGTTCCGCTCGGTGACGCCACCGCCGCCCGGTCCTGGTCCGATGCCCCGCTCCAGGGCGGCCCGGATCTCCTCCAGCCCGCTGTCTTGACCGACCGGGGCGGCACCGGCTCGGCAGAGTTTGATGCCGTTGTAGCGGGCCGGATTGTGACTTGCGGTGAACATCGCCCCCGGCAACCCCAGCCACCCAGAGGCGAAGTAGAGCATGTCGGTGCTGGCCAGCCCGACAGAGATGACGTCGAGACCGCGGTTGGTTACGCCGCGGGCGAAAGCCGCCGCCAAACCGGGTGAGGAGTCCCGCATGTCGTGCCCGATGATCACTGCCTGCGGCGGAGTCACACCGTCTGAGCTGGTGGCGCCCAAGCCGTCCACGCGCCTGAGAAAGTCGGCAAACCCCGCGCCGATATCGCGCACCACCTCCGAGTTCAGCTGCTCCCCGACGATACCCCGGATGTCATAGGCCTTGACTATCGCAGACAGGTCAGACACCGCGCTCCCTTCACTAGTACGAGCCTATCCGCGTCCCACATCCCCCACACAAGTCCGTGTTCAGCGGGTTCAGGTGTGGAGGCTCAGCAGCGGGGTCAGTCCTCCCGTGGAGTGGGCAAGACTCGCAGGTGAGCGCGGCGGCCGTGCACCGCCGCCGGAGCAGTGAGAGCGGAGTCCACGGGGCGGTCCACCCGGCCGGCTTCCCGGACCGCCTCGGCGAGCGCGGTGAGGTCATCCGCCGAGGGCTGCGGCTCGGCGAACTCACCGTCGTGGCGCACGACGTCCCAACCCCGCGGCGCGGTCAGCCGCAGCGCGTGCCGCTCACATAAGTCGTAGGAGTGCGGTTCGCTGGAGGTGGCCAGCGGGCCGACCACAGCGGTGGAGTCGGCATAGACAAAAGTGAGCGTGGCAACCGCCGGGTTCGTGCACCCGGTCCTCGAGCACCGCCGCACACTGCGCACGGGCTCAGACCCTAGTGCGCAGAGTTCGCCCCGTGCGGCAGGCGCGCGGAGCGTCGTGCTGGCCAGTGCCCTGACTGTGGTCTCGATACGGTCTCGATGCTCGGTGACGGTGGCGGTCTCGGTGGCGGTCTCGGTGGCGGTCTCGGTGGCGGCGTGGTGTCGGTGACGGCGTAGTCTCGGTGGATGGCGGTGACTCGGTCAGCCCGCTCGCGTCTGCGCAGGCGCCGAGACCGGCGCGGTCGCGGTGTCCGGGGGCCGCTGTTCCCCGCCACGCTGCCTGCGGCGCGCAGCCGCTCAGAGCGGTTCGACGCGATCGTGCTGGACGCTCTTGAACCGATCGACAAGCGCTGGCACGCCGAGCTTGACCGGCTCGACGTCGCCGTCGATGACGTACCTGAGGTCACCGACTGCGATCCGACCACGGTGACCTGGGGCAGCGACGTGGTGGAAGCCGGCAACGTCCCGCTGGCCCGGCTGGTCCCGGCTGGGGTGGACGGCGCTGGCCTGCCGACCCGAGCCCGGATCGTGCTCTATCGACGACCGCTGGAGACCCGAGTCCAGGACGACGTTGAGCTTTCCGACCTCGTGCACGAGGTGCTGGTCGAGCAGGTGGCCAACTACCTGGGCGTCGATCCGGACGCCATCGACGGACCCCCGGAAGCGGGCTGAGCAGCCGAGGCGGACTACCCGCTGGGGCGACGGCGGGACGGCACCGCAGTACCGACAACCAGCAGGAACAACGCCGCCTCGATGAGCAAAAGCGCCGTCCGGGTGGTATCCGAGCGAACCAACCGGACCTCGGCCGAGGTACCCGGCACCGGGATCGCGACCTGGTGCCCCCACCCGCGGACCACCGGTACCGGCCGGCCATCCACGCGGGCCTGCCACCCTGGCTGGTCATTGGCCGCGACCACGAGCAACCTGCCTTCTGCGCCGGGCGCGACTCGCACCGCCACCCGCGGCGGCTGAGCCGGCGCCAGAACCCCACTGACGCCCGGTTCGATGGGGGGGGCGGCCCCGCTGCGCGCCTGCTCGGCAAGCGCGGGACCCAGCAGTTCCGCGCCCGGGACTGGTCGCACCACCCGCAGCACCGGCCTGCCATCAGCGGTCCGGGGCGCCGACTGGGCTAACGGCCCGGCTGCGGCGAGAGCTCGGATGCCCTGCGCGACGGTAGGCAGCACCACGAACTGCACCCCGGTGGCGGCCACATCGGCGATGGCCGCAGAGGTTTCCCCTGGCTGCCCAGCCCGCAACGCGGCAGCTAGCCGCTCCAACCGGGACCCCGCGGCAGCCAGCGGAGCAATATCGTCGTCCCCAAACCGCGCGGTCCGTGACCGGGTTAGCCGTACCGGCTCCCCCGGGGCCCCGACGACGAGCACGGAGGTGCCCGTTCGGGCCAGTTCGGCGACCAGGGAGGGAGCCAGCACCGGCACACCACGCGGTGGGCCGGCGGTGAGGGGACCGCTGGCGCCCGGCACAACGGCCGCGGCCGACAGTGCCGCCACCCCAACCCACGGCGTCGCCGACAGCGTGTTACGCCACCTGCTCGCTGGCGAGGCCGGCTCCCGGCGGCCGGCTAGTAACACGATCCACAGCAACCCGCACCCAGCAAACAGCAGGGCACCCCCGGTGAAACCCGGCCGTGGGTCACCACCGGGTAGCGGCCGCATCGGCAGCCGGGCCAGCAGCACCACCGCGAGGGCACCCAGCAGCGCCAATCCCAGACCCGGGAGCATCGCCCAGGATGGCCGGAAGACAAGCGCACTTGCTGCTGCCGCCACCACGACCGCGCCCACCCACGGCAGGGAGCCCGCCCCACCAGGATCCAACGCAAGCAGCCGCAGCCAGCTGGACAGCTGCTCGGGCACCACCGCGCCCACCCCGTGCAGCAGAACCGCAGGGCGTTGCATCACCAACGCCGGCCACGGCACGAGCAGTCCCAGCGGCAGGAGCACCAACGCAAAAAGCCCGATGGCGCGGCGCGGCGTCGTCACCCGGGGGGCCGGGAGCACCACAAAGCCAATCAGCACCACCGTCAACACCATGAGGTGCAACAGGGGGGCGAACGCGCCGAGGACAGCAATCCCCAGCGCGGTGGCGGCCACAGTGGAGGGCCAGCCGGCGGAGTGCTGGACCCTTCCACCGGGTAGCCCACCAGGTAGTCCACCGTGCAGCACGGACACGACACCAGACAGCACGAGCGGCAGCAGCAGATAGGCCACCACGACGTCCAAACGGCCCTGCACCAACCCCGCGATGGCCGGCGGGAGCAACGCGTAGGCCGCAGCGGCCAGTGCCCGACGTTCGGGGCTGACCGGTACGGCGCGGGTAGCCCGGTAGGCGGACAGGGCAGCCAGCGGCAGCGCGGCCAGCAGCAGCACCGACACTGCGATGGCGGGCGAGGCCACCGGCAGGCCGAGGATGCCAAGCACGGCCAGCGCAGCTGGCGCGGGAGCCGCACTCCCGCCGTCGATCGGGTGCCAGGAAGCCAGGTAGGACGACCAGGTCGTGCCGAGGCTTTCCACCGGAAGCAGCCGGCCACCGGCCAAGTCCAGGGCCAGCCGGTGACGGTTCAGCAATACGGCGAGCACGGTCATCACCGCAGTCAGCACGGCGGGCGGAGCAAGCACGAACTGCCGAACGCGCGTGCCGACGCCGGCTTCATCCGGTATCAGCGCGCCCGAGTTGGTAACGCTGCGCGGCTTGTCGGTGCCAGAATGCGTGCGATCAGGATGCTTGGGCAGCGGCGAGGGCCGGGGTCGAGTTCGCGGGCTGGCCTGCGCCGCGCCCTCCGCCGCTGGCTGCTCCTCCGCCGGCACATCCTCCGCCGGCACGCTAGGCGCTACCGGTGTCGCGATGGTGCTGGACCTGCGCGAGCCAGCTGCGGGGCGGGCATTGCCGTCACCAACAGGTGTCCCAGCAGTACGCGACACACCGACTCCTCCCTGTCAATCCCCGTGACGTGCTCCCCGTGACGTGCCCCCGTGAAGGCACTGTTCGTGCCCTCTCAGGTGGGAGCACACCGTAACGCCCCCGGGCGATCGGCGCGGCGTCCGGGAAGCGGTCCTACCTCAACCCGCGCCGCGTTTGAGTCTGCGACGCTCCCGCTCGGACAACCCACCCCAGATGCCGAAGCGCTCGTCGAAGGCCAGCGCGTATTCCAGACACTCGGCCCGGACCTCGCAGCCTGCACAAATCCGCTTCGCTTCCCTTGTCGATCCGCCTTTCTCGGGGAAGAACGCTTCCGGATCGGTCTGGGCGCACAGTGCCCGCTCTTGCCAGTCCGGCTGCTCAAGCCCGAGGAACAGGCTCCAGGGGCTCTGGTGCTCGACCTCCTCATCCGCCGGCCAGTTGACGTCCATCTCATCCTCATCCATGGCGGTCCGCCCTCCTCGCCATAGAGTTCCTCCCCGGTTCGCGCCTCCCCGGGCTGCGCCGGAGAATAACAAGTCTGTGATTACACCTCTGTCCTCGGGGACGCAAGTGCCCTCACCTCCCTCGCTGGCTACCCCGTGAGCTCGCCTGAGAGCACGGCTGCCCAACCGTGTGACACGCTGCACCCGTGCGTGTCCCTAGCTCGGCCCCCAGTCCACTCTTTCTGCTGCTCCTCGCCCTCGCCGTGGCCGGCGGCGCGCTCGCGGCGCTGACCACCGGCGCGGCCCGTACCACCGGCATCGTGCTGCTGGTCCTCGGCGGGTGGGCGGTCGCGCTGTGCCTGCACGAGTTCAGCCACGCCCTGACGGCCTACCGGGGCGGCGATGAGTCGGTGCGGGCCAAGGGATATCTCACGCTGGACATCCGGCGTTACACCGACCCGGTGATGTCCTTGCTGCTGCCGCTAGTGCTCCTGGCCCTGGGCGGAATCCCGTTGCCCGGCGGCGCAGTGTGGATCAACCGGGAGGCGCTGCGGTCGCGGGCGGTCGCCTCAGCGGTGGCGCTGGCCGGTCCGCTGACCAATCTGGCGCTGGGGGCGGCACTCACCGCGGTGGTCGCCACCATCCCTCTCCCCGAGGGGCTCGCCGCCGGCCTGTCCTGGTTGGCCCTGGTGCAGGTGCTCGCGTTCGTGCTCAACATCCTGCCGGTGCCGGGACTGGACGGATTCGGCGTTATCGAGCCATACCTGCCTGCGCCGGCCCGTCAGTTGACCAACGCCGTGGGCCTGTACGCGACGCTGGCCCTCTTCATTCTGATCATCAGCGTGTCTGCCGTGAGCAAGGCCCTGTTCGGAGCCGGCTTCACGGTCTTCGCCGCGCTCGGCGGCGATCCGTTCGCGGCGGCGGATGGCTTCCGGGAGTTCCTGTTCTGGCGCTGAGCCGTGACCGGTCCCTGACTAACGTCGCGTCCTGTGGGGTACTCATCCCCGCCAAGGGACAGTGAGGACGTGGGCATGGGCGTAATGGCTCGACTGGACGACTTCCAGCGGCGTCATCACTGGTTGGGTTTCCCCGTAGCGGTGGTCTACAAGTTCATCGACGACCAAGGTGGCTACCTCGCGGTTCTGATCACCTATTATGGTTTCGTCTCGCTGTTTCCCATGCTGCTGTTACTGGTCAGCATGCTGGGCTACACGCTGCACAGCCACCCCGCCTTGCAGCAGGCGCTGCTCGGCTCGGCGCTGAAGCAATTCCCGATCATCGGCCCGCAACTGCAGGAGAATGTCACATCGATCCACGGCAGTGGCTTGGGTGTGATCGTGGGCATCCTTGTCGCAACGTACGGGGGTCTGGGCGTCTCAGTGGCCATCCAGACGGCGTTGAACCGGGTTTGGGCCGTGCCCCGCTATGCCCGCCCCGACGCGGTCCTGTCCCGGCTACGCGGCCTGGTGTTGTTCGTCTTGCTCGGCGCCGTCGTCCTGACGACTACCGGGTTGTCCGCCCTCGGTCCGGTGGCCGCCGG
The DNA here is from genome assembly GCA_019247305.1 of Pseudonocardiales bacterium. Lineage (GTDB taxonomy): Bacteria > Actinomycetota > Actinomycetes > Mycobacteriales > Pseudonocardiaceae. Next base: position 31,675 of record JAFAPC010000087.1, read on the forward strand.
CTTCGGCTTCGGCATCGGTGCTGGGCTGCGCATCGCCGCGATCGCCGTTGCGGTCATCGTCAACGTGGGCGCGTTCCTGGTCGGGTTCCGAGTGCTGACCGCCCACGAGATTCGGATGGCTGACCTGATGCCCGGCGCGATCGTCGCCGCAGTCGCGATTCAGGTGCTACAGAGCGTGGGGGCGTTGTTCGTCAGCCACGAGCTGGGTAGCGCCTCGCAGGTCTACGGCGTTTTTGGGCTGGTTCTCGGGTTGCTCGCCTGGCTCTATCTGCAGGCGCTCATCTTGGTGTTCTGCGCGGAGATCAACGCGGTGCGGGTGCGCCGGTTATGGCCCCGCCACCTCCTTGCCCCCTTCGTTGACGATGTCGCGCTCACCCATGCCGACAAGGCCTCATACCGCTCCTACACGGACAGCGAACGCTACAAAACCTTCGAGCAGGTGCATACCACCTTCGAGGGCCAGGCCCGCCCCGGCGACACATCCTGATCGCGGTTATGAAGGTCGTGGTGCTGGTCGGCGGCGTCGGTGGGGCCCGGTTCCTGCTCGGGCTGAAGGCCGCGCTGGGCCTTCCCGCCGTCGGCCCCGGCGACGGCCTGACCGCCAGCGAGCACGAGATCACGGCAGTGGTCAACACCGGCGATGACATTTGGCTGCACGGGCTGCGGATCTGTCCGGATCTGGACACGTGCATGTACACCCTCGGCGGGGGTATCGACACTGAGCGCGGCTGGGGACGTGCCGGGGAGAGCTGGGTGGTCCACGCGGAGCTGGCCCGCTACAGCGCTGATCTGGACTGGTTCGGGTTGGGCGACCAGGACCTGGCCACGCACCTGGTCCGCACCCGGATGCTCCGGGCCGGCTACCCGTTGTCCGTGGTCACCGCAGCGCTGTGCGACCGGTGGCGACCCGGGGTACGGCTGTTACCGGCCACCGACGATCGCTGCGAGACCCACGTCGTGGTCACCGATGCTCTCGGTGGTCCAGAATTCCTGGACCGGCGCGCGATGCACTTCCAGGAGTGGTGGATCCGGCACCACGCAGCGCTTCCGGTCAGCGAGTTCGTGCTGGTGGGCGCGGAGCTCGCCCAGCCGGCCGCCGGGGTGCGCGAAGCGATCGCCGGGGCGCACGCCGTGCTGCTCGCGCCATCCAACCCGGTGGTGTCCATCGGCAGCCTGCTGGCCGTGCCGGGGATCCGCCACGCGGTGCGGACCACCCCCGCCCCGGTGATCGGGCTTTCGCCGATCGTCGGGGGCCGCGCGGTCCGCGGGATGGCCGAGGCCTGCCTGGCCGCCATCGGGGTGGCCTGCGACGCCGGCGCGGTCGCGGCGCATTACGGGGCCCGCTGCGCGGGTGGGATCCTGGATGGGTGGCTGGTACACACCGGGGACAGGGCGACGGTGCCCGGGGTGGCGGTCCGGGACGTCCCGCTGCTGATGACGGACGTCGCGGCGACTGCGGCGATGGCCAGGGCCGCCCTGGACCTCGCCGGGCTGAGGGTGTGAGCGCCTCTGGCGGGGGCAACGTGCACGCCTGCAACGCGGGCACCGTGCACGATCACGCCGCGCCGGGTGAGGTCCGCATCCTGCCGGTCCGGGGACTACCCGAGTTCCGACCAGGGGACGATCTGATCGACGCCCTGGTCACCGCCGCACCGTGGCTCGCTGACGGCGACGTCGTCGTCGTCACCAGCAAGGTGGTGTCCAAGGTGGAGGGACGGCTGATCACGGTGCCGGCCGAGGCGGCGGACCGGGACGCGGCTCGCCGCAAGCTCATCGCCGCGCAGGCCCGGCGGGTACTCGCCCGCCGTGGCCACATTCTGATCACGGAGAACTTACTCGGCGTGGTGCAGGCTGCTTCCGGCGTGGACACCTCCAACGTGGCGCGCCATGAGGTCGCGCTCCTGCCGCTGGACCCGGACGCCAGCGCCGCGCGGCTGCGCGCCGGGCTGGCCGCCAAACTCGGTGTCAACGTCGCCGTCGTGATCACTGACACGATGGGCCGGGCGTGGCGGGCCGGGGAGACCGACGCGGCGATCGGGGCCGCCGGGCTGGCCGTGCTGCATCGCTACCCAGGCGCCATCGACCGGCACGGCAACGAGCTGGTGAGCACCCAGATTGCCGTCGCCGACGAGATCGCCGCAGCCGCCGACCTGGTTCAGGGCAAACTGGCGGGGGTGCCGGTGGCGGTCCTGCGTGGGTTGACCTGCGACGAGGACGGCAGCACCGCGGCGGACCTGATCCGCCCGCTGGCCGAGGATCTGTTCTGGCTGGGCACTGACGAGGCAATCAGCCAGGGCCGGGCGGAAGCGGTGCTGCTGCGCCGATCGGTGCGCTCGTTTCGTCCCGATCCGGTGGATCCAGCAACACTGCGCCGCGCGGTGGGAATCGCGCTGCGGGCCCCGGCACCGCACCACAGCCGGCCGGTTCGGTTCCTCTGGCTGGCCGACCGGCGGCTGCGGCGTCGACTGCTCGACGCGATGGCCCAGGCGTGGCGGGCTGACCTGCGCCGGGACGGGTTGACCGAGGACCGCATCGAACGCCGGATGCGGCGGGGGGCGCTGCTCTACGACGCGCCGGAGGTGCTGGTGCCCCTCGCCGTGCCCGATGGCGCGCACGCCTACCCCGACGCGCGCCGGCAGACCGCTGAGGAGGCGATGTTCACCGTCGCCGCGGGTGCCGCCGTGCAGGGCCTGCTGGTGGCGCTGGCCGCTGAGGGCCTGGGCTCATGCTGGGTCGGTTCGACGCTGTTCTGCCCGGATCTGGTGCGCGCCGAACTCGCCCTGCCGGCGGACTGGCGGCCGCTCGGCGCGATCGCCGTCGGCTACCCGACGCAACCACTGCACCCCCGCCCACCCGGCGACCCGGGAGACGGGTTGATCCTGCGATAACCCCCGTGATGATCACCGATATGACCGGACGGGGGCGGGTCAACTCCGTGCGTGCGGGACCGCTTCCACGAGGTCGAACCTGCCCGAACTGGGCACGATGCGGACCAACCGAAGACCGGCCCGATCCAGCACAGCGCGGAACTCCGCCTCGGTGCGCTCGCGACCTCCCGTACTCAGGACCAGCATCCCCACATCCGCAAGTTTTGCCGGTGACGGCTGGCGCCCTTGCGGCAGCACGGTCTCAGCAATCAGCAGGCAGGCGGTATCGGCCATCGCGGCCCGACACGTCCTCAGGATTGTCACCGCCTGGTCGTCGTCCCAGCTATGGATGACGTTGCTCAGCAGGTAGGCGTCGCCCCCTTCGGGCACCGAGTCGAAGAAATCCCCACTCACCACCCGGCAACGGTTGCTGACCCCCGCTCGGGACAGCTCACCGGGAGCACCACTCACGACCGTCGGTGTATCAAACAGCACTCCCCGCAGATGCGGATTGGCGGACAGGATGGGGGTGAGCAAACCACCCCGCCCACCGCCCACATCCACGATTGTGCCAAAGCGGCCGAAATCGTACGCTTCGATGATGCTGGCAGCCTCATTCGTGGATATAGCGACCATGGCGGTATCAAAGATCGCCGCATCTTCGGGATGCTCCGCCAAATAGTCGAAAAACTGAGTGCCATAAACCCGGTCAAACGCCGGTTCCCCGGTCCGCACCGTCTCATACAGATCGGTCCACGAGTAGCGGTGGAAGGGCATTCCGATCATCGTCGCCCACGCCCGCAGCGAGCCAGGGACGTCACTGCGCAGGAGCGCACCAAGCGGAGTCAGGGCAAACCACCGGTCGTCCAGCTCCGTGACCACTCCCACGTCACCCAGCGCGCGCAACATCCGATACAGCGCTGAATCGTGCGCGCCGACCTGTCGGGCTATCTCCGCTACCGGCTGCGGGCCATCAGCCAGCACGTCCGCCACGCCAAGCCGGGCCATCACGCTGATCGCCTGCGAGACATGAGTCCCCCTCACCAATTGACCCATCATGGCGGCCAGGGGCGACTGCGCAGGCGCAGCAGCCACGAGCGATGTCTCCTCAACTGCCATCGCGACCTCCATAGACGATCCGTGACCACCATGAGGGGTCTTAATTTCACGATAGCGGTGCGGACCGACACTGCCCAGACCCACACCGCGCAGCCGATGCTCCCGGCGCTGGGGGTTGGAGTCTCGGGGTACTCCACGCCGCGCTATCATGGGGAGCCTGACATGACTGGACTTAGCGAGACGCGGCGTCGGCGGTCCCATCGCGTGGCACGAAAGATTGATCAAGTGACTACTCCCCCGTCGCCACGTGACCAGTTCATCACGATCTATGGCCGGATTCCCGTCCTCGAGGCTCTCCGAAAGCACAATCTTGAGGTCGCCAAGATAATCATAGCCGACAATGCGCATGGCCGGGCTATCGATCAGATAGTTGACGAGGCGCATCGGAGGGACATTGAGGTACAGCACACGTCTCCCGCCCGCATTAAGCGGCTGGCTGGCAATGGTAAGCAGGATCAGGGTGTCGTCGCTGACATCACGGCGCGCCGCATGGCCCGACTGAGTGACTATCTCGCCACGCGCGGCGATCGACGCACGACGCTCTTCCTCCTGGATGGCGTGACGAACCCCAGCAACGTTGGCATGATCTTACGAAGTGCTACTGCGGCTGGTATTGATGGCGTCATTCTTCCTCGGGCGGGTAGCCCCCACGTCGGTCCGCTTGTGATCAAAGCATCGGCTGGGGTGGCGTTCGAGGCGTCGATTTTGAACTCAGCAAGTGCCACGGAGGCCGCGTCGGCGTTGCACAAGCGAGGGTTTATCCTGTACGAGTTGACCGCAACCGCGAAGCGGTCGATCTTTCAGACGGAGCTGGCGCCGCGTGCGGTGCTCGTGCTCGGCGGCGAAACCCAGGGATCGACGATCTCTGCAGACGTACGGTTGCGCATACCCATGCGCAACCATGTCGAGTCACTGAACGTTGCCGTGGCCGCGTCAGTCGCCGCTTTCGAGATCAGCCGTCGGCGCGGCTGATGATCGGTGCCCAACCGGGGCGTCAGCGCAGATGCTGGGCGAAGAAGGCCAGCACCCGGCGCCAGGCGTCCTCGCTGGAGTCGTGGTGGTAAAAGAACCCACCGATGCGGGTCATCCGGCTGAACGGCCCGGTAAATATGCGGTTGGCGAAGCCGTGCGCAGCCAACGGGTATTCCTTGACATCGTGCACGACGTTGCGTCGGGACAGTGCCCGCTCCAGCGTGTCCGCAGCACCGGGTAGGCCGCGGTCTCTCGCACCATAACTAGCCACGATGGGACACACCCCATCGAAGATGGACTCATCCTTGGGCAACATCCCGTAGTAGGGCGCTGCGGCAGCGAAGTTCCGCGCCGCAGCGACCAGCGCGAAGCCACCACCCATGCAGAATCCGACCACGCCGATCTTGCCGGTGCAGTCGCTGCGCCCAGCCAGGGCGCTGCGGGCGGCCTCGATATCGTCGAAGGCACGCCCACTGGCCGCCCTGAGCTGGGAAAAGACCGCCTTCACACAGCGTGCCATGCCCCCACGCGAGTACAGATCGGGCGCCAGCGCCAGGTACCCGGCCGTGGCAAATCGATCCGTGATCTGGCAAAGATCATCTCCGATACCGAAGAGGTCATGCACGACCACCACGCCCGGCCAGGGCGGCGGGCCCGCGACCTCGGCCTGCGGTTCAGACAGATAGCCAAACACGGCATCCTTGATCTGCACGTTCACCACCGCAGGGTAACCGACTCCCCACAGCCCACCCCGGCCGCGGGGTTGACCGGACCCGCGGCAGGCAAGCTCTGCTGACGGGTAGCTTCTTGCATCCGCAATTGCACGTGCATCGACCTCGGCCGCAGCACGTGCATTGACCTCCGCAGGAGCACGTGCTAGGTTTGACACTTCGAATGCGTGTGCTCAACCACCCACAAGAGTGAAAAGCGCGCAAGAGAAAGGCGTCAATCAATGGCGGGGACGGTTCACATCGGCACGTCGGCCACACGCCTCACCGATGTGACGTGGCGCAAGACAGTAGTGGTTAGCCGGGCAGTTGCCTTGAGGCCGCAGCACTGTAAAGAAGCTACCGTAAGCCTTGCGCGGATTCTCATGACCTGAGCGGTCCAGCGCTGGTTGACACTCAAGCCGGAACTAGGTAAATAGTTACGGACCGATGACATCGGCAATCAAAGGACGCGTAGCGATGGATCGCACGAGAACCCGAGCACCATTTGTGACCTGGTTCACCTGTGGCTCTGAAAACGTAGACCACGCAATTAGCGAGGACGAGGTGATAACTGGGATATCGGAGGGCACCGGCCGGTACGCGGCCCTCTGTGGCGCGACGGTGTATGTCGCGTCCATGGTCTGCCCACCGGGCCGGCGTTGTCCCTCGTGCGAAGCCGCTGTTGTGTTGCTTATTGAGCGTGACGCGCCATCCCGAGACACCGGATTTCTCGGCCAGCTGTTTGGCCGTGGCCGGCACCGCGAGAGTTCCTCACATTTCCTGGCTGGGGGGTGGAACCGGTTATTCGGACGGCGGAAGTAAATCGGCTAGCTCAGCGTTGCGCTGACCGCGACTACCGCGTGCGGTAGTCGCGGGGGTGCAGCCGGGGGCCAAAGCGGGGACGCCGGAACCCCGAGGCTTCGACATAGCGCACCGCCCGGTGCCGCTGAGGTGCGTAGGGCGCGAGAACCTCCAGCATGCCCGCATCGTCCAGTGGCCGGCCCACGAGCGCGTAACCGACGACGGAGGGGATGTGATAGTCGCCGACGCTCACCGCATCGGCGTCCGCCCAGGCCCGCTGGGCCACCTCGGCGGCCGTCCACACCCCGATCCCGGGAACCGTGCGCAGCAGGTCACGGCCGGCTTGTCCGGCCAACGCCACCGCAGCTTCCAACCGGGGCGCCACCGCAGCGGCCGCCAGCAGAGTCCGGCGCCGGGATTGGTCCACCCCGGCTCGGTGCCACTCCCAATCGGGGATCGCGCGCACCACCGCCGGGCTGGGCGGTACCCACAGCAGGGCGGGACCCGGTGCCCGTTCTCCGAAACGCCAGCACAGCTCCCGCCAGGAGCGTCGGGCCTCGACGCCGGTGACTTTCTGCTCCAGCACCGCGGCAAGGAGCACATCCCAGACCCGATGGGTGGCGCCCAGGCGCAGTCCGGGCATCCGGTGCCGGGCCTGCGCGATCAGCGGATGATGCGGCACGAAGGCGCTGTCGTCATCGTCGGCACCGAGGAGCGCGGGCAGCTGGTGCAGTGTCCAGGCAACGCCTGGTCCCCATCCGGTGGCGTGCACCGTGCCGTCGGTGCTGCGCCGAAGCGCCAGCGTCGCCGCACCGGCCGGGGTGCTGCCGGCGCGCCACACCGTGCCCTCGGCATCTACCCGCATCGTGGGGTCACCCCGGCCGCGGCGCAGCGGAGCCAGCACCGCCCGCAGATCCAGCGGGTACTCAGGGACCCAGGCTCGGTATGCCGGCGGTAACTCAGGCATCAGCGCAGCAGCGCCCGCCGGGCCGCGTGACGGGCCAGCCACAGCCGGCCGGCCAGCCCAGCGCGCAGGGCCAACCGCAGCGGGGCGTACCACGGGCCGGGATGGCGGTCAGCGAGGTAGCGGTAGGCGCTGCGGTGGTGCTCGGCGAGCATCTGCTCGGGAACTCGGCTGGTGGCGTGCCCGCCGAGGTGAGTGACTTCCGCGCTGGGCACGTAGACGTTGAGCCACCCGGCGCGACCCAGCCGCTCGCCGAGGTCGACGTCCTCGAAGTACATGAAATACCGGGAATCGAACCCGCCGATGGACTCGAAAGCGGCCCGGCGGAGCAGCAGGCACGATCCGGACAGCCACTGGGCGCTGCGCTCGCCCACGGCGGTGTCGGACTGCCGGTACGCGGCACTCCACGGGTTGCCCGGCCAGATCGGGCCGAGCACCGCGTGCCCGATGCCGCGGCCCAGGGCGGGCAGCAACCGCGCTGAGGGGTACACCGTCCCGTCCACTTGCCGGATCAGCGGCCCCAGTGCTCCTGCTCTGGGCCACCGCTGCCCGGCCGCGAGCAGCTCATCGAGGCTGCCGGGGTGCCACTCGATGTCCGGGTTAGCCACCACCACCCAGCCCACCTCGGGTCCCCATTCGACGACCCCCCGGTTGGCGGCACTGCCGTATCCGACGTTCTCCCCTAGGCGCAGCAGCTGCACACCATCGCGGCGGGTGGCGCGCTCCGGGGCTCCGTCGGTGGATCCGTTGTCCACCAGCAGCACCCGCAGCGGCTGGCTAGTGGCTTTGAGGACCGAATCCAGGAACGTCTCCAGCGTGTCGCCGGGCGAGTAGGTGACGGTGACGATAGCCAGTTCCTGACCGTAGCACCGGCCGTCGGAGTCGCGGGGGGGCACGGCGCTCGATTCTGCCACCCTAGCCTGCGCCGCGGGCCTAGCGGGAGCGTCGGTGCATCACTGCGGCCCGGTGGTACGCCGCGCGGTGGCGCGCCGCGCTCGCCGCCCAGGAGAAGTCCTTGGCGCGCCGCTGCGCGGCGTTGGACAGCTCCGCCCGGCGGGCCGGGTCACCGAGCAGCTCGACGAGCCCGGCGGCGATGTCCTCGGCGGCGATGCCGCAGTAGGCCACCGCGTCCCCACCCACTTCTGGAATCGCCAGCCGCCGCGTGGTGAGCACCGCCGCCCCGGTTGCCATCGCCTCCAGCACCGGCAGCCCGAATCCCTCCCCCAGCGACGGGTAGGCCACCACGGCCGCGCCGCCGAGGAAACCGGACAGCTGCGCCAGCGGAAGGTAGCCGGCCCGGATCACCTGGACCCGGTGCGGCACAGCCTGGAGTTCACGCTCCACCTGGCTGTCCCAGCCCGGCTGCCCAGCCAGGACCAGAGCCGGCGGATCGGACCGGCCCGCGAGAATCTGGCTGGCCAGGGCGAACCCCCGGATCAGCGCCGGCACGTTTTTGCGCGGCTCCAGAGCGCCGAGAAACGCCACATAGGGGCGCCAGCCCAGGCGCAGCCGGTGTCGGATCGCGGCTATCTCCGCTGGTGAAGGTGGGTGGAAGCAGTCGGCATCCACCCCGTGGGGCACCACGTGCAGGCGGTTACGCTCCGCGCCCGCAACACGCCCCAGCTCGCGAGCCGTCGCCTCGCTCGGGACCACGCAGACCTCGGCCCGGCGCAGCGAGGTCCGCGTCCAGACTCGGAAGAAACGGGCCTTGACTGGCGAGTGCACCCCGGGGTCGGTGAAGAACGTGGCATCGTGCAGCGTGACCACAGTGGCCGCCTGGCGAGCCAGCGGCATCGTGTAGTGCGGGCAGTGCAGCACGTCCACCCGTGCCCGCCGGAGCAGCCAAGGCAGGGTGGTCTGCTCCCAAGTCAGCCGCGCGGTCCGGGCGACGAGTCGCTCCCTGGCCGCCAGCACGTCGGCGTGCGGGGCCAGCGCGGCGTAGAGCTCGGCGTCCCGCGGCTGGCACACCACCATGGGCGCGGCACCGTCAGCGTCGAGCGCCGCGACCAGACAGTCCACGTAGCGACCGACGCCACCCCGGTCGGCCGGCACCGCCGTCGCATCGATGAGCACCCGTGGCTCAGTGAGCACGCAGGGAGTTTAGGAGATAACGCGGCGTGGTTGGCCCTGGCGTAGCTCTCGGCCCTGGCGTAGCTCAAGGTGCACCGACCACACCCGGCGGGCGGTGCGCTCCCAGCTGAACTGCGCCGCCCGTCGCCGGCCCGCGGCGCTCATCGCCTGCGCCGCGGCGGGGTCGGACAGCACCGTGCGCAGGGCGGCCGCCAGGGCGGCGGCGTCGTTGCGCGCGACCGTCACACCGGCGCCCCCGGCGACTTCCACGAGCGCGGGGACGTCGGAATGCACCACCGGCACCCCGGCCGCCATCGCCTCCAGCACCGGCAGCCCGAACCCCTCCGCCACGCTGGGTGCCGCGAGCACCGCGGCGCGGTGCAGCACGACGGCCAGCTCCTGGTCGGTGATCCGGCCCAGCAGGTGCACCCGGGCCGGCTCCAACCCGAAGCGCCTAGCCAACGCGGCCGGATCCACCTGCCCCCAGCCCGGTTGGCCGGCCAGCACCACCGGCAGATCCGGGGCGTCCGGTGTGGCCAGCGCGCCCAGCAGCGTCTCGATCCCCTTGCGCGGTTCCAGGGTGCCCAGCGCCAGCACGTAACGCGGTGGCAGGCCCAGCCCGGTGGCGATGCGCGCAGCGTCGGCCGGCAGCCGAGTCACCGCCGCGGTGACCCCTTCGCCGACCACGTGCACCCGAGCCGGGCAGGGCACGTGCCGCGGCAGGTCGTGGGCGACCGCGGCGGTGGGCACCACCAGGGCATCGGCCCGCCGCGCCGCCCTCCCGATCATCCGGCGGTGCCAGCCCACCCCGCGCCGACTCAGCCCCTCAGGATGAGTCCAGGGCACCGTGTCGTGCACCGTGACCACCAGCTCGCAGCCGCGGCGGGGACCGGGCGGGGCCAGCGGGGTGGGGGCGTGCACGGCGTCACCGCCCGGCCACAGCGGCACCCCCCACCCCGGGAGCCGCCGGCAGGGAAGCCAGCAGTCCCAGGCCGCGACGAGCGCCTGGCGGGGCAGCGGCAGCAGGTGCGGCCCCTCCACTTCGGGGATGATCGCCGGGGTGGGGTCGGCGTGCCAGGCCACCGCGCTGCCCACCGTCCAGCCGGCCGGCGCGGTGGCGGCCAGGGCCGCGGTGAGCTCGCGGGAGTACCGCCCGGTACCCCCCGGCACCGGCGCGAGCAGCTGCTCCAGCAGGACCACCAGCTTGGGCACGCGGGGCAGTGTGGCACGGGTAGCCGACCGGCGCTACGGGTCCCCGCGCGATCTCAGTTCGGCCTCAGCGCCGGGGACAAGCGGGCCACCTGGCAGGCGTTCCACCAAGCAGGCGCGCTACTCGGCTCCACCCAGCACGACGACGATCCACCCTGGCTCAGCTTCTGGGACGAGGCAGACCTCGCCACCTGCGAGGTGCGCGCAGCTCTGCAGCTGGGGGAGTTTGCGACCGCGGAACGCAGCAGCCGCACCGCCCTTGCCACGGTCCGGCCGGAGTACCCGCGAACCGCGCCTCCTACCTAGCCAGCCGCGCCGAGGTGCTGGTCAAGCAACGGAACATCGAGGAAGCCGTCTGCACCGCCACGCAGGCTATAGCAGCTGCGAGTGAGATGAGCTCCAGCCGGATCCATGCGCGTATTGGCCAGGTGCGGGCCGAGCTTGCCCGTTACTCGGATCAGCCGACGGTCGCGGAGTTCCTCGACGCCTCCGCCGAAATACTGCCGAGGGTTCACCCCGGGACAAGGCCCGGCGTCGGCGCCTAACGCGCTGCTTGGCAACGGGTTCCCTCGGCCGGGAACGGTAACCCGCTGCGCCCTCGTCGGTGAACCTGCCAGCTGAATCGCTCGACGGCCAAGCCCGGGGCCAGCCCGCTACGCTGGCTATGCACTCGCAAAACAGGAGGGTGGGCGGGGTGACCATGAGCCGCGACACGTCAGACCAAACCCCGAAACGGCACCGCATTCAACTCGCTGAGCTGCGGGTTCACGCCGAGGAGTTCCTGGTGCCCGGGTCCGACCGGGCCATCGCCGCTGGCTGCACCTGCAGCCCGGAACGCAACAACCATGGACGGGGCATCGACCAACCTGATGGCCATGTCATTTTGATCGTGGCCGACCACTGCCCGCTGCATACGCTGATCTGCGGCCCGGTCGATCCGTTCGACGACTGAATCCCACTGCCGTGGAGTCAGTTGAGGTCGTCGTCCTTGGCGCGGGCGTGATGGGTGCCGCGACCGCGTGGCGTCTGGCCGGGCGCGGCCGTGAGGTAGCACTGATTGAGCGTTTCCGGATCGGCCACCACCAAGGCTCGTCACACGGCCCCACCAGGGTATTCCGCTACTCCTACGCCGACCCGCTGCATGTGCGCATGGCGCGGCGCGTGCTGCCGATGTGGCGTGAGCTAGAGGATGAAGCTGGCCAGTCGCTGCTCGACCTGTGCGGAGGGATTGATATCGGTCCCCGGGCGGCGCTTGAACCGCTGGCGCGCGCGCTCGGCGAGGGCGGCGCACAGATCGACTGGGTGGAGCGCGTGGCGGACAGGTTTCCCGGCGTGCGTACCGATGGCCCAGCGCTATTCTCGCCGCATACCGGCGCTATCGCGGCAGCCGCGTCAGTGCGCGCGATGGTGCGCCTCGCCGCCGAACGGAACGTGCGCGTCGTGGAGGAAACGCCGGCACGGATTGAGCGTGCGGACGACAGCGGCGTCATGCTCGATGTCGGGGGCGAACGGCTGTCGGCGTGCCGATGTGTGCTTGCGGTCGGCGCGTGGACGGGCGAGCTCGCCACGTCGCACGTGCCCTGGATCCCGTTGGGGGTGACGCGGGAGCAGATCGTTTACGTCGAGCAGCGCGCGGATTTCCCGGTCGTCATCGACCGGAGCACCGCGCCGTGCTTCCGGTACGCGATACCGCAGCGTTTCGGCGCCCCCGGTGTTCGGGCTGGCCAGCATGGGACCGGACCGGGCGTCTTACCCGACGAGCCGCGCCGGGACGACCAGGCCACCGTCTCGCGCGTGATCGACTTCATCGCCGAGTCGATTCCGGCCGCCGGTACGGAACCGGCTGCGCTGGAGACGTGCCTGTATACGAACACGCCCGATCACGACTTCGTCCTCGACCAGGTAGGTCCCCTGGTGGTCGCCTCGCCCTGCAGCGGGCACGGCTTCAAGTTCGCGCCGCTCGTCGGTGAGATCTGTGCACAGCTTGCGCTTGGTGAGGATCCGGAGATGGACCTGTCGCGCTTCTCCCTCACCCGCTTCCAGCCCGCGACGATGATGCCACCACATCGGCGGGCATAGACGCCGCTTCAACACGGAGTGCGGCATATCCGAGGCACTGCCCTCCTGTCGTGGAGCTGCACCAGCTTGAGCGAACGCGGGGAGTGTGGCACGGGTAGCCTCACGCCCCGTGTCCGCAGCAGCCCGCACCACGGTGGTCGTGGTCACCTGGCGAGGTCGCGGTCTGATCGGGCGCTGCCTGGACGCGCTGGCCGCCCAGACCTGTGCACACCACGTGCTGGTGGTCGACAACGCCTCGACCGATGGCACCGCTGCGGAAATCGCTGGGCATCCGGTTGGCCCCCGGGTGCTGCGGCTAGGCCGCAACATCGGCTACGCGGGCGCCCTTGCTGCGGCGTTGCCGCACGTCGAGACCCCCTTGATGGCCTGGCTCAACGATGACGCGCAGCCGGAACCGGGGTGGCTTGCGGCGCTGGAGCAGGCGCTGGGCGACGATGACGCGGCCGCCGCGGCGGCGTCCGTGCTGTACGCCGCAAACGGCACGGTGACCTCCACCGGCGTGGCGCTCACCCACCTGGGGTACGGGCGGGACACCACCGGGGCGCGACCGTTCGGCTTCTGCGGCGGGGCGGCGTTGCTGCGCACCGACGCGCTGCGCGCCATCGGCGGCGTGGCCGGCTCGCTGTTCTGCTACTACGAGGACACCGACACGTCGTGGCGGTTGCGGCTGGCGGGCTACCGGATCCTCGCCGTGCTCGGCGCCCGGGTCCGGCACCTCGGGGGCGCCTCAGCCCGGCACGGCACGCCGGGCTTCCACCGCTGGAACGAACGCAACCGACTGCTCGTGCTGCTGCGCTGCGCACCGGTCACGGTGGCAGCCCGGGAACTGGCCCGCTTCATCGGGCTGACCCTGGTGCTGCCCTGGCGCCGAGGTCACCCCCGCACTCCCAACTTCACGCTGCGGCTCCGCCTCCAGGTGCTCACAGAAGTCGCGGCCCGACTGCCGGCAACCCTGATCGCGCGGCGCCGGATTGGCCGCCACGCCACCGTCACCCGCGCAGAGATCTGGTCCACCTGGGCCGATAGGCCCTGAGCGCCTCCGCCCGGCTCATCCCAGCGCGGCGTTGGTGCCAGTAGGCCGAAGCAGGCGAACCTTGTCGCTGTCCACAGCTTCTGACGCGAACTGCCACGCTTATCCCCAGGCAGCGGCTTGTGGTGCAGGTAGCGCTCCCCAAGCAGGCACGGCTAGGGTACGCCTGATGATCTACTTATGAACCAAAACGTGCTATCACCTGATTTGACCGTTCGTGACCTGAACGAGTGGGCCACGATGCAGTCGGGACGCTTACGTCGTGCCCTCGGAAGCGACGCGAGCAGCCAACCTGTTTTTGTCCTCGCCCAGGCGGTGAAGCTCGCTGAGGAAGTCGGTGAGCTGCACGCCGAAGTCTTAGGCCACGCCGGCTATCAGCGAGCAAGTAAGGATCAGCGCTTTACTACCGAGTCCATATCCAGCGAACTTGCTGACGTGATGATTTGTGTCGCCATCCTGGCCAGTTCACACGACATCGATCTCGGTCAGGCTCTGGCGTCAAAGATCGAAAAGATCAATGCGCGCCACACGAACAACGCCTAGCGCAGCAGCCTCTTGAAGTGTTCGCTTCTGACGTACTCCACCAAGTCCCACATCTCCTGATGCACGAGCTGGTTGACGTTCCGCGCACCGACGCTGACCAGCCCCATTCCAAGACAAGCTACCAGAGCGGTTGACAAACTGTGCCTTACGTTCAAGGTCAAGAGCTGCTCACGAATCGATTCGCTGCCGTGTTCAAGGAAATGTCGCTGCAACTTGGTCATCGAGCCGCGGGCCAGCTCCGGCTGCCGGACATCAAGCTTCACATCGCCACAGACGTCAACCAGCCGACGGCTAGCGCCGATCGGCAGATGATCGACGTCATAGCGAGTATCGAAAACACGCCCGTGTTCACTGCGCCTGGTACGCCATAACGCGTAGGCACCCTCAACACCGACCAAAGTGCTTACGGATGCGTTTTTGGCGACCGACAGATCCGACGACAACTGATGCCCCGCTAGCAGCGAGTCACTGGCTAACCACGCTTGCAAATCGCTATCAAGCGCTACTATTAGAGCCCTCTCGTCATCTTCTTCCGTGACGTACACTGACTTGAAGCCGAAGGATGCCGGATAGGTACTTAAATCGTCACCCTCCTGCGGCCAGCGTAACAACACCACGGAGTAGCAGAACGGCCGGGAGCCACCCTTGATGTGATAATTCTTTGTCCACTCCACATCAAGCGCCGCCACAAACCGCTCGGAAACCCCAAAGAAGCGATCCAATCGGTCAAAGAGCTTTTCAGGCCACTGTAAATTACTTGTGACGCGCATCGACAATTAACCCGCTTCCATTCTCGCTGACAGAGATGCTCTTACCAAGATACTTGCGCAGGTGATTGAGCTTGAACGGGTAACGCCTCCATATCTCAGTAATTGACTCCTCCTGCAGGTCACCCAAGTACGCCACCTTGTCCTCCGGTCCACCCTGCTCCCCCCGCTCGGCCACGCCGCCGTACACCGGCCACGACCAAATGGAGCCGTCAGGGTAGACCAAGATAGAGTAACCCTCGGTCTCGGGCGTCCAGGTCGTCATGCGTAGACCAGGTGTCCAGCCGTATTCGTTGGCTAGCTCCTTCATCCGTTCGAACAGCGCGGCCGACTCCTGAAGTGTCAGGAACTCTGAGTCCGGCAGACGGAGTCCATTGCCCTTCCGTATTGGATGGATGAGCTTGATCTTTCCGGCGCCCAGTAAGTCAGCAATCTGGTAAGTGAACGGCAACGCGTCAAGCAAGCTGCGCAGCACCACCGCCGAGACCGACAATGGCAATCCGGCCTCCTTGAACGCCAAGATGCCACGCATTACCTTGTCGTAGTCGCCGCGCACACGGTTGGTTGTGTTACGCGGACCTTCCAATCCGACGTTGATGAATGAGATTTTGCCGACGAGCTTGGGTGCCATGAAGTACCCACGGGTGGCGTTGGTCGGCACAGCTACGATATGGTCTCGGAAGATGTCGACAATCTCCACGAAGTCACGGCGAAGTAGTGGCTCACCACCCGAAAGAAACACTCGGGACACACCCGCCAAGTTCCGCTGAATCGATGTGATCTGATCAAGCGTCGGGTCTTTCGTCTGCATCGTCTCACTACAAAATTCGCAGTCGAAGTTGCAACGCCTGGTCACCTGGTAGATGACTGACAATGGCCTGTCGATGAACGACACTGAGCGCGCAAGCTGAGCGTCGGTCATCGTAGTCTTGAAGTAGTGACCACGCACCGAGAATTCGATGCTGTTGACGCCCCCACCGACACTGACACCGTGCCGATCTGTGCGCTGGATGACCAGAGGTCCGAAATCAGTACTCATCGTTAGTACTCTCCTTCGATTAAGCCAAGCTTTTCCATCCGTACGACAACCCACCGCGCGCGCTCGCCAATATCAAGCGCACGCGGCATCTCGATAATTGGCTGATCTAAACGAGCATGCTCGGCGCGCAGCAAGCCATCAGCTTGCACCTGTAGATCAATAACCCGGGCTCGATACTTGTCGCCTCCCCGCTCAACAAGATAGTGATCTTGACAGAAAAACACGGCGTCGTACACCTTTCCCCAGGTCCGACAGAAGCGGTCCATCGCGCTAGCCATCTCCGCGTCCCGTGTGCCGGATTCGATGGGTATCAACATCTCGCAGTAGGCCAGCACATTCGTCGGAGTCTTGTCGGCGAGCACAACATCGTGTGAGCGTGCAGCACGCAGAATGTTCGGGATGTGTGCTGCGAAGATGTCGAGCTCTAACGACACGTCGAAGTCGCCTGTGTTGTGAATTACTACGTCATCTACAAAAGGGCTCGCCCGGGCCGGTTCTCCAAGTGTGGTGACATGCACACCCCGACACCGGAGCAATGCTGCGACAGCATAGATGATTGTAGTCTTTCCGCTGGCATGCGTGCCGTCGAATGCAATCAATTTCGCGTTTCGAAAAGCCATGCAGGTCCTCATTCCGGTCAGGCTACACAGCAGTCTTCCGGCCAGCGGGCAGTAACCGAAAGACACCAGTCAGATCTGAACTGATCACCCAATAGCGCTACGCTCGCCAGCGCCCGCCGCATCGGATGGGCGTCGTCTACGGCTATAAAGGCAGCAGGTGTACTCTGCGGATAGTCAACAAGCCGGCAGCCGCCGTCAGTCATGGCAACTACCAGCACGGGTCGCGGGCGCTGTCATGCCCGGCCGGATACTGCGCGCAAACACTGGACTCCGGCTCTGCACCTTGACGGTCGCCGTGACGTCTGCTCTTGGTGTCCCGGGCTCGTCGTTCTTGGTCGTTCTCCATGTGCTTGGCCCTGCCCATGTCGTCATTTTTTGGTCGGCACCAGGGCCGGGGCGAGTCCACCGGAGACAGCGAGGTTCGGGATCTATCACCTGCAGGTGCTTCGACCATCCCATACTCGGGGAAGGACGAGCGTGAGAGCCAACCAGCAGGCAACCGTGACGCTCGGGGAGCTCGGACCCGGACCCGGGAGCCTTGCCCAAGTAGAAAAGCGCTTAAGCTATCACGTGAGCAAGCGGGTGAACCAAGGCGCACTTGCTTCCGCGCTGCGCTCAGAGTCCGAAGGGTTGCAGTCTAGCTGAAAAGAGGCGAACAGATGGCTCGCCAGCCACCAGAGCTTACCGAGCAGCAGCGGGCGCTGGGCCGATACCTCGCCGCCCTCAGGGAGGCGGCCGGTCTCTACCAGATGGACATCGCACGTGCGGTGCCCTGCCACCGCACAACCGTCACGCATGCAGAGGCGGGCTCCCAGCTACCCGACGCTCACTTCTGGGAAACAGCTGATCATGTAGTCGGGGCAAATGGTGCCCTAATTGCCCGTTACGACGCCTTCATCCAAGCCAAACATGCATATGCCGCCAAACAGCAGGCCCAGCGACGGGCCAAAGCCCGAGCTAGAGCCCAACAGCTGCGTCTGGCTCCTCTGCCAGAATCGTCTGGAGGATCATCAACTTTGGGCAGCGCATCCTCCAATCCCCCGCCAAGCCAACTAGAGATTCTTCGCCGTAGCCTGAACGAGGCGATTGTGGATAGGACCATAACGGTCGCCAGTCTTGACGATTGGGAGCAGACCGTTTTTCAGCATGGACGAACGACACGGGACCGTGCCCCAAGTGTCCTGCTCAATGACCTGAAGGCTGACCTCGTGGGACTGCATGGCGCGTTGGTGCGTTGCCGGTCATCCTCTGCTCTCCGGCGTCTCACCAGAGTGACGGCACAGATGGCCGGGCTGATGTGCTTGACCCTGATCAAGATGGACGAGCGCACCGCCTTCCGGGGTTGGGCGCGCACCGCCCGCCTCGCAGCTGATGAAGCCGGTGATCCTCTTACTCACTCGTGGGTACGTGCCCAAGAGGCGTACGGACACTACTACAGCGGAAACCTCACCGAAGCAATCCACGTTGCCCAGCACGCTCAGGCATTGAGTGGCAAGGTTTCGTCGGTCGGTGCTGCCTTAGCCGCCGCTCTTGAAGCCCGAGCGCAGGCGGCGCTCGGGCGAGCCGATGAGACCCGCTTCGCATTGCAACGCGCCGAAGCCTGCCTATCCCATTTGGACGCGGGCTCGATTGGCACGTCGGCCTTCGACTACAACGAGGCTCAGCTGCGCTTTCACGAGGGCAACGCCTTCACGCACCTGCATGACACGAGCGCGGCATGGCCGGCCCAAGACAGAGCGCTGTCACTCTGCCCGACGAGCGACTATATGGACCGGACCATGACCCGACTGGACCGCGCTCATTGCCTGGCCTACAACGGCGACGTTAGCGGCGCGGTAGCCATCGTGGTGGAGGCCACTACTTCGCTCACCAGCCTACAGCGTCACGGCATCATCGCGACACGAGTGCGAGAGACTATCGCGATCCTGCCGGCGCAGCACCGCGCACTGCCCGCCGTGCGCGATCTGCATGACTTGCTGCCACCATCGCCCAAGACGAAGGACAATGCCTAGTGGTCGAGATCCGACCGGCCGAACAACGGGATGTTGAAGCTCTCGCGGTACTGATGGAAGACCTTGACCGCTTCTACGGCGCGACCGACGTCGAGCCACTTGAGCAACGGGTGCGACAGATAGCAGAAAACATCTTTGAAGAACCCCTGGCAGCATATGTTCTACTCGCCTGGGAGGACGAACAGCTCGTCGGCATGGCCGCGTATTCATTTCTTTGGCCGGCCGCGGGTGTGACACGCTCACTGTACCTCAAAGAACTGTACGTCACTGAGGAATTCCGTGGTCAGGGTATCGGTGCGTTGCTGATGCAGCGACTGTGTCAGGTGGCGGTCGAGCATGAGTGCAGTCGTGTCGAGTGGACCACTGACCAGGACAACCCCCTTGCGGAAGCGTTTTATGAACAGCTGGGAATACCGAAGAACCAGGAAAAGATCTTCTACCGGCTGGCGGGAGATGGCCTTCGGCAGATGGCGCTGTAGCGAGGGGCACAAAATCGTTACCTCCGAGACGTCGGGACTCAGTTCGCAGGACGCCTGAGCTCCTCGATGACCTACCGGGTGATCGAGTGATGGGAGGTGGCGGGTTCGCTGTTCTGCGCTAATCGCCCGCCACCAGATCGCCCGCCACGCCACCGTCACCCGCGCAGCCGTCTGGTCCTCTTGGGCCGGTCAGCCCTGAGCGCATCCGCCAGCTCATCCCGGCGCGGCGTGTCCTGAGCAGACCGCCTCAGTGCCGGGAGCCTGCCCATAGGCTGTCCAGCACACCACTGTGATCTTATCGAGACACCCGAGCGAGGAGTTCACTGTGACAGAAACAGAAGGCGACGCCACCGGCGGCGACGAGCCCAATCTCGCCGTCGAGCTGGCCCACGAGATCAGGCGGCTCCGCGAAGCCGCCGACCTGACTTTGGCCGACGTCGGGGGAATAGCGGGGTACACGAGGCAGTACATCTCGTTCGCCGAGCGTCCGCGCCGGGGCCTGCCCTCCGCCGCCCTGATCCGGGCGCTCGACCGCGCCCTCAGCGCTGGCGGCACCCTGATCGAACTGCACAAACGGGCTAGCGCGCAGCGGGACGCGGTGCGCGCAAGTATGATCCAGGAGAGCGCGGAGCACGCGCCCGAGCCGGAAGAGGTGGACACCTCGGAGCGCCGGGACCTCCCCACAGTTGCCGTAGCGGTCGCCTTCGGCGCATCGCTCGACCAACCAGCTCTGCGGATTATCGCCCAGGCCGACGAGCCCCAGGTTCCCACCACTGTCCGTTCTGGTGACGTCCGCGAGCTGCAGGCCGCGACCGAGATGCTGAGAGACTGGGAGGACCGGGCCGGCGGGACCGCGGTTCGGCACCACATCCTCGGTGCGCTGCGATGGGGTACCGGACTCTTGAAAAGTTCCTGTACGCCCGAGGTGCGCTGTTCGCTCGCGACGACCACCGCCCAATTAGCTGACCTGGCGGCGTGGGCGACCTTCGACGCGGGACTAAATAGCCAGGCCCGCGAACTGTCCCTCCTCGGACTCCACATCGCTCATGACTCGGGTGACCTGGGAATTCGGTCGCATGTCGCCAACGGCTTGGCCCTCCAGGAAATCCACCGGGACAATCCGGACGCCGGGCTTGCGCTGGTACAGCTCGCCCACGCCGCTGGTGACGTGCTCACCCCCAACGAGGTGTCGCAACTGCACACCGTCAAAGCCCGCGCCTACGCCAAGAAATCCGATCCCGATCAGTGCCGCCGGTTCATCCAGCTAGCGATGGACTGCTACCAGCCCGAGTCGCTCGACAATGGCCCATCGTGGATCCACTACTTCACCCCAGCCAAACTCCAGGGGGATACCGCCAACGCCCTGTTCAATCTGCTCATCACCAACCCAGAGCCCTCCGGTGCCCGAACGGAGCTGGTGATGCGCCTATCGGACACGGTGAACCGCTACTCCCAAGGTCGTGCTCGCGACAAAGCCATCGTCGCGGTACGACTGGCGACGTTGCTCTACCTCGAGGGTGATATAGCAGAGGCGAACACGGCAGCGCACACCGCGCTCACCGTCGCGCACCAGGTGCGATCCGCGCGCCTCAGCATCGACCTGCGAATGCTCGCCCAGGCCGCCGCCGCAGCCCACCG
This sequence comes from Pseudonocardiales bacterium, assembly GCA_019247305.1. Taxonomy (GTDB): domain Bacteria; phylum Actinomycetota; class Actinomycetes; order Mycobacteriales; family Pseudonocardiaceae. The sequence goes on from JAFAPC010000087.1 coordinate 52,594, forward strand.
GGACTCCGCGGCCCAGGAAATCCGGGCCGAAGCCCACACCCTCGCCGCCACGATGACCTGAGCACGCCCGAGCCGCCCCGGCGTCGTAGCAGCCCCGGAGCACGCAGACCTCGGGTAGCAGAGTCCACCGAGGTCATCACCATGGCGGAGGTCATCGAGACCCGCCAGAGATCTTCGCCGGCAGCCCACAGCAAGAGCCATGGCTACGACAACTTCCAGCGTGAAAAACTCCTCACTCGCTGGACACCCAGCAAACCCGGCCGGATCAGTCAAACGCTGTGTGTGGGGAGGAGTGGCACACCGGTCACTCCAGCACTCGGATAGGGACTGTAAGATCAACGGTGTAACTCCTGAGACGGAAGTAGGCACCTGTGACTGTTGTGGCGAAGGATGTGGCGGCCGAGCCGACGGACGGCGTGGACGAGCAGCTGGTCCGGCAGCTGGTCGATCGAGCGCGGGCTGAGGGTTT
>JAFAPC010000062.1 GCA_019247305.1 Pseudonocardiales bacterium
AGTCCGGCGTCCCCGGAGGGCAGGAAAACCAGGTGGTCCAAGGCCGCGCAACGCAGGCACACTGGGCCGGCGTCCTGCATGATCAACAGGTCTCCAGTTCCGGAGCAGGTCGTGCACGTCCAGTCCTTCAGCGGCGAGATGACGACAAGCTCGGGTGGGCGGCCCTGGCGCTCGGCGAGTCGTTCGCGCTTGGCTGCAGACAGCGCCGGCGAGACCCAGTGCGTGCGATACGCGCGCTCAATCTCGCTCGCTCCACTGACGCTGAAGCGCAGCGGCCTGCGGTCGCGAGTCCGGGCGACGTAGCCGGTCTCGCTGGGCACCAGGCCACGCCGCCCCGCCCAGCGGCGGAACACTCGCATGGCAGTCGACAGCTTGGGCAGGCTGGCCTGCACCACCCGTTCCAGGTACGGGACCCGGCCCTGCCGCCACTCGTCGAGGTGTGTCGGGGCCAGCCAGCCCAGGCCCAACAACACGTCAAGTGCGCTGACATACGGCTGCTTCGCGAGGGCTGCCTCGGCTGCCCGCTCGACACGCTGCTCAAGCGCCGCGCCGCCCATGCTTCCCCTCTCGCGTGTCGCGCCGTGCAGATCCGCCGATCCTGATAGGCCTCGAGTGTGGCCACTGACATGATGCTCGACGATGATGTGCGCCGCAGAGTACGGGAGCTGCGCGCGGCTGGACGATCCCCCAAGCAGATCGCCCGGGCCCTGGGTGTACGTCCCGCCATCATTGCTCCACTGGTACGGACCCTGGCGCAGCAGGACGCCGCCACGCAGCAGGAGCCTGCGGTAGCGGGCTGTTGGGTCAGTCCAGGCTGGAGCACAGCGCTCACCATCGACAAGCACGAGGACTGGCCCGATGTCGCCATTCCCCACGGGGGCCCTGAGGGAGTTGCGTGCGTCGTTGTAGCGCGGCGACATCGACGGCAGCAGGTGTCGGTCTGCGGCTACCTCGTCGACGTGTACTGCCTCGGTGTGAAGAACGCACTCGGGCCACAGATCATGAACGAGCGGGACCTGCCTGCCTTTCTGCGCCGCTTCTTCACCCCGTTCGACACGGTGTCGCCACCCCTGGCAGCGCCGCTGGAACTGGCCCGTCACCTGGTGTGGGGCGCGGTCGACTACGCCAGGGCGCTCGGCTTCGAGCCTGCTCCCGATTTCGAGCCTGCTGCCGGGCATCTCGGGCCGTGGCAGGAGACCAGCGCGATCACGTTTGGACGCCACGGTGTCCCGTTCTATGTCTCGGGCCCCTTCGATAACCCAGCCCGAGTAGTCCGTGCCCTAACCAGCTCTGTGGGCGAGGGCAATTTCCATGTCATCGCGCACGTCAAGGCCGCAGCCAGCTGGTGATCTACGAAAGCGGTCACGGCAAGGCGTAGCCGACGAAGCTGAAAGAGCCGGTAACGGTCGTAGTGGTGCATGGTGTCGGGACTGTGGCATTGCGGTGCCGTAGGGCGCCGCTGACGGTCGGTGCCTCTTGGTGACCCCCGTGCGGCTGCCGCCGGGCCGGTCCCGCGCGAGCACGGCCGCCAGGACGCGCGCAGCACGCGGGACCGGTCCGGCGGGCACGCGAGTCGAACGACGACTCAGCCCATGCCCGCGCCGCCGCAGGCGGCGTGCGTGATGCCATAGAAGGCGTATTCGGCAGCATCGCGGACTGGACACGCCACGTAGCAGTCATGTCACGCCACGCGATGGAACAGCGCGGTGAGTGGCAGGCCCTACCGCAGACCCGGGCCTCCTCAAGCGGACGGCGCCTGAGCCGGGGGCCCAGCGAACTTTGCCGCGTATTTGACGCAAGCAACCGGTTTCGGCCGACTCCAGCCGGACTCAACGAAGATCGGCCCCTGACCGTCTCACTGCTGGTCAGGGGCCGATCTGGCTGGTGTGGCGGGTCAAGGATTCGAACCTTGGTAGGCATAGCCGACGGATTTACTGGTCATCGCATTTACTGCGCTGACCAGTGGCTATACCCTTCCTAGCCCGGTTCGGGGCGCGAATAGGGCGCGGCCACCGGGCAGCTCGTTGGATCCCTCTGCTTCCGCACTGCTTGCTCACGGGGCTGACGGAAACAGAGATTGGTACCAGGGCTATCGCGATGGCTTCGGCTAGATCAGAACCTCTCCGATGAGGGTGCTCAGTGGTGCCGGTGCGCCCCCAAGACCGCCGGCAGCGCGCTGAGGATCGTCAGCCCGACGGCTAGGAAGTGATCTCCCTTGGGTCCTGCCCGCAGCCTGTGATCAAACACTGTGCTGGGGGCACATCCATTCCATCCCCGGGCAGACCCCGACGCTGAGGCGATCACGTCGGCTGGAATCGTGAACCAGCTTGCGCCCTGAGGCACGGGGGGCGCTGCTGCACGCCAGCCCGCAGGGGAGGTGTCGTGGCCAGGGTCTTCATCAGCCATGCCAGCGAGGACGGTGAGTACGCCGCTGGGCTGCATGAGTGGCTGGTGGGCGAGGGCCAGGAGGTGTTTTTGGATCGGGATCTGCGGGATGGGATCCGGGTCGGTGAGCCGTGGCAGCAGCGGCTGCATGAGCGACTGCGGTGGGCTGATGCGGTGGTCTGCGTACTCACCCGCGCCTTTCTGGCATCACCGTGGTGTGCCGCCGAAGTGGGTAGTGCGCTCTCGCAGGGCAGCCGGGTGCTGCCGGTACGGGCCGAGCCCGGGGTCAGCCACCCGGTGTTGACCTCCCTCCACTACGCCGACCTGACCGTTGATTCCCCTGCGGGTCGTGCGGCGCTGCTGGAGGAATTGCGTCGGATCGACGCTGGAGGGGGCTGGGGGTGGCCCGATGGCCGGCCGCCGTTTCCCGGGCTACGGCCCTTGGACGTCACCGAGCACCGGGTGTTCTTCGGCCGCAGTGCTGAGGTGGAGCAGCTAGCCACGCTACTTCGCTCCCCGGCTGAGCGCGTCGAGGGCACGGTGTTGCTGGTGGTGGGCACCTCGGGGTGTGGTAAGTCCTCGCTGGTCCGGGCCGGACTGCTGCACGTGATGGCCGGTGAGCCGGGCTGGTGGACGCTAGCGCCGATGCTGCCGGGGGCCGATCCGGTGGCGGCCCTGGTCCGGGAACTCGCCACCGCAGCCCGGAAACTGGGGTTGGACTGGACGGTGGCCGGGGTAGGGCAGTGGGTTGATGACGGTGGCCTGACGGGGCTGGTTGATGAGTTGCTGCTCGCTGCCGGAGCGCGGCGGTTGCTGCTGGTGGTGGATCAGTTCGAGGAGCTACTCACTCAGGCCACGCCGGGGGTCCGGGCCCGGTTCGCGCAGCTGCTGGGTCCGGTGCTGGGTGGTTCGGTGCAGGTGGTGGCCACGCTGCGACCGGAGTTCTTCGAGCCGCTGCTGATCGATCCCGAACTGGCAGTGGTGCCGACCCGCCCGTATCCGTTGCGTCCGTTGCGGCGTGAGGCGTTGGCGGCGGTGATCCAAGGCCCAGCCCAGCTCGCCGGGATTGGGGTGGACGACGAACTGGTGTCGCGGTTGGTCGGTGATACCGACAGCGGGGAAGCGCTCCCCCTCCTGGCGTTCACCCTGGCCCAGCTCGCCGAGGGCATCAGCCGCGATGGCCAGCTCTCCCCGCGACGCTATGACCAGCTCGGAGGGGTGCGAGGTGCGCTGACCCGTCAGGCCGATGCGGCGCTGGCCGAGGCGAGTGCGACTGGTGGTCGGGGTCGCAGGGAGGTGATCGCGGGATTGTTGCGGTTGGTCACCGTGGACGAGCAGGGCCGTCCCACCCGGTGGCGGGTACCCCGGGATGAACTACCGGAGATCGTGATCCGGGAGCTGGATGCCTTTGTCCGGCGGCGGCTGCTCACCACCGACACCGACCAGGCCCGCGTGGTCCTCGGGGTGGCCCATGAGGCGTTCTCCTCAATCGCCTGGGTGCCGCTGACTCAGGCGATTGAGGAGAACGCCTCGGCGCTGCGGGCCCGCCGGGCGGTCGAGCAGGCCGCCGCCGAATGGAGCAAGGAGGGGCGTTCCCCGGCCCGGTTGTGGGAACGCGGACAACTGGCCGCCGCCGTGACCGACACCGGCGCCCGCATCCACGCCAGCGGTCTGGTCACCGAGCGTGTGGACCTCAGCTCCACGGCCCGGGTCTTCCTACAGACCAGCATCCGCCGAGACCGCCTCCGGCGTGGACGCACGATCACCGTCCTGTCGGTGCTGCTCGTGCTTGCCGTGGTCGCGGCGGGAATCGCCCTGATCCAACAGCGCGCCGCAGCCCACCAACGAGATGTCGCAACATCCCGGCAAGTCGCCGGGCAGGCCCTGGAACTGCGCGCCACCAACCCCGGTCTGGCCGCCCAACTCGCTCTGACCGCCTACCGGCTTGCCCCCACCACCGAAGCCCGCGCCGAAGCCCGCGGCAGTCTGCTCAGCATTTCGGCCACCCCATACGCCACCCGGCTGGCCGCCCACACCAGCACCATAGGCTCGGTCGCGTTCAGTCACGATGGTCATACCTTGGCCACTGGCAGCGACGATCACACCGCGCGGTTGTGGGACATCCACGACTCCCACCACCCGACACCTCTCGGCGTCCTCATCGGCCACACCAGTAGCGTCCACTCGGTGGCGTTCAGTCCTGATGGGCGCACCTTGGCCACCGCTAGCGGCGATGGCACCGCGCGACTGTGGGACATCCATGACCTCCACCAGCCCACGCCTCTCGGCGTCCTCACCGGCCACACCAGCTGGGTCTACTCGGTGGCGTTCAGCCCGGACGGGCACACCCTGGCCACCGCCAGCGTCGACCACACCGTGCGGTTGTGGGATGTCCGCGACCCCCACCAGCCCACGCCTCTCGGCGTCCTCACCGGCCACACCAGCTGGGTCTACTCGGTGGCGTTCAGCCCGGACGGGCACACCCTGGCCACCGGCAGCGTCGACCAGACCGCGCGGTTGTGGGACCTTCCTGGGTCCATCGCGAACGGCCACACTAACGCCGTCTATTCGGTGGCGTTCAGCCCGGACGGGCACACCTTGGCCACCGGCAGTGACGATCAGACCGTGAGGCTGTGGGACGTTCGTGACCCCCACCAGCCCACGCCCCTCGGCGTCCTCACCGGCCACACCAACCACGTCCACTCGGTGGCGTTCAGCCCGGACGGGCACACTCTGGCCACCGCCAGTGACGATCAGACCGTGAGGCTGTGGGATGTCCGCGACCTCCACCAACTCACATCTCTCGGCGTCCTCACCGGCCACACCAGCGCCGTTGAGTTAGTGGCGTTTAGCCCGGACGGGCGCACCGTAGCCACTGCCGGCAGCGATCAGACCGCGCGGTTGTGGGACGTCCGCGATCCCGATCATCCCACGGCCCTGGGCGTCCTCATCGGCCACACCAGCTATGTCCACTCGGTGGCGTTCAGTCCTGATGGGCGCACCTTGGCCACCGCTAGCGGCGATGGCACCGCGCGGTTGTGGGACGTCCGTGACCCCCACCAACCCACGCCTCTAGGCGTCCTCACCGGCCACACCAGCAGCGTCTTCTCGGTGGCGTTCAGTCCTGATGGGCACACCCTGACCACCGCCAACAGTGATCAGACCGTGGGATTGTGGGACGTCCGCGACCCCCACCAGCCCACGCTCCTCGGCGTTCTCACCGGCCACACCAACACCGTCTTCTCAGTGGCGTTTAGTCCCGACGGACACACTCTGGCCTCCGGCAGTGACGATCAGACCGCGCGGTTGTGGGATGTGCGTGATCCCCACCGTCCCACGCCCCTCGGCGTCCTCATCGGCCACACCGACCACGTCGAGTTGGTGGCGTTTAGTCCCGATGGGCACACCCTGGCCACCGCCAGCGCCGACCACACCGCGCGGCTGTGGGACGTCAGCCTGGAAGGTGTGACCGCTCGAATCTGTAGCATCACCCCCGCCATTACCAAAAGCGAGTGGGACCGCTACCTGCCCGGCCTGGCCTACCGGCCCCCGTGCCCATGAGCTACCCGGATCAGCAGGCCACCGATTAACGTGGGCCAGGACCAGCTGCCGGATCTGTCCGGTGCCTTCCCTATCACATTCACGGCGACAGGAATCCCCACCGGCGGCCAAGACGCGACGAGGCCGGTTTCGGCTTTATTCGAGGCCGAGTGCTCGGCCCCGATATTTGTTCGCGTGCTGTCTGTCCTTGGCCGGCGATGCATTTGGCGTAGACCCGGAGGAGGACGGCCACGCTGTGGCCTGCCCATTCAGCGACTTGGGTGGGGGGTACGCCACCGTTGAGCCAGGTGGACACCGCCGCGTGTCGGAGGTCGTACGGTCGCTTCGCCAGTGGTGAGGCCGCCTCTTCCGGGGTGAGCGCGGTTTCGCGTGCTTTCTGCCAGATGCGGCCGTAGGTGCTGTCTGAAAGGTCGTCTCCTCGGATGCCTCGGATCAGTTGTCCGGTGGGCCCCGTGCCGAATTCGGCGAGGTGTGGGTGGAGCAGGTCGGTGAGGGGTGGTGCGCAGGGTACGACTCGGATCTCTTCTCGTGGGCGGTGTTTGAGGCCTCGCTGGTCTCGCCGCTTCCCGCTGTCGGCCCACGCAGCGCCTGTGGTGGGTGCTGACTTTGGGAGGTAGAGCTCCCCCCACCCCTGCTCTGGGATCGTTAGGTCGCCCTTACCGAGCGCTGCGGCCTCAGCTGGGCGCAGGGCGGCGTAGTACAGCAGGGCGAAGAACGCCACGAGGTGGTGTCCGCTCCTTTCCTGGCCGCGCACCGCTTCCAGGAGCCGAGCCGCCTGGTCAGGACTGACCACGACGCGCTTGTCGACCGCTTCTACGGTCCGTGTTTTCTTCGTCTTGAGTGCCGTGAGGGGGTTCTGCGGCAGTAGCTCTTTCTCGACGGCGTATTCCAGCGCGTTGTGCAAGACGGCGCGTTTCCGCCCGGCCGTGTTGGCTGCCGCGGGCCGGCCGTCGAGTTGTCGGCCGATCCGGGCCGAGCACGGTCCGCATTACATCTGGTTTCATGAGTTCCGAGACCTGCATCACGAGGATGGGAGGTTGGGGTCGTTCAGGTGCGCGAAACGGAACTTCCGGGCCACCAGGGCGGCGTGGTGGTGGGCGTGAGTCCGTGGGCTTCGAGTTGGGCGTCGAGGGTGGTGACGGCTGGGGTGTTGTCCCAAGGTTTCATCAGGGCTCGGGCGGCGTGCAATTCTGTGGTGAGCCGGGGGGAGAGACTGGCGAAGCTGGCCGCCTCACCCAGGACTCGCGCGGCCTCGGTGATCTCCTCCGACAGCACCAGCGCGGTACCCAATTTCACTTCACATAACGCGTAGGAGTGCACATAGGGGGTGTGCTCGTAGCGGGCTAGCGCTGTGGCGGCGGCCTCGACGGCTTGTCTAGGTTTGCCCAGCAGTAGGAAGAATTTGCTGCGGTCACCCTCTAGCGTGCCCTCGTGCAACCAGTACGCCAAGGACTCCACGCCGCTCCCGCTTGCACCGGCTAAGAAGTCGCCGACTCGATCACACGCCGTCATGCACAACCCGTACTGGCCATCGAGCGCGTAGGCGCCAGCGGCTTCCAGCTCGGCTCGGGCTTTAATTCGGGGGTCATCGGTGCGTGCCGCTAGGCTGCGCGCGGCAGCGGAGGTGTCCAGAGCGGCGGGTATGTCACCACGTAGGAATGCCGCGAAGCTTGTCGAGCATACCGCGTAGGCGGCGGAGGCTGGGTTGTGGGCTTCGTGACCAGCCCGGCGACCACGCTCCAGGTAGTGGCGTGCCATGTCGGGTTGGCCCATATCGACGAGGTGACCGCCGATGGTGGTGGCCATATTGCTGTCCACGGTTCTCAGTGGCCGGCGCCACTCTTCCGGGCAGTCGCCGTGGAGGAGGTGGCGGACGATCTGGTGCTGCGCGAGGACGGTATCGAGGACCTCAGCCGGTCCGAGGGTGTCTTCTTGCCGTTGACAATAAGCCAGTGTGGTTGCCAGATTCTTCACCACCCGGGCGTCAACCCGATGGGGAAACTCCACAGCAAGGGCGACCCGGGTGCACTCATCAGCATCCAGGCCGGCCAGACCCACGACCCCCAGCGCCCACCTGGCGACCTGTAGCGCCCGGCGACGGCCCAACGATCGCGTCAAAGTTGCGACCAGCTGCCGCATCAGCTCCTCCGCCAGCTCAGCCTCCATCCCGCTGATCTCCAGCGACCCCTCGTGCTCACTCACCTGGCCGCGGTCTCCCGCCGCACGCCAGGGGGCGGGTGCGGCGGGACTGTAAGATCAACGGTGTAACTCCTGAGGCGGAAGTAGGCACCTGTGACTGTGGTGGTGTTGTGAACATGAACGTCGGAGGTGAGTCATCGGAGATGGCGGTCTCACTGATGGCGGTGCTGTACGAGGAGATGGAGGTTGTC
>JAFAPC010000104.1 GCA_019247305.1 Pseudonocardiales bacterium
CACACCCTCGGCCCGTGCGCGATCGACCAGCTGCCGTACCAGCTGCTCGTCCACGCCGCCCGTCGGCTCGGCCGCCACATCCACCGTCACCACAGTCACAGATGCCTACTTCCGTCTCAGAAGTTACACCGTTGATCTTACAGTCCCCACTCAGCAGCCACACGCCTCAAAATGAGCAGAGTTGCATCGGGTGCATCATTCGGTGGTTTGTGTGAACGTCGCCTACTTGGGGTTCGAGGTCACGGGCCTTCTGGTGAGTGGGATGAGGAGGGTGCCCGACACGCCTCGTGACCTGCGTGTGAACGTCATCCGTTGCGTTTGATGCCAGGATGCGTCATCCAATTCTGTTGCGCTGGGTGTTCATTTGTTGCATTCAGTGCTGACTCCTGGTTGGGAGGTTGCGGGTGGCGGAACGGGCGGTGGGGTCGGCAGCGCTGGTGCTGGTCGATGGGGCGACGCCGTTGCGACCAGAGCCGGCGTTGTTCGAGGCGATGCTGGTGGGCTGGCGTCGTCAGCAGACCAGCCGTCGGTTGAGTAGCTGCCTGATCGAGGGGCGGGAACGGCTCGTGCGCCGGTTCGCCGAGTCCACCGGGGCTTGGCCGTGGCAGTGGACGTCTGAACAGATGGAGGCGTGGATCACGGCGGGTGGGTGGGCGCACTCGACGGTGCGGTCTTATCAGGGCGCGCTGGCGATGTTTTTGTCCTATGTCTGTGATCCGCGCTATGGCTGGATCACCGAATGCGAGCAGCGGGTCGGTGCCCGGCCGGTGCAGGTGTGCCATGAGGACAATCTCGCTTCGCACGTGGCCGACTATGAGGGCCGTCCCGAGCGGCGTCCGCTGACCCGGGCGGAGTTGCAGGCGTTCTTCGATGCTGCCGACGACTGGGTGGAGCGGGCGGCGGCCTCGCGGCGTAAGGGGTGGTTGGCCGCCTTCCGCGACGCCAGCTTGTTCAAGGTGGTCTATGGGTGGGGGCTGCGCCGTCGGGAGGTAGCGATGTTGGATGTGGCCGACTTCGCCCCCAACCCTGCGGCGCCGGAGCTGGGCCGGTTCGGGGTGTGCCATGTGCGCTATGGCAAGGCGATGCGGGGTAGCCCGCCGCGGCGGCGGGCGGTGGCCAGGGTGATGCCGTGGGCGGCCGAGACGGTCGCGCAGTACTTGGAGGAGGTCCGGCCCCACTACGGCTGTGACCGGCATCCTGCGGTGTGGCTGACCGAACGCGGCGGACGGATCTCACTGCGCCAGATCGACGACCGGTTCGCCCAGGTCCGCCAGCTGGCCAACCTCCCCGATGATCTTTCCGTGCATTCGCTGCGGCACTCGTATGTATCCCATCTCAACGCCGGAGTCTCGCTGGAGACCATCCGACGCCGCCTGGGCCACGCGAACGTCCAGACCGTCCAGCGATACGCCGATCAGCGCGATGCCACGACCGACGCCGAGATCCGTTCCTGGCACCGCCGAAAGAGCACCGGGCACTCGGGCGGTTGACCTCCCCCGGATCCGAACGGTCTCCGACTCGTACGAGAGAACTGTAAGATCAACAATGTAACTCCCGAGCTGGAAGGGACACTGGTGACTGTTGTGGCGATGGACGTTGCGGCTGAGCCGGCGGGTGTGGATGAGCAGCTGGTCCAAGAGCTGGTCGATCGGGCAACGCAACAGCTCCGGTCGGCGGTCGGCGGTTCAGTTCTCGCGCGCTGGGCGGTCTCGCGGCTGGGCTGTGTGGGTGCTTTACGCTGTGCTGATCATGTCTACGCTGGACGAGGTGGGTGTGATGCCGGGCGCTGATGAGCGATTGCGTCGGATCGAGTCGGTGACTGATGCGGCGTTGGCGCATCTGAGCATTGAGGATCTGTTGGTTGAGCTGTTGGAGCGGGTGCAGGGGCTTCTTGAGGTGGACACGGTGGCGGTGCTGCTGCTGAATGCCTCGTCCGAGCAGCTGGTGGCGACTGCTGCGAAGGGTATCGAGGCGGAGGTTCGTCAAGGGGTTCGGATTCCGTTGGGTCGGGGTTTTGCTGGTCGTGTCGCGGCGGAGAAGAAACCGGTGATCCTTCCGCAGGTTGATCACACCACCGTGCTCAATCCGATCCTGTGGCAGCGTGGGATCCGCTCGCTGCTCGGGGTGCCGCTGTTGAGCAGTGGAAATGTGACTGGTGTGCTGCACGTGGGCACACTGGGTGCCCGCCGGTTCACCGATGATGACGTCCGGTTGCTGCAGATTGTGGCCGATCGGGTTGCGTCGGCGATCCAGGTTCGGCAGGCTGCGATCGAACGGACCGCAGCAGGGATGCTGCAGCGTAGCCTGCTGCCAGCGCGGCTGCCGGTGGTGCCCGGCCTGGAGATGGCCGCCCGTTATGTTTCCGCCGAGCGGGGTGGGGTCGGCGGTGACTGGTATGACGTGTTTGTCCTTCCCTCCGGTGGGTTGTGTGTCGTGGTGGGAGATGTGGTGGGGCGCGGGTTTGCTGCTGCGGAGGAAATGGGGCGGCTGCGCAGCACACTGCGCGCCCACGCACTGTTTAGCAATGATCCGGCAGAGGCCTTGAGCAGGCTCAATCAGCAGGTGCGGCACTTTGAGCGACCGAGGATGGTAGCTACGGTTCAGGTGGCGATGGTGGAGCCATCGTTGGGGCGGGTGCACCTGTCCTCGGCGGGGCATCTTCCGCCGCTGCTGGCCGTTGCTGATCAACGTGCGGGCATCGTTGATGTGCCGGGTGATCCTCCGCTGGGTGTCTCTGGTGGGCGGCGACGCCGGTCGACGATGATCGACCTGCCGGCCGGTGCGTTGGTGTGCTTTTACACTGATGGATTGATTGAGCGGCGCGGGATCTCGCTGGATGTTGGTCTCAAACGCTTGTGTGAGGCGGTGGTGGCTGGCCCGGTGGAGTCGGTCTGTACGACAATCATGGGTCGGCTCGTTGGTGATGATCCACCTGATGATGATATTGCGGTGCTGGTGTTGCGTCGTCAAGACATCAGTGAGACTGGCCCCTTGGAGGTGGTGTGGCCGGCGTAGCTGTGGTCGCTGCGGAATCAGATCACGTTCTCCGGCGACCACACGACAGCGATCACCAGAGTCTGCCATGACGATTCCCAGCGGAAGACCGCTGACGTCGTGGATGCCGACCGCCGTGTATCGGGAGAGGATCCTCACGCGGCTCGGGGAGACGCTGATGATCCTCGTCCCTCGGCGCAGAGGCAGCCGGAGGTCCTCGAGTCTCCCGACTCGCTAGCTCAAAGGGCGCAGGCATGCCTGCCTGCTGATCTAGCGAGGTGCATCCGTGGGTTCGTGTCAGCGCGCCGGCTCGCCCGTGGTGGCGCAGGCGGGCTGGGTCCTGCTCACCGGGACCGTCGGGGTCAGCAACGTTGATCGGGAACTACCGGCGGCGGTGCTACGGTGGCCTCACCCGCTGGCAGTACACGATCCCAGCCACAGTGATCACGAATCTAGCGGTGATGGTGGTGCGGAGCGGCGACTGCCGGGCCGATATCGCGCTGCAGCGCGCGGAGTGGTCGTCCAGCTCACCTCGGATCCGACGGTGTCCTGCATGAGCGATGCGCTAGCCGGTGTCGCTGGTCTTGACCGCTGAACCGCTGAGCGTCCGGGCCGAAGACGACCCGTCACCCTGCCCGCGATCACCGGCGCCGGCATCGTCGGATAGCACACTAGGGGGATGCGCATCTACGCCGAACAACGCGGCCGGGCAGCACGGCAGGTCCTTGCCGACGTGCTGATGCTCATGTGGGTGGTGCTGGTCGTCGAGACGGCCCGTGTGGCGTTCACGCTGATCGCTCGGCTGCAAACTCCGGGGCAGGGACTCAGCGGGGCGGGCAAGGCGATCCATGATGCCTTCGTGGATGCAGTCCACAGCGCAGCCAAATCGCCGGTCCTCGGCGGTGGTTTAGCCCGTGCGTTCGACACCGGCGCACGCGCCGGGAACTCTCTGACCTCGTCAGGACAGGCGTTGTCGGACACCGTATCCACCCTCGCCTTAGGCACCGCCCTAGCGATCGTGGTCATCGGAGCGCTGCCTCCCGTACTGGTGTGGCTAACCCTCCGAATACGATGGATCACCGCAGCCCGCTCAGCACTGGCCGTCCGCGCCGTCGATCTCGACCTGCTCGCCCTGCGAGCACTCACTCAACGACCAATGCAGCGACTGCTGACCATCTGTCCAGACCCGGCCGCCGCATGGCGCCGCGACGACCGGGCTGCGCTGCGCAAGTTGGCCGCATTGGAGCTACAGACGCTAGGACTGCGAGAGCCAAGCCAGATGCCAGACTGAAGTCGAGGAGAGAAGTTGCCTCGGCTAAATGCACTTCACTTCTGTCCTACACAGATGGCATACAGAACACCAAACCTCACGCAAGGCAAATTACCCTGCGGTGGGATCAAGGGGTGGCAACCGGTGGCGGGTGCTTTGTTCCTGTGGGAGTCGCTGGTGTGGGATGCGGCTGTGCGCCGAGCATCTCAGGTCGCTTGTCTCCGTTCGGGCGTGGTTGTCGGTGCGGGGCGCGAGGAGATCGGCTTCGAGCGCGGCTCTCTGACGGTGGGCTCCGCACGACAAGTAGCCGGATACCTCTTACCTGAGTCCCACCGCGTGCCCGTTCACCGCGTCGCTCGGGCATCCTCATCTGCCGATGAGCGCAGGACGGGCTTTCCGTAGCGCTCCTACTGAAGAAGGCCTCATGGGGCTGCTGCATCCGGGCACAGTGGGACGTATCGTGCGGTGGTGCTCGTCCAGCCGATGGCTTCGCTCACCGACTTTGCGCTGGGGTTGGTGAGTCTTTACCTGGTCTGGCGGTTGCCGCGCG
>JAFAPC010000124.1 GCA_019247305.1 Pseudonocardiales bacterium
CGCGCGGCAACCGCCAGACCAGGTAAAGACTCACCAACCCCAGCGCAAAGTCGGTGAGCGAAGCCATCGGCTGGACGAGCACCACCGCACGATACGTCCCACTGTGCCCGGATGCAGCAGCCCCATGAGGCCTTCTTCAGTAGGAGCACTACGGAAAGCCCGTCCTGCACTCATCGGCAGGAGAGCGCGCCTCCGTCGCAGGTGTCAGGACCCTCTACCTGCAACCAAGGCGGTGCAGTCGGCCAGGTGTACAGACCGATGCTGATTGACGCTGGCACCATCGCTGCCCTAGATCGCGGACCATGCTGAACCGGCCACCGTAGCTGAACGCTGATCATGGCCTGCGGTTCGCGCAATGACACAGTTGACATGACAAAGCCGCAGGTCACGAACAGTGGTGGACCTAACGTGTCAGCATAAGAACCAGACCCTGCTGGTTGAGGGACCGGAGATCACGATCCGTCTCGTCGGTATCCGTCGCGTGAGGGGTGGTTCGCGGTGACTCAATTATGATCATCACCGGGTCGACAGCTGTTGCAGGCCGGGGAGCTGGTCTGCAACAGCTACGGCGCGCAACATCTCCACACATCGGGCACCACTCATCGAAGATGAGGGGCTACGACCGACGCTGCCCCTCAGCCTGGCACCAAGCGCCGGGCTGAGGGGCGTGGACATCGGGTGATGAGCGACGCATTATTACCGGATGATCGGTCCGGCACCGGTTGGCGCCACTGATGTGTGGTCGACTTCGGCGGTGGAGCCCTCGTATGCGTTCGAGTACTGGCGCGAGTTGATCTGTGACATATTCGTTCAGCTGTCGGCCGTGCCCACCAAGAGATGTTTGTTCGCTGGCCAGATCGTGCACGCCGACTTGGCCGTGTTCGAGATTTCCACGGTCTGTGCGGGTGGGCAGCGGGTCTGCCGCACCCCGCGGCTTATCGCGCGGGCCGGTGAGGAGTACCTCCTGGCGAGTATCCAGATTAAGGGGTATGGCCGGATTGAGCAGGACGGCCGTGTCGCTGTGCTGGATCCGGGTTCGGTGGCGGTCTATGACAGCACTCGCCCGTACACCTTGTATTTCGACGATACCTTCGAACAGACCGTCGTTCAGGTCCCACTCGCTGACATGCTTGCCGAGGCCGGGCTGCGTGACTCCGGCGGTGTCACCGCGAGGAAACTCGGTGGTGAGGGCCCGGGTGGTGTGGTGGCGCAGTTCTTCTGCGGACTGTCTCGGATCTATTCGGTTTGACACCCGCCAGTCATGTCCCGGTTCGGTTGGAGATCGAGGGCTTTAGCTTAGACGGAGCCCTCTCCTTCAGCCGGACGAGGCTGAAGGGGGTTCCCGTGGGCGTCCTTTCCAGCATCGATCCAGTCACGTTAATCATCGCCATGGCGGTGGTGCCCCTCAGCCGCTTGATTGGCTTGGTGATCGCATTACGCGGTGCGGAGCCATGCCAACGACCAGCCATCATCCGCGCGTTGGCAGAACTCTTTCGTGTCATGCCGCCCAGGCGTCGAGGACGACCAAACTATCAGCAACGCAGCAAAGCGACATCAACGAGCCAGCCGGAATAGATTGCATTAACCATACTGTTCGGTCCGGCCACCGGGCCACAGACTCCTGATGCATTCACCGAAGATGATCTGAGCGGCGCACAGGAAGTTAGCAACCGGGCGCACATCGGGATGGTTATCCAAACACCCACTACCTGAAATTCGGTCAACTCCCGACACACGGACGAACGCTCTCGAATGAGGCTCGCTCATCGGCAGGACAGGGCGTCGGGTCGTGGTGGTCGAGGTGTGCGGCTGATGGCGTACATCTCGACCTCGGTGATCGCGCCCGTCGGGCGACGATGGTGCGCACTGCCGGCCATCGGTCATCCTGCGCATGTGGGCGACCGGGGCGCCGGTCCGGCGATGTGCGGGGCCGGGTCCGGCCGGTGACGCGGCCGGTGGGGTAGGGCAGCGGACCGCGCCGAACTCGGCCGGAGAGAGGTCCGACCCTGTCGAGTCACCACTGCGCGCTCAGCTGACGGCAGCGCCGAACCACGTGGGCAGCTGGCTGAGCAGCTCCTGCTGATCGTCACCGGCCCACGCCACGTGGCCGTCCGGCCGCAGCAGCACGGCGGGCACGTCCAGTTCCTCGCTGACGTCGACGACGTGGTCGACCCGATCTGCCCAACCCGCCACCGAAAGCCGGCCGGTCTGGTCGAGCAGCAGTCCGCGGCCGCCGTGCATCCGCTCGTAGAGGCGCCCCCGCTTCAGCCTCACGTCCCGCATCCGCCGGCCGAGCAGGTCATGCCCCTCGCCGAAGTCGTAGCGGACCCCGATCGCAGTGATCTTCTCGATCAGGTACCGGTTCACGTCCTCGAAGTCCATCAGTTCCGACACCAGCCGGCGCACCGACCGGGGGCCCGGCTCGGCGGACAGCAGCTCGGTCTGCGCGCGGGTGTTGTTCAGCACGTCGGCGGCCACCGGGTGCCGTTCGGTGTGGTAACTGTCCAGCAGCCCCTCCGGGGCCCAGCCGCCCACCTCGGCGGCCAGTTTCCAGCCGAGGTTGAACGCGTCCTGGATGCCGAGGCCCAGGCCCTGCCCGCCGGTCGGCGGGTGGATGTGCGCCGCGTCGCCGGCCAGCAGCACCCGCCCGGTCCGGTAACGCTCCGCCAGCCGGGTGGCATCACCGAAGCGGGAGAGCCAGCGCGGTGAGTGCGCGCCGAAGTCGGTGCCGGCGATCGCCCGCACCCGCTGCCTGAGCTCCTCGAAGCTCGGCGGGTCCGTCTGGCTCAGCCCGACCAGTTCGCAGCCGCGCCGGATCTCGGCGCCGAGCTCGGTGGCGTGCTCGGTCAGCAGGCGCTCGGTGATGCTCTGCGGGATGGCGAGGACGTAGGAATGTGCGGTGTCCAGTCGGTCAGGCCACGGCTTGTCGATGCCGGCGAAGAAACCGCCGGCCGCGACCTGCTCGCCGAGCGCGAGGAACCGCTCCAGCAGACCGCGCTGGTCCATCACCTCCACGCTGCGCGCGTGCAGGCCGAGCGCACGGGCCTGCCCGGTCGGCTCCGCCTCCTTCTCCAGCACGAGCGCGTGCACGCCGTGCAGCCGCAACTCGCTGGCCAGCATCAAGCCGGTCGGTCCGCCGCCGGCAATGATCACGTCAATCATGAAAACCCCCCATTCAACAAGGTTGCATTTCGGCCAGCTGCTCCGCGCAGTCCGGCGGCGCGCACCCCCGCACCTCCGCGCCGAGTACCCGCAACCGCACCGCGAGTCCCACCCGCGGTTCGACGTCCCCGCGTCCCCCATACGTCGACAACAACACACGCACGTCGCGACTCCCCTTTCCCCAAGTACTGGCTTCGACCGGCGAATTCTGCAGCACGACCCGGGTCTTGCCGCAAGGCCCCCGGTGCGCTATATGGTGAGGATGGCAGGGAATGGGTGCTCTCCTTGCCTTCCGCTGGCGAGCCGGATGTGGATCGCGGCTCTCCTTCCGTAACGGCAAAGAGACGGGACTCGCACACCGGAGAAGCAAGGACGCCCAGGTCGCAGACCCCGGAGGTTCTCAGTGGGGGTGCTTACCGCTTACTCGCGCACCTTGAGCGGCTTCGCGACCTGCGTAAGAGCCTGTTGGCACATGATGTTTGTTGGGGTTTGCTTGGGGTTACGCAGGGTGGCGATTTGATCACGGCGGCGTGTCGCGCCGGGGATGGGAGGGGGCTCCTGGTAGACGAGGAGTAACCAGCTACTCGATCTATCAGAAGCCTGTGGATGGCTGTCTACCGTGTCGAGGTCGAGAAGGCCAGTTGCCGCGTGTCGGGATGTCTGTGTCGCCACCGCGCGGCGCGGTACCCCTCGGATGTGACCGATGCCGAGTGGGAGCTGGTGCTCCCGGAAGCCCGGCGGTGATGGCCGAGCTGCGCCGGGGTCCGGGTGGGCGGCCGATGGAGCATGATCTGCGTGCCGTGCTGGAGGCGATCCGGTATGGCATCGAGTGGCGGGCGTTGCCGGTGGATTTCCCGCCCTGGGAGGCGGCGTATGCCTTCGTCGAGCGCTGGAACGCCCGCGGCCTGCCCCAGGCGCTGGCCGACCGGCTGCGTGGACGGTTGTGGGTGGCCCACGGCCGCGCCGAGCTGCCCACCGCCGGGTCGATCGACTCCCAATCGGTGACGGCGGCAGACACCGTCGGGGCCGCCAGCCAGGGTTTCGATGGCGGAAAGAAGATCAACGGCCGCAAGCGGCACCTCGCCGTCGATACCCTCGGGCTCGTGCTGGCTGTGGTCGTCACCGCGGCCTCGGTGCACGACCGTGACGGGGCCTTTCGGCTGCTAGCCGTGCTGCGTGAGCGATTCTCCACGATCAGTCTGGTCTGGGCCGATAGCGGCTATGCCGGGCGTCTGGTGAGCTGGGTCCACACCGTGTTGGCCCTGACGCTGACCATCGTCAAGCGCAGTGACGACACCACGGGATTCGTCGTGCTGCCCCGCCGCTGGGTCGTGGAGCGCACCTTCGGCTGGTTGCTGTGCTACCGCCGCCTGGTCCGCGACGACGAACGACGCCCCGAACACCACGAAGCCATGGTGCTTTGGGCCACCATCGCGATCATGACCCGGCAACTGGCCCGCACACAATCCGGTGCACCGCCCCATCCCCGATGGGGCCAGCCCCGCACCAAAGTCTCAGCACCCGAGCGACAAGATCGGCAAGCGGCGTGAACATTTGCCAACAGGCTCTCAGGGATCCTTGGTCTCGAGAAGTTCGACACTTGAGCCGAGTTCTGGGCGCCTGTCCAGGGAGGATGCCCTCGCTCCCGTTCCAGACCGTTCCCTGCCGATCATCTCCTGCGTCGATCACGTCCTGCGCAGCCCGGTGTCGTGAACTCGACAGGACCGACGTTTTCGGTGCCGGAAATGTCGGTGATGTCGAGTTCACGACATGCAGCCGCACCGTGATACCTCGACCACCATCTCGGCGGTCCGAGGCGCAGCCGCACTAGAGGCATGGCTGTCGGTATCCCCCTCTTCGATGAATCCTTCATCCGGGAACGGGTGGTTTTCTCGGTCCGTCTCGCCGAAGCCCTCGCCCATCCCGGACCGCAGCGCGACCTCGATGCCGCTGCCAGACAGGGTATAACAGCACTGGAATTGTGCCAGAATCTGGATTCAATGTGCGGCACGAGCCGTCGTTCTGCTGCGGTTCAGGCGGGACGGCGTGAGGGTGGTGGGCTGGCCCACGCGAGGGTGTGTTCCCGCCGAGCTACGGGGCAACGCCATGGTGGAGGCATGTGCGGGCGAAGCCATGCAGACCATGGGCGCTAGCTAGGCGGCTGACCCGGGGATGCCTGCGGCTGCGTCACCGTCCCGGAGTTCGGGTGAGGCTTCCCCGGCTGACTCCCACAGCAGCCCGCCGACGCGTTGGGCAACGTCGCGCCGGATGGTGGCGGTGAGGTATTGGTAGCGCGCGGCGATCGCCGTGTTGCACCATCCCATCACGCCCATGACGGTGACCAAACACCTCTGCGCCGTCGATCGGGAAGAAGCGCTAGCCGGATTAGCTTCGCGGTGTCGCAAGGCGAACGAGTCGCCCTGGTCGGCCACTTCGGCGCCAGCGAAACCACCTGGCGGACGGGCTACAACAGCGTCTGCGGCGAGCGCGGCGTGGAGCTCTCCGGTGGCCAGCGGCAACGCATCGCCATCGCCCGCGTGCTGCTGCGCGACGCCCCGGTCCTGACCATGGACGACGCGGTCAGTAACCTCGACGCCATCAACGAACAAACCTTGCGAATCACGATGACCACAGCCACTCGCAGCCGCACCACGCGGTTCATCGCGCGGTTCATCGCGCGCCGGCTTTTCACCATTCGCAGCGCCGACCGGATCGTGGTACTCCAGGCCGGCCGAGTAATGGAGACCGACATCCACAATGAGCTTGCCGCAACCGGCGGCACCCGGCTTCGAAGCAGGTCCGGGGTCGGGGTGGTGTTTCGATCGTGGCCTTATCTTGGCGGCGATCTTTGACACTATGTGGACAGGTCGTAGACTTTGTTGTATTGTTTTCAATCATCGGTAATCGCGCGGCCAGGTTACGGGGAGAACCTCAATGATCCATAATACCGCACACAACGCGAAAATAATCGCTCAAAGTCGGTCGGTGGATCCAGGCTTAATGCGACAGCGCCCGCGACGGTGTCTCACCGTGAGCGATCAAGCGTTGCTGGCGAGAGCGCGGTAGGTTTGTGCCGTGATCGCGGCACGTACTGACGTCGTCGGTAGCCTGCTGCGGCCGCGCGAGCTGCTCGTGGCGCGGGAGCGCCTGGAGCGTGGTGAGATCGGTCCGCCCGAGTTCAAGCAGATCGAGGACGCGGCGGTCGACGCGGCGATCCGCCTGCAGGAGAGCGTCGGCCTCGCCGTGGTCACCGACGGCGAGATGCGTCGCCTCTCGTTCCAAAGCCAGCTCACCGACGCGGTCGAGGGCTTCAGCCACTGGGATCTCGACGCGTTTGTGTGGGGCGATTGGCACGGGGGTGAGGTCGGGGACAAACGCATCGAGCGTCCGCCGATCGCTGTCCTGGGCCGGCTGCGGCGTCGCCGCTTCCTCTGCGCCGAGGAGTTCACCTACGTACGCGGACGGACCGAGCGCATCGTCAAGGTCACCCTGCCCAGCCCGAGCCTGTTCGCCAACTTCTACGACCCGCAGCGCTCCCGCGGCGCCTACCCGAGTCTGGAGAGCTTCCTGGCCGAGGTTGCCGAGATCCTGCGCGAGGAAGTCGACGAGCTCGTGCGCCTGGGCTGCGAATATGTCCAGCTTGACGCTCCGCACTATCCGCTCCTGCTCGATCACGCCTATCGCGACTTCTACGAAAGCAGAGGCTGGCCGGCCCAGCGCTGGCTCGAACTCGGCCTCGCGCTCGACAACACCGTCATGGGAGAGCATCCCGGTATTACGTTCGGTTTCCATCTGTGTCGCGGAAACCAGCAGAGCCGCTGGCTGGTCAAGGGCGGCTACGACTGGCTGGCATCGCGCCTGTTCCCGCGCGTGCACGCCCAGCGGCTCCTGCTGGAGTACGACGATGAGCGCTCCGGCGCCTTCGAGCCGCTGGCCGCGGTGCCGCAGGACAAAACCGTCGTCCTCGGGCTCGTCACGACGAAAACCGGACGGCAGGAAACCGTCGAGGAACTTACGACGCGCATCCACCAGGCGGCGCACCACGTGCCGCTCGAGCGCCTCGCGCTGTCTCCCCAATGCGGCTTCGCCACCTCCATCCTCGGCAACGCCCTCTCCCCCACCGACCAGCAAGCCAAACTCCGGACAATCGTGACGACCGCCGAACACGTCTGGGGATGACCGCATCCGGCGCCACACTGTCGACTAGTGATCGCCAGCGGATCGTGGGGGCGCGAGCTCGGCGAGGAGTCCTCGCCAGCCCTCGCGCTCGCGTTCCGGCGCTACGAGAGCACGACGCCGCAAGCATCTCCGACAACGAGGGGATCGTGCGCGTCCCGGCGTCGCTCGTTCCCGCGCTGAAGGCGGCGCTGGCGTGACCGCACCGTTCCACGAGAACCTGGCGAAGACAAAGAGGACCGCGTATCACCTCGAACAGCGCGACGGCTGAGCACTCGACAGGGAGAAGTACCGGGCCTCGCTCGAGGGGTTCATGGCTAGCCGGGCACCGGACACGGACTCCGACGAGGAAGTCTGAAGCGGGTTGGTGAAGGGGCCGCACCCCCGTTGGCGTCAAACGTCAAAGTCAGGAGCGCGGGATTCACTGCCGGTCGTTCCTCGCGGTGAGTAGGTTACGGTGCGCCGACAGGATGTGGTCGCAAGTTGGTCCGCAGAGTACGGTTTGGCTATGCATTTAGATCTACGGAAGCATGATGCTGCAAGAGAGATTGATCGAGTGGAGCGGACGCTCAACGCGCAACTCGATCGGCAAACTGAGATGCGGAAACGGAGATCTATCGGTTTTCGTAGCGACCGTAATACGTGGGTCCGTATTGAGCAACAACCGATGTCCCGCTTTGTTGAGCGAGGGAATAATGGGCTTGAGCGTTCTGTGGTCCTGCATGGTGTCGCCAAACCAAAGTGGTATCAGAGCGTGTCATGGGTCGATCACGCTCATAATCGCATGTGGCGTGCCGACGAAACCGAATTAATCGAGTCAAGGCAGGTGATCCCGTGGGGTTTTCTCCGCGAAACCCCCGCATTGTCCGCCGAGTGGTGGCGGGACTTGAATTCATCCCTGGACGCGTTGAGTAAGCACGCCACGGCACATGTGGCCGTCCATCAAGTCCGGATTACCGAAGTAATCACGACCACGTTTCCCGAGGTTGATACGACCATCGATGAATGGGTTACAGGTCATGGAGATTTCTACTGGCAGAACCTCACAGCTCCAAAATTCTGCATTCTCGATTGGGAGGATTGGGGTGCCGCCCCGCGCGGTTGGGACGCCGCATCGCTATGGCACGACTCGCTTCTAGTTCCTCCGCTGGCCGACCGCGTATACTGCGAACGGCAGACAGACCTAGACAGCCGTTCCGGCCTGCTATGCCAGCTCATGCGATGTGCGGAGATCTTGACTGCTCCTGACGGGTACGCAGATGATCTCATCGAGCCATCGCGGACACATGCCCAACGCATCATCGATCAACTCTCCACACCCTGGTAGCCCGCCAACAATTCTGGCGTGACCTCTGCGCAGATTCCTTCGCGAAGCAGCACTGAGGCTATAGGACGAGAGTCCATTCCGGTCTTTTCTTCGACATCATCCAGGTTGACTGGATTTCCGCTCAGTAAGAATTTGAGAACGGGTCCCGCGGCATTATCCATCGTAATATGCCTACCGGCCGCAGTCAGCGTGACAGTCTTATCGTCGATTTCGATTTTCGGCATGAACTCAGTAATACATACTACAGTTGAAGGCTGACCCAGTACGCCATGCGTAATGATGTGTCTTCCTGGCGGCTGGTGCGTGGCCCGAGTAGTCAGGTATTCGATGAACGGCTTACTTGTGATCAATTGATATGCGGCCGGAGTCAGATCATCCTGTTGGATCCCCGCCCTCACTTGATCAAATTTTTCAAGATCTTGATGGAACAGTGCACTGTGTCGCGATTGATCTGCGAGCCAAGCCAGCCAGTCGACCCCGGTGCGCTTGTGAAAGCCGAAGCTGGCGTGAAGACTGAACCCCTCACCCCGATCCTTTCGTGTTGCACGGTGCCAAAATCCGCGAAGAATATAAAGATTAACCTGAACAGTATTGCCTGACCACCATTGCAGCGCACGGCAGGTGAACTCCAGTGATAGATCGTACATATTCACCTCATCGATAATGATCTTGCACCTCGTTTCCAGAAGGCCGCCAATACGGTTCATGTTAGCAATTGGCACACTATAACCACGCCGACTGGTGCTCATCTTAATATAGCGTTGAGGGTGAATATCTTCGCCATCGACGAGACAACGGAACCGATGGTGTGCGAGACCTCCAAATGATCTTGACAGGTGGGGCGAGTGGACCGTAATAGAGGTGGCTAGCCGTCAGTACCGCCCGGAGAACCACCCTTCATACCCCTCTTGTTCAGAGGCGGTAGCTGATGCGAGGGAAGCAGCGATACGCGCGCGCACCGAGAGGGCCCGTGCAACTGAGGCAGCAGATCAGTTAAGGGTAAGGAAGGAGCGACGGAAAGAGCGGAAGGACTACGGTCGGACGCGGTGGTGGCGCTAGCGGGCGGCGACAGCAGGTCTGGGAGATATACTTCGACCAGTTGGGATTAAGCGTAGCAATTCGAGGCGGGGGACCTGCCGCCGGTGCCGCCTCGGTGCGGTTGATGAGGGTTTCCAGGTGCCGAGGGCTGTTTCGGTGCGGAGATCCTCACGTTCGTGGCGAAGTCGCGGATGCTCATGCGTCTTGCCTCGGGGAGCGGTCCGTCCTGTAGGATATCAGAACGCACAGCGTGACGAGGCGTGTTTGGCAGGGATACGGGGCTCATACAGCATTCGCATCCCGTACGCTATCCGGTGTACCCATGCTGGGTCTGGATGGCCGAGGAACCGGCCTCGATCAGGAGTGCTGACGGACAAGGAGGATAGACAACGAGCTAGTCCGTATACCTTGACACTGTGACCGAAGGAGCCACTGGCATGGCTGATATCGTCAAGCGCAGCGCCCGCGCGATCCTGCTCGACGGCGACGAGCTGGTGCTCATCAAGCGCACCAAACCGGGGCGGGAGCCGTACTGGGTGTTGGTCGGCGGCGGAGTCGAGGACGATGATCCGAGCATTGAGGCGGCTCTGCGGCGCGAGGTGTTCGAGGAACTCGGCGGCAAACTGGGCAGGACCGAACTCGTCCACCTGATCACCGACGATCTGGAGGATGGCATCGGCGTACAGCACATCTTCGCCGCACGCCTGGAAGCCATGGACCTGGCAGCCCGTACGGGCGCGGAGTTCGGCAAGCCGGAACGCGGTGGCTACGCAGTGGTCCGGGTGGACTTTACTGCCGAGGCTATTCGCAGGCTCGACCTGATGCCGCCGGAGCTGGCCGAGTTCATCGTCGCCAACACAGACGCGATCGTCTCCGTCCTCGACACGCAGCTCCGCGAGGCGTGAGCGCCGGACGCAGGGCACGGCCGGACTTCGTCAGTCTCAACGGCCCCGACAACGTCGGCAAGACGACCCAGTTGCGGCGGCTAGCCGAGCAGCGGAGCAGTTTCCAGTCCCTGGGGACGATTCACGAGCACGATCCTGAGCCTTGGGCGCGGGTAGCCGCCAAGGACTACGCGACATGGTGGTTCGAGACATCCGCGACGGTGGAGCTGACTGGGATGCTGCTGACCAGCCACGCCAGACGGGCCACCGCTCGCGAGGCGGGGCGTACCGGGCTGCTCGACAGGGGCCTGCCCAGTCGGCAGCGCTGCATCAGGCGTGGACGGGGTCCCTGGTAGTGCAATTCGCTGTCGCGTCCTGTCCCCTCGGCGAGTGCCTGAACGAGTCCGAGTGCGAGCAGAACATCACCGAGCCCACGCTCCCCCAGGACAACCGACCAACCGAGGCGACCGATCACATCCGCGCCGCTGGTGGAGGAGGGGAGTTCACCGGCCGCGCGCCGGTAGGGCAATGCACGAGCCAGCGGCGCGTGCTGGCGGAGGACGATGACACGTCCGCCACGTTGCCGCATCACCGTGTCGATCGTCCACGAGCTCATAGTTGTGTGAGGGTGCATAGCGGTACTCCCAACGATTCCAACAGCGGTCGCGCGTTGCCGGTGGTGTCCTCGACCAAGCACGCGATACCGGTCACCTCGACGGCCGAACCACGGAGCACGGCGACCAGGTTGCCCAGCGTGTTCCCGGTAGTAATCTCGTCATCCACGATGAGCACGCGGGTCCCGGCCAGCTCGCCGTAGGTGAAGACCTCGGTGCGCCGGGCGTGGGATTCGGTGAACCGCCGCTTGTAGGGCAGGTCGAGGTCGAGTTTCCAAGCCAGACGGTACGGCAGGCCGCTGGCCAGGGCGACGGCGACGGTAGGCAGGATGCCGCCCGCGTCTAACCCGAGCAGCAAGTCCGGGGCCGTGAACGCCAGGTGGCCAGACCACGCCTCCCACAGGGCGCTGCCAGTCCGCAGCAGCGTTGACGGGTATACGTGGTCGAGGATGCCATCCAGTTCGTGAACGATCTGGATATCCCGTGCCTGCGGGGGCACACCGAGACGGCGGACACGGCGGGCTTGGTAGACGAGGTTTTCCGGAGCAGTGCCGATGCTCAACCTGGCAAGCAGGTCTTCGGTGGTCATTCGCTGGTCCTCACAGTGTGGTCGAGTCGGTCGAGTTAGATCAAGAACCAGTCCGTCGCGTCGACGAGTTGCTGGCACAAGACTGGATCGCCGGGTCGGGAGATGAGAACATCCAGGTCGGAATGGCGCACATCCGGCGGATAGATGAAGATCGGGCAACGCTGCGACATCAGCGTCGCGGACGTCATGCCCGTCAACCCGCAGCAGGATCTTCGTCATGAGCTCGACAAGATCGGCGCGGTCGACAGATTGGACATCGTCGCGTTGCGGCCAGACAGGTCACTGCGCCCCTACACCACGAACTGCGTGGTCCGCGTCGACGATACGTTGTACGTGCACTCCCACCGGAGACGCAGTGGCGCCTGCGCCGCCCGGAGGACCGCATCCGACGACCCAACCTTCATCCAACCCGCCGACACGATCATCCGGCTATCGGCTACCTGCGTGTGCGACTCGGACCTGTGGGACTACCGCAGCATCAACTCAGTGACCCAAGTGTTCGGTTCATCCCACTTCACCTGCACAAACACGACGGACAGCCACGGGCTTGATCCTAATCTCAGGTCCTTCGGCCAGCATGGGGGTGTTCGGGTTGTGCCACGTTAGGTCCACGTTGTTGCTGGTTGTGGTGCACTCCCAGGGAGACTCGTCTCCGGTGACCTCGTCGCTGGTACCCACCGTCAGCTCCTTCCCGGCGGCCGAGTGCCCGATAATCTGGGGACCCGCTCTCGACCGTAGCGAAGGAGGGTCGATGGACGAGATGCTGCGGCGGTTGACTCAGTTCAGCCACTGCGCCGGTTGAGCGGGCAAGCTCGCGCCCAGCGAGCTGGCGCAGGTTCTGCGCCACGTCAGCGCTGATCACCCGAACTTGCTGGTCGGCACCGAGACCGGCGACGACGCAGCGGTGTGGCGGATCAGTGACGATCGCGCTCTGGTGGCGACGGTCGATCTGATCACACCGATCGTCGATGACGCGCGCATCTGGGGGCGGGTAGCTGCCGTCAACTCCGTATCCGACGTGTACGCCATGGGCGGACGGCCGCTGTTCGCGCTCAACCTCCTCTGTTGGAACTCCGCCGAACTTCCCGCGGCCTTGCTCGACGAGCTGCTGGCCGGCGCCGCTGAGGTAGCAGCTGAGTGCGGGTATGTGACGGTGGGCGGGCACACCATCGACGACCCAGAGCCCAAGTTCGGCCTGTCCGTCGTGGGTGAGGCACATCCCCAGCGGTTACTGCGCAACAGCGGATTGCGCGACGGCGACGCCCTCGTGCTCACCAAGGCCCTGGGGACCGGAGTGATCTCCACCGCCGCGAAGGCCGACCGCGCCGCCCCAGCCGCTATTGACGCGATGATCGCGTCGATGTGCCGCCCCAACGCCGAGGCCGCCACGGTCGCCCTCGATGCCGGCGCGACCGGGGCCACCGATGTCACGGGGTTCGGCCTGCTTGGCCACCTGGCGCAGATGGCGCGGGTTTCCCGGGTCGACGTCACCCTCGACGTCGACGCCGTGCCGGTGCTGCCGCACGCCCGCGACCTCGCCGCCGCCGACCACGTTCCCGGGGGCAGCCGGCGCAACCTCGACTGGGTACGCGACCGGCTGGACACCGGGTGCATCGACGAGGTCACCTTGACCGTGCTGGCCGACGCCCAGACCTCCGGTGGCCTCCTGTTCGGCCTAGCAGCGCAGGCCGCCGAGGCCATCACGCGGCTGCGCTCCTGCGGCCACGACTGCGCCGTCATCGGCCGCGCCGTCCGCGGGAGCGGGCTGATCCGACTGCGCTGATCCGACTGGGGGTGACCTGCTCGCCAGACTCAGCGGTAGCAGTAGGAGTCCGAGGAAGCATCGCCGCCCTGCAGCCGCACCTGGTGCACCCGCAAGCCCCGAAAGTCCTCGCCGTGGGGGAAAAACGTCTCATCGACGCTGAGTCCCCCCGAGGCGGTCGCGTCGATCTTGGCCATCCAGGCGCCCACACCGTCGGGGTAGAACTGATCGTCCCAGGCACCATAGAGCGAGTTGGTGAGATACACCCGCCGGCCATCTCGGCTGACCTCCACCATCTGCGGGCCGCCGGCCAGGGGCTGGTCCGGCTGCGCCGGATGGGCCGCACGGCCGACGATGCCGCCCACGTGCACTGAGCCGGTCTCGCGCGGGTTCGCGGGGTCAGAGACGTCGTACTGCTTGAGCTCGCCGGTGCCCCAGCATGATACGTACAGCTGCTGGTCGTCAACCGACAGGTTGATGTCGGTGACGAGCGGGGGCACCGCACCGAAGGGCTTCAGCGCCGGCGGCAGCGCCTCGGCGTCAGCGGGCTCGGCGGGAATGGTGATCACCTTGTCCGCGGCCCAGGCTCCCCCCTCGCGATGCCCCTCGCGATGCCACAGCCACACCGAGGCGGACAGGTCCTGGGTGGACACCACGACCCCGACGAATCCCCAGGTTGTCTCGGGATCGTGCGCCGGGCGTAGCTCGAGCACCATCTGATGATGTGCGCCCAGGTCCACCCGTTGGAGATGCTTGCCGGCAGCCAGATCCCAGAAGTGCAGCGCATGGCCGTACTGATGACCCAGTAACAGCTCTGGGTTGACCCCATCCTCAATCATGGACGGGGTGCCCCACTCGCTGGTGACTAGCGTGTTCTGCTTGAGGTGCCACCAGGCGTCATAGGCCAGGTACTGCGGCCCGCGGTCGGTCTCCCAGGGCCCCAGCACCTCGAAACTGGAGTGGTCGAGCAGCGCGATCCCGCCCGGACCGTCCGAACCCCCGGCGCCCCCCACACAGGACAGAAAGATTCCCTCGGGACCGCAATGCAGGGTATGCGGCCGAGAGTAACCGGCTTTGTCAGCCAGCTCTTGGGCAGTGATCGTCTTGACCAGAATAGGGCTGGTCGGATCCGGGTGGGTGTCATAGACGTGCACATTCGAGCTCCGCAGCCCAGGCAGCAGCAGGTAACGACGCTCTAAGCCGTGCGCGTCATGTCCCTGGTGAGCCAGCGCGCTGCTGCAGGCGTTCCAGCCGAAATGGTGCAGCTCATCGCCCAGGGTGGGCAGATCTGCCCACCCCACCACCTGCCCGTAGCGCAGCGAGCCGGGGTCGACGTCGACGACGGTGAGGGCGTCGGGACGCTGACCCGCGCGGTCGAACGCGACAACGTAGGCAAGCTTCTCCGCCGGTGCGGCGGCGGCCTCCGTGGGGCTGCGGTAGAAGGTCGGGTCTGGGGACATTCGGGCCGGTGCGCTCATGCCAGTTCTCCTTGGCTCGGGCAGATGTCCTGGTCGATGCCTGCGTTCTCTGCGCGATCCCGGTGACACTCACTGAGACGGACGTGGTCGGCCACCGGTCATAAAGCGCGACACATCGCGCTGGCCAGCCGAAAGAGATCGACGTGTGATCCGATCCGTCCCTCGAGCCGAACCTGTTGTGCTACTCGTCAGCTGACCCAGTACCGGACTCAGCCCCGACAGTACTTGAACCGGCCACCGCAGTGCACGGTGAAGTAAGAAGTAATCAGTCCTCATCGCCCTCGTGCGCCCGTCCTGGCACCTGTGCCAGGACGGGCGTCCCGCCACCACAGGTAGCAGCGCCACCCATGACGCCATGGTGCTGTGGGCCACCGTCGCGATCATGGCCAGGAAACTGGCCTGCACAACATCCGGCGCGCCACCCCATCCCAGCTGGGGACGCCCCCGCACAGTAGCGTCCGCGCCCAATCACCAAGCAGCGCGCCGAGGACATGTCCCGTACGATCTCGTAGTCCATGATCGACTCTACTGCTGCCGAGTTCGACAGCAGAGTTCTCGGAAGCTGGGCGAGCAACTCTGCTATCGAACTCGGCGCACGGAGAGCACCCACGATCAGGCCTGCTCCCTCGTTCAGTGAGCTACGGGGCACGACTTAGGGGTGGGCTTGGTCGCGGAACCCCCGCACCGCCTCAGCAATGGCCTCCACCTCCAGCACGTCGGCCATGAGCCCGACCTGCTCATCCCACACCTCGGCGGGCACGGCGGCGCGCAGCTCGTCTTCCAGAATGTGGTACACCGACAGGCCCAACTGGACCCCCGCCAACGGTCCTGCCCAACTCGGATCACCCAGCACCACGGTCTCGGCGGCGATCCCGGCGCTCTCCGCATCCGGTGCGCCCAGCAGCACCAGCAACGCCTCCGCGCCATGCTGATCGACCAAGCGCTTGATCGTCTCCTGGGTGGACAGGTCCATGGCCCCGGCAGCCGTTCAAACAAAGCATTCGGTGGCCACGTAGGCGATGGGGGCACCCGCCGCCTGGGCACAGACCGCAATCGCCGTCCCCGACACCCCGTCGCGTTCCCCGATCGCAATGACCTGCTTGCCATCGAACATCTCACACCTCCTTCGTGGCCCGTTGGATTAACACTGGTGGATTAATGCTGTTGAGTTAATACCGTGGACAACCAGGCATCAAGGCGCTCTGCGGTGAGGTTGGGCTCGGAAATCCGAGCCACCTCCTGACCGTCGCGAAACAGCAGGATGGTGGGAAGGCCGCGTACCTGCAATGACATGCAGAGCCGCCGCGCCTTACTGGCATCCAGCTTGACGACGGTCAGATCCGGGTTGGTGCTGGCGATGCTCGCCAGGTGTGGCGCTAGCACCACGCAGGGACGGCAGCTGTCGGCCCACACGTCGACGAGGGCCAGACCTGACCCGACGAGCTCAGGGAAGGTTTCTTTCGTGGCCTCGACCACTTGGCCCATGAGTCAGCCTCCATTGCGTTCCAGCAGCACGCTCATCCCGTCGGACCGTTGGCTCATCCGCCCGAGGAACAGGCTGCCCTTGGCCAGCAGCAACACCTTGTTGGCCGATCCGGCCTGCAGGCGGGCCAGGGCATGGGGCAGGTAGCAGATTGCGGACGCCAGATGCCCCTGGGTGGGGGCGTAGCCCGGCATGCCACGCTCTGCGACAAACCGTTCAATACCGTCGCGAGCGATTTCCTGGCGACGGACGGCCAGCGCGGCGATCGTGCGGTAGTTGCGCGCCGCAACGTCTCCGGAGCCCTGCGGTTCGGTGATCTCCGGATTATGCAGCTCGGTGGCGTAGTCATCGACGTCGAGCAGGCGCGCGCCGATCGCCTCCAGCGGCCGCACGGCCAGGTCATGCAGGATCTGCGCCCCAGCACCACCCGAGGAGACCCGGTGGCGCCCCACAGCGTCGAGCCGGATCCGAGGTGAGACGCCGTCATCGGCGCTCACCAGCACCGCAACGCCACCGAGCACGTCTTCCAGCACGGGTAGGCCATGGCGCAGGTGCCCCTCGAACTTCATGCCCAGCTTGGGCAGCGATCCTCCCGCGAGGACCACCACCTGCTCGAAGACCCCGGCCACCACCAGGCTGGCGGCGATCACC
This sequence comes from Pseudonocardiales bacterium, assembly GCA_019247305.1. Lineage (GTDB taxonomy): Bacteria > Actinomycetota > Actinomycetes > Mycobacteriales > Pseudonocardiaceae. Next base: position 17,165 of record JAFAPC010000124.1, read on the forward strand.
AGGGCGGGGATTGGCGCCGCACAGAAGTTCTTGACGTCCGCTCCGGAGGAGGAACTCAGGCCAGCGACCGAGGCGATGGTCTTGCCCATGTTGCCCCCGCCGCGTTGGTAGCGGTCTCCGACGGCTTCCTCAGAGCAGGAGATCGTGTAGTCGATCGCGGTGGGGTCAACGTCGTGGTCGTGCAGCAGATGGAGCAACGCCAGGGTGCCGGTGGCCTTGCAGGCCAGGTTCTCCAGCAACACGGGCGCGGCCAGCGACTCGTCTTCGGCGTGCGCCGTGCGCACCGCACCGGCAAGGCGCTCGGGTGCCAGGTGCACCGGCAGGGCGCCGCTGCTCAGCGCAGCGGTGACATCCCCGGACGCCGCGGGGATGCGGCCCAGGTCCAGGCGAGGGGCCAGCGGGTGGGAAGCCAGCCGCTTGGCCGCCCGCTCGGCCACCTCAGGGGTGAGCACCAGCAGGTCGAACTCGTCGAGGGCAGCCATCAACCCGAAGAACTCCTCCTCGGGCATCAGCTCACCGAACGGCGCGAAGCGCCCCGCACCGGGCAAACCCGTGCCGACCCACGGTCGAGCTGGCAGCTCACGAGGGTGAGCGGCACCCAGAAACGCCTGATGCGGGGGGTAGTTGACGGCATCGTCGAAGCTGCGCAGGTTGCTCAGGAAGCTGGCCGTCAGCTCGGGGTTGCCAGCCAGGGTGCGCATCGGCTTGGAGCCGTGCCGGGCCAGGCCAGGGGTGTGCGCCAGCACCAGGCTGGCCGCACGGACCACCGCGGTGTCAGGCATGGGCCCCCTCTCGGACGTCGAAGATTGTCGGGCGCTCGACCGCAGCCGTGAGGGCCTCCAGCGCGCGGCGCACCAGCTGCCGCCGCCACGCCTGCTCGGCCGGCGGTGGCAGGTTCGGGTCGCCCGCCGGGTACGGGATGCCGCGACCCGGCACGATCCGCGGCGCGCCGACCTGCTCAGCGATCGAGACCAGGTTGGTGATCAGAGCTGTGGGAATACCGGCCCGCTCCAGCTCCTTGGCAAGCGCTGACCCGCAACGCGTTCCGGTTCCTCAAGTGGCGGTCAGGATCGCCGCCTGCACACCCGCCTTCCGCAGCTCCGCGGCCCACTCGACACCGAAACGCCGGGCGGTCGCCACCTGGGTGCCGTTGCCCACCGTGACTAGAAACTCGGTGTGCAGCCGGCCAATCGCGCCCTCGCGCTCCAGGGTGCGGGCGGCGTCGAGGGGCAGGAGCCGGTTCGGGTCGGCGTTGGCGGCGGTCGTCGCGAAGCCACCATCCACGGATTCCCACTCACCGGCAGCGAGCGAGTCGATGCCCTCGATCGGGTAGCGCAGCCAGCGGGTGGCGCGGGCCGACTCAAGCCGGTCCGGGTTCCCCGCTGGTACCACAGCAGCCTCGGTGACCAGCGCAACGGTCGCGCTGGCCGCCTTGTCGATCGGTGCCGAGGGGACCACCGCGTCGAACCCTCCGACGGGGACCTCCGTAAGCTCACGCTCGCCGGCCAAGCGGCGCAGCACGAGCTCGACCGCTCGCGCGGCAGCGCGCTGCTCGACCAGCCGACCGATCCGGGCAGCGCGGGCGACCCGGCCGTCCGCCACCGTCAGCGCCGCGCCGGTGGCCAGCTTGGCGATCGCGGCGGCGACGGTCTGCAGCGTCGGGCGCATCTGCCGGGACGTGGCACCGGCCGCCACCACCGGCACAGCGCCCGCGTCGGTGATCCCTGGGTTGTCCGGGTGCATCGCAGCCAGCGCCGGCAGTCCCGCGGCATGCGCCGCGGCGACCAGCCGAGCGCAGGCCAACCCGTAGCGCCCGCTGCCGAAGGCGGGCCCGGCGACCAGCAGCTCGGCACCGGCGTCCTGGGCCATCCCGAGCAGCTCCGGCGCGGCGGTGGCGGTGGAGGCGGCGTAGTCGTCACCGCACACGATGGTGGCCACGATCTGGTGCGCATCGCCGAGCAGGTGAGCCAGCAGGCGCCCCGGGCCGACGGTGCCCTCCAGTACCCGAGGGCCGATACCGGCGGCCTCCTCGCCACCGAGCCCGGCGTAGAACTGATTGACGTAGTGCACGATGCGCATCAGGCGGTAGCTCCCAACTGCTGGCCGACCAGCTGCTGCTCGGAGCGGCACGTCAGCCGCCCGGCACCGAGCGGACTCAGGGCACACAGGATCGCGGCGGTGGGCACCTCGACCGCGGCGGTGGCCTCCGCCTCCGCGATGCGCAGCCGGGTGCCGCCGAACGCCCGCTGCAGCGCCGGCAACATCACCCGCTGGTCGTAGTTACCGGTACTGACCACCGCGCCCCGCCGCGGGCCGGCCACCAGCGGTGGACCAGTGCCATCAGCGCCGGACAGCTCGGCGTAGAGCGCCACCGCGGTCAGACCGTCGGCCTCTAGGGCATCCACCTTCAACATCAGGTCGTTGTCCGCGTTGCCCGCGCCCTCCTTGGTCACGATGACGGCGTCGAAACCGGCGGTGCGGCACAACCAGGCGGCATGCGTGGACACCAGTTCCTTGTCGGCTTGCGCCACCGGCTCAGGGCACAGCACCACCCCGGCAAAGCGCAGGTCCTGCCCGTCGCGGGCGCGCAATTCGGCAATCACTGGGTGGTTCTGGTGCAGGTAGGTGGGGTTGCGCAGGGCTGGGTGCCCGTACTGGCCGCTGACCACGGCACCGTCCTCGATCTCGGCCGGGTCGAACAGGGTCGGCAGAGCGCCCGCCATACTGCGCCCGTAGACGAAGACGTCCTTGAACGCGCCCTGAGTCTGCAGGTTGGTGATCGCACCCACCCGGGGCAGCCCGCCGCTGGGCGTGCCCGCACGGTGTGGTGGCGCCAACTCCTCGATCATATCAGGCGCGGCGTCGACGGCGGCGTCCGCGAGATGCACCGCCAGGGCCAGCAACCCGCGGCGCAAGGCGACCTCAGCCTCCTGCCAGGAGGCATCGTCAGCCCGGTCAAACTCGATCACAACATTGTGCGTCCGGCCGAACGGGGAGCGCTCCGCCGCCGGACCGGACATGTCGATCAGGCCTTCTTGGTTGCGGGGTAGGTGGCCGGCGGCCAGCACCGCCGCCCCGCGCAGCACGTGCGTGTCACCGCCCCGCTGGCGGTTGACCGGCGCCATCCAGCCGGGAAAAACTCCCCCACCCGGGCCCTTGGACCGCGGCTCCACCACATCCAGCGGCGCGATGATCCGAACCGAGTCTCCGGGTGCTGCGGTGTGCACGCGCACCGACGCGAGGGCAGGATCGGCGAACAGTGCCTGCACCTGGTCCCGGCCGACCACCAGCTGGTGCTGCTCGTATCGGGTGGCGGCGCCGAGTGTGATGGAGCGCACGTCGTGGACGATGCGTCGCAGTGCCGACACAACGAGCTCCCCTCACCGGCTCCCGATCCCATCGTAACCCCCTAGCGGGTCCAACCGGTGCGAACGTCGATCCGCGGAGGTGTTCGAAGGGTCTGTTGCGGAGGCGACAAGCAGACGAAATTGTCCGCTGTGTTGCCTCGATCAGCCTGGATCCACCGCTCGAATTCGAGTGATCATTCCTGGCCATCAAATTGATCTTTATTGGGGAATGCTCGATCGTGGGCGTGTGGTATCCGCCGGCCCCTCATCTGGCTTGTCCACGTGATGTTTGCGGTCGGGGCCTCTCGGGCGGGTGGTCAGGGTCAGGAGGCCAGGGCTGGGGGTGGGCGGTGAGTGGCCTGGAAGGCGCCGAGCCAGGCGTCTTGCCAGGGCCAGTGCTCGGGGAGGTGCCAGGTGATGGTGTCGCGTCCGCTGCGGGCGGGACGGCCGGCGAGGTGGATGAGCTCGGTGCGGATGGTCGCACCGCGGGCGTGGGCGTGCCTTGTGGAGGCCAGGGTGCCCAGTGCCCGGGTGAGCGCGTGTGCGGTAACGGCGAGCTGCAGCCACGCGGCGTTGGCGGTAAATGAGCTGGAGGGCAGGTGCGCCAACGATCCGTCGATGAGGTCGGCGAAGACCTGCTCGATGATCGCGTGCCCGCGGTGGTGAGACTCGGCCTGGGACAGCGGGAAGGGGCTGTCGGTGAACACTGCGTGGTAGCGGTAGGTGGCGAACAGCTCGCCTTGGCCCTGCGCGGCGGCTTTCGGGTTGAGCCGTTTAACGCGCCGGACGATCAGCCGACCGTCGGTGCGCTGCGCGCGGCGGGAGGCGAACGCGGTGTAGGGCGCCTCGGCGATCTCGGCATCGGAGATCCAGGTGCCGGTCTTTTCGTCGTAGATGGCGTTGGGGTATTGGATCGGCACCCAGGCGGTCTCGTCGATGCTGGTGATGGCGCGCCGGATCTTGGGGTCCATCCGCACCGTGACCGAAAACCGGGCCCCGGCGCGGCGGCAGGCGGCAATGAACACCGCGGCGTAGTAGGCGGAGTCAGCGCGCACCATGATCATGCCGGTGGCCCCGGCCGCTCGGGCGGTGCTGATGGCCTCGGCGACCAGGCTGGCTGCCCCACGGGCGGAGCCGGCGTTGCCGCCCCGCAACCTAGCGGTCGTGACCACGGGCGCGGCCAGCGGCGTGGACACCACGGCCACCAGCGCGCCCAGGCCACGCACCAGGAGTGACGTCGAGGCGATCTTGGCGTGCCCGAACGCCGCGCCCTGCTTGCTAGCCCCATAGACCCGCCGCTGCACCGAATCGACATCGACAAACGCCAGCGTGTCGGCACCGGGCAGTAGGGGCGTCCACGCCGCGAGCCGGGCCAGCACCCGGCGGTGCACCGCGGCCAGCTGGCGCACGGTGCCGTGGGTGAAAGCCCGCAGAAACGAGCCCAGCGTCGAGGGAGCCCGAATCCCCGCGAAACTCGCCGGGAGCGCGCCGTGGCGCAGCAGGTCCATCCCGTCGATATCATCGGCACCAGCGATCACCCCAGCCACCAGCGAACCGATCTTCACCCCCGGGTTCGCACCGACCTTC
>JAFAPC010000054.1 GCA_019247305.1 Pseudonocardiales bacterium
ATGCAAAACTCGGAGACGAGCTCTGTGATCATGTCGCTGACCTGCGGGGACGCCAATTTTTGATCATGTTCTCAAGGGGTTTTGCATAAGCCTCATTCATTTCTCCTTGGTACATGTCTTGGATCTGGGTACTGAACTCGGCGACCGTGGTCTGGCCTGACCGCCGACCCCGAACGCTGCGTGAAAGGCTCGCGCACCGCCACCGCTGTCGGGTGCGTGAGCCTTTCATGAGGATTCATCGCGACGGATCGGCGAATATAACCAGAATCTAACCAAACCACTCAAATGGTGCAGCGTGTTCCGTATTGGTAATGGCCCGCGCACTTTCTGTTCGACCGTGCGCTCTCACTGTGGCAACTCCTCGAACGTGAGTCCTCACCGAGGAGGCTTATTCAGCGATCTTGATCGACGACTGATCGTTGCAGCTCAGGATGAGTCTCACAAGATCAATAACACTGTCCTGAATAAGCCTCGAGGGTGCCAGATCCGCGAACGTGGAGTCTCCGCGTCGAAGAAGAAGAGGATAGCAATACGGATGCTGATTTCATCTGGAATTAGTGTTCCGTATCGAAAATCGCCTTTACCGGATCATGAGGTGGAGCCGGTGGTGCCGGGCGAGCCGGTGTTCGCGAGGCTGGCGGATGTCGCGATGCTCAAACCGGGGTGCTGGCCGGCTCTGCTGATGCGTAGCGTGGAGCTGTGGCCGTCATCCCGCAGAATGGATCCCGCCAGCCGCTGGCCGACCTGCCGCGCACGGTAGGCGCGTTGCGCGCCTGCGGGTACGTGCAGCGGGACGTCAAGGATGAGGTGCGGGCGAACCTGCTCGCCGCGTTGCGCAGTGGCCGTGATCCGTGGCCGGGCATCATCGGGTTCGCCGACACGGTGTTACCGCAGCTGGAACGGGCCTTATTGGCCGGGCATGATGTGGTGCTGCTGGGCGAGCGCGGCCAGGGCAAGACCCGGCTGCTGCGCACCTTGGTGGGGCTGCTGGATGAGTGGACGCCGGTGATCGAGGGCGCTGAGCTGGCCGAGCATCCCTACCGGCCGATCACTCCGGGGATGATCCACCGCGCCGCTGAGCTCGGTGACGACCTGCCAGTGGCCTGGCTGCACCGCTCGCTGCGCTACACCGAGAAGCTGGCCACCCCCGACACCAGCGTCGGTGACCTGGTCGGCGACGTCGATCCGGTGAAAGTCGCCCAAGGCCGCAGCCTGGGGGACCCGGAGACGATCCACTTCGGGTTGGTGCCCCGCGCGCACCGCGGCATCGTCGCGATCAACGAGTTGCCCGATCTGGCCGAGCGCATCCAGGTCTGCCTGCTCAACGTGATGGAGGAGCGCGACATCCAGGTCCGCGGCTACACCCTGCGGTTGCCGCTGGACGTGCTGCTGGTGGCCAGCGCCAACCCAGAGGACTACACCAACCGGGGCCGGATCATCACCCCGCTCAAGGACCGCTTCGGCGCCGAGATCCGCACCCACTACCCGCGGGAGATGGCCGCTGAGGTGGCGCTGGTCGCTCAGGAGGCCGACCTGGCCAGCATCGGCGCGCAGGTCGGTGAGGCGCTGCTGGAGGTGCTGGCCCGGTTCTCCCGGCACCTGCGCTCCAGCGCGGCGATCGACCAGCGCTCCGGGGTGTCGGCGCGGTTCGCGGTGGCCGGCGCCCAGACCGTCGCCGCCGCCGCCTTGCGGCGCTCCGCGTTGACGGGTGAGGATCCGGCGGTGGCCCGCCCGGTCGACCTGGAGTCGGTGCCTGCGGTGCTGCGCGGCAAGCTGGAGTTCGAATCCGGCTATGACCCCCCCTCCGAGAACGGCTCAGGACGTGACGAGCAGGGTGAGGTGCTGACCCACCTGCTGCGCCGGGCGGTGGCCGACACCGCCCGGGCTCGGCTGCGCGGGGTGAACCTCACCCCCCTGGTCGAGGCGGTCTCCGGCGGTCATCGGGTGACCACCGGTGAGCGAGTGCCGGCCGGCGAGGTGCTGGCCGCGCTGCCGGAGCTGCCGGTCGTGCACGAGGTCGCCACCCGGCTCGGCGCCGCGCCCGATGGCCCACCCGGCCCGATCGCCGCCGCGATGGAGTTCGCCCTGGAGTCGCTGTATCTGACCCGCAAGCTGGGCAAGGACGTCGAGGACGGCCGCACCGTGTACGGATCCCGGCCATGACCTCGGCACGGCGGTACCGCTACGGGCCCTGGCACGGCGGCCCGGACCCGCTGGCGGCTCCCCTCGAGTTGTCCGCGGCGCTGGAGGAGATCGGCCGGGCCGTGATGGACGGGGCCTCACCCCGGGCCGCGCTGCGGGAGCTGATGCGCCGCGGGCTGCCGGGTCTACGGGGGATGGATGAGCTGGCCCGCCGGATCTGGCAACGCCGGGCCGAGATCACCCGCCGGCACCGGCTCGACGGCACTCTCCAGCAGGTCCGCGAACTGCTACAGCGTGCCCTCGCCGCGGAGCGAGCAGCGCTGGTGGGCGAGGCGGACGACGACGCCCGCTTCCGCGAGGCCCAGCTCGATGCGCTCCCTGCAGATACCGCCCGCGCCGTCACCGAACTCGCCAGCTATGACTGGCGCTGCGCGCAGGCTGCGCAGGCCTACCAGCAGATCCGCGAGCTGCTCGGCCAGCAGCTGCTGGAGCAGCGCTTTGACGGGATCAAGCAGGCGCTGCGGGCCAGCTCACCGCAGGACGTCGAGCGGATCCGGGCGATGCTGGCGGATCTCACCGAGCTGCTCGCCGCCCATGCCCGCGGGGAGACCACCACCCCGCACCGCTTCACGGAGTTCCTCCGCCGCCACGGCGAGTTCTTCCCCGAGCACCCGCGCACTATGGACGAGCTGATCGACGCGCTGGCCGCCCGGGCCGCCGCAGCCGCCCGGATGCTCAACTCGATGAGCCCGCAGCAGCGCGCCGAGCTGGCCGAGCTCGTCCAGCAGGCCTTCGGTGACCCGTGGCTGGCCCAGCAGCTTGCCCAGCTCGACGCCCAGCTGCAGGCGCTGCGGCCCGGCGAGGACTGGTGGGGATCCGAACGGTTCCGCGGTCAGGACCCCCTGGGCTTGGGCGAGGGCGCGCAGGCGATGGCTGATCTCGCCGAGCTGGACGCGCTGGCCGAGCAGCTCGCCCAGTCCTACGCCGGGGCCCGCGCTGAGGACGTCGACCTGGACGCGTTAGCCCGCCACCTGGGTGAACCGGCGCGCCTGGACGCCCGCCGGCTCGCCGAGCTGGAACGGGAGCTGGAGCGCCACGGCTTCTTCGAACGCGGCCCGGACGCCTCGCTGCGGCTGTCACCCAAGGCGCTGCGCCGGCTCGGCTCCCACGCACTGACCGAGGTGGCTGACGCGCTGCATGGCCGGCGCGGCGAGCGCGAGCTGCGTCGCGCCGGGGCTGCCGGGGAACCCAGCGGAAGCACTCGGGCCTGGGAGTTCGGTGACTCCGAGCCGTGGGATGTCCCGCGCACCGTGCGTAACGCGGTGCTGCGCCGAGCCGTTCGCGGCCGCGCGGGCCCGCTGCTTGCCGTCGAGGATGTCGAGGTGGTGGACACCGAGCAGCGCGCGCAGGCCGCGGTGGCGCTGTGCGTGGACACCTCATGGTCCATGGTGCAGGGCGGGCGCTGGGTACCGATGAAGCGCACCGCGCTGGCGCTGCACCACCTGATCTGCACCCGGTTCCGGTCCGACGTCCTCGAGCTGATCACCTTTGGGCGCCACGCGCAGCGGGTGGACATCGCGCAGCTCACCGGGCTGGCCGGGGTGTGGGAGCAGGGCACCAACCTCCACCATGCGCTGCTGCTGGCGGCCCGGCATCTGCGCCGCCACCCGGACGCCGCACAGATCCTGCTGGTGGTCACCGACGGGGAGCCCACTGCGCACCTGGAACCCAGCGGGGAAGCGGTCTTCAGCTACCCGCCGCAGTCCCGGACGCTGGCCCTGACCGTGCGCGAGATGGAGGCCTTGGCCCGCCACGGCACGGCGGTGAGCATCGTGATGCTCGGTCGTGATCCCCGGCTCGCGGGATTCGTGCACGCCCTGGCTCGGCGCTGCGGTGGTCGGGTCCTGGACCCCGGGGTGGACGGGCTGGGTGCTGCGGTGGTGGGCGACTACCTCCGGCACCGCCGACGCCCGGCGTAACTTCCCTTAAGCCAGCCAGGCGGTGCCGTAGGGTCGAGGGCATGCAGCCCTGGATGTCGACGCCGGTGCCCCAGCTCCCCGGCCACGGCCCACCGCTGCGGCTGTACGACACGGCGGCGCACCGGATCCGGCCGACCGCGCCCGGACCCACCGCGCGGATGTACGTCTGCGGAATCACCCCCTACGACGCCACCCACCTGGGCCACGCGGCCACTTACCTGGCCTTTGACCTGGTGCACCGGTACTGGCGTGACGCCGGTCATGACGTGCACTACGTGCAGAACGTCACCGACGTTGACGATCCGCTGCTGGAGCGGGCGCAGCGGGACCAGGACGACTGGGTGGTGCTCGGGATGCGGGAGACCGCGCTGTTCCGGGAAGACATGGAGTCGCTTCGGGTGCTGCCGCCGCAGGACTTCGTCGGGGCGGTCGAAGCGATCGATGAGATCGTCGAGGTGGTCAGCAAGCTCCTCGCCTACGGCGCGGCCTACCGGGTCGAGGACCCCGAGCACCCGGATATCTACTTCGACCACCAGGCCGCGGCGCACTTCGGCTCCGAGTCAGGATACGACGAGGCGACCATGCTCCGCTGCGCCGCCGAGCGCGGCGGGGACCCGCGCCGACCCGGGAAGCGCCACCCCCTGGATGCCCTGATGTGGCGCACCGCCCGCGAGGGTGAGCCCGCCTGGGACTCGGAGCTGGGTCCGGGGCGTCCGGGCTGGCATGTAGAGTGCTGCGCGATCGGGCTGCACCGGTTGGGCACCGGCTTTGACGTCCAGGGCGGCGGCTCCGATCTGATCTTCCCGCACCACGAGTTCTCCGCCGCCCACGCCGAGGCGCTCACCGGTGAGTACCCGATGGCCGAGCACTACGTGCACACCGGGATGATCGGCTACCGTGGCGAGAAGATGTCTAAGTCGACGGGCAACCTGGTCTTCATCTCGCGGCTGCGCGCCGACCAGGTGGACCCGATGGCGCTGCGGCTGGCGTTGCTGTCCGGGCACTACCGCGCTGACCGGTCCTGGAGCTCCGAGATGCTTGATGAGGCGGTGCTCCGGCTGGACCGCTGGCGCCGCGCCGTCGCACGGCCCGCGGGGGTGCCCGTAGCGGAGACGGTGCACCGGCTGCGCGCCCATCTGGCTGAGGATCTAGACACCCCGGGCGCCCTTGCCGTCCTCGACGCGTGGGCCGCCGAGACGCTGACCCGAGGCGGTCGCGACGTCACTGCGCCCGGTCACGTGCAGGCCGCGGTGGATGCCCTGCTCGGCATCGCCCTGTGACGATCGACGGCGCTGTGACGATGGACGCTCCGCTAATCCCTGGTGACGGGCAGGCGTCGCTGGCTGACGTGGTGCCCGCGCTGCTGTCGGCGCTGGGGATCGCTGGGTTCCCGGACCGGTTGCGGCTGCACCCGGCGCGGGGGGTCTGCTTGCTGCTCGTGGATGGCCTGGGGTGGCTCTCGCTGCGGGACCATCCTGCGGACGCGCCGTTCCTGGCGTCTTTGGCACAGCGCAGCGAGCCGATCATGGCCGGGTTTCCGGCGACGACAGCGGCCAGCGTGACCTCCCTCGGCACGGGTGTGCCGGTGGGCCAGCACGGAATCGTCGGCTACACCTTCGCCACGCCCGAGGGCGTCCTGATCAACGCGTTGAGCTGGCACACCCACGGCGGCGCAAGAGTCGATCTCCGTGAGCGGTTCGCGCCCGAGGACGTCCAGCCGCGTCCCACCGCCCTGGAACGCGCCACAGCAGCGGGAGTACGGGTCGCCCTGGCGGTTCCGCACGCGCATCGGGGCTCGGGGTTGAACCGGGTGGCGCTGCGCGGTGCCGAGTTCCGCGGCGTGCATGCGCTGGGGGATTTGGTCGTCACCGCGCTGGCCGCGGTGTCTGGCACCGAGCGGAGCCTGTGCTACGCCTACCACGGCGACCTGGACCTGCTCGGGCACGTCTACGGTGTCGGGTCGCTGCCGTGGCGGCTACAGCTCGCCCACGTCGACCGGCTGGCGGCCGCGATCGCCGACGGACTGCCTCCGGGGACCCAGCTCGTGGTGATTTCCGATCACGGCATGGTGACCGTGCCCGCCGAGGGCAGGCTCGACTTCGACACCGAACCGGCGTTGCAGGCCGGGGTGCGCCTGCTGGGCGGCGACGCGCGCGCCCGGTACCTCTACACCGAGCCGGACGCCACCGACGACGTGCGCGCGGCCTGGCATGAGCTGCTCGGGGACCGGGCGTGGATCTGCACCCGCGAGGAGGCCATCGCGGCCGGGTGGTTCGGTCCGGTGGTCTCACCCGGCATCCGGGAGCGCATCGGTGACCTCATCGTGGCCGCCCGCACCGACGTCGCCATCGTGCAGTCCCACGTCACCCCCACGCTGAGCCGCCTCATCGGCCACCACGGCTCCCTGACCGCCAACGAGCAGCTGGTGCCCCTGCTGGTGTACCGACCAGAATGAGCTTTCTGGCCCACCGGTGTCTGGCGCACGATCACGCTTTGGGTGCGCTGGTCTTGTTGGCCTTCACCCAATGCTCGGTGAATTTTCTCGCAAGAAACGTGCCCATCTGGTCGAGGGGGCACTGTCAACTTGGTCGTCTGCCTGGTGGCTGGGAGGATCGCCGGGTTGCTCGCAGTGAGGTGGGAGGGGCTGGGGCTGGTGACCATCGGTGCGCCGTCCTACAAGGGGTTTCGCTTCCCGGCGGAGATCATCAGCCACGGTGTCTGGCTCTACCACCGCTTCCCGCTGAGCTTCCGGGAGGTGCAGGAGATGATGCTGGAACGCGGGATTGTGGTCAGCCACGAGACCATCCGGCAGTGGTGTGCGAAGTTCGGCCAGACCTACGCCAACGCCCTGCGCCGGCGCCGGGCTCGTCCGGGGGATAAGTGGCACCTTGACGAGGTGTTCATCAAGATCGGTGGGAAGACCCATTACCTGTGGCGGGCGGTGGACCAGCAGGGCACCGTGCTGGACATCCTGGTCACCTCCCACCGGGACGCGAAGGCCGCGACCAGGTTCTTCCGCAAGCTGCTCAAGGGCCTGGAGTACGTGCCCCGGGTGCTGATCACCGATAAGCTGGCCAGCTACGGTGTCGCTCGCCGACGCCTGATCCCCGGGGTGGAGCACCGCCGGTCGAAGTACCTGAATAACCGTGCGGAAAATTCTCACCAGCCGACCCGGGCGCGGGAACGAGTGATGAAGAAGTTCACCTCAGCGGGGCACGCGCAGCGGTTTCTCTCCGCGTTCAGCGGGATATCACCGCACTTCCGGCCCGGCCGCTACCTGCTGTCCGCCGAGGAATACCGGCGCGAAATGGACACCCGATTCACCACCTGGAATCAGGTCACGGGCACGACCACGACAGCCGCCTGAACGCCGCTCCGGAGATCGACTCGGCGCCCAACTCAGGTTTCACGTGTCCATCAGCGGCCCGAAGTTCACCAAGTTGACAATGCCACCGCAAGGCTGAGCCTCGGTTCGCTACTACGGCTCTGGCTGGCCGCCGGGTGAGGTGCATCCCCCCTGCTTCCTCCCGATGGCCAGCCGGATCCCCCGTCGAGATTGCCTAGACCCGGCCAGGGGGCGACGCCCCCTCATTCGCCGGTCGGCTACCGGTTGAGCGCTGCCCCCTGACTCCCAGCTCCCGGTAGCCGACCGGCCACCCCCCTGCCCACTCCACAGCAGAGCCGTCGAGACGGTCCCCAGAAACGCGATCGACCACGGGCCACGGAAGACATGAAGGTGCCTATGACCATCGTCGTCTCTCGCAGAATGGTGTGGGTGTTCCTCGGCCCACCATTCACCGCTAAATCAACGGTAGAGCCCATGCTCGTCAACAACCTGGTTGACGCCCTGGCACACGCTGTCCATCACACAGGCGGTGACACCAACCCGTGAACTTTCTAGCCTGTCTCTTTCCGATCATTCACCAGCAATGCCTGGACCAGCTCAAGACGATCGAATCCTACCCGACACGACAGCACCTCGCCCAGCTGACCAGCGCCACCCGCACGCTCCTCACGCTGCACCCGGTCGACGACGACGGCTCCTGCCGCATCTGTCGCGAGTCACGATGGTGGCCGTTTCCGCGCCGCCGCGTCTGCACCATCTACGCTGCTTTCGCACATCCCAGGCCCGAAAACCCACACGATGCACACCCGGACACGGCCACGGCGGCCCCAGCGAGACCAACCGGGCAACCGGGCCCGATCGCAGACGAGCTGCAGCGCCGCACGGATAGCTCCCTCTCCGGGGAGGCAGAGCAAGGCGACGATGCTCATCCAAGCGGGAAATCGATACGAGATGCTCTACGAGCAGCCGATACCAGGCGAGGCGGACTGATGCATCATTACCTTTTTCGTGCGAGTGGCGTGAGTATAGGATTAGTCAATGACGAGATGATAGGAATCTACGTCGGAGAGGAGATCGACAAACTCCGCCCGTGTGGAGTAGTCCTCATGAAAGAAGACGAAAGACGAGACTTATTCCAGCTACTAAACCAGTTGGCGAACGTTGAAACATCAGTGGATCCGATGATAACCTGGAAAGCGAATCAGAAACGATGATTGTCGATGTCGGCATACTCATAATTGTGGCATGTCTACTATTCATAGCCGTTGATATCGGATTCATGAGAGGGTATCTACATGAGATAGTATCCCTGGTTCATAAAATAAGAAACGAAAAGTCATAAACACATCAGAACGTGGTGGAGGGTCTGACCAGGACTGATGCCGACCCGGCGTGAAGTCGGTAGTGACGGGTCGTCATGATGTCGGCGACCTCATCCGTGCTGGGGTGGTTCAGATGTCCGGGTCGGAGAGGGCTCTCCTACGATCTCCGACGGTATGACCGGCCAGAGGTTGGCCTCGTCATCGGTCACCGGGCGCTGCGCTCGTGCCGCTTTTGTCGATGACGCAGGATCTCGTCCATGGTTGTGGTGGGGAGGGTGCCGGCTACAGCGGCGGCGTGGATACGGTCCCGGTCTGGGTCGGTGTCCAACATCGCTCGGCCCCACCAAGCGTTGAGGACTCCGTCCAGTTCCTGGCCTTGGTGAGCTCGCAGCAATTCGGCGAAGAACTGAGCCCGGCGGCTTCCGCGCAGCGCGTCCGAGATGCCGCCGATGGCGCGCTCGACCCGGGGTCGGTCTGGCTCATGCCGATGCATGGGCTGGGTGCTCATGCCGCCCTCCTCCCTGCCGTAGTACGACCTAAGCCGTCCTCATCGTGCAGAACGGTAGTCGAGACGCCGGCGAGGGACACGCCATGGGCGCGGGCAAGTCGCGGAGATCATCGTCACGCTGAACAGCGGGGCCAGGCAGCGGGGCTCGGGGTACCGGGTCGGACGCGGTGCTGACTATCGCGCCACGTGAAGCTGAGCCCGTGGTGGCGGTGACCCGGTTTGGCCGGATCGATCCTGACCGGGCGGACCAACTCCCCGCGCGGGCAGTGGGGTTCCCCCGATTCACGTTCAAGCTGAAGACCGACGACGGCGGGAACGTTGACGCCGACCGGCGGTGGTACCGAGATTCGCATCAGGCCTTCGGGAATCCCGGGTGTCAGGATGGCTCGTTGCCGGGCTTCCACTTGATGCCGCAGCCCATGCTGGGCACCTGGGGCTCCGGTACCGGTGCGCCGGCCAGGACCAGATCCAGCGCCGCGCGCAACGCCGCGCCGGTCACCGGAACGTCGTTGCGGGGGCGGGACTCGTCGAACTCGCCCCGGTAGACCAGCCGGCGCTCGGCGTCATAGAGGAAAAAATCCGGCGTGCAGGCGGCCCGATAGGCCAGCGCGACCTGCTGGGTCTCGTCACTCAGGTAGGGGAACGTGAACCCGGCGCGACGGGCCTGCGCGGTCAGTCCGGCCACGCCGTCGTCAGGATAACTGCTGGTGTCGTTGCTGCAGATCGCCACCGCGGACACCTGGGATGCGTACTCGGCGCCGAGCGAGCCGAGTTCCCGCTCGATATGCCGGACGTAGGGACAGTGATTGCACAGGAACATCACCAGCAGCGGCCGAGGCGGACCAAGATCCTCTAAGGTTACGGTCTGGCCGTCGAGAGACGGCAGGGCAAACGGCGGCGCTGGTGTGCCAAGCGGGACCATGAACGAGTTCACTGCCATGGTCACCAGTGTCCCGTTCGGTCGCCTAGGTTGGCTACCGTGGAGCTTTACGAAGCGATGCGCACGACGCCGGCAACCCGGGCGTTCACCGGCGAGGCGGTGCCCGACGTGGTCCTGCACCGCATCCTCGACCACGCCCGGTTCGCGCCCAGCGGGGGCAACCGGCAGGGCTGGCACGTCGTCGTGCTGCGCGACCCAGCGACTCGGCGCCGAATACGGGAGCTTTACCAGCTCGGTTGGCGGGAGTACATGGCCCATGTCGAGGCAGGCCTGGTCCCGTTCGCGCCGCAGGAGTGCGGTCGCTGGAGCGCTCCGGCGGTCGATCTCGACGCGGCCCGCGAGGTGGCCCGACCCAACGACTTCGCGGACACCCTAGAAACCGTCCCGGTGTTGCTGCTGCTCATCGCTCACCTGGGGTCGCTGGCGTGCGTGGATAACGGCCTGGGGCGACAGAGCATCGTGGGTGGCGGATCGATTTACCCGTTCGGACACAACATCCTGTTGGCAGCCCGCAACGAGGGCCTCGGTGGGGTGCTGACGTCGGTGTTGGCCCGGCAGGAGCCGGCGGTGCGGACACTGATCGGCATCCCGGACGACCACGCCCTCGCCGGTCTGATCGCGCTGGGACACCCGGTGCGGACAGTCCGCACGCTACGCCGCCGGCCCGTCGAGCAGTTCACCACCGTGGACCGGTTCGACGGGCCTGGCTTCAGACCCTGATCAGGGTACCTACTCGGACGAACCTCCCGCAGCACTGCCCTGGACCCTGCGCACCGCACCGCCGATCTGGTTTGTGTACCTGCCCTTGGTGAGCTGGTCGACGAGTTGACCGGCTTGGCCGACGATCTTGCCGACCAGGGCGGGGTTGTTCTTGGCGAACCGGCGAACCGTCTCGACGGTCCCCGCCAGAGCAATGAGCCTCCCCAGCATCCCCAGCATTGTGTGTCCTCCTTATGGCTGGCCAACAACATTTCCCACGAGACCACAGTGAAGTGGCGAGGATAACAACTCTTCCCTGAGAAGTCCCCCTCAGAATCCCATAGCCTGGGCCCGGCGCTTCACCTCCCGACCTCGGTCGGTTCGCAGCGCGCCAATCGGAGTGCCGGGCAGCGAGCTCTCGGCGGTGAACAGCCAGCGCAGGATCTCCTCGGCGGAGTACCCGGCATCGCGCAGCAGCGTGATCGTGCCGCTCAGGCCCTTGACGATGGCACCACCGTTGAGGAACTCCGCAGGCACCGCCGCCACGCCGTGGCGGCGTACTCCTAGCAGTTGACCGTCACGCAGCATCTGGTGCACTCGGGTTACTGGCAGTCCCAGCCGTTGCGCCACGTCAGGTAGCGGCAGCAGCACCACGTCGGGATCAAGGACGTCCAGCGCGATAGGGATGTCGCTCACGGTCGTCACCCTGCCATAACCTGCCAACCGGCGCCCTTCCGCCATTCGGGGAACAGGAGTCCGTACGATCACCGACTGTGGAGCGACAGGGGACCGATCACGACGGGAACCTGGTCGGCACCCTGCTGGACGGGCGCTACCGGGTTGGTTCGGTGCTGGCCCGCGGCGGCATGTCCACCGTCTACCGCGGCACGGATGCCCGCTTGCAGCGTCCCGTCGCCATCAAGGTGATGGCTCCGCGGTTCGCCGCCGACCCGGCCTTCCTACAGCGTTTCGAGCGCGAAGCCCGCGCCGCCGCGCGGCTGCACCACCCCGGAGTCGTCGGGGTGCACGACCAAGGTGTCGACTCCTCCCCCGCGGGGGAGCGCGTGTTCCTGGTGATGGAACTGGTGGAGGGCGGAACACTACGGGATTTGCTGCGCCAGCACGGCAGGCTGTCAGTGCCGCTCGCTGTCTCGGTGGCCGAGATGGTGCTCTCTGCGCTGGCTGCGGCGCACCGGGAGGGGTTGGTCCATCGCGACATCAAGCCCGAGAACGTCCTCATCGGGCCTGGCGGCGTGGTGAAGGTTGCCGACTTCGGATTGGTCCGCGCTGCGGCCGAGGTCAGTAGCAGCACCGGAGACATCATCCTCGGCACGGTGGCCTACCTCTCACCCGAGCAGGTCGCGACCGGGGCGGCGGACACCCGCAGCGATGTCTACGCCACCGGAGTCATGCTGTTCGAGATGCTGACCGGAGCGCCGCCGTACTCTGGCGAGACCGCGCTATCGGTGGCCTATCGCCACGTCAACGAGGACATGCCAGCTCCAAGCGCAACCGGTGCCGCCGTGCCAACGCCGTTGGACGACCTGATCGTGCGCGCCACCCGTCGGGACCCGGCGGCTCGCCCACCGAACGCAGCCGCGTTCCTGCACACCCTGCAAGCGCTGCGAGCCGACCTGGGCATCGATCGAGTGCCGGTCCCTGTGCCGGTGGTCGCCGCCAGGGTGTCCGACGCCACGATGATCGACTCCCTAGACCATGGGCCGCGCGGAACTCGGGCCCTGCACAGGACCGATCTGGTGGGTGGACCGCAGCCGCGGCGAGCTGGGCCACCCAGCAGACCAGCCCCCCAGGACGATCCCTACCTCCGCGAGCGCATTCGCAACCGGCGCGCCTTCATCGCCTGGATGCTGGTCGTGTTGATGCTGGCGAGCGCCATCGGGGTGGGCGCGTGGTGGCTGGGCAGCGGCCGCTGGACCGTGGTGCCCGACCTGACCGGGCTACCACGGGGGGCGGTGCGGACCGCGTTGGCCGCTGCGGATCTCACCGTCATCCTGGCTGAGGATCACAGCGACACCGTCCCGGGCAACACCGTGATCCGTACCGATCCCGGGCCGGGTCACCGAACGGTGCGCGGCTCAGACGTGACCGTGGTGATGTCGCTGGGCCGCCCGAGGGTGCCCACCCTGGCGGTCGGGAGCACCCTCGAGGAGGCCGAGCAGGCGATCGAGCAGGCAGACCTGAGCCCACGGCTGAACCCGAATACGGCGAAGTTTGACGACACCGTCCCGATCGGTGCCGTGATCGGCCTGCAGCCGGCGTCGGGCACCGTACTCGCCGTCGGGGCGCCGGTGACCGTGGTGACCAGTAAGGGACCAGCCCCTACCCCGGTGCTGATTCCTGAGGTGATCAGATCACCGGCGGTCCCGGCGCGCCCATCGCGTTGACGACATTCTGAGCAACGGCGTGTGGCGCCTTCAGGAGCGCAGCATCTCCGCCACCAGGAACGCCAACTCCAGTGCCTGCTGGGTGTTCAGCCGCGGATCACACGCGGTTTCGTAGCGCCCGGACAGGTCTGCGTCGGAGATGTCCTGAGCGCCGCCGAGGCACTCAGTGACGTCCTCCCCGGTGAACTCCACGTGGATCCCCCCGGGATGGGTGCCTAGCGCGCGGTGCACCTCGAAAAATCCCTGCACCTCATCGACCACCCAGTCGAAGTGTCGGGTCTTGTACCCGGTGGAGGACTCGATGGTGTTGCCGTGCATCGGATCGCACTGCCAGATCACCGGGTGCCCAGCGGCGGTGACCTTCTGCACGATCTCCGGCAGGACATCACGGATCCGCTGCGCCCCCATCCGGGAGATCAACGTGAGCCGGCCTGGCACGCCATATGGATCAAGCCGCTCGACGTACTCCACGGCTTGGTCCGGAGTGGTACTCGGGCCCAGCTTGAGCCCGATCGGGTTCGCTAGCAGCTCGGCGAGGGCGATGTGCGCCCCGTCCAGCGCTCGGGTGCGCTCCCCCACCCAGAGAAAGTGCGCGGACAGGTTGTAGAGCTTGGGCGTCCCCCTGGTGGTGTCCAAGCGGAGCATGGCCCGCTCGTAGTCGAGCACCAGCGCCTCATGGCTGGCGTAGATCTCGGTGGAGAGCAGCGAGGAGTCAGCCACCCCACACGCCGACATGAAGCGCAGTCCCCGGTCAATCTCGCCGGCCAACGCCTCATAGCGGGCCCCCGCCGGAGATCGCCGCACGAAGTCCTTGTTCCAGTCGTGTACCCGGTGCAGGTCCGCCATCCCGGTCAGGGTCAACGATCGCACCAAGTTCATGGCCGCGGCGGCGTTGGCGTAGGCCCGGATCATCCGCGACGGATCGTGCGCCCGCGCCTGAGGGGTGGCGAGCAAAGAGTTGATCATGTCGCCGCGGTAGGACGGCAGACCGAGGGTGTCGGTCGGCGCAGAGCGCGGCTTAGCGTACTGCCCGGCCACCCGCCCCACCTTCACCACCGGCATGCTTGACCCATAGGTGAGCACCACCGCCATCTGCAGCAGCGTGCGGATCGTGGCCCGCAGGTGCGGCTCGGTGTTGTCGGCGAAGGTCTCGGCGCAGTCCCCGCCCTGCAGCAGGAACGCTTCTCCGCGGGCAACGGCGCCGAGCTGCTCCCGCAGCCGGTCCACCTCGGGGGGCACGGTGATCGGTGGCACGCTCTCCAGAACGGCGCGGATACCACGCACCGCTTCTGGGTCAGGCCAGCTCGGCTGCTGCATGGCGGGTCGGGCCAGGGCAGCGTCAAGACTGGTCCGGAGGTCGGCGGGCAGCGGCGGTAGCTCCGGCAACGTGTCGAGCGGAACATCCACGGTCCAGTTCACGGTGCCTGAGCGTAGGGGATGATGCGCTTGGCGAGCGCAACAGGCCGGTTCCGGTGAGGTCCTCATCCGAAGAAGACCTCGGCTTCTGCCTGACGCTGCGGCGGCACCGTCTTGACGGTGGCGGTGGCCTCGGCCAGCTTCACTCGGATGATCTCAGTGCCCCGCAGTGCGACCATCACGCCGCCTTCGCCCTCGTGCACCGCATCCACCGCATGCACGCCGAAGCGGGTGGCCAGCACCCGGTCGTAGGCGGTGGGCGTGCCGCCACGCTGAATGTGCCCCAGGACCACGGCGCGGGACTCGGCACCGGTGCGCCGGGCGATCTCCTCAGCCAGCCAGGTGCCGACTCCACCGAGGCGCTTGTGGCCGAAGGCGTCGAGCTCCGCGGTGGCGAACAGTTCCGCGCCGCCCTCGGGCACTGCACCCTCAGCGACCACGACGATGGCGGCGGATTCCCGCTCCCGGCACCGGAGCACCCACTGGCACACCCGGTTCACGGAGAATGGCTGTTCGGGCATCAGGATGACGTTGGCCCCGCCGGCCATCCCGGAGTGCAGCGCGATCCAGCCCGCATGGCGACCCATCACCTCAACGACCGCCACCCGGTGGTGCGATTCAGCGGTGGTCCGTAGCCGGTCGATCGCTTCGGTCGCGATGTGCACCGCGGTGTCGAACCCGAACGTGTAGTCGGTGGAGCTCAGGTCGTTGTCGATGGTCTTGGGCACCCCCACGACGAACAGCCCGTCCTCGCTCAGCCGGTTCGCCACCCCGAGGGTGTCCTCACCGCCGATCGCGATCAACGCGTCCACGCCGTGCTCGGCGAGGGTCTGCTTGACCTGCTCGGCGCCACCGTTGCGGTACGGGTTGGTGCGCGAGGTACGCAGGATGGTGCCGCCGAGCGGGAGGATGTGCTCCACGTCGGCCAGGCCTAGCGGCTGGACCAAACCTTGCATCGGACCCCGCCAGCCGTCCCGGAATCCGATGATCTCGTGCCCGTAGACCTCGATGCCCTTGCGGACCACCGCCCGGATCACCGCATTGAGCCCTGGGCAGTCCCCGCCCCCCGTGAGCACACCGATGCGCATGTCGAATCCTTTCCTCTGCTCTGGACCAGAGCTCTGGACCAGGTTGCCGGGCAGAGCGTGGCACGAAACGGGTGGATCCGGCAAAGTGGTTCCCTCACCGGGTCCGGCTCTGCTGCGCCATGCGGTGTTGCTCGATCACCCGCCACCGGGTGAGGTTGTAGCGGGCGTCGGCCACGGCGTCGTGGACGTCACTGGGCGGCGGGGGCAACGCCGGCTTGCCGGCGTCCTCCCAGCGCTGCCGCAGATCCCGGGTAAACCGCGGCAGCGCCCGGGGCAACGCCGGCATCGGGCCCCACAACTGAGCAAGGGCGACGTGGTCGTAGGCGGCGAACCAGGCCCACAGCTCCACCTGCTCACCGGAGGCGGTGAGAAACTCCAGCAACGTGTCGCGGATGGCCGCCCGGCTGCGCCACGCCTGGTCGGCCGGTGGCGGCAGCTTCGGCAAGACGCGGGATCGGACCCAGTCGCCAGCCCGCTCCGGATCAAACTCGGTGGATACCGCGTAGTACTCCCGACCCCGCTCGTCCACCACCCCGATGGAAATCAGCTCGATGGTGACGCCGTCCTCGATGAACTCGCAGTCGTAGAAGAACCGCACGATCAGCTAGCCTACGCAGCGCCGGTGAACCGGCCGGTCAGGATGCCTTGCGGGCCAGCCGCGACGGCGCTTCGTGCCCTTTGACCGACGCCGCGTACCTGTCGACGTACTCCTGGCCGGACAGCTCCAGCAAGGCGTACATGATCTCGTCAACGATGGACCGCTCGACGAAGCGGTCACCGGCCAGGCCTGCGTAGCGAGAGAAGTCCAGCGGGGCGCCGACGCATATCTTCACCGGATGCGGCCGCCATATGATGGTGCCCCTGGGACTGACTTTGTCGGTGCCTACCATCGCGACCGGGATCACCGGGACGCCGGCCTCCAACGCCATCTTGGCGACGCCAGTCTTGCCTTTGTACAACCGGCCATCCGGAGACCGGGTGCCTTCCGGATAGATACCGACCAACTCCCCCGCCGCCAGCAATCGCACTCCCGTGTCCAGGGCGTCCTGCGCGGCGGATGCACAGGAGCGGTCGATGGGGACCTGGCCGGCGGCGTGGAAGAACCGCCGCGTGAGCCATCCCCGCACTCCAGGAGTGGTGAAGTACTCGCGCTTAGCCAGGAACGTCACCCGGCGGCGGATCATCAGGGGCAGGAAGAACGAGTCGGCGACCGCGAGGTGGTTACTGGCCAGAATGGCGCCACCGCGCCTCGGGATATGCTCGGCACCCTGGAGCTGCGGATGGCATGCCAGCCGCATGATCGGACCGAGCAGCAAGTGCTTAAGCAGCCAATAGAACACCGCCTACCAAATCCTTTCCTTCCCCTGGCGGGCCGCACCGTCCACCACCGTATGGAGCAACGGTATCCGGGGCACAACGATTCCGGCTCTACCCTGGTGTACGCAGATCGCCAGGGCGCAGGTTCAGGCCTCCACGCGGCGCTTGAGCTCCTTGAGCGCGGTATCCATGATGACCTTCTCGGCTTTTCGCTTGATCATCCCGATCATGGGGATCGCGAGGTCGACGGTCAAGCTGTAGGTTACTGTGGTCGCCGCGCCGAGGGGTTCCAGGACATAGCGGCCATGCTGTGCCTTCTGCATCTGGCTCTCAACGAGGTCCCAGCTCACCGCCAGCCCGTCCGCAGACCACGTGTACTCGAGCACGTACTCGTCCCTGACCAGGCCCGCGTCCACCAAGAACCGGACCTGCTTGGCGCGATCACCGACGCCGGGGACGGTCACCTCAGCCTTCTTCACCGCCGACGCCCACTGCGGGTAGGCGGAAAAGTCGGCGATCACGTCCATGATCGCCTTGGGATCGGCGTCGATGACGATGGACTGGGTTGCGGGGTCGGCCATGCCGGGCAGGCTACCCGCGCGGCGATGCGCCTGGCGATAGGGCCCGGCGGGGCTGTTGGCCGAAACCCGGGTCACGATACGTTGCCAAGTGATACTGGAAACATCTTTGAGCTGCGGAGGTACCCGTGTGGGAGTTCACGCTTCCCGCCACCACGGCGGTGGGGGCGCAGGAGAACCTTACCGATGTGGTGTGGGCCAACGCCGAGCGCTTCGCCGGGAGCGTCAGCTTCCGCCGCCGGGTCGAGGGCGGTTGGCTGGACGTCACCGCGCGGGACTTCGCCGGCCACGTCACCGCTGTGGCCAAGGGCTTGCTCGCGGCGGGCATCGAGCCCGGGGATCGGATCGCGCTGCTGTCCCGGACCCGCTACGAGTGGACTCTGCTGGACTACGCGATCTGGGCCACCGGCGGATCGACGGTGCCGATCTATGAGACATCCTCCCCAGAACAGGTGGAGTGGATCCTGTCGGATTCGGGTGCCAAGGCGGTCGTGGTCGAGACCGCCGCGCACTACGCCATGGTCCAGGACATAGCCGCTCGGTTGGGTGGGCCGGCGCTGCTGTGGCAGATCGATCCGACGACAGGCGCTCACAGCCCGGCCGCAGCGATCGACGAGCTCACGGCGCTGGGCGCCGAGATCAGGGACGATGCCGTGCGCGAGCGCGCCAGGGCAGTGGGCGCCGAGGAGATGGCGACGCTGATCTATACCTCAGGGACCACCGGGCGACCCAAGGGCTGCGAGCTCACCCACCGCAACCTGCTTGGCGTGACCCGGTCGGCCGTGAGTGAGTTCCCCGGTCTGATGCAACCGGGGAACTCACTGCTGCTGTTCTTGCCGTTGGCGCACGTGCTCGCTCGAATCATCCAATGCTGCTGTGTGTACGGCCGGATCACCCTCGGACACACCTCCGAGGTGAAAAACCTGGTTGCCGAGTTGGCCGATTTCCGGCCCACGTTCGTGCTGGCGGTGCCTCGGGTGTTTGAGAAAGTGTACAACTCGGCCAGGCAGCAGGCGTATACGCAGGGTAAGGGCCGCATCTTCGACGTCGCGGTGGCCACCGCCATCGACTGGAGCCGGGCCCAGGACACCGGCGGGGCCGGGTTGGCCTTACGGGCCAAGCACGCGTTGTTCGACCAACTGGTCTACGCCAAGCTCCGGGCGGTGCTGGGCGGTCGGTGTCGTGCGGCGCTCTCCGGTGGCGCCCCGCTGGGCGAGCGGCTCGGACATTTCTTCCGGGGTGTCGGGGTAGCGGTGTTGGAAGGCTACGGGCTCACCGAGACCAGCGCTCCCGCCACGGTGAACACCGAGAAACACGTCAAGATCGGCACGGTGGGTCAGCCGTTGCCCGGTGTCACGATCAAGATCGACGATGACGGTGAGGTGCTGGTCAAGAGCCCGGGGGTGCTGCGCCGGTACTGGCACGACGAGCAGGCCACCCAGGACGCCCTCGTCGATGGCTGGTTGCGCACCGGCGACCTTGGAGAGCTGGACCAGGACGGCTTCCTGCGGATCACTGGCCGCAAGAAAGAGATCATTGTCACGGCGGGCGGCAAGAACGTCTCCCCGGCCGCGCTGGAGGATCGGATCCGGTCCCACCGGCTGATCAGCCAATGCATGGTGGTGGGCGACAAGCAGCCCTTCGTCGCCGCCTTGATCACTCTCGATGCCGAGGCCCTACCGGCCTGGCGTGCCGAGCACGGCAAACCAGCGGGCAAGGGCGCGGCCGATCTGATCGGCGATGAGGACTTGCACGCCGAAGTGCAGCGCGCGGTGGACGACGCGAACAAGACCGTCTCCCGGGCCGAGGCGATCCGCAAGTTCCAGATCTTACCGGTCGACTTCACCGAGGAGGGTGGCCAGCTCACCCCGACGCTCAAACCCAAGCGGGCGGTAGTGGCCAAGGAGTTCGCTGCGGAGATTGAAGCGTTATACGGCGCGTGAGTGGCGATACGAGCTGCAGCTCGTATCGCCACTCACGCGCTGCGTAGCAGCAACTCCCCGAGCTGCTGCTGGCGGCAATCCCACTCCCAGTCCCGCAGCATCCAGCGCCGCCCGCACCGGCCCATCGCCGCAGCGCCCTCGGGATCGGCCAGCAGCGTCGCGATAGCCCGTGCTATCGCCGCCACGTCACGACCGTTCACCAGCTCACCGGTCTCTCCTGGGCGGACCGTCTCCCGCGCCCCCCCAGCGTCGCCAACCACCAGCGGCAAACCGGTCGCCGACGCCTCAAGAAACACCAGACCGAGCCCCTCGACGTCCAACCCGTGACCTCGGGTCCGGCAGGGCATCGCGAAGATGTCACCAGCGGCGTAGTAGGCGGGCAGCTCAGACCACGGCACCGCTCCCGTGCACACCACGGAACCCGCGACGTCACACGACCGCGCTAGCCGGTGCACCGCGGCCCGCCGCGGCCCGTCTCCGACAAGCAACAGCGTGGCCCCCGGCACCCGGCGCTGAATTGCGGGTAATGCCCGCACCAGCGTGTCCTGCCCCTTGCGAGCCACCAGCCGGGACACGCACAGCACTACGGGGGCGTCCCCCAGCCGGTGGCGGCGGCGGATCTCCGCGCGCGCGCCGGAATCGGGGCGGAACACCGCGCAGTCCACGCCCGGCGGAAGGAGCTCTAGGGCGGCGTGGGGACCGAACGCGGAGGCGATCCGGCGGCGGGTGTACCGGCTCACGGCAGTGACCACGTCGGCATCCGCGCCGATTCGCCGAAGCGCCAAGCGACCAGGGGGCAGCATCGACCAACCCACCTCGTGTCCGTGGCTGCTGGCCACCACTCGTCGTACCCCGGCGCGGCGCAAGGCCGGACCGAGCAAGGCCAGCGGGGCGGCTGCGCCGAACCACGCAGTCTCGCAGCGCAGTTCCCGCAGCAGGGCCACGGCCCGGCGAAGTACTGGTGGTGTGGGCAGCATGAGAGACCCAGGATGCCGGAAGACCGGGAACGGCAATCGCGCATCGAAGGCCGCCGCTCCCGGCCAGTCCGGCGCGTAAACGGCGATCTCACCCGTCGGCAGCGCCAGAGCCAGGTGGTGCAGATACGCTTGGATTCCCCCCGGCCGGGGTGGAAAGTCGTTGCTGATTAGCAGGATCCTTGGCACCCGCCGGAGGGTAGCCGGGCGGGTGCCGGCGCCTCGCATGCTGGTGCGCTTAGCCGACGCTCAGCCGATCCGGCTCAGGGCGGTGACCTGACTCCACGGCACCAGGACGACCTTCACCACGTCGCCGCTCTGGGGCGCGTTCACGTAAAGGCCGTCACCGACGTAGATGCCGATGTGGCTAATCGGAGAATACAACGCGATAAGGTCACCGGGCTGCAGCTGGGAGCGGCTGACGCTGCGGCCCATGCGAGCCTGCTCCTGGGCAGAGTGCGGCAGACCCGGCATCCCGGCCTGCTCGAAGGCCCACTTCACCAACCCCGAGCAGTCAAAAGTGACCGGGCCGTCGCCGCCCCAGACGTATGCCGAACCCTGCTTGCTCAGCGCGGCACGCGCGGCTTTGACTGCGATACCACTGCCGACCAGGGTGATCGGGAAGTGGATGTCCCCGCCAGAGAGGTAGGCGGCCCGCTGCGGGCTACTCAGCTCCGCAAGGCGCCTCGTGACCACCTGAATCTGACGGTCCATCTCGGCGCGGGAGCGAGTCAGCTCACCTTCGAGGGCCGTCGCGTCGTCTTCAGCTTCGCCGGCCCGCGCCGCTGCGTCCTTGGCTGCCTGCTCGGCCTGCTGGGTCTGCGCGAGTGCCCCGGTGAGCCGGTCAAGGGCCTGCTTGCTGTCCACCGCAAGCATGTCTAGCGCCGACATCTGGTCCAGAAAGTCCTGGGGGGAGTCACTGACCAGCAGAGCGGACAGCCGGGACAGGCGCGCTCCTTGGAATGAGGCGTTGGTCAGCCTGTCGACTTGACTGCGGTACTGACCTTGGACAGCCCTGGCGCGCTCGGCGGCGGCGGCGGCGGCGTTAACATCAGCCTTGGCGCGTTCCAGCTCGCCGCGGCGGGCCGTCAACTGGTCGCGGGCGTAGTGCCACTGTTCAGTGAGCACCTCAGCTTGCCGATTCAGCTCGGCGAGCTGCTGCGCGGCGGTGAGGGCATCTCCGGGTGGGGCAGGGTCGGCAATCGCCGTAGCGGGCAGCAAGGCCCCCACAACAACCACAGTGGCGGCGGTCGCTGCGCGGACGCTGCGCTTCAGATGATGCGACGACACCTCGCGGCGCTCTCCCTTCCCTTCGACCGCCTCACCGGGTTCAGCTGACGGGTTCGGGCCACGAGCGGACGCAAGCCCTACCGGGTGGGCACGAACACCCACCCGGATTCACCCAAGAAAAGGCGTCCCGGCTCGGCTGCCCCCGCAGCCGATTCGGCAGTGACCTGCGTTGCCGCCCAGTCTGGGAGGCACTTACCGCACGGCCTCGGGAAGAGTACGAAAGGTTACCGACCCTGTCACGACCTGTGCGCCGACGATGGGGCAAAGTGGCCGCTGGGCACGATGGACGTCATCGCGAGCCAAATCAGCATCAGCCCGACCGATTAGCTCACGTGCCGCCTAGACCGCTCACCGTTGTCCGAACACCGCTCAGCGCCCCTGCGCTGGTGGACACTGTGCAATTGGCCATTGGACCGTTGGGCACTGGGCCGGTGGCCACCGGGATTGGTCCCCGCTGGCGCTAGTCGATCCACCAGTTGCAGCCGGGGCACCATGCCGGCTTCGGCCAACGTGTCCAGCGCCCGCCGTTGTGCGCCATCCAGCTCGACGCCCTCGGGCGGGGCTCCAAGCAGCACGGTGATGACGCAGTCCTGGCAGGCGCCGCCGCGCACCGCACACCGGTCGCAATCCACGATCATGTCGGGCTCCATCTCGCTCGTGACCTGACGGTCTCACTGGTGATCTGGTCACAGCGAACGGTAGAGGCCGACCCTGACAATTTTAGGGCGTCAGCCGATCCGGCGGATCGCCGTGACGTCCCGCCAGGGGACTCTGGCGACTTTGACCACGTCACCGCTCTGCGGCGCGTTGATGTAGAGCCCGTTGCCCACATAGATGCCGATGTGACTTACTGGCCAGTACAGCGCGATGAGGTCTCCTGGCAGCAGGCCCGAGACCACAGCGGTGCCTACTCGGGCCTGGTCGAAAGCCACCCTCGGTAGGTTCACCCCCGCCTGGCGGTAGGCCCACATCACCAGACCTGAGCAGTCGAAGGTGCCCGGTCCCTCGGCGCCCCAGATATAGGGCGCCCCCTGTCGGGTCAGCGCGGCCCGCAAGGCCTTGATCCCGATGGTGTCACCGACCAGGTCGATGGGGTAGTCGGTGAATCCTTCGGAGGCGTAATGGGCAAACTCCTCAGGGGTGAGTTTGCCGAGGCGCTCCTGCACGAGAGTGATCTGACGGCCCATCTCCAGCCGAGCCTGGGCCACATCGCGAGCTATCCGAGCGGCATCGAGCTCAGCGACAGCCGCTCGCGTCTCGGCGTCGGTGGCAGCGAGTCTTGCCTGCTCGGTCCGGGCGACCGCAGCCGCGAGCTTGTCCATCGCCGCCTGGTTACTCACCGCCAGCACGTCCAGGGCGGACATTTGGTCCATGAATTGTTGCGGCGAGTCGCTGATCAGCATCGCGGTCAGGCTGCTGATCCGGACGCCCTCGAAGGTGGCGTTGGTCAGCCGATCCACCTGAGTACGAAACGCGTCCTGCGCCGCAAGGGCCGCATCAGCGATGGCCGTCGCGGCTGCCGCGTCACCATGTGCCCGCTCCGCATCGGCCCGACGGGCCAGGAGTCGGTCGGTGGCCAGCTTCCACTGCTCAGTGATCACCTCAGCCTGCCGGCTCAATGCGCGAACCTGGGCAACAGTCCCGGCAGAGCCCGGCCCTAAGGGACTGGGCCCTAAAGGATTAGGTGCCGAAGGATTAGGCGCCGGAGCGGGGCCTGGATCGGTAGCCGCAGACGCCGGTGGCATGCTTAGCATGGCAGCGAAGGCCATGCCAGCCGCCACGCTCCGAAGGACACGGTTCTGACGGTGAGATACCACCTGCGGCTGCACTCCTCTATCTCGGACCGCAACGTCGGGATGCCCGGTCAGCGGCGGGAGATCACCGGGCTTATTTCGGCTAACGCCACCCCGGGCACAGCGACGTGGCTCATCACCCGAAAAGCATCGCCATGCCATCCGGTAGCGGGGTTTCTCTCCTGGGCGATTACTTTCCGTACACAGTAATCGCTTGCCGATACGCTGAGTGACAGCTCGCCACAGCCGCCCTAGTCAGCGCACAGTTGCGGCCAGCTCGATGGTCAGCCTCGTCCAGCGCTCCAACAGCATGCCCGCAGCGCCAGAGTCAACAGCCTGGGCGGCCCGCTGGGTCATTTCTCGAAGATCGCCGACGAGATCATCGGTCGAACCGCGGTGCGCGGCAAGCGCCGCGCCGGCGTTGAGGAGCACGGCGTCGCGCACCGGACCGGGATCGCCGGCGAGCAGGCGCCGCACCGCAGCGGCATTAGCCGCAGCATCCCCCCCGCGCAGGTCCTTCCGGCTGGCCAGGGGCACGCCTAGCGCAGCCGGGTCCACCTGATCACGCCGCACCGTGGCGCCGTCGACTACCCAGACCGAGGTGGTGGTCGTGGTAGTGATCTCGTCGAGCCCGTCGTCACCACGGACCACCAACGCACTGACTCCACGCTCGGCGAGCACCTGGGCCAGCACTGGGGCCATCCGCAGATCCGCGCACCCCACCAGCCCAGCATCCGGCTGAGCGGGATTGACCAGTGGCCCGAGGAAGTTGAAGGCGGTGGAGACGCCGATCTCGCGGCGCACCGTGGCCGCGTGCCGCATCGCCGGGTGAAACAGGGGAGCGAAGCAAAATCCGATTCCCACCTCGGCGACGCACCGGGCGACCTGCTCCGGACCCAGATCGATGGCCACGCCGAGTGCCTCCAGCACGTCCGCGGCGCCGCACTGAGAGGACGCCGCGCGGTTACCGTGCTTGACGACCGGTGCGCCGGCAGCAGCAGTCACCAGCGCCGCCATCGTGGAGATGTTGACGGTGTGCGCGTGATCGCCTCCGGTGCCGACGATGTCCACACTGCGCTGGGGAACGTGCACCCGGTAGGCCTGCGAAAGCAGGCCATCGGCCAGGCCGGCGATCTCCGCCGGAGTCTCGCCCTTGGCGCGCAGCGCCACCACGAACGCGGCTATCTGAGCCGGCGTGGCCACCCCAGCCATGACCTGCTCCATCGCCCAGGTCACGTCTTGGGTATCCAGGTCAGTGCCAGCGAGGAGCTGGTCCAGCAGGGCTGGCCAGCTGGGTAAACGGGGTGGCGCCACCATGCTGGGCGGCCTCAATCGCCCGCTGCCGGCGGTCGCTGCGCGCGCAGCACCTCGGCCACGGTCTCGGCGGCGACCAACGGATCCAGCGGGTGCACGATCACCGCGTCGGCCTGCGACCAGACCGCCAACCAGCGATCGTCCCTGCGCTGCACGGCAACGATCACCGGCGGGCACTGCGCAATCTCGTTCTTGAGCTGGCGGGACAGCCCCATCCCTCCGGTGGGCTGCGCCTCACCGTCCAGGATCGCCAGATTCACGCCACCCGCGTCGACCTCGGCCAGCACCTGCGCGATCGTGCCAGCCTCGACATAGTGCACGTGACCGACATCGGCTGCCGGGCGCCGCCCGACAGCGTTGATGATGGCCTCGCGCACCTCGGGCCGGTGGCTGAAGACCAGCACAGTGGTGGCGTTGCTCGAGGCGTTCATCTGCGTTGGAGGTCCTCGGTATCGGGTGTCCTTACCGGTGGCCAGTCACGCGGCCGGGTCGAGGCACCGCGTAGGCGTCAGCGTGGACGTATGTGGGCTTAATGTGGACTTATTGCCGATGGCGTGCTGATCGTATCTGGGCTATCACCTCGGCGACGCGGGGCGGCGTGGTGTCACTCTGCGTGGCTGTACCTGGCCTCGCCGACGACCGTTAGTGGAACGTTGGTGGAACTAGGACGTGGGGATCGTCACTCTTGGGGCATCGCTGCCGGCCCCGGTCCAGCCGACGCCGACACGTTTCGTCATAATGCTCAGCGTGACCTCGTCCAGCCTGGCAGGGCCGTCTATCAGCCAGCGGGTGCACTCGCTGAACCGGCCCAACATGGTCAGCGTCGGAACCATCGTGTGGCTGTCCAGCGAGCTGATGTTCTTCGCCGGCCTGTTCGCGATGTTCTTCACGGTGAAGGCCCAGCATGACGGCCCGTGGCCGCCGGTCCTCGCAGCCACCGGGGAGCCCATTCATCTCGACATTCCGTACGCACTGGTGATTACGATCATCCTGGTGTCCTCGTCATTCACCTGCCAGTGGGGTGTGTTCAAGGCCGAGCAGGGCGATGTTTTTGGGCTTCGACTATGGTACTCGATCACATTCGT
This sequence comes from Pseudonocardiales bacterium, assembly GCA_019247305.1. Classification (GTDB taxonomy): domain Bacteria; phylum Actinomycetota; class Actinomycetes; order Mycobacteriales; family Pseudonocardiaceae. The sequence continues at coordinate 26,140 of JAFAPC010000054.1, forward strand.
GATGGGTTTGTTGTTCGTGCTGGGGGCGCTGAACGAGTACCACAACCTCGTCACGGAACAGGGCGTCACGATCCCGTCCGGGGCTTATGGCACCGTGTTCTACCTGACCACTGGGTTTCACGCCTTACACGTGACCGGTGGCCTCATCGCGTTCATCTTCCTCATCGTCCGGACCAAGCTGAGCAAGTTCACTCCGGCCCAAGCTACCGCCGCGATTGTCGTGTCCTACTACTGGCACTTCGTTGACGTGGTGTGGATTGGCCTGTTCGCCACTATCTATTTCTTGCCCTAGCACCAAACGCCGAACACGACAGCAGGGATAGCCGAGACTGATGACCAGAGATACACCCCGCGCCCGACGGGGGCGGGCCGGACATAGCCGCCTGCGTCGTCGGGTGTCAGCGATACTCGCGCTCGGCGTGGCATTGCTGGCTACCGGCGGCCTGTACACGGTGTTCGGTCCCCACCCGCAACTCGCGCACGCCCAGGTGAGCCTGGCCAGCGTAGATCCAGCCCAAGTGGATCCAACCCAAGTGGATCCAACACTGGTGCGCCAGGGCGAACAGCTCTACAACAACGCTTGCATCAGCTGCCACGGTGCCAACCTGCAGGGAGTCCAAGACCACGGGCCAAGTCTGATCGGTGTCGGCGAGGCCGCAGTGTACTTCCAAGTCTCCACCGGGCGGATGCCCGCGACGCGCCAGGAAGCCCAAGTCTCCGAGAAGCCAGTCAGGTTCACCCCCGAGGAGATCGCCGCACTGGGCGCTTTCGTGCAAGCCAACGGCGGTGGGCCAGTAGTGCCGAAGGGCAGCCTCGCGGGCGGTGACCCGTCTCACGGAGGCGAGCTGTTCCGGCTCAACTGCGCCTCATGCCACAACTTCACCGGACGCGGTATCGCGCTGTCCTCCGGCAAATACGCGCCCGCGATCAGGGACGTGGACCCTAAGCAGATCTACACCGCGATGATCAGTGGACCGCAGAACATGCCGAGATTCTCCGACCAGCAACTGACCCCGCAGGACAAGCGGGACATCATCGCCTACGTCGAGTCATTCGCGAAGAACCCCGACAACCCGGGCGGTTACTCTCTCGGTGGCTATGGGCCGGTCCCGGAGGGTCTGATCGCGTGGATCCTCGGTATCTCGGCGCTGGTCGCCGTCACGTTGTGGATCGGAGCGAAGGCATGAGTGGCTTCGGGGTGCCTGCCGGCGGGGTGACTGGGCAGCGACGGCCCCCAGGTGCGGCCGAGCTGGCGACGTCGAGCCGTGAGGAGCTCGTCGAGCTAGGCTCAGCGCTGGACGGGGTGACCATCGCGCACCGGGAGGATCAGTTCCCGGTACCGGGCACCCGGGCGGAGAAGCGCACCGAGCGCAAGGTCACGCGGTGGTTCATCGTCGCGGCACTAGCCGGGCTGGGCTTCCTGGCGGCCTACCTGTTCTGGCCCTACGAGTACGCTCCGCCGGGCAGCTCAGGCAGCCAGCACCTGCTCTACCAGCTCTACACGCCGATTATCGGAGTGCTACTCGGGATGTCCGTGTTCGCCGTCGGCGGCGGGACGATCGCCTATGCCAAGCTCCTGCTACCGCACGAGGCGGCCGTACAGGAGCGCCACATCGGCGGTTCCGCAGAGCTGGACCGGGTGACCACGAGCGCCATCCTGGCTGACGCCGGGGCCAGCATCGGCCTCGGACGGAGATCCCTGATCAAGCGGGCGGCTGGGCTTGGGGCGGCCGTCACCAGCGCTGGGCTGGGGGTCTTCGCGCTGGGCGGTCTGATTCGCAACCCGTGGAAGGGCGGGAACCACGCCGCGCTGTGGGTTACGCCCTGGGCCTCGGACAACGGTGAGCCGGTGTTCCTGCGCTATGACTCTGAGCAGCTGCGCCTGGCGCGTCCGGAAGACCTCGCCGCCGGCAGCATCGCGACCGTCTTCCCCTACAAACGATCCTGGTCGGAGCAGCAGGCGCACGATGCGATGCATGCTTCCGACAGCCCGGTGATGCTCATCCGGTTGCGCCCTGAGCAGGCGGCGCAGGTGGTCCAGCGCAAGGGTCAGGTCGATTTCCACTACGGCGACTTCTACGCGTACTCGAAGATCTGCACGCATCTGGGCTGCCCTGCGTCGCTGTACGAGGCCCAGGACGCTCGGCTGCTGTGCCCCTGCCACCAGTCGCAATTCGATATGTTGGAGTACGCCAAACCGATCTTTGGTCCGGCTACCCGGGCCTTGCCTCAACTGCATATCGACGTGAACGATGAGGGTTACTTCTACGCCAGGGGAGACTTCATCGAGCCCGTCGGGCCAGCGTTCTGGGAGCGGAGGTCATGAGCGCGATGACGACACCGTCCGCATCGGCCACCTCGGGAGGCCTCGCTGCCCGGGCCGGCAAGGCAGCCGACGAGCTGGACCAGCGGTTTCACCTAGCCGCCGGCCTGCGCCGGCAGGTCAACAAGGTCTTCCCCACGCACTGGTCCTTCATGCTCGGTGAGATTGCGCTGAACAGCTTCATCGTGCTGCTGCTGTCCGGAACGTACCTGACGCTGTTCTTCGACCCCTCCATGCAGGAGGTCAAGTACAACGGTGTTTACCAGAATCTCCGCGGGATCGAGATGTCCCGGGCGTTCGAGTCAACCCTGCAGATCTCCTTCGATGTCCGCGGTGGGCTGTTCGTCCGGCAGGTGCACCACTGGGCAGCGCTGCTGTTCGTCGCAGCCATCGTGGCGCACATGTTTCGCACGTTCTTCACCGGCGCCTTCCGCAAGCCTCGTGAGACGAACTGGACAATCGGCGTTATCCTCGCGCTCCTAGCCGGAATTGAGGGTCTCACCGGCTACTCACTGCCCGATGACCTGCTCTCCGGCACCGGGCTCCGGATCATTTCGTCGATCATCATGTCGCCACCAGTGATCGGCACCTGGGCCCAGTGGGCGATCTTTGGCGGCAAGTTCCCCGGCGACATGATTATTTCCCGATTCTTCATCGTCCACGTCCTGATCATTCCGGGCATCCTGGTCGCGCTGATCGCGGTGCACCTCGGGCTGGTCTGGTACCAGAAGCACACGCAGTTCCCCGGGCCTGGACGCACCGAACGCAATGTGGTCGGTGTCCGTATCCTGCCGATCTTCGCGACGAAGGCCAGCGGCTTCGCCATGACGAACATCGGTGTGATCTGCATCCTGGCGGGGCTATTCCAGATCAACCCGATATGGAACTTCGGCCCGTACGACCCGGCTCAGGTCTCGGCGGCTTCGCAGCCCGACTGGTATGTCGGTTGGCTGGACGGCTCCACCCGATTGTGGCCTGCCTGGGAAGTCTACCTGGGCAACTACATGATTCCCGCGTCGTTCTGGCCGACGATGGTGATGCCCGGCATCATGTTCACCCTTGCCTTCGCCTACCCCGCTATTGAGCGCAAACTCACCAAGGACAACGCCTCGCACAACCTGCTCCAGCGTCCGCGGGACGTCCCGGTGCGAACCGCCTTGGGCATGATGGCGATCTCGTTCATGTTCGTGCTGCTGCTCTCCGGCGGCAACGACGTCATCGCGTACACATTCGACATCTCGTTGAACGCCACCACCTGGGCGGGCCGCATCGGGCTGCTGTTGCTGCCACCGATCGCCTACTACGTGACCTACCGGATCTGCCTTGGTCTGCAGCGCGCCGACCGGGCGATCCTGGAACACGGGATTGAGACCGGCATCATCAAGCGGCTACCGCACGGTGAGTTCATCGAGGTCCACCAGCCGCTCGGCGACGTGGACGAGCACGGTCATCCCATCCCGCTGGAATACCAGGGCGCACGGGTGCCCAAGCGGATGAACCAGCTAGGCTCGGCTGGTACTCCAGTGCCTGGATCCCTGTTCAAACCGGACCCTATCGATCAGAGCAGGGCGTTGCAGATTGCTCGTCAGCAAGCAGCGGGCAACGGGGCCAGTACCACCGGCGCCAGGACAAACGGGGCAGGTCGAGAGTTCGCCGGTCGGCCCCAGCAGTCCAGGGAATAAGCCCTTGCCTTGGGTGGCCGGGGGCCCCAGCCGCCCCAGGAAACAGGGGAGCAAAAAGGGCACTCACTCCGGCTTGGGGCCGATGTGGTACTCGAAGACCAGCCCCGCCACTGTGCTCAGCACCAGCGCGATACCGACGACAACCAGCCACCACTGATCCAGAGCCAAGGCAAACGCCAGCACGCTGGCCGCCAACGCCATCCCGAATGGCCAGTAACTGCCAGGCGAGAAGAAACCCATCTCACCAGCACCGTCAGAGATCTCAGCCTCGACGTTGTCCTCGGGGCGCATCCGGACCCGCCGCGAGACGAACCGGAAGTAGGTGCCGATGATGAGAGCCAGCCCGCCACTCAGCGTCAGGCCAGCCGAGCCCACCGGCTCACCATGCGACCACAGACCGTAGATCACATCGGACAGGAAGAAGAACGCCGCGGTGAGCTCGAAGATCCGCGCCTCGACCCTCATGATGCTGCCTCACTCTCGGAACCTGGGCCAACGGCCAACCCCCGCGCAGGTTAGTGGCCGCCCTGAGCCTGACGGACGTCGCGGGGGATGCGGTCAGTAGTGAACGGGAAGGTGGTGACTGCCTTGGGGGCGCACAGTTGGCCGCAGTTGAGCTGGACGAGCGCCTCACCGGCGGTGTAGGACCGGTGGGTCTGGGGGTTGATCGCAGCCCGTAAGGCCAGATACTGCTCAAAGAGGTCTGGCGGCAACGCGCGAAGCTCGAAGTTCATCATCGAGTGGTAGGTGCCGCACAACTCGGCACAGCGGCCGACAAAGGCTCCTTGACGCGCTATCGTGGTCTGGAAAACATTGTCGGTATTGTTTTTCTCCGGCCGTGGGAAGACGTCACGCTTGAAGAGAAAATCCGGGATATAGAACGAATGCACAACGTCGGTGGACTCGAGCTGGTACTCCACGACGCGGTTGGTGGGCACCACCAGTAGCGGGACCGTGCTGGAGGAGCCCACCGTGGACAGTGGTTCACCGTCCTGGGTCCGCCGGACCTGGTAAACGCCATCCTTGCCCGGTTTGTCCTGCAGATACTGGAACTCCCAGTCCCATTGGAAGCCGACCACTCGTACCCGGAGGTCGGGATGGTCAACTTTGGCCATGACAAAGTCCTGCGCTGTTACCGTGAAGTAAAAAAGTACTGCGACGATCACGAACGGGATAACTGTGTAAATAATTTCCAATGGCAGATTGTACTGGAACTGCCGAGGCATGTCGTCAGATTTTTTGCGGTGGAAAGTAACCGTCCACATCATCAACGTCGCGACGATCAGCCCGACCACCAGGGCAGCTACCACGGCCCAGATCCACAGGTCACGCATCCGCTCAGCCTGTGGTGTGATCCCCTCTGGCCAGCCGAACGAAAACGCCTGATATACCGAGCACCCGGTAGACAGGGCGGCAACCATTCCGGCCAGCCCGGCGACTTTCACCAGCCGAACCGCTCGGGAACGGACCACACCGATCACGCCTCGTTCCTCCTCATCGCCTGATGCGGCCCGGCAGCCCACTGACTGGAGCCTAAACCAGCGCGAGCGCCAAAGCTCGCGCAGGGCGTGAGTGGGCCGTCGTCCCGGACGTCATACTGGGCCGCCAGTCGTCTGGGTCGCCGGTCATCTGGGTCGCCGGTCATACTGGGCCACCGTCGGGTCCATCATCAGCCGACGGTCGGCGTCCAGGAGCGGGCCCAGAAGCGGGCGCTGACGAAGCAAAGGCCGCGCAGGAGAGGACAAGGACGAGCGTGTGCGGATTGCTGGGACTACTGACCGCGCAGCAGGATGCGGCGCAGCGGGTGGCAGATGTCACCGCGGCGCTGCGCTGCCAGCGGCATCGCGGACCCGACGAGACCGGGACCTGGCACGACGCTGACGTGGTGCTTGGATTCAACCGGCTGTCCATCATCGATCTTGAACACTCTCACCAGCCGTTGCGCTGGGGTCCGCCCGGTACGCCGGAGCGCTACATAATCCTGTTCAACGGGGAGGTCTACAACTACCTCGAGCTTCGTGCGGAACTTCAGGACCAACCCTACGGTGCGAGCTTTGCCACCGAAGGTGACACCGAGGTCGTCGTGGCGGCATACCATCACTTCGGGCCGGCCGCTGTGCAGCGGCTCCGGGGAATGTTCGCCTTCGTCATTTGGGACACCCAGCTACGCCTCGCCTTCGGCGCCCGCGACCCCTTCGGTATCAAGCCGCTCTTCAGCTGCTCCGGACCGGGCGGGGTGGCGTTCGCCAGCGAGAAGAAGAGCCTGCTGGAGTTGGCGCCTTCGCTGGGAGTGTCCACAGCGGTCGACCACCGAGCGCTGCAGCACTACCTGACCCTGCAGTACGTGCCCGAACCAGCATCCCTGCACACCGGGATTGCCCGGATCGAGTCCGGCACCTCGTTCACGATCTCCCCCGGTGGTAAGCCGGTCACCGAACGCTACTTCCATCCGCGGTTCCGGCCCCGGGAGATCCGCTCCGAAGCCGGTGCACGGGTCCTGTACCACGAGATCGCTGCAGCGATGCGGGACTCGGTCGCCAAGCATATGCGGGCCGACGTCACCGTCGGCGCCTTCCTCTCCGGTGGGATCGACTCCACCGCCATCGCCGCGCTGGCCCGCGAGCACAATCCGAACTTGATCACCTTCACCACCGGCTTCGAGCGAGAGGGCTACTCCGAGGTGGACGTGGCAGCGGAGTCGGCGGCCGCGATCGGCGTCCGGCACGTGGTCCGCACCGTCTCGGCCACCGAACTGGCTGAGGCACTGCCGCTCATCGTGTGGTATCTCGATGATCCGGTGGCCGACCCCGCGCTGGTGCCACTGTGGTTCATCGCCCGCCAAGCCCGGGAACATGTCAAGGTGGTGCTGTCCGGGGAGGGTGCTGATGAGCTCTTCGGCGGATACACCATCTACCGGGAACCGCTGTCGCTGGCCGCGTTCGACAAGGTTCCCGGCGGGCTGCGCCGCACACTGGGCCGGCTCTCCAGGCGGATCCCGGAGGGCGTGCGCGGCAAAGACCTGCTACGTCGCGGCTCGTTGCCGCTGGAGCAGCGCTACTACGGCAACGCGCGAATCTTCCGGGACGACCAGCTGCGCGCTGTCCTACGCGGATACGACCCGACTGTCTCGCACGCCGATCTCACTGCAGCTCCCTACGCCGCCTCCGCCGGCTGGGATCCGGTCGCCCGCATGCAGCACGTGGACCTATTCACCTGGCTGCGTGGTGACATCCTGGTCAAAGCCGACAAGATGACCATGGCCAACTCCCTTGAGCTCCGGGTGCCCTTCCTCGACCCTGAGGTGTTCCGGGTGGCTTCCACCATCCCGCTGGCGGAGAAGATCACTCGGGAGACCACCAAGCACGCCCTGCGTCAGGCGCTGCGTGACATTGTGCCGGCGCATGTGCTGCACCGGCGCAAACTGGGTTTCCCGGTGCCGATCCGGCACTGGCTACGGAAGGAGCTGCACGACTGGGCCCGCAGCATTATCGACGACTCAGGCACCGCAGAGTTCCTCGACCTCGCGGCGGCGCACCGAATGCTGGACGAGCACCGTGCCGGACCGCGAGACCACAGCCGGCGGCTCTGGGCCGTGCTGGTCTTCATGCTCTGGCACGCCATCTTCGTCGAGCAGCGGATCACCCCGGCAGTGCCGGAACCGCGTTACCCCGTGCAGGTATAGCTCCAGCGAGGATCCTTAGTTAAAGGAGTCCCCGCACGCACAGGAGCCCCCCGCGTTGGGGTTGTCGATGGTGAAGCCCTGTTTCTCGATCGTGTCCACGAAATCGATCACAGCACCCTGCAGGTAGGGCACGCTCATCCGGTCGACCACGACGGTGAGGCCGTTGAAGTCCCGCTGGGCATCGCCGTCGAGCGTGCGCTCATCGAAAAAGAGCTGGTAGCGCAGGCCAGCGCAACCGCCCGGCTGCACGGCGATGCGCAGCCGCATATCGGTCCGCCCCTCCTGGTCGAGCAGCGCCTTCGCCTTGGCGGCAGCGGCGTCGGTGAGCTCGACACCATGAGTGGGCACCTTGGTGCCGGCGATGTTCTCGACGGTCATGACTCTCCCTGGGGATCGGCGCTCGGCACGGATGAGTGTCTCTACTCTACGCGAACGCCCACGGCCATTACGTGATTCCGTGCCTCCATGGTGACACAGCGCCTAATCTCCGCCGGGGCCTAATCTCCGCCCGGGCCCAATCTCCGCCCGGGGCCCACCACAGACAGATGGGCACCCTGTTCAGCCAGTGCTCTAGGCTGGCCACCGTGAGGTTCCTGCGCGGCAACACCGGCTCTGGAGCCACCGGGTCGGAGCCGGTGGTGGAAGGGAAACTTGACCCGGGCAGGGTAAGCCACCAGGCCCGCACCCGTGGCTCCGCAGCAGCAGGCCCCGAAACAGCCGGCCCCGCAACAGCCGGCAAGGGCAGGCCTACCCCACGACGCCGAGAGGCCGAGGGCCGCAAGCGCGGCCCGGCGCCACCCCCCCCGCGTACTCAGCGGGAAGCATTACGCCGGATGCGCGAGTCCAAGGAGCACCGGCGCACCGCTGCGGCGCAACGCCGAGAACGCATGCTGGCTGGGGACGAGAAGTACCTCCTGCCGCGCGATCAGGGCCCCGTGAAGGCGTACGTGCGGGATCTGGTGGATTCCCGGCGGCACTTCGCGGGCGTGTTCATGCCCCTGGCCCTGCTGGTGATCGTGGTGGTTCTGGTGCCATCGCCGGTCCTGCAGGAGTCTGTGTCGTTCGTGTCGATGGCGATGTTCATCGGGGTTGTGATCGAGGGGGTCCTGCTGGGCCGCACCGTCACCCGTCACGTCCGCGAACGGTTCCCCAACTCAGCAGAGTCCGGGACAAGCCTGGGGTTCTACGCGATGACCCGGGCCACCCAGCTGCGCCGACTGCGGGTGCCCAAGCCCCGCGTCGGTCTTGGCGAGGCGATCCCGTAACCGGTCCCACCTCCCGGGCCCGGCTGCTGTCCCCGACCGGTGCGCCGACGGTACCCTCAGGCGGGTGCGGACGCTGGTGCTCGGTGGTGCTCGCTCAGGCAAGTCCGCCCACGCCGAGGGGTTACTGGGGGATGCGCAGGTGGACTATCTGGCAACCGCCCGGCGAGCAGTCGATGACGAGGACTGGGAAGCACGGATCGCCGCGCACGTGGCACGCCGCCCGTCGGGGTGGCGCACCACCACGCCTGTTGACCTTCCTGGCGCGCTGCGCGCCGCTGGCGGTGTCCCCGTGTTGGTCGATGACATCGCTACCTGGCTGACCGGAGAGCTAGACGACGCAGGCGCCTGGGAGGGCAGCGTAGCGGCGATGCGGGCCTGCCGCGCGCGGTGCGCCGAACTGGTGTCGGCGGTGGTGGCCTGCCCGGCCCGGCTGGTGCTGGTGAGCGCGGAGGTCGGGCTTGGAGTTATACCAGCGACCCGCGCGGGGCGGCTGTTCCGCGACGAGCTGGGTGCGCTGAACGTCGAGCTCGCCGCGGTGTGCGACGAGGTGCTGCTGGTGGTGTCGGGGCTACCTGTCAAGCTGCGTTGAGGTCAGTTGAGGTCAGAGGGACCGTTGAGGGACATCGAGCACCAGGAGAGCCGCGTGGAGTTCCCCGAGATCACCCCACCCGACCAGCAAGCTCACCGGGACGCGGTGGCCCGGCATGAGCAGCTGATTAAACCGACGGGCTCCTTGGGCCGGCTGGAGGAGTTGGGGGTGTGGGCGACCGCCTGCCAAGGGGTCTGCCCACCCCACCCGTTCGTCCGTCCGCAGGTCGTCGTGTTCGCCGGGGACCACGGTATCGCCGCGCACGGGGTTTCCGCCTATCCCAGTGAGGTCACCCAGCAGATGGTGGTCAACTTCCTGAGCGGGAAGGCGGCGGTGAACTCACTTGCCGCCGCGGCCGGGGCGGCGGTGCGGGTGGTCGATGTGGCCGTGGACTGGAACCCGGCCGCTGGTGGCGGACCACCGTCGGTCACCCAGCATAAGGTTCGCCGCAGCAGCGGAGCGATCAACCGGCAGGACGCGCTGACCGAGGAGGAGGTGACTCAGGCGCTGAACGCTGGGGTGGCAATCGCCAATGAGGAGGTCGACTGCGGCGCTGACCTGCTCGTTGCGGGCGAGATGGGGATCGGCAACACCACCCCCGCCGCGGTGTTGGTGGCGGCCATGATCGGGGAGGAACCGGTGTCGGTCGTAGGCCGTGGCAGCGGGATCGATGATGCCGGCTGGATGCGCAAGGCCGCAGCGATCCGCGATGCGTTGCGCCGGGCCCGGCCCTTCGGCGGTGATCCCATCGCGCTGATGCGCACCGTCGGCGGTGCTGATATCGCCGCGATGGCCGCCTTCCTGGCCCAAGCCGCGGTACGGCGCACCCCGGTGATTCTCGACGGCCTGGTCGTCGGGGCGGCAGCGATGGTGGCTGAGGAGCTTGCGCCCGGAGCGCGACAGTGGTGGGTGGCCGGGCACCGCTCGGTGGAACCAGCGCACACCATGGCGTTGCAGCACCTGGAGCTGGAACCCATCCTGGATCTAGGGATGTATCTGGGTGAGGGTTCGGGAGCGGTGGCCGCACTGCCGCTGGTGCAGATGGCGGTGCGGGTGCTCGCTGAGATGGCTACCTTCACTGAGGCCGGCGTCTCCGGGCCGCTGGGTGCCCCGTTGCCCGCCCGGTGAGCCGTGGACTGCGGCTGGCGCTGTCCTGGTTGACCATCCTGCCGGTGGGGACACCGGCCACGGTGGATCGGGTCATGGCGCGCCAGGCGTTGTACTGGGCGCCCGTGGTGGGCGCCGGGTTAGGTGTGCTGACCGCTGGGCTGCTCAGCGCGCTGCATGCCGTAGGCGCTCCGTCGCTGCTGGCCGGGCTGGTCGGGGTGGCGGCGTTGGCCGGGCTGACGCGCGGGATGCACTTGGACGGGCTGGCCGACACCGCCGACGGACTGGGCTGCCACGGCGAACCGCAGCGGGCGCTGGAGGTGATGCGACAGGGGGCGAGTGGACCGTTCGGAGTGGTCGCGCTGGTGCTGGCGATGACCACGCAGGCGGCTGCGCTAGGAGCGCTCACCGAGACCGACCGGCTGATCCCCGTGGTACTGGCGATGGCCGCAGGGCGCACCGCTTTCGGCTGGTGCGCCCGCAGGCGAGTGCCAGCGGCCCGGCCGACTGGGCTCGGGGCGCTGGTGGCCGGTACCCAGCCACCCGCCGTCCCACTGACCTGGTCGGTGGTCCTGCTGGCCGGTGGGCTGGTGGCGGTGCCCGGACGGCCCTGGCAGGGCCCACTCGCTCTCGGCCTGGCCGCCCTGGGGGTGCTGGCACTCTCCGCCCACACCCGCCGCCGTTTCGGCGGCGTCACCGGTGACGTGCTAGGTGCGGCGTCCGAACTCACCACCACAGTCGTTCTCGCCGTCTGCGCGCTGGGGGTTTCGCATTCAGCAGGCTGAGCGGGATAAAAGAGTGCCCAATAACCCCGCTGAGCCCGCTGAATGTGGGACGGTGATGTTAGGTGAGCGGGACCATCCAGTGGTGGGGGTCAGCAGCGGTGCCGTGTTGGACGGCGGTGAGCCAGCCGCGCAGCTGGGTGGTGACCGGGCCCGGGGTGCCATCACCAATGGTGAACTCGCCGCCGGAGTAGGCGACCCGCCCGATGGGATTGATCACCGCAGCGGTGCCGCAGGCGAAGACTTCCGAGATATCCCCGGTCTCGACGCCCTTCTCCCACTCTTCGGTGGAGATCCGTCGCTCCTCAACGCCTAACCCGTGGTCCCGGGCCACGGTGAGCAGGGAGTCGCGGGTGATGCCGGGTAGCAACGCGCCGGTGAGCTCCGGAGTCACCAGCCGGGCCTGTTTGCCCTCCCCGAAGACAAAGCAGAGGTTCATCCCGCCCATTTCCTCCACCCAGCGCCGCTCCACCGCGTCCAGCCACACGACCTGGTCGCAGCCCTTCTCGGCGGCTTGCCGCTGGGCCAGCAGCGAGGCGGCATAGTTCCCGGCGAACTTGGCAGCCCCCGTGCCTCCGGGCGCGGCCCGGACGTATTCGGTGCACAGCCACACGCTGACCGGCTTGAGCCCGCCACGGAAGTACGGACCGGCGGGGGACGCGATGAGCACGTACCGGTAGGCCGCCGCCGGGCGCACCCCAAGGCCCACCTCCGTGGCGAAGAGCATGGGGCGCAGGTACAAGGAATGCTCTCCCCCGGCGGGGGGCACCCAGCCATTGTCGGCTCGCACCAGTTCCCGCAGGGAGCCAAGGAACAGCTCATCGGGCAACTCTGGCATCGCTATTCGGCGGGCTGAGGAACGGAGCCGGGCAGCGTTGGCCAACGGGCGGAAGGCGGACACGGTTCCATCTGGCTGGCGGTAGGCTTTGAGGCCTTCGAAGACCGCCTGCCCGTAGTGCAGCACCATACTGGCCGGGTCCATCACCAACTGCCGGTAGGGACCGATCTGCGGATCATGCCAGCCCCGGCCGGCGGTCCAGCAGATTTCCACCATATGGTCGGTGAAGTAGCGACCGAAGCCTGGCGCGGCCAGGATCTCCGCTCGCCGCTGCGGCGTCACCGCGCAGGGGTGCGGCAGCCGGGTGAACAGTGGCGCGGCGCTCATGACCAGCACAGTATCCCGTTATGCGGAGATAAGGTAGGACGTCCCACTACTTTACCCGTACGCCATGTTGCCTCACATGACCGAACCAGGACAGCTGGTACCTGTCGCGGCGCCGCGCACCGAGCGGCTGCGGGAGCTGACATGAGCACCCCATTGCGGACCGCTTTTCGGGCCGCGTTCGGCCGGGACCCCGAGGTTGCGTGTGCGGCTCCCGGCCGGCTGAACCTGATCGGCGAGCATGTCGACTACGCGGGTGGACTGTGCTTGCCCCTGGCGCTGCCGCAGCGCACCGTAGTGGCGGCGGCGAGGCGGGACGACGGCCGGCTGCGGCTGCGGTCGCTACACCGGGATGCCCACCCCTGGGAGGGCTCCCTCGAGGCGCTAGGCCCCGGCCACCCGCAGGGCTGGGCGGCGTATCCCGCGGGCGTGATCTGGGCGCTGGGTCATCCACTCGGCGGACTTGATCTACTCGTCGGCGAATCGGTGCCCCCCGGGGCCGGGCTGGCCTCCTCCGCCGCGCTGGAGTGCGCCGTCGCGCTGGCAGTGGACACCCTGTGCTGGCTTGGGTTATCCGCGACCAGCGCTGGGCGGACTACGCTCGCTGCGGCATGCCGTCGCGCCGAGAATGAGGTGGCCGGCGTGCCGACCGGCGGAATGGACCAGCTCGCCTCGCTGTGCTGCACCGCAGGGCACGCCTTACTGCTGGATTGTCACGACCAGTCGATGCGCCAGGTGCCGGTGGATCTCCTCGCCGCGGGACTGACCCTGCTCGTGGTCGACACCCGGGCCCCGCACCGCAACATCGACGGTCACTACGCCGCGCGTCGGCGCAGCGCGGAACAGGCCGCAGCCGCACTGGGCGTGTCCAGCTTGCGTGAGGCCTCGCCGGAGCAGGTGGACAGCCTGACCGATCCCCTGCTGCGCCGGCGGGCCCGCCATGTGGTGACCGAGATCGCCCGGGTGCGGACGGTCGTGGCGTTGCTGGCCTCAGGCCGGGCCCGGGACATCGGAGCACTGCTGAACGCCTCACACACTTCACTGCGTGATGACCTGGACGTATCCAGCCCAGAGCTGGATTGCGCGGTGGACGCCGCTCGCGCCGCGGGAGCGCTGGGGGCCCGGATGACTGGCGGCGGGTTCGGCGGCTCAGCTCTGGCTCTGGTGGAACGGGTCTCCACCGCCGCGGTGACCCACGTCGTGATGACTGCGGCTGCTCGCAACGGCCACCCGGAACCCGCGGTGCACCAGGCGCTGCCGTCCCGCGGCGCCCACCTCCTGGAGCCACAATCATGACGTGTGGTCGCCGAGAAACCTCAACCCGCTCCGTTAAACTCTCTCGCGCCGGCCGGGAATGAGCCGTCGTACGGCGTCGGCAGGTTCCCGCGAACCAACAGCCGTGCCGCCGTCGACGAGCCCAGACTCCTGAATAACATTCACGACAAGCGGTACATCCGCGGACGCGAAACGCCAGGACTGCTCAGTGCTTACCTCTGACCCGATTCCGTGAGTAACGGTTGTGTTGATCTCTACCAGTTTTGTGGATCTTTAGGTGATTGTTTTTTGGGTTGTGGGTGTGCGGGGGGTCCGAGTGTCGCCTCGGGTGGCGGGTTCCGGTGGGTGGTCGGGGCCGGGTG
>JAFAPC010000181.1 GCA_019247305.1 Pseudonocardiales bacterium
TGGTGCATGATAGGCGTGCAGCATAGCTGTGCCGCATCCCCGGGGACGAGCAACTTTCGTCCCCGGACCGCAGACGGTGCCGCCCGGTTCCTGCCACCCCCTGACCGGACCGGGCGGCACCACACCCCCACAACAAAAGAGCAGCCACCGATAAGAGGACTGTTCGTCAGCTCGTCCCGGTACCCCGACGGCCGACCGCTGATCGCGTGGCCTCCCCCGCGCCATCGCACCAACCCACACACCCGCTGCAGCACCTCCACCCGGACATCGAGCGGCCCTGCCGTGGGGTGAGCTCCCGCTGACTAGCGATTCCGGCCCCGAGCTGCTCGCCTCGCTCGCGCTGCACCACGCCGATCACAGGAGATCGTGATGACTCACCACCCCCCGGGGCGGCCGCTGACCGATGAGGAACTCGACACGCTCGGCGCACTGCGCCGGGTCGGCGATCCTGACGGCGAGGTGACGGAGGTGGACGGCCGGTATTTCTATTGCGGCCAGCCGATGGTGCCCTGGCTGGAGGGACCCCTTACTACTCTGGTCGCGGCCGGTCTGATCACCCTGGCTGATCCGGATCCCGCAGGATTCGGAGCGCGCCGCGCCACCCTGACCGAGGCCGGATACACCCGATACCACGAACTGCGCACTGGTCTGCAGGATTCCAACTGACCGCGGAAGCCGCCGGGCCGCAGCGCTCGGTGAGAGCCCCGATGGCCAGGGAGTGATCTTCCGTTGGGGCCTGCCCACAGTGTGTGATCAAACGCTGTGCTGCTGGCGCACCCATTCCACTTCCACCCCGCACAGACCCCGATGCTGAGGAGATCACATCGGCTGGGATCGTGAACCAGCTTGCGCCCTGAGGCACGGGGGCACTGTGGTTTTACGCCAGCCCGCAGGGGGAGGTGTCGTGGCCAGGGTCTTCATCAGTCATGCCAGCGAGGATGGTGAGTGCGCCGCTGGGCTGCATGGGTGGCTGCTGGGTGAAGGTCACGAGGTGTTCCTGGATCAGGATCTGCGGGACGGGATCCGGGTCGGTGAGCAATGGGAGCGGCGGCTGCATGAGCGGCTGCGCTGGGCCGACGCCGTGGTCTGTGTAGTCACCTGCGCCTACTTGGCATCGACGTGGTGTGCGGCCGAGGTCGGTATTGCGCTGTCGCGGGGCAGCCGGGTATTGCCGGTGCGAGCTGAGCCGGGGGTGGCGCACCCGCTGTTGACGTCCCTCCAGTACGCCGATCTGACCGTCGATTCCACTGCGGGGCGTGCAGCGCTGGGGGAGGAGTTGCGTCGGGTGGATGCCGCCGGAGGCGTGGGGTGGCCCGATGACCGGTCACCATTTCCCGGGCTACGGCCGTTGGACGTCACCGACCATCAGGTGTTCTTCGGCCGCAACGCTGAGGTGGAGCAGTTGGCCGGGCTGCTGCGGTCCCCGGCTGAGCACGCCGAGGGCGCGGTGCTCCTGGTAGTGGGACCCTCCGGGTGTGGCAAGTCCTCGCTGGTACGGGCCGGATTGCTGCACATGATGGCCGGGGAGCCGGGCTGGTGGACCCTATCCCCCATGTTGCCCGGGGCTGACCCGGTGGCGGCCCTGGTCCGGGAACTGGCCCCCGCGGCCCAGCAGCTGGGGCTGGGCTGGACGGCGGCGGAGACAGGGCACCGGCTTGATGACGGTGGCCTGACAGGGCTGGTCGATGAGCTGCTACTAACCGCCCGGGCGCGGCGGCTGCTGCTCGTGGTGGATCAGTTCGAGGAGCTGCTCACCCAGGCCAGCCCGGTAGCGCGGGCCCGATTCGCGCAGCTACTTCATCCGGCGCTGGGTGGTCCAGTACAGGTGGTGGCCACGCTGCGGCCGGAGTTCCTCGACCCCTTGCTGATCGACGCCGAGCTGGCGGTATTGCCGACCCGTCCCTACCCGCTGCGCCCGTTACGCCGCGAGGCGCTGCCGGCGGTGATCCAGGGCCCGGCCCACCTCGCCGGGATCACCGTCGAAGAGGACCTGGTGGCGTGCTTGGTAGGCAATACCGACAGCGGGGAGGCGCTGCCGCTCCTGGCATTCACCTTGGCCCAGCTGGCGGAGGGCATCAGCCGCGGTGGGCAACTCTCCCAACGGCGTTACGACCAGCTTGGGGGAGTGCGGGGTGCCCTGACCCGTCAAGCCGACGCGGCACTGGCCGACGCGAGTGCGGCTGGTGGTCGAGGCCGTAGGGAGGTGATTGCAGGGTTGTTGCGGTTGGTCACCGTGGATGAACAGGGTCGTCCCACCCGGTGGCGGGTACCCCGGGATGAGCTGCCGGAGCCGGTGATCCGCGAGCTGGACGCTTTTGTCCGGCGGCGGCTGCTCACCACGGATACCGATCAGGGCCGCGTGGTCATCGGAGTGGCTCATGAGGCGTTTCTGTCCGCTTGGCCACCGCTGGCTCAGGCAATCGAGGAGAACGCCTCGGCGCTGCGGGCCCGCCGCTCCCTTGAGCAAGCCGCCACCGACTGGGACACCGAGGGTCGCGCACCGGCCCGGTTATGGGAACGCGGGCAACTGGCCGCCGCAGTAACCGACACCGGCGCCCGCATCCAAGCCGGCGATCTGGTCACCGAGCGGGTGGACCTCAGCCCCACGGCCCGGGTCTTCCTGCGGACCAGCATCCGCCGAGACCGGATCCGGCGTGGACGCACTATCACCGTCCTGTCGGTGCTGCTCGTACTCGCCGTGGTCGCGGCGGGAATCGCCCTGATCCAACAGCGCGCCGCAGCGCACCAACGGGATGTCGCAATATCCCGCCAACTCGCCGGACAGGCCCTGCAACTGCGCGTCACCAACCCCGGTCTGGCCGCCCAACTCGCCCTGGCCGCCTACCGGCTTGCCCCCACCATTGAAACCCGCGCCGAAGCCCGCGGCAGTTTGCTCAGTATTGCGGCCACCCCCTACGCCACCCGACTGACCGCCCACACCAACACCGTCCGCTCGGTGGCGTTCAGTCCTGATGGGCACACTCTGGCCACCGGCAGTGACGATGGCACCGCGCGGTTGTGGGACGTCCGCGACCCTGACCACCCCACGGCCCTGGGTATCCTTACCGGCCACACCAGCTATGTCCACTCGGTAGCGTTCAGTCCTGATGGGCATACCTTGGCCACCGCCAACAGCGATCAAACCGCGCGGTTATGGGACGTCCGCGATCCCGACCATCCCACGCCCCTGAGCGTCCTCATTGGCCATACCCGCGCCGTTGAGTTGGTGGCGTTCAGTCCTGATGGTCACACCGTAGCCACTGCCGGCAGCGATCAGACCGCGCGGCTGTGGGATGTCCGCGACCCCCACCATCCCACGGCCCTGGGCGTCCTCACTGGCCATACCGACACCGTCTACTCGGCGGCGTTCAGCTCCGATGGGCATACCCTGGCCACCACCAGTGAAGACCGCACCGTGCGGTTATGGGATGTCCGCGACCCCCACCATCCCACGCCCCTGAGCGTCCTCACCGACCACACCGTCTACTCCGCGGCGTTCAGCCCCGATGGGCATACCCTGGCCACCACCAACAGCGATCAGACCGCGCGGCTGTGGGATGTCCGCGACCCCCACCATCCCGCGCCCCTGGGCGTTCTCACCGGCCACACCAGCTATGTCTACTCGGTGGCGTTTAGCCCCGATGGGCGCGCTCTGGCCACCGCCAGCTTCGATGACACCGCGCGGTTATGGGACGTCCATGACCCCCGCCATCCCACGCCCCTAGGCACCCTCACCGGCCACACTAACTGGGTCTATTCAGTGGCGTTCAGCCCGGACGGGCACACTCTGGCCACCTCCAGCGCCGACCAAACCGCGCGGCTGTGGGACCTTCCTGGACCCATCGTGAACGGCCACACCAACTCCGTCTACTCGGTGGCGTTCAGTCCTGATGGGCACACTCTGGCCACCGGCAGTGACGATCAGACCGCGCGGTTGTGGGACATCCGCGACTCCCGCCATCCCACGGCCCTGAGCGTCCTCACCGGCCACACCAGCTATGTCCACTCGGTAGCGTTCAGTCCTGATGGGCATACCTTGGTCACCGCCAGCGTCGATAGCACCGTGCGGTTATGGGACATCGGTGACCCCCGCCATCCCACGGCCCTAGGCGTCCTCACTGGCCATACCGCTGCTGTTGAGTTGGTGGCGTTCAGTCCTGATGGTCACACCGTAGCCACTGCCGGCAGCGATCAGACCGCGCGATTGTGGGATGTCCGTGACCCCCGCCATCCCACGGCCCTGAGCACCCTCACCGGCCACACCAGCTATGTCCCCTCGGTGGCGTTTAGTCCCGATGGGCGTACCCTGGCCGCCGCCAGCGTCGATAGCACCGCGCGGTTATGGGACATCCGTGCCCCCGACCATCCCACGCTCCTAGGCGTCCTCACCGGCCACACCAGTGGCGTCTTCTCGGTGGCGTTTAGTCCCGATGGGCGTACCCTGGCCACCGCCAGCGCCGACCAGACCGCGCGGCTGTGGGACATTCGCGACCCCCACCAGCCCACGCCCTTAGACATCCTCACCGGCCACACCAACACCGTCTTCTCGGTGGCGTTCAGCCCCGATGGGCACACTTTGGCGACCGGCAGTGACGATCAGACCGTGCGGTTGTGGGATGTGCGTGATCTCCACCATCCCACGCTCCTAGGCACCCTCACCGGCCATACCAACCACGTCGAGTCGGTGGCGTTTAGTCCTGATGGGCATATCCTGGCCACCGCCAGCGCCGACCACACCGCGCGGCTGTGGGACGTCAGCCTGGAAGGTGTGACCGCTCGGATCTGTAGCATTACCCACGCTATTACCAAAAGCGAGTGGGATCACTACCTGCCCGGCTTGGCCTACCGATCCCCGTGCTCATGAGCTACCCGATCAGCAGGCCACCGATAACGCGTGTCATGACCAACTGCTGCCCAGCGCCTTCCACACCATATTCGCTGCGACAGGAATATCCACCGGCGGCTAAGACGCGACGACGCCGAGAAATCCGGGGGCGCTCCCCCCGACGGCATGACTCATCGCCGCAGGTTGAACCGGCGACCCATCTCCGCAGCGATCTGGGGGATCGAGCACCCCAGCGCACGCAGGCGATCCCGTAGCTGGTCACGCTGGGCTTTCGCGGACTCTTCTGCTTTCTTCCTGGGCATCGCCCACCCCCCACGACACTCGCCGGCCGCACCAAAACCCCGCCACACGGTAGCCCCCGGCCAGCCAGGCACGGCACCCCAACGGCCGTACCATCGGGAAGTTTTCCCCAGCGAGCTGTCCGCCCAGGCCAGTAGAGCCATGATGGGCGGGAAAAGTTCCCCTCCACTCGGGACCCAGACACCCGCGACATCTCCAGCTCCGCTAAAGGCGTAACCCGGTCGGCGACCAACCGCCCGTTCACTGTTCGGTGGAAAGTCTCGGCGGGGTGCACGCGTAAAGCGATCGGATTGTTCAGGTCCCGCACGCGCAAGGGCCGCCCCGACGCACTGGCCACCACAAGCTGTTCCGGCAACGCGGCTTTCTGCTCAGCATGCACGTCCAACAACGTGTTCCCGCGTCCGGCGCATCCAAGTCTGGAGTTGTTCCGCCGAGCGACTCGTAGTCACCGTGATTCGGATACACCTGTCGAAAGACCCGACGGTGATCAACTGCTCCCGATACGCGGCGCGCCGCCAGTATGAGGACAGCAGGCCGACCCCGGTCCGGGTGCGAGGCCGTTTCAGTGGGCGGCGGCTTGTACGGTGTGCGCCAGCAGCAGGGCGGTGGTCACCGGGCCGACTCCGCCAGGTACGGGAGTCACGCCGGCGGCCTGGGTGCGCGCGGTGTCGGGGTCGATGTCGCCGACCAGGCCGCCGTCCTCGGTGGGGTTGGTGCCGACGTCGACCGCGATCGCGCCGGGCCGCAGGTACTCCGCAGTGATCATCTTTGGTTTGCCGATGGCGGCAACCAGCACGTCGGCCGCCCTGGTGATGGCCGCGAGGTGACGGGTGCGGGAGTGGCAGATCGTCACCGTGGCATTGCGGTTCAGCAACAGATGCGCGACTGGCTTGCCGACCACGGCGGAGCGGCCCACGACGGCGACGTGCTGGCCTGCCAGGTCGATGCCGTGGTGGTCGAGCAGCGCTAGCACCGCTTCGGCGGTGGCGGGGGCGTACGCCGGCAACCCGGAGGCCAGACGTCCGAGACTCAGCGGGTTGGCCCCGTCGACGTCCTTGGTGGGGTCGATCCCAGTCGCGAGGTCCGCGAGCGTGGCGCCCGGTGGCAGAGGGGTTTGCAGGATGACGCCGTGGACCGTCTCCTGCGCACTGAGCTTGCCCAGTTCGGTGCGGATGGTGTCGATGTCGGCATCGGCGCCGAGGTCGACCACGTCGCAGCTGATGCCCACGTTGCCGGCCGCTCGGGCCAGGGAGCTGACGTACCAGGCGCTGGAGGCGTCATCGGTGGCCGTCACCACCGCCAGCCGGGGTGTGGTGCCCGCAGCCCTCAGCACGGCGGCCTGCTCGGTGATCTGGCTACGGATCGTGGCCGCGAGTTCCTTACCGGAGAGCACCCGGGCGCTCATCGGCTGATCGCTTCCCGGACGGCGGCGGTGACCTTGTCTGCCCGCGTCACCAGCTCGTCCACCCCGGCCAGCGCGTCGAGAAGAGGCCGGCGGGCATCCTCGTCCGTCAGGCCGGCCAGGTTGATCTCCACGTTCAGCCGGGCGGCGGTGGCCGCGGCCCGAGCCAGCTCGGCGGCGACCGCGACATCGGTGATGACGTTTCGGTTGCTGATCGGCAGCAGGATCTCGGCGAGATCGACCAGGTGGGCTGCTGTCGTGATGGTCGCTGCCGGCGGTTGCGCCGCTCCAGCCAGCGCTCGGGCGATCGCGGCCGTGCGCGCCGCCTTCTCCTCCGGGGTGGCCTTGGGCAAGGTGTAGGCCTGGGAGACGGCCGCGAATGCGGCGGCGTCGTCCTGCGCCAGTTGCACCGCGCGATCCCGCGCCGTCTCGGACTCAGCCAGGACGGCGCGGACGGTCTCGGCGTGTTCGGCGTACTTCTCCCCGGTGCTGTAGCGGGCCACCATGGACAGCAGCGCCGCGGCCTGCGCCGCGGACAACGCCGCTGAGGCCCCACCGCCCGGAGCCGGCACCCGCGCGGCCAGCTGGTCCAGAAAATCGCCGATGGTGTCATCTTTCATGAAGCGCTCGTCCCTCCGGACCCGTACCTAACCTAGGGATGAGTGTGCCCCGAGGCAGGTAGCGACCCAAGCACGTGGGCCGTGCGGAACTGACAGGGTGTTCTGGTACACCCGCCAGGTGAGTGTCGGCCGACCCCGCCGGGGGCAGCGCAGCCCCGCTGCCGTACTGCCGGTTGCGCAGGTGTGCGTCGACACCCCGCTCGCTCATCTGGACCGTCCCTTCGACTACCTGGTGCCTGCGGAGCTCGACGCGAGGGCGGTGCCTGGCGTGCGGGTGCGGGTCCGTTTCGCCGGCCGGCTGGTGGACGGGTGGTTGCTGGAGCGAGCCGAGCGATCCGATCATCCGGGCCAGCTGGCCTGGCTGGAGCGGGTGGTCTCCGCCGAGCCGGTGCTCAGTCCCCAGATCGCCGCGCTGGCCCGGGCGGTAGCCGACCGGTGCGCGGGCACCATGAGTGACGTGGTGCGGCTGGCGGTGCCGCCGCGGCATGCCCGGACCGAGGCTGAACCGGTCGGTGCGGCCCCGGCGCGCCCGCTACGGCCGGCCGCTGAAGGCTGGGGACGCTATCCCCGCGGGGCAGCCTTCCTCGACGCGCTGTCCCAGAGCCGGATGGCGCACGCCTGCTGGCAGGCGCTGCCGGGGGAGGACTGGCCCACCCGGCTCGCGGAGGCCGCCGTCACCGCCGCCGCCGCCGGGCGGGGCGCGCTGCTGGTGCTGCCCGACCACCGGGACACCGCGCGGGTGCACGCTGCGGTGGCCACGCTGGCCGGGCCCGATGCGGTGGTCACCCTCGCCGCCAACTCCGGACCCGCGCAGCGGTACCGCCGGTGGCTGGCGGTGCGACGGGGCACAGTGCGCATCGCGGTCGGCACCCGGGCCGCGGCCTTTGCCCCGGTGGCGGAGCTGGGTCTGATGGTGCTCTGGGACGACGGCGATGACCTGCACGCCGAGCCGCGGGCCCCCTACCCGCACAGCCGGCTGGTGCTCGGTCAGCGCGCCGTGTTGGAAGGCGCGACGCTGCTGGTGGCCGGCTACGCCCGCACCGCGGAGACGCAGCTGTCCCTCGAGACCGGATGGGCGCACGAGATCGTCGCAGCCCGGGACGTGGTGCGGGCCGCAGCGCCGCGGGTCACCGCGATCGGGGAGGACGACACCCAGCTGGCCCGGGACCCGGCTGCCCGCGCGGCGCGGCTGCCCGCGGTGGTGTTCGAGGCGGCTCGCGCGGCGCTGAGCCGCGACCGGCCGGTACTGGTGCAGGTGCCGCGCCGAGGCTACGTCCCCGCGCTGGCCTGCTCACAATGCCGGGCCGCGGCCCGCTGCCGGCGCTGCGCGGGCCCGCTGGCCCTGCCCGCCGCCAGTCCGGCCAGCTGCCGGTGGTGCGGCGCCGTCGAGACCGGTTACCGGTGCCCAGCCTGCGGCGGCAGCCGGCTGCGCGCGACGGTGATCGGGGCCCGCCGTACCGCGGAAGAGCTGGGCCGTGCCTTTCCCGGGGTGCCGCTGGTGACCTCCGGCGGAGGCAGCTCGGGCGGGGCGGACGTGCTGGCCGACATCCCGCCGGGACGCTGCCTGGTCGTTGCCACCCCGGGGGCGGAACCGCTGTCCCGATACGGGGCGGCGGTGCTGCTGGACGGCTCGGCGTTGCTGGCCCGTCCCGATCTGCGGGCGGCCGAGGAGGCGTTGCGGCGGTGGATGGCCGCGGCGGCGATGGTGGAACCGGCCACCGACGGTGGTCGGGTGGTGGTGGTCGCCGAAGCCTCGCTCGCCGCCGTGCAGGCCCTCATCCGCTGGGACCCGGCCGGTCACGCCAGAGCCGAGCTGGCCGCGCGCGCTGAGCTCGGCTTCCCCCCCGCGGCGCGGATGGCCGCGCTGGACGGCGCGCCCGCCACAGTGGCCAGTCTGGGAGAGGCGCTTGACCTGCCGCCGGGGGCCGCGCTGCTGGGCCCGGTGCCCGTTCCGGGTGCAAGTCCAGGTACAGGCCCAGGTACAGGCAAGGGCGAGCGGGAACGGCTGCTGGTTCGCGTCCCGCGCGCCCAGGGGTTGGCCCTGGCCAGCGCGCTGGCCGCGCTGCAGGCCGGGCGCAGCGCGCGCAAGCTGTCCGACCCGGTGCGAGTCCAGCTTGACCCACCGGAGTTGGGCTGAGGACCTGATGCGGGTGGTCGGCGCCACGACCATCCAGGCATACTGCGCGGGTGCCTGTCCAACCCGTTCGGCCCGCCCAGCACCTGCTGTTCGGCGAGGTGCGCTGAGCGGTGCGGCTCGTCTTTGCTGGCACGCCGGAGGCGGCGGTGCCCTCACTGCTGGCGCTGTTGCGCTCTGACCGGCACGAGGTCGCCGCCGTGGTGACCCGCCCAGACGCGCCAGCGGGACGCGGGCGGCGGCCGACCCGCTCCCCGGTGGGCACGCTCGCCGATAGCGCGGGACTGGAGGTACTCACCCCCCGCCGCCCCTCGGAGCCGGACTTCGTGGCCCGGCTGTCCGCGCTGGCCCCGGACTGCTGCCCAATCGTCGGCTACGGCGCCCTGGTTCCACGGGCGGCCCTGGAGATCCCTCGGCACGGTTGGGTGAACTTGCATTTTTCGTTGTTGCCTGCCTGGCGTGGTGCGGCTCCGGTGCAGGCCGCGATCCGGCACGGGGACGAGATCACTGGCGCGTCCACCTTCGCGTTGGAGGAGGGGCTGGACACCGGTCCGGTGTACGGCACGGTCACCGAGATGATCCGCCCGGAGGACACCGCGGGAGAGCTGCTGGCCCGGTTGGCTGAGGCGGGAGCCGGCTTGTTGCTGGCCACCGTGGACGGGATCGCCGATGGGACGGTGTGCCCGGTGCCGCAGAGCGCCGAGGGCGTGTCGCACGCGCCAAAGCTGAACTCGGAGGACGCGCACGTGGACTTCAGCACCCCGGCCTTCGCGGTGGACCGCCTGGTGCGCGCGGTCACGCCCGTCCCGGGTGCCTGGACCTGGTTTCGGGGCGGGCGGGTGGGTCTCGGGCCGGTGCGCGATGCCGATGCCCATACCGTCACCGGGCTCGCGCCCGGCGAGCTGCGCGTGACCAAGCGCGAGGTGCTGGTGGGCACGGCCACGGGGGCGGTGCGGTTGGGCGAGATCACCGCGCCCGGCAAGCGGGCGATGCCCGCGCCCGACTGGGCCCGCGGTGCCCGGCCGCAGCCGGGGGAGCGGTTCGAGTGACGACCCGCGTGGGCAGCGCCCCGCCCCTCGGAGTCATGCTGTGACCGTGCCCCACAAGCCATCCCGACCGTCCCGTTCCGGGCCCCCGCCTCGGCGCTGCGGGCCACGCCGGCCGCCGGCAGACGACCCGCCTCGGCGGGCCGCGCTGGACGCCCTGGCCGCGGTGCGCGAGCGTGACGCCTACGCCAACCTGGTGCTGCCCAACCTGCTGCGGCAGCGTGGAATTAATGGTCGGGATGCCGCGCTGGCCACCGAGTTGTGCTACGGAACGTGCCGCGCGCAGGGATTGCTGGACGCGGTGCTGCAGTCCTGTGCGGACCGTCCGCTTTCTGAGGTGGATGGTGAGCTGCTGGACGCCCTGCGGCTGGGCAGCTACCAGTTGCTGCGAACCAGGGTGCCCTCACACGCCGCAGTCGGCACCACCGTGGACCTGGTGCGGGCCGGTCGCGGCAGTGCCGCTGCCGGTTTCGTCAACGCCGTGCTGCGCCGGGTGGGCGAGCAGGACGAGGACGGCTGGGTGCAGACGGTCGCGCCGGCCACCGCCGACGACCCGGTGGGACATCTCGCGATGGCCCACTCGCATCCGCGGTGGATCGCGCAGGCCTTCGCCGACGCCCTGGGTGGTGATCTGGATGAGCTGGCGCACGCGCTGGCCACCGACGACGCCCGGCCGTTGGTGCACCTCGCCGCGCGACCCGGGCAGATCAGCGCCGCTGAGCTGGCCAGGTTGACCGACGGTCGGGTGGCCCCGTACTCGCCCTACGGGGTGCACCTGGCCGATGGTGGTGACCCGGGTGAGCTGGCCCCGGTGCGCGATCACCTAGCCCAAGTGCAGGACGAGGGCAGCCAGCTCGCCGCCCTCGCGCTAGCCACCGTGCCACTGGAGGGCGCCGACGCCCGCTGGCTGGACCTGTGTGCTGGGCCGGGCGGCAAGGCGGCGCTCCTGGGCGCGCTGGGAGCTACCCGAGGTGCCCATCTGGATGCTGTGGAGAAAGCCGAGCACCGAGCCCGGCTGGTGAGCCAGGCGTGCGCGGGCCTGCCGGTGACGGTGCACGTCGTCGATGGCCGGGACAGCGGACTGCCAGAGCGGGCCTACGACCGGGTGCTGGTGGTCGCGCCGTGCACCGGGCTTGGGGCGCTGCGTCGTCGCCCGGAGGCGCGCTGGCGGCGACGGGCTGAGGACCTCCCCGGGCTCCTGCGGTTGCAGCGGGAACTGCTGGTCGCAGCGCTGCGGCTGGTCCGCCCGGGGGGTGTGGTGGCCTACGTGACGTGCTCGCCGCATCTGGACGAGACAGCGGGCGTGGTCGCGGAAATCCTCCGGCGCACGGGTGCGCAGCCGCTCGACGCCAGGCTTGAGTTTCCCGGCGTGCCTACGCTGGGCGAAGGGCCGCACATGCAGTTGTGGCCACACCGGCACGGCACCGACGCGGTGTTCTGCGCCCTCCTGCGCCGCTGAAGTCGTGGGCCGCTGAGTCGCACTTATCCACACCTGCTCCCGTTATCCACAGATCTGCCTGCGCGATGTCGACCGCGTCGTCGTGGCCCGGCAGCCTCGTGGCTGGAGGTTGCCGAGGAACGGGGAGGTCGGAATAGCGATGACGGCACAGGCGGCGCAGCGCCGTAGTGACGAGCTGGGCAAGTGGGGCGAGGACCTGGCGGCGGACTACCTCGCTGGCACCGGGCTGGTGGTGTTCGCCCGCAACTGGCGTTGCCGGGAGGGCGAAGTTGATCTTATTGCGACCGATGGCCAGCGCCTCGTCGTGTGTGAGGTCAAGACCCGCACGGGGACCGGGTATGGGGAACCGTCCGAGGGCGTGACACCGGCGAAGGCGGCTCGGATCAGGCGGGTCACGGCAGAGTGGCTGCGGACCTACCGGGTTGGCTGGTGTGAGGTCCGCTTCGACGTGCTGGCGGTGCTGTGCCCGCCGGATGGGCCGGTCACCGTCGAACACCTGAAAGGTGCGTTCTGATGTCGCTTGCCAGCGCCTGGGCAGTGGCGCTCCACGGGGTCGATGGGGTGCTGGTGGAGATCGAGGCCCATATCAGTCCGGGTCTGCCGGGGCTGCACATGGTGGGCTTGCCCGATACCGCCCTGTCCGAGGCGCGGGACCGGGTGCGGGCCGCGGTGCTCAACTCGGGTGAGCGGTGGCCACCGCGCCGGATGACCCTCGCGCTCTCGCCGGCCACCCTGCCCAAGGGCGGAAGCAGCTACGACCTCTCCCTGGCCTGCGCCTTGTTGGCCGCGGACGGCCGGATCCCGGCGCAGCGGCTGCACGGTCTGGTGCTGATCGGGGAGCTGGCCCTGGACGGCCGACTGCGTCCCGTGCGAGGCGTACTGCCGGCCGTACTGGCCGCCCGCCAGGTCGGCATTGGTCAGGTGGTGGTGCCGGCCGACTCGCTCGCCGAGGCATCCCTGGTTGAGGGGGTGCAGGTGTACGGCGCGACCTGCTTGCAGGAGGCGCTGCGCTGGTTGCGAAACCCTGCCGCCGAGCTGGCGCGTCCCGGCCCGCGGCGCCCGGCACCGCCTGCGGCGGTCCCCGACCTCGGCGACGTGCTGGGACAGGGCGACGCCCGCTGGGCCGTGGAGGTCGCTGCTGCGGGTGGTCACCATCTGCTGCTGACCGGCCCGCCGGGGACGGGCAAGACCATGTTGGCCCAGCGGATGGTGGGGCTGCTGCCCGCGCTCACCGACTCCGAGGCGCTGGAGGTGACCGCCGTGCATTCGGTGGCCGGTCTGCTCGCCCCGGAGACCCCACTGATCACCGTGCCCCCCTTCGTCGCTCCGCATCACACCAGTTCGGTGGCGGCGCTGGTCGGCGGTGGTTCGGGGCTGGCCAAGCCTGGCGCGGTCAGCCGAGCGCATCGAGGGGTGCTGTTCCTCGATGAGGTTGCTGAGTTCGGACCACGGTCGCTGGAGGCGCTGCGCACTCCGCTGGAGGATGGCGAGGTCCGGTTAGCCCGCCGTGACGGGGTGGTGCGATACCCGGCCCGATGCCAGCTGGTCCTCGCGGCGAACCCGTGCCCGTGCGCCCCGCCCGACGAACGGGATTGCACCTGTGCCCCCTCGGCCCGCAGGCGATATTTGGGCCGACTGTCCGGGCCGCTGCTAGACCGGGTGGACCTGCAAGTGGTGATGCGTCCCGTGAAGGACATGGGTCAGGCCGACGCGGAGCCGGAGAGCACTGCGACGGTGCGTGCGCGGGTGCTCCAGGCTCGTGCCGCCGCCCGTGCGCGGTGGGCGGGCACCGGCTGGAGCACGAACGCCGAGGTGCCCGGTCCGGTGTTGCGGCGGCGGTTCCGGCTACCGCGGGCGGTGACCGAGCCGATTGCGGCGGCACTGCAGCGGGGCATGGTGACTGCTCGAGGAGCGGATCGCACGTTGCGGTTAGCGTGGACGGTAGCTGACCTGGCCGGTCGAGACCGCCCGCTGGTCGAGGACGTGAGTGTCGCGATGGGCCTGCGCGACCGGAGGGCGGCATGACGCCGGGAGAGCGCGCGCTGCGCCGGGCCCGGGCCTACCTCAACCGAGTCGCCGAGCCCCCCGCGCCCGCGCTGGCCGATCTGGTGGGTGAGGTGGGCCCGGTGCGGGCGGCCCGCTTGGTGACCGCAGGGCAGGTACCCCAGCAGGTGCTCACAGAGACCCATGCTCGCCGGGAGGAAGACCGGGCCGAGGCCGACTTATCCGCGATTTCCGCGCTCGGGGGCCGATTGGTGGTACCCGAAGATGCCGAATGGCCCGCCGAGGCGTTCGCCTGTTTCGCCACGCCCATGGCCCAGGCTGACGAACGCTGGCGTGCCCCGATGGCGCTCTGGGCACGGGGAGCCGGCCGCCTCGATGAGCTCGGTGAGCGGATGGTGGCGGTGGTGGGGGCACGAGCGGCGACGGGATACGGGGAGCACGTCGCCGCCGAGTTCGGCTATGAACTGGCCGAGGACGGCTTTGTGGTGATCTCCGGCGCCGCGTTCGGCATCGATGCTGCGGCGCACCGAGGCGCACTGGCCGCCGAGGGCCGCACTGTGGCGGTACAGGCCTGCGGGCTGGATCAAGCCTATCCGGCGGGCCACCAGGGGCTGTTAGACCGGATCGCTGCAAGCGGCGCGGTGGTCAGCGAGTACCCACCGGGTGTCCGGCCTGCGCGGCACCGCTTCCTGGTCCGTAACCGCCTGATTGCCGCATTCGCGGCCGGCACCGTCGTGGTCGAGGCCGGTGTGCGCAGCGGCGCCCGGCGCACCGCTTCTGCCGCAGCGGCGCTGGGCCGGGTTGTGATGGCAGTGCCGGGGCCGGTCACCTCAGCGTTGTCCGTCGGCTGCCACCTGCTGGTACGCGAGGAGCAGGCGGTGTTGGTCACTCGGGTGGCGGAGGTGGTGGAGGTCGTGGGGCGGATCGGGGTGGACATCGCACCGCGGCTGAGCTCACCTCCTCGGCGCACCGACGGGCTGAGCCCGGAGTTGCTAGCGGTCTACGAGGCGTTGCCCGCGAGGGCTCCCAGGTATCCCGAGCAGCTGGCGTCCGACTCCGGGGTGCCGCTGCATCGGGTGCGTTCCGCGCTGCCGTTGTTGGAACTGCGGGGGCTGGTGGGATGCGGGGTGAGCGGGTGGCACCGGGTGGCGCCCGACGCCAGGCGTGGCGGTGCTTGACGTGGCGTCCTCGGGAGTGCAGCGTCCTGCAGGGTGAGTGAGGACTGGCCGGCAGCCGACTCGCTACCGGCCGTCCTGGCGGCGTATCGGGAGGGCTTCGTAGCCTACCTGCAGTCTGTGCGTGGGTTATCACCCCACACGGTGCGGGCTTACCGCAGCGACGTCACCACCCTGTTGCAGTATGTGGCCGATGCAGGCCGCGACGATCTCGCGGCGGTGGACCTTCCGCTGCTGCGCCGCTGGTTGGGTGCGCAGCACCATCGTGGCCACCGGCGCAGCACACTGGCGCGGCGGGCCGCGGCGGCTCGCGCCTTCACCGCCTGGGCTACCCGAGCCGGCGTGCTGGCCAGTGACCCGGGGCTACGGCTGGTAGCGCCACGGCCGCAGCGGGCCCTGCCCGCAGTGCTGCAGCCCGAACAAGCTGCGGCGGCGCTGCACGCCGCGCAACGCGGGGCCAGCGAGGCGGATCCGATTGCGTTGCGTGATCACGCCGTTGTGGAGTTACTGTACGCAACGGGGATACGCGTCGCCGAGCTCTGTGGCCTTGATCTTAGCGACCTTGACCTGCAGCGGCGGCTGGTCCGGGTACTCGGTAAGGGCGCCAAGGAACGCGCAGTACCGTATGGGTTGCCGGCGCAGCGCGCTCTGCTCCGCTGGCTCGAACAGGGGCGCCCCGCGCTCGCGCATCCCCATTCAGCAGCGGCGCTGTTTCTTGGAGCGCGGGGGGGACGGGTCGATCAGCGAATCATACGGACCGTTGTGCACAACACGGTCGCTGCGGTGCCGGGCGCGCCGGACATGGGTCCGCACGGCCTGCGGCACAGCGCCGCGACTCATCTGCTGGAGGGGGGCGCAGATCTGCGCACCGTTCAGGAGTTACTCGGTCACGCTACGCTCGCCACCACGCAGATCTACACGCATGTCACCGTCGAGAGGCTGAGGGCGATCCATGACCGGAGCCACCCCCGTTCCTGAGTACTCCGGGAATCGTGGCTGCATCGTGACCGTCGTTTCCCCGGCCGATCCCGGGGCCTGCAGCGGTTCTGCCGACGTCAAGGCTGAGGAAGTCGAAGCCGGCATCGCCGCGCTGTGGCAGGCCTACGCGCAGCATCGCGACGCGGCCCTGCGCGACCGGCTGGTGCTGCACTACGCGCCGTTGGTGAAGTACGTGGCCGGCCGGGTCGGAAGCGGGCTGCCCGCCCATGTGGACATCGCGGACCTGGTGCAGTCGGGGGTGTTCGGCCTATGGGAGGCCATCGACCGGTTCGAGCCCGGGCGTGGTTTGAAATTCGAGACCTACGCGATGCAACGGATCCGGGGGGCGATCCTCGACGAGCTGCGCGCTCAGGATTGGGTGCCCCGTTCGGTGCGCAGCCGGGCCCGCGAAGTGGAACGTGCGCTGGAACGCCTGGAGAGTCGGCTGCAGCGTTCTGCCACCGACGCGGAGGTGGCGGCTGAGCTCGGTATCACTCTTGCCGAATTGCGGGAACTCTACGCCCAGCTCCAGATGACCAGCGTGGTTGCGCTCGATGAGCTCATCGCCGTGGGCTGCGGCGGCATGTCGATCGCCGAGACGTTGCCCGATGAGACCGTGGAGGAACCGGGCGCATTCCTCGATTCGGTGGAGAGCAGACGCCTGCTTGCCGAAGCGGTCTCGCAGCTCACCGACCGGGATCGCGTGGTGGTCTCGCTCTACTACTTCGAGAACCTCACCCTCGCCGAGATCGGCCGGGTGCTCGGCGTCACCGAGTCCCGGGTATGCCAGCTACATACCCGGGCGGTGCTGCGGCTGCGGAGCAAGATGCTGGCCGCCTCTGCTGACTGACAACACGGGGCCGGCTGACAACACGGGTATTACCGCGGTTCGGGTATCGCTGGCGGGCCGTCGATCGGGAGCAGGCGCACTCGTGCCGAGATGAGCAGCCGCAGCGGGTCCAGGTAGTGCCTGTCTTGGGGTGGGCCACTCAGGACGCCCCAATGCAGGCAGCCGGTGCTGGGGCAGCCCGGGTGGCCAGGCGCCACGGTGCCGATCCGCTCACCCCTCACCACCCGCTCGCCAACGGTGACGGTTGGTGACACCGGCTCATATGTTGTCCACAGCCCACCTGGATGCTCCACGGACACCACACCGTGGTCGGCCACTGTCCCGGCGAATGTCACTGTGCCGGCACCAGCGGCGAGCACCGGGGAGCCGGCCGCAGCGGCCAGGTCGACACCGCGATGCCCCGGTCCATACCGGAACGCCGGCGGGTGGAAAGCCCGGACGACGGTCGGGGAACCGGGAAGCGGCCAGCCGAACCGCGGCGCGGGGTTGTTGCCAACCTCCTTAGGCCCAACCTCATTAGGCCCAGTCTCCGCAGGCCCAGTCCGGGCCACCAAACCAGTCCGGGTCACCGGATCGGGCCGGGTAGTCAGGCCAGCCAGGGCCGCCGGCTCCCCGGACAGCATCACCATGAGCATGGTGCAGAGCAGAATCCGAGACACGCCGACAGTCTCCCGGCGCTGAACTCGGCTGCCTAGCGACGGGGCCAACCGCTGTGGATAGAGCGGGGCAATGTGGACAGCGCAGGAGCGCAGGCCTACCTCGGCTGGGGCTAGGCGTGGGCACGCCGTACACTGCGGGGGCGACTCGCATGCGGGTCGACTTCGCGTGCCAGCGCTGCGCCCTACCGGGGCCTCGGCGTCCGGCGGTCTCCGTCGCGGTCTTGATCGCACGGGGTCCGGCCGTCGGCCTGGCGCCAGGGCGGTGGTCCAACCCGGTCCGCCGCGACAACCGCATGAGCGTGCCGGCGCAAGCCGACGCGCCTGAACACATCGAGGTGTGCACCGGCTATGGCCGTCGTCACCATGAAGCAGCTGCTCGACTCTGGCGTGCACTTCGGGCACCAGACCCGCCGCTGGAACCCAAAGATGAAGCGCTACATCTTCACCGAGCGCAACGGCATATACATCATCGACCTGCAGCAAACGTTGACCTACATCGACCGGGCCTACGAGTTCATCAAACAGACCGTGGCTCACGGCGGCTCGATCTTGTTCATCGGCACCAAGAAGCAGGCCCAGGAAGCGATATCGCATCACGCGCAGCGAGTGGGCATGCCCTTCGTCAACCACCGCTGGTTGGGCGGCATGCTCACGAACTTCTCCACTGTGCACAAGCGTCTGCAGCGCCTCAAGGAACTTGAGTCTATGGAGCAGACCGGCGGCTTTTCCGGGCTGACCAAAAAAGAAATCCTGATGCGCACCCGGGAGAAAGACAAGCTGGAGAAGACCCTGGGTGGGATTCGGGATATGCAGCGCGTTCCCAGCGCGGTGTGGGTAGTGGACACCAAGAAGGAGCAGATTGCCGTCGGTGAGGCCCGCAAGCTGGGCATCCCGGTGGTGGCTATCCTAGACACCAACTGCGACCCCGACGAGGTCGACTACCCCATCCCGGGCAACGATGACGCGATCCGCTCTGCGGCACTGCTCACCCGCGTGGTAGCCGATGCCACCGCCGACGGATTGATGTCGCGGACCGGACGCTCCACCGGAGCCGACGGCTCGGACAAGCCCGATACCGGTGCCGGTGCCGGTGTCGACGAGCCGCTGGCCGAGTGGGAGCAGGAGCTGATGGTCTCGGGTGATCCTGTTTCTGACAACACTGTTTCCGCCAGCACGGCGGAGCGGGAAGCCACACCACCCCCGGCCGAGCCTGTGGTCGCCAAAAACGGTATGCCACAGGCCTAAGATCTCGGTTGCACACCCTCTCGATCCGATAACGAACTCCAGGATGGTAAAACCACGATGGCGAATTACTCCGCCGCTGATGTCAAGCGAATCCGGGACCTGACGGGTTCCGGGATGATGGACTGCAAGACGGCCTTGGAAGAATCCGGCGGCGACTTCGACCGGGCGGTGGAACTGCTACGCATCAAGGGCGCGAAGGACGTCGGCAAACGGGCCGAGCGTACCACCGCCAATGGGTTGGTGGCTGCCGAGGCGGGCGTGATGATTGAGCTTAACTGCGAGACCGACTTCGTGGCCAAGGGCGCCGACTTCCAAGAGCTTGCTAGCAAGATCCTTGCTGAGGCCATCCGGATCCGGCCCACCGACGCCGAAACGCTGGCCCAGGAGCAGTACAACGGTGGCACAGTCGAGGAGGCAGTGCAGGCTTTCTCGGCCAAGATCGGCGAGAAGCTGCGGCTGCGCCGGGTGGTGTCCTTTGACGGCGAGGCGGCCACCTACCTGCATCGCCGTGCCTCTGACCTGCCACCTGCAGTGGGTGTGCTCGTTGAGTATGAGGGTGGTTCGCTGGAGACCGCGCGTGCGGTGGCGATGCAGGTGGCCGCCATGAAGCCGCGTTATGTCACCCGGGACGACGTGCCGGCCAGCGTGCTTGTCGATGAACGACGCATCGCGCAGGAGACTGCCCGCCGGGAAGGCAAACCCGAGCCGGCACTGCCGAAGATCA
Source organism: Pseudonocardiales bacterium (assembly GCA_019247305.1). Taxonomy (GTDB): domain Bacteria; phylum Actinomycetota; class Actinomycetes; order Mycobacteriales; family Pseudonocardiaceae. Next base: position 19,443 of record JAFAPC010000181.1, read on the forward strand.
TCGAAGGCCGCATCAACGGTTTCTTTAAGGACACCGTGTTGCTGGAACAGTCTTCCGTGCAGGATTCTAAGAAGACGGTGAAGGCTTTTCTGGACGAAGCTGGGGTGACTGTGCGGAGGTTCGCCCGCTTCGAGGTCGGCCAGGCCTGACGCGCCGATGAACGCCAACCGGCTGGTGGGTCCCGGATACCGCAGAGTGCTCCTCAAGCTCGGCGGGGAGATGTTCGGTGGCGGTGGAGTCGGGGTAGATCCCGAAGTGGTGAAGGCTGTCGCGCGGCAGATCGCCGAGGTGGTCGCCAGCGGGATGCAGATGGCCGTGGTGATCGGCGGGGGGAACTTCTTCCGTGGGGCAGAGCTGCAGCAGGGTGGCATGGAACGCTCCCGCGCCGACTATATGGGAATGCTCGGCACAGTGATGAACTGCCTGGCCCTGCAGGACTTCCTAGAGCGTGAGCACAAGATCGACACTCGCGTTCAGACAGCTATCACGATGGGTCAGGTTGCTGAGCCCTACATTCCGCGCCGGGCCATCCGGCATCTTGAGAAGGGTCGGGTGGTAATCTTTGGGGCTGGCGTCGGGATGCCCTACTTCTCCACGGACACCACCGGTGCCCAGCGGGCGTTGGAGATCGGTTGTGAGGTCCTGCTGATGGGCAAAGCGGTCGACGGGGTCTATACCGCCGACCCCAGGGTTGATCCTTCGGCTACGATGTTCACCCACGTCACCCATCGCGAGGTGCTCGAGCGCGGACTCAAAGTGGCGGACGCGACCGCTTTCAGCCTGTGTATGGACAACAAGCTGCCGATCATCGTGTTCAATCTTCTCACTGAGGGAAATATTGCTCGTGCGGTGCGTGGTGAGCCCATCGGAACCCTGGTCAGCTCTTCAGCGTAACGGACATCAGGCTATTACGCATCAAGCGACTATAAGGAGCAGCCGTGATCGACGACACCCTCCTCGATGCCGAGGAGAAAATGGAGAAGGCCGTCTCGGTGGCCAAGGAGGACCTCGCCACAGTGCGTACCGGCCGGGCCAGCCCCGCGATGTTCTCTAAGATCGTCGTGGACTATTACGGCTCGGCCACCCCATTGACCCAACTGGCCAGCGTGACAGTCCCAGAGGCCCGGATGGCCGTGATCAAGCCCTACGACTCCAGCCAGCTGCGGCCGATGGAGAAGGCGATCCGGGACTCCGATCTAGGTGTTAACCCCACCAATGACGGCACGATTATCCGGGTGGTCATCCCGCATCTATCCCAGGAACGCCGCCGAGATCTGGTCAAGGTGGCGCATGCCAAGGGAGAGGACGCCAAGGTATCCATTCGCAACATCCGTCGCAAGGCCAAGGAAGCGCTCACCCGTATCTCTCGCGACGGCGACGCTGGCGAGGACGACGTGGCCCGGGCGGAAAGAGAACTCGAGGTCATCACTCACCGGTACGTGGGGCAGATCGACGAGCTCGTCAAGCATAAGGAATCCGAACTGCTCGAGGTGTAAGTGGCTGCCAGCGCACCGCCCGAGCATCCCACTTCCGCTGTGCACCCCGCTGAGCGCCCCCGCCTCCGGGCGGGCCGCAACCTGTGGGCCGCGATAGCCGTCGGGCTGCTGATGGGCGCCGGGATTCTGGTGGCGTTGTTCACTGTGCGGCAGCTGTTCATCGGGATCGTGGCCGCCGCGGTGGCAGTGTCCAGCTGGGAGCTGGCTGGGGCATTGCGCCGGGCCGGTATCCACGCCTCGCTGCCGCCGGTTCTGGCCGGCGGGCAAGCGATGGTCTGGCTGGCCTGGCCGTTCGGGCGGGACGGGATACTCGTCGCTTTCATGATCACTACAATGGTGTGCCTGGTGTGGCGCTTTCCCAGGGGCGCGGCGGGCTATGTCCGCGACGTCAGTGCGTCGGTGTTCAGCACGGCTTACGTGGCCGGATTCGCCGCTTTCGCGACGTTGCTGGTAGTTCCTGCAGACGGCGCGGCCCGAACATTATGTCTGATGCTCGCGGGGGTGGCTTCGGACGTTGGGGGCTATGCAGCGGGCGTGCTGGGCGGCAGGCACCTGATGGCGCCGTCGATCAGCCCGAAGAAATCCTGGGAAGGCTTTATCGGATCCCTGGTGGCCGGGACTGCCGCGGGTGCTCTGTCGGTGACCTTTCTGCTAGGTGGCCAGCCGTGGCTCGGAGTGTTGTTCGGATTGGTCATCGTGCTCACCGCCACCGGAGGAGATCTGGTCGAATCACTGATCAAGCGTGATCTCGGCGTCAAAGACATGGGTACCGTGCTACCCGGTCACGGTGGATTGATGGACCGGATCGACTCACTCCTGCCCTCGGCGGTCGTGTCCTGGCTGCTGTTGAGCCTGCTCGTCCCGGTCGGCGGCTGAACCAGCCTCGCCGCCCAAGGCTTCGACCGCCGCCGCGAGCCCACCAGCCGTGCCATGGGACACTGAACAGCGCGATGACTGCGCTGCCCTTGGTGTTCCAGGCCCCGAGCCGGGGTATGCCGCTGCGGCACCTTGCTGACCTCGACCGTGACCAACGCCGTGCCGTAGTGATGGAGCTGGGCGAGCCAGCATTTCGTGCCGACCAGCTGGCCCGGCACTACTTCGCGCGGCTGAGCATCGATCCAGGCGCGATGACCGACCTACCCGCAGCACGCCGAGACCGGCTGGTGACGGCGCTGCTGCCGCCACTGGCCACCCCGATGCGGCACGTCTGCTGCGACGGCGGCACCACCCGAAAGACACTGTGGCGTGCTGCCGACGGCGCGCTGAGCGAAAGCGTGCTGATGCGCTACCCGAACCGGGCCACCGTGTGTATCTCCAGTCAGGCCGGCTGCGGGATGGCGTGCCCGTTCTGCGCTACCGGGCAGGGTGGGCTGACCCGCAATCTGTCCACCGCCGAGATCGTCGAGCAGGTGCGCGCGGCCGCAGCTGCGATGCGCGACGGCGAGCTGACCGGTGGTGCTGGCCGACTGTCCCACGTCGTCTTCATGGGCATGGGTGAGCCACTGGCCAACTACCAGCGGGTCCTCGCCGCCGTCCACCGGATCATCCACCCCGTACCGGACGGGTTGGGCTTGTCCCAGCGGTCGGTGACGGTGTCCACCGTGGGTCTGGCGCCGGCGATCCGGCGGCTGGCCGCAGAAAGACTGCAGGTCACGCTGGCGGTGTCGTTGCACGCCCCGGACGACGAGCTGCGGGACACCCTCGTCCCCGTGAACCGCCGGTGGAAAGTAGCCGAGGTGCTCGATTCCTCGCGGCATTACGCGGACACCACGGGGCGCCGGGTGTCCATCGAGTACGCCTTGATCCGGGACGTCAATGACCAGCCGTGGCGGGCTGAGCTGCTCGGCCGGCTCCTGCGCGAGCGTCTGGGAGCCCTGGCGCACGTGAATGTCATTCCGCTCAACCCCACCCCGGGCAGCGCATGGGACGCCAGCCCGCTGTCCGTGCAGAAGGAGTTCGTCCATCGGGTGCAGGCCGCGGGCGTGGCTTGCACCGTCCGGGACACCCGCGGCCGCGAGATCGCTGCCGCTTGTGGCCAACTCGCCGCGTCACCGCATTCAGCGGGCTAAGCGGGCTTACCGGCGCCTAATAACCACGCTCAGCCCGCTGAATGCGCAGAGCGTGAACGCCGGCCACCTGCGGTCTCAGCGGCGTTTGGCCTGGTAGGCCTTCACGTGGTGCGAGATCAGCATCACCACCAGCAGCGTGCCTATGCCAATCAGGTAGACGTCCTCAATGTGGCTGCGGTGGTTCCCGATGAGCATTGCGAACAACGCGAAGGCGGTACACCATCCCGCGATAGGACCGGCCCGAGGGAAGGTGCCGTGCCAGCCCCAGTCAGCTGACGGTTCCCGCTCTGGGTCGACACCGTAGGGATCCTCACCATGCTGGGTCGAGTGCGCCTGGGCGGAGTGCTGGTCGGACGCGGCCACCGCGTCATCATTGCATACCGTCAGAGCTGGGGGACCCGGCGGCGTGCCGAGCCCCCCAGCCTCGCAGGGTCAGTAGCGCCCGACTGTTCTACGCCCGGCGATGAGCCGGTAGATCCCCAGCAGGATGAGCGATCCGATGATGGCGACGATCCACGTCTGCAGATTCCAGAACGACTCGAGTCCCACCCCGAAAATACGGCTGCCGAGGTACCCGCCGATCAACGCCCCGACGATGCCCAACAGCATGGTGACGAGGATGCCACCCGGGTCATCGCCCGGCATGATCAACTTTGCGATGGCGCCGGCGACCAGCCCGAGAACAATCCATCCGAGAAAGCCCATGCCCCCTCCTTCGGTGTGCTTTCACAAACCAGTGTGATCCATGTCGGGCTACCTTGCACGTGTCACGGTGTGGTCGTCGGGAACAATGACCCGGATGGACCTATCACCTCGGCCACGCTCGGTACTGCTGCTGGGCAGCACCGGGTCGATCGGCCTCCAGGCGCTGGATGTGGTGCGCCGCAACCCGCAACGTTTCCGCGTGGTGGGACTGGCCGCCGGCGGGGCTGACCCGCAGACCCTGGCCGCGCAGGTGCTCCAGACTGGGGCCAGCGCAGTCGCGGTCGCTCGCGGTCGGGCCGGGCAGGATGTGCAGCTGGCGCTGTTCGCCGAGGCGCAACGACGCGGGTACGAGCGGGGCCGCTACCGGATGCCCCGGATCCTGGTTGGTCCCGAGGCGGTGGCCGAGTTGGTCGCGACTGTGCCCGCCGACGTGGTACTCAACGGCGTGACCGGTTCCCGGGGCCTGGCGCCGACGCTGGCCGCGCTGCGCAGCGGCGCTACCCTCGCCTTGGCGAACAAGGAGTCGCTGGTCGCGGGGGGCACTCTGGTCACCAGGGCCGCCGCACCGGGCCAGATCGTGCCGGTGGACTCCGAGCACTCGGCACTTGCCCAGTGCCTGCGCGCCGGCAGCCGGGCGGAGGTGTCCCGGTTGGTGCTCACCGCCTCCGGAGGGCCATTCCGCGGGCGTCGCCCCGAGGAGCTGGAGGAGGTCACCGCTGAGCAGGCCCTGGCGCACCCAACGTGGCGGATGGGGCCGGTGGTGACAGTGAACTCAGCCACCCTGGTGAACAAGGGCCTGGAGCTGCTCGAGACGCACCTGCTGTTCGATGTTCCCTACGACCGCATCGACGTCGTGGTGCACCCACAGTCGGTGATCCACTCAATGGTCACCTTCACCGATGGCTCGACGATCGCCCAGGCCAGCCCGCCGGATATGCGGCTGCCGATCGCGCTGGCGCTCGGCTGGCCGGACCGCGTCGCTGATGCGGCCCCGGCCTGCGACTTCGCCGTCCCAACGGCCTGGACCTTCGAACCGGTAGACACTGAGACCTTCCCCGCCATCGAGCTGGCCAAGGCCGCCGGCGGGGCTGGTGGGTGTGTTCCCGCGGTGTTCAACGCGGCCAACGAGGAGGCGGTGACCGCCTTCCTGGAGCGCCGCATCTCCTTCCGTGGGATCGTTGAGGCGGTGGCGGCCGTGCTCGACGGGGCGCAAGGGTGGCGGGCCGACCCGACTACGGTAGAGGACGTGCTGGCCGCCGAGGACTGGGCTCGGCGCAGGGCCACGGAGCTGCTGGGCGGTCGACTCGCCCGGGCGCAGAGGAGCGACTAGGGTGACGTTTGTGCTGGGGGTAGTGCTGTTTGCGGTCGGCATCGGGATCTCCATTGCGCTGCACGAGGCCGGCCACATGTACAGCGCAAAGGCTTTCGGAATGAAGGTACGCCGATACTTCATCGGCTTCGGCCCCACCGTGTTCTCCTTCCGCCGAGGCGAGACCGAGTACGGGCTCAAAATAATCCCGGCCGGTGGCTTTTGCGACATCGCTGGAATGACCGCGCTGGATGAGCTACCCGACCCGGACGAGGCCAAGCGGGCGTTCTTCCGTTTTCCCACCTGGCAGCGGGTGGTAGTGCTATCCGCGGGCTCACTGACCCACTTCGCGGTGGGCATCCTGCTGATTTACGTGATGGCGGTATCGACCGGACTGCCAAACCTTGACCGGGCGCCGACGCCCACGGTGGTGTCCGCGGTCAACCAGTGCATCCGGATGCCCGACGGTTCTTGTCAGCCGGCGCCGGCCCGGGGAGTTCTACAGCCAGGTGATCGTGTGGTGGCCGTGGCGGGAACCCCAGTACACAACTTTGATGAGCTGGCCAAGGCCATCCAGAGCCGCTCCGGTCCGACTAAGTTCCAGATTGAGCGGTCCAGGCAGCCGCTTACCGTGTCCATCAACGTCGCCCAGGTCCCGGACTCGGCGCTGGGTGGCCAGGGCGACAAGCTGGTCGGAGCGATCGGGGTGGTGCCGCAGCGCGCGGGGCCCGTGACGCTACACTTCGGCCCGCTCGACGCGGTGGGTAAGACCGTGACCTTCACCGGGGCCATGTTCGTGAACACCTGGCAAGGGGTCCAGCAGTTCCCGCACAAGATTCCGGCGCTGCTCGATCGGATCGCTGGGGAAAACCGCCCGGACTCACCGGTCAGCGTGGTCGGGGCCAGTGTGCTCGGCGGCGACGCTGCGGACTTTGGCGCCTGGTGGTTCTTCCTGTTCCTGCTCGCGACGCTGAATCTTTTCGTTGGGGTGTTCAACCTGCTGCCGCTGCTTCCGCTGGACGGTGGGCACATCGCGGTCAACGTCTACGAAGGCGTCCGTAACGCTGTTCGTCGGGCCTTCGGCCGGCCCAACGGCCCCCCGGTGGATTACAACCGGCTGATGCCGATAACCTACGCGGTCGTGATCGTGTTCATCGGAGTGAGCTTATTGACCATTACCGCCGACATTGTCAATCCCATCCGACTGCCACAGTGACGAGGCCTCTCAATGATGATTGGTATGCCGGCCCTGCCGCCGCCGGTGCTCGCCGAGCGCCGCAAGACCCGCCAGCTGCGGGTAGGCACGGTGGGCGTGGGCAGTGATCACCCGGTGTCCGTGCAGTCAATGACCACCACACCCACCGCCAACGTCGACGCCACCCTGCAGCAGATCGCCGAGCTCACCGCGGCGGGTTGCGACATCGTGCGGGTGGCCGTCCCCAGCGCCGACGACGCCGAGGCGCTACCGGTCATCGCGCGCAGGTCACAGATCCCGGTGATCGCCGATATCCATTTCCAACCCAAGTACGTCTTCGCCGCCATTGACGCGGGTTGCGCCGCCGTGCGGGTCAATCCCGGCAACATCAAGCGCTTCGACGACCGGGTAGCCGAGATCGCCAAAGTCGCCAAGGACGCGGGTGTCCCGATCCGGATCGGCGTGAACGCCGGGTCCCTGGACCCCAAGATCCTGGCCAAGTATGGCAAGGCGACCCCGGAGGCCCTGGTCGCCTCCGCGCTGTGGGAGGCGAGCCTGTTCGCTGAACACGACTTCCACGACATCAAGATTTCGGTGAAGCACCACGACCCAGTCATCATGGTGCGGGCCTATGAACAGCTCGCAGCGCAGTGCGACTACCCCTTGCACCTTGGGGTCACCGAGGCGGGCCCAGCGTTCCAGGGCACCATCAAGTCCGCCACCGCGTTCGGGGCGTTGCTCAGCCAGGGCATCGGAGACACCATTCGGGTCTCGCTGTCCGCGCCGCCGGTCGAAGAGGTCAAGGTCGGACTTCAGATCTTGGAGTCGCTGAACCTGCGGACCCGCCGGCTGGAGATCGTATCCTGCCCGTCCTGCGGGCGAGCCCAGGTCGATGTCTACTCCCTCGCGCAGGAGGTGACCGCGGGCTTGGAAGGCATGGACGTGCCGCTGCGCGTGGCCGTGATGGGCTGTGTGGTCAACGGACCCGGTGAGGCCCGCGAGGCTGACCTCGGGGTGGCGTCGGGCAACGGCAAGGGCCAGATCTTCGTCCGGGGTAAAGTGATCAAAACTGTGCCCGAGGCGCAGATTGTCGAGACGCTCATCGAGGAGGCCTTCCGCTTGGCGGAGGGTTCCTGAGCGACTTGGGAGTCCTGACGTGGTGCTTACCCGCTGTTCTGGCCCGCTGGGTAGTGTGCTGAAGCACGCGGGGGCGCGCGTGCTGGATGATCGTGACATGCGCGGTGTCCGGGCGATGCTGGCTACTGACCCGGTGATGTCCTGCATGGTGGCCGCCCGGGTCGAGCACAGCGGCTTGGACCCCTGGCGGCTCGGTGGGGAGCTGTGGGGTTTTGCCAGTAGCCCCGACCAGGAGCATGGCGGGGCGCTGGAAGGGCTGTGTTTCTCGGGCGTCAACCTCCTTCCGCTGTGCGGGGGTCCCTCGGCGATCCGGGCCTTCGCTGAGCGGGCGGCGCGGCGCGCTAGGTCCTGCTCGTCGATGGTGGGTCCGGCCGATCAGGTGCTTGGGCTATGGTCACAGCTGTGCGAAAGCTGGGGGCCAGCCCGCGAGGAACGTCCGAACCAGCCACTGATGGTGCTCGCCGGAGCGCCCCTGGTGCCCGGCGACCCGCTGGTGCGGCCGGTGCGTCCCGACGAGTTGGACCGCTACCTGCCGGCCGCGGTGGCGATGTTCACCGAGGAGGTGGGGGTCGATCCTCGGCTGCCCGACGGCGGTACAGGCTACCGGACCCGGGTTGCGGAGTTGATCGCGGCGGGCCGGGCATTCGCTCGGTTCGAGGCCGGTGAGGTGGTGTTCAAGGCCGAGATCGGGGCGATGTCGGCCACAGTGGGTCAGCTCCAAGGCGTGTGGGTGCATCGGGATTGGCGCGGGCAGGGCCTCGCGGCAGGCGCGACTGCGGCTGTGGCGGCCCGGCTACGGCGGATGGGTCGAATCGCCAGCCTGTACGTCAACGCCTACAACCTGCCGGCTCGGGCTGCGTACCGCCGAGTCGGTTTCACCCAGGTGGGCTGCTTCGCCACGGTGCTGTTCTGACTCGGCAGGGAGCATACTCGCGCCCGTGCGTCCACGACGTCTGGTAGCCGCCCTGCTGGTGGTCCTGACGGCAGCTCTGCTCGGACCGCTGGTGGCCGGCTGCGGGATCTTCGGAGCTGACCCGCGTGAGGTAGCGACTGCGTTCCTGGATGCGGTGGCCCGGGGCGACGGTGCCGGAGCGGGGCGGCTCACCGATGATCCGCTCGCCGCCACCGACCTGATCCGGCAGGTCCGCGACGCCCTGAAGCCGCAGCACGTGCAGCTCACCCTGGGCGAGATCCGTTCCGGCGACCACCTCGCCGCAGCGTCGTTCTCTGCGGTCTGGGACCTCGGTACGGGTCGGCAATGGCGGTACCCGGGCTCCTTCGACCTAATTCCGGCCGCCACCACGGAGGGCTGGTCAGTGCGGTGGAGTCCAGCGGTGCTGCACCCGCGTCTGGGCGCCCAGCAACGCCTGATGCTGCGTGAGGTGCCGGCCGATCCAGCCCCGGTGCTCGACCGGGCCGGCACACCGCTGCTCACCTCGCAGACCGTGGTTACCGTCGCGCTGGACCGCGGCAAGGCCCCAGATCTGCCCGGGGTGGCTGCCCAGCTGGCGACCGCCTTAGGGCGCTTCGATCCCCAGCTCACCCAGCAGTCGATCATCGCGGGAGCCAACGCGGCTCCAGCGGGAGAGCTCAGTGCGGTGGCGGTGCTCCGCGAACGCGACTACCAAGCGGTGCGTGATCAGATTCACGAGCTGCCCGGCGTGAGCTTCCCCACCCAACAGCGGCTGCTCGGGCCGGACCGGGACTTCGCCTCCCAGCTCGTGCCGGGTATCCGCAAAGTGGTCGCCCATCAGCTCGAGGCCGCCGCTGGGTGGCGCATCGTCACGGTAGCCGCGCTGGGCAACGAGGTGGAGACCCTCGCTGCCGAGCAGCCGCGCCCGGTGCCGACCCTGACCACCACGATCGACCGGGCCGTGCAGACTGCTGGCGAACACGCTGTCGACTCAGTGCCCAATCCGGCGGTGATCGTGGCAATCCAGCCCTCTACCGGTGAGATCCTTGGGGTTGCGCAGAACAGGGCGGCTGACGCGCAAGGCGCCCTAGCGCTCACCGGCCGCTATCCGCCGGGTTCCACGTTCAAGATTGTCACAGCGGCGGCGGCGCTGCAGTCTAAGCAAGTCACGTCGGACTCGCCGGTGGCCTGCCCGGCGACCACCGTCGTCGGGGAGCGAGTCATCCCCAATGACCACTTCTTCGACCTGGGTATGGTGCCCCTCCATACCGCGTTCGCTCGCTCGTGCAACACCACGTTTGCGCAGCTGGCGGCCCGTCTGGGCGCGAGCGCACTGACTGATGCGGCCCACCAGATGGGGATCGGGATGGACTACGACATTCCCGGCGTCACCACCGTCACCGGTCAGGTTCCGCCCTCGGAGTCGATGGTGCGGCGGGCGGAGAACGGCTTCGGGCAGGGCCGGGTGCTTGCCAGCCCGTTCGGCATGGCGCTGGTGGCGTCGACGGTCGCTGGTGGCGGAGCGCTGCCCACCCCGGTTCTCATCCGGGGAATGCCGACGCATATGGCGCTCGGACCGGTGGCACCAATGTCGCGCGAAGTCGCCGAGGCGGTGCGGACGATGATGCGAGAAGCGGTGACCCAGGGCACCGCGAAAGCCCTGGCGGGTCAGGGGCAGCTGTACGGCAAGACCGGAACCGCGGAGGAGGCCCGTACCGCCCACGGGTGGTTTGTCGGGTTCCGCGGTGATCTGGCGTTCGCCACTCTCGTCGTCGGAGCGGGCTCCTCCAGTCCGGCTTTGGACGTCTCCGGGCGCTTCCTGTCCGCGCTGCCTCCATCATGATCGACCCCATCATGACCGGCCCCGCCTGACGGGCACTGTGATCGGCATACCAGGGTGATCGGCATAGAGTGGGGGCATGCCTGTGCGAACCCCGTTGCGTCCTGGTCGGCAGACACCCATGCGTCCGGTCCCCCCGACGATCGGGCGGCCGGAGTACGTCGGTAAACCCGCGCCCACCCCGTGCGCTGAGCCGCCGACTCAGCCGCCCGAGGTGATCGAGGCGATGCGCGTGGCAGGACGGATTGCCGCACAAGCGCTCGCCGAGGGCGGCGCAGCGGTGGCGCCCGGCGTCACCACCGATGACATTGACCGGGTGGTGCACGAGTTTCTGCTCGACCACGGCGCGTATCCCTCGACGCTGGGTTACAAGGGTTTTCCCAAGTCGTGCTGCACCTCGCTGAACGAGGTGATCTGCCACGGCATCCCGGACTCGACCGTGATCGAGGACGGCGACATCGTCAACATCGACGTCACCGCCTTCATCGGTGGCGTGCACGGTGATACCAACGCCACCTTCCTGGCCGGTGACGTCGCTGAGGAGGACCGCCTCCTGGTCGAGCGCACCCACGAGGCGATGATGCGCGGGATCCGTGCGGTGCGGGCGGGCCGGCAGCTCAACGTGGTCGGCCGAGTCATCGAGGCGTACGCCAAGCGCTTCGGATACGGAGTGGTCCGCGATTTCACCGGCCACGGCATCGGCCGCTCCTTCCACGGCGGCCTGGTGGTGCTGCACTACGACGAGCCGTCCGTGGACACTGTGCTGGAGGAGGGCATGACCTTCACCATCGAGCCGATGATCACGCTGGGCTCAATCGCCTACGACGTGTGGCCGGACGGGTGGACGGTGACCACCAGGGACAAGCAGCGCACTGCCCAGTTCGAGCACACCCTGGTCGTCACCGCGGATGGAGCGGAAATCTTGACCCTGCCGTAATCATGCGCCTATAGCTGATGAACGGAGCGCTGCTCGTCGCCGGCACCACCTCGAACGCGGGCAAGAGCGTGCTGGTAGCCGGGATCTGCCGGTGGCTGGCCCGTCGCGGGGTATCCGTGGCGCCGTTCAAGGCGCAGAACATGTCCAACAATTCGGTCGTGACCCCCGACGGTGGAGAGATTGGCCGGGCTCAGGCGATGCAGGCGCTAGCCTGCGGCATCGAGCCCGGGGTGCGGCTCAACCCGGTCTTGCTCAAACCGGGCGGTGACCGGTGCGCCCAGCTCGTGGTGCTCGGGCAGGCGGCTGGCACGGTGTCTGCCGCGTCCTACCGGCACCGGCACGCTGAGCTTCTTGAGGTGGTGCGCAGCGCGTTGGCTGCGCTGCGGGCCGAGTACGAGGTGGTGATCTGCGAGGGCGCCGGATCGCCCACCGAGATCAATCTGCGCGGCACCGACATCGCCAATATGGGCTTGGCCCGGGCTGCCGGGCTGCCGGTGCTGGTGGTCGGGGACATCGACCGCGGCGGCCTGCTTGCCCATCTGTTCGGCACCCTGGCCTTGCTCTCGCCCGCCGATCAGGCACTGGTGGCCGGGTTCGTGATCAACAAATTCCGCGGAGACCCGGACTTGCTGGCTCCCGGCCTGGCCCAGTTGCAGGTGCTGACCGGCCGGCGCAGCTACGGTGTGCTGCCCTTTCGGGATGCCTTGTGGCTCGATGCCGAGGACTCGCTGGCCCACGTCGCCGACGGCGTGGTCGGGCGAGCGGCTCCGCCCCAGGGCACCCAGTGGTTGCGGGTGGCCGCGGTGCGGCTGCCGCGGATCTCCAATGGCACGGATGTCGATGCGTTGGCCTGCGAGCCCGGGGTGGCGGTGCGCTATGTCACCGAGCCCTCCCGGTTGGCCGACGCCGACCTGGTGGTGCTGCCCGGCTCCAAGTCCACCGTGGCGGATCTGTCCTGGCTGCGCCGCAGTGGGCTGGCTGCTGCGGTGGCGGCGCACGCTAGCGCCGGGCGCCCGGTGCTGGGCATCTGCGGTGGCTACCAGATGCTGGGGCACCGCATCACCGACCACGTCGAGTCCGGCGCCGGTGAGGTGCCCGGCCTGGGACTGCTGGACCTGGAGGTAGTCTTCGATCAGCGCAAACACCTGGCGCGTGCGGCGGGGACCGCGCTGGGTGAGCCGGTCACCGGCTATGAGATCCACCATGGTCGGGTGGTGTACCGGGGCGGCCCTCCGCTGATTTCGGGGCTGGTTTCTGGGGCGGATGAGGGGTCCGATGGCGGCCACGTGCTGGGCACTCACTGGCACGGGTTATTAGAGAACGATGCGTTCCGCCGAGCCCTGTTGCGCCGTGTGGCCTGCCTCGCCGGCCGGGCCGGTTTCCGACCGGCACCGGACACGAGCTTCGCCGCGGCGCGGGCCGCCCAGCTGGACCTGCTCGGCGACCTGGTCTCCACCCATCTGGACACCGGCGCGCTGTGCGAGCTCATCGAGCACGGCCCCCCACCCGACCTGCCTTTCATCCCCCCCGGCGTCGACGACCAGTAGCACCCGCCCCGCGCGGGAACGCCCTCGGGCGCCGCGGCGCCCGCTGGCTGCACTTGGTCTGACTAGACTAATTCCTCGTGGAAAAGCAGGTGAACGTCTACGAGGCCAAAACCCAGCTCTCCAAGCTGCTGCAGCAGGTCGAGGCGGGTGAAGAGATCATCATCGCCCGCCACGGCAAGCCGGTGGCGCGGCTGGTGCCGGTGCAGCGGACCGCTGTGCACCGGCTACCGGGAGGGTGGAAGGGCAAGGTCTGGATGTCCCCTGACTTCGATGAGCCTGACCCGGAGCTAGAGGACTTGTTCTACAACGGACCCATCTTCCCCGATGAGGACGATCGCTTGTGAGCCTGCTACTCGACACGAACGTGCTGATCTGGTGGCTCCAGGAGTCGCCACGGCTGGGTAAGCAGATTCGCGAGACGATCACGGAGGAGCCCAAGGTCGTTGTGTCGGCGGTCAGTGCGGTCGAGATCGCAGCCAAGGTGGCGATCGGCAAGCTGCGGGTGCCAGGTGACCTTGCTGTGCAGATCACGGAGCAGATGATGACCGAACTGCCGGTAACGGTGCGGCACGGAGTGGCAGTGGGCCAGCTGCCCATGCACCATCGCGATCCGTTCGACCGGCTGCTCATCGCTCAGGCGCGGTGCGAGGGGCTCACGATCGTCACCGCTAATCGTGCCTTCGCCGCCTATGACGTGCCGATCCTGCCCGCCTGAGGTGCCCGCGAGAGCCGGTTGGCGGCTGCGCCGAATGGAGCGCGTGTTCGCTGGTCCAGGCCCGAGGTTCCAGCGTCGGTCGAGAGCTGCGCGCCGGGGTGGTCACGTTCGTCACGATGTCCTACATCGTGGTGCTGAACCCGTTGATCCTGGGCAGCGTCAGTGCCGACGCCCCGGGCGCCAAACGGGACGTGCTGGGCGCGGTGCTGCCGGTGCCGCAGGTTGCCGCGGTCACCGCGCTGGTCGCCGGGGTGATGACCCTGCTGTTCGGACTCGTCGCGAACTACCCGTTCGCGATCGCCACCGGGCTGGGCATCAACACCCTCGTCGCGGTCACCATCGCGCCGCGGGTCAGCTGGCCGGAGGCGATGGGCCTGGTAGTGGTCGACGGACTGATCATTATGCTGCTGGCGGCGACTGGGTTCCGAACGGCGGTGTTCACCGCGGTGCCCGCCGAACTGAAGGCCGCGATCGCGGTCGGCATTGGACTGTTCATCAGCTTCATTGGGCTGGTGAACGCTGGGTTCGTCCGCCGGATTCCGGACGCGGCGAACACCACGGTGCCGGTCACCCTGGGCACCGGCGGCTCGATCGCATCCTGGCCGACGGTCGTGTTCGTGGTCGGGCTAATGCTCACCGGGGTGCTGGTGGCTCGCGGGGTGCGGGCGGCGATCCTGCTCGGGGTGCTGGCCAGCACCGTGCTCGCGATCGTGGTCGAGGCCATCGCCAAAGTGGGCCCGTCCCGCGGCGCTCATTCCCAAGGCTGGAGCCTGGGGTACCCGGCGCTGCCCGAGCGGGTGGTCGGGCTGCCGGATCTCTCGCTGGTCGGCGACGTCTCCTTCGGCGCGTTCACCCGGCTGCCGGTACTCACGGTGAGCCTGCTGGTGTTCACCCTGGTCCTGGCCAACTTCTTCGACGCGATGGGCACCATGACCGGGCTCGGCCAGCAGGCCGGACTGCTGCGCCCGGACGGCCAGCTGCCCCAGGTGGGCCGTGCGCTGGTCGTCGAGGGCCTCGGTGCGGCGGTCGGTGGCGCGGCGTCCAGCTCGTCGAACACCATCTACGTCGAGTCCGCGTCCGGGATCGCGGAGGGCGCCCGCACCGGGCTGGCCAACATGGTCACCGGCCTGCTGTTCCTCGCCGCGATGTTCTTCACCCCGCTGTATGCGGTGGTGCCGATCGAGGCGGCCGCGCCCGCGCTGGTGGTGGTCGGCGCGCTGATGGTGCGCCAGATTCGGGGTTTCAGGTCCATCCGACGCAAAACCACCGCGAGAGGCGCATCAGCCCTGGTCAACGCCTATTCCCAGGCCCGGCGGCCCGGCTCATGGTGCAGCGGACGGATCGGAGGGCTGACTGCCGCTGGGCAGCGCTGTTGTCACCG
>JAFAPC010000143.1 GCA_019247305.1 Pseudonocardiales bacterium
GAGCGCGGTAAACCGTCGCGCCTGGACGATCAGAGCTTGGTCGTCCGCGTTGCGCGCGATCCGGCCCCAGACCTCGACGTGTTGACCGAGGTGGTTCTTGACGTCGTCGAGTTGGTCGGGGCCGAACTTGACCTCGACGCGGCGTCCTCCGCGGGCCGTCCAGAGTCCCGCGCTCCTACCGCTGTGCACGTTCACCGAGTCGAGCGTTCCGATGACCGATCCAAGGCTGTTGAGCCGGGCCTTGGCTGCGGCGCGCGCGTTGATCGACGCCCTGTGTGTCACTTCGATAGAACGGCGTGGCTCGTCGTCGACGAGCAGCGTCAGGAGCATCGCCCGGCTGGCGTCCGTGCCCAGGTTTCGCGTGGCCTTCTCCGCAACGCGGAGTGCCCGAGTGTCCCATCCTCGCGGTACCCGCGGCGACGACTCGACATCCTCAAAGCCCGCTACGCACAGTTCTGGCAGATGATCAAGCACCTCGAAGCTGGCGCCCCCGCGTGGTTCGAGCGGAGCGATCACGGCGTTCACGCTGCCGAGGCTTAGCGCACTGAAGCTCCAGGTGCTCCGCGATGTCGGTTTTCGATCCTTCCGGAGCTGGGCGTCCTCCAGTAAACCGAGAAGATCGACCAGGCTGCTGAGATCGTGCAGAACCCTCTGCACGTCCAGCTCACTACCCAACCCGCGCAGCCGGATGCCTAACTCTAGCCTCACCGCCTAACGGTACCACTACGGACCGACATCTTTGGCTAACCGGCCCGGCTTTCGGTGATGCAGCCGAGTGACTCAACGGTGGGCCTAACTCGTGAATGGACACACGGCAACGCGCCTCGGGCTGGCCGGACGACGGCAGACCCCAACGTCGCTCAGTTAGGAACGGATCTTGAAGATGTAGATCTTAGGTGGGCTGTTGTGGCGTTGCCCTTGTTCGGTGGTGTGTTTGATGCGATGGCTGTGTACTCGGTGTCTTTTGGCGACTCTGGGGTAGTTATGGTGTCGTCGTGGGGGCTGGGTCGTTCGGCGATCTCATGGATGGTTTCGGCGAGTGGTGCACTCACCGTTTGGCATCAAGCCTCAAGCACCGAAAAATACTGATCGAATAAACCATTCCTCGAGATCGATGATTTCATACGTGCGGTACCCCCACCATGGACACCGCTGGGGGATTGAGGTCACCGGGGACTGCGCTTAGCGGGAACTGGGGCTCACGGAAAGCAGTCGTCCGGCTAGGCCGCGCGAGCGGGTCGCGAGCCGGTCGGCTATCCCACGCAGCACCACTGCGGCCGGCGAGAGAGGGTCGGCCAGCACCAACGGAATACCGGCGTCGCCGGTCTCGCGCAGTCGGGGGTCCAGCGGCACCTGACCCAGCAGGGGGACTGCGCTACCCAGCGAGCGGGTCAACAAGTCGGCGACTACCTGGCCTCCGCCGGAACCGAAAAGGTGGCTCCGGGAGCCGTCCGGCATCTGCAACCACGACATGTTCTCCACCACGCCGATCAGCCGCTGACGGGTCTGTAGGGCAATAGTCCCGGCCCGCTGGGCCACTTCCGTGGCGGCCCGCTGCGGAGTGGTGACGATCAGGATCTCGGCGTTGGGCATGAGCTGCGCTACCGAGATGGCGATATCGCCGGTGCCCGGCGGCAGGTCCAGCAGCAGCACGTCAAGGTCGCCCCAGAACACATCGGCGAGGAACTGCTGCAGCGCGCGGTGCAGCATCGGCCCCCGCCACACCACCGGAGTGTTGTCCTTGGTGAACATCCCGATCGAGATGACCTTCACGCCGTGCGCCGTCGGCGGCATGATCATTTTTTCCACCTGGGTGGGGCGGGCGGTGGTGCCCAGCATGCCTGGCACCGAGTGCCCGTAGATGTCGGCGTCGACCACCCCGACCGACAGGCCCCGAGCGGCCATCGCGGCGGCCAGGTTCACCGTCACCGAGGACTTACCGACCCCGCCCTTACCGGAGGCCACGCAGTACACCCGAGTCAGCGATCCTGGCTCGGCGAAGGGAATGCGGTGCTCCTCAGCGGTGCCGCGCAGCTGCCGGCGCAGCGCGGTGCGCTGGGCATCGCTCATTACGTCTAGCCGCACCTGTACCTCACGCACGCCCGGCACGGCGGACACCGCCGTGGTGACTCGGGAGGTGATGGTGTCGCGCAAGGGGCAGCCAGCGATGGTGAGCCACACCGCGACCTGCACTGTTCCATCGCCGGCCACCGTCACGTCCTTGACCATGCCTAGCTCAGTGATCGGACGGTTGATCTCCGGGTCGTGCACCGCGTCCAGCGCGGCTTTAACCGCATTGACCGAGGGAAAGGTCTGGGTGGAGGACACGGGTGGCACCGACCTTCCGGTTAAGTATGGGTTCTGCCTCCCATGCTAAGGGTTACCGCTGTGCCGTTCGGAGCCGAACCGCGGGCGGGAGCGGCCATACTGGCGGGTACACAGCCCTGGGCCCTCGCCCAGCGTCGTCCATGCAGTGCCGTCCGCGATGAAAGGTGCTCTCATGGCCCGGCTCGCTCAGACCGCCGGTCTCACTGAAGTTCAGCAGGAGATCCTGGCCACGGTCAAGACCTTCGTGGACAAGGAGATCATCCCGGTCGCCCAGGAGTTGGAGCACACCGACACCTACCCGCAGGAGATCATCAATGGGATGAAGGAGATGGGCTTGTTCGGGCTCACCATCCCCGAGGAGTACGGCGGTCTGGGGGAGTCGTTGTTGACCTACGCACTAGTCGTGGAACAGATCGCCCGAGGTTGGATGAGTGTCTCCGGTGTGATCAATACCCACTTCATCGTGGCGTACATGATCAGCCACCATGGCACCGATGAGCAGAAGCGGCACTATCTACCCGGGATGGCAGAGGGCAGCATTCGCGGTGCCTTTTCCATGTCAGAACCAGAGTTAGGTTCTGACGTCGCGGCGATCAAAACGAGGGCCCGACGCGACGGGGACCACTACATTGTCGATGGGGCGAAGATGTGGCTGACCAATGGCGCCACCTCGACTCTGGTGGCGACCCTGGTCAGGACTGAGGAGGGGGCGGCGAAGGCGCACCACAACCTCACCACACTGCTGGTGGACAAGCCCGCCGGCTACGGTGAGGTCGCTCCTGGGCTCAGCGTGCCTGGAAAGATCGACAAGATGGGCTACAAGGGGGTCGACACCACTGAGCTGGTGTTCGACGGCTTCCGCATCGGCGCGGACCAGGTGCTGGGTGCGGCTCCCGGCAAGGGGTTCGCCCAGATGATGGATGGCGTCGAGGTGGGACGGGTCAACGTTGCCGCCCGGGCCTGCGGCATCGCCATCCGTGCTTTCGAGCTCGCGGTCGACTACGCCCAGCAGCGCAGGACCTTCGGCAAACCGATCGCCCAGCACCAGGCGATCGCGTTCAAGCTCGCGGAGATGGCCACTAAGGTCGAAGCCGCACACCTGATGATGGTCAACGCCGCCCAGTTCAAGGACTCCGGCGAGCGCAACGACGTCCAGACTGGGATGGCGAAGCTGCTGGCCAGCGAGTACTGCAAGGAGGTCACGGAGGACGCCTTCCGCATTCACGGCGGATACGGCTACTCCAAGGAGTACGAGATCGAGCGGCTGATGCGCGAGGCGCCGTTCCTGCTCATCGGCGAGGGCACCAGCGAGATCCAAAAGGCGATCATCAGTAAGGGGCTGCTACGGGAGTACGCTTCGCGAGCATGACTAGTCCATTCAGCGGCCAGGGCGACCTGCCTGGCCTGCCCACCCCGCCCAGTGGCTGGCCGATCGGCTCCTACGCCACGTACGCCGAGGCACAGCGCGCCGTGGACCATCTCGCCGACAACCAGTTCCCAGTCGCCGAGGTCACCATCGTCGGGGTGGACCTCATGCTGGTGGAGCGGGTGCTGCGCCGATTGACGTGGGGCCGGGTCATCGGCCAGGGAGGGGCCTCAGGCGCCTGGTTCGGTCTGTTCGTCGGGGTGCTGCTCAGCCTGTTTGCCAACCAGGCCGGGACCGGCATGATCCCGATCCTGGTGGCGGTGGCCACTGGCGCGG
>JAFAPC010000074.1 GCA_019247305.1 Pseudonocardiales bacterium
CGCGATCCGTACCCCTTTTCGGTCGATCAGGCGCCCTAGGTAGAGCAGATAGCCCCCTTCGCCGTTGCCGGGTGGAAGCTCGGCGGGATCGAACAGGTTGGGGATGAAGGTGTCGAAGAACCTCCCGTCCGCCTGGTAGGCACAGCCCTTGCCGAGCACGCAATGCATCCGGGCGTAGCTCTCCCAGACGCGGAAGCTGCGATCCAGCACGCCGGTGTAGCCGATCCCCGGTTCGACGATCAGATTACCCGGGAAGGCCTCAGCAATCCGATGCTGGGAGTAGCCCCCAGAAAGGAGGATCAGATCCCGCGGCTGGACTCTCTGGCGCAGGGCTTTGATCGCCTTCGCGTTGAACAGCGCCCCCGGGCCATCCGGATCCCAATCAATCTCCTCGCTGTCGGGGGTGAGCTCGGTAGTGCAGCAGATCAGCTCGCTACACTCGCCGTCATGGCGATCTGACGCGTAGAGCATGACCTCGTGGCCCCGGGTGGTCAGCGCGGTCGCCAGCTTCCGCACCTTCTGCACATATGGAGAAGCTGACCACTCCTCTGTCGTCTGCGAATTGGCCGTGTTGACGAGGTGGACTCTCATCCGTCGCATCGCAGCGTAATGAAGAGGGCCTACATGGGTACGAGATCGATAATCGTGAAGTCATCGCGCTCGACGTCTGAAGGGCTCTCCTCGCGCAGCTGCACGCCGCATCTTGACTTGCCCCCTGACACGTGGGTCCATCGCATCTCGATCCGAGACTGAGTCAGCTCAAGGTGGCTGAGGACGGCGTTGACCAACAACACCACGCCTGGGATCACCGCCGCGACGTGCAGGTTGACCAGCGAGGTCAGATGGTCACGGTCGCGGTGCTCAAACGGACGAACGGCAACGGACATGCGAACGGCTCCGCGAATCGAAATGCCAGTGCAGCCGCTGCCGGTGCGGAACCCCAAGAGGTCTACGCCTACCTCGCCCTCCCTGGCGTAGCCGGCGGCGTGTCAGATGTCCGGCCCAGAAAACGGCTGCCTTACACGTGCGTACGACACGCATTAGGATCGAGGCGTGGACGGAGAGCGTCTTTGTGCTCGCCGAGATGATGTCCTGGTCGAGGAGATCATGGATGAACTGGTCGTCGACGACGGGGGAAATGACGTGGCCTGCCGTTTGAACCGGACCGCTGCGCTGGTCTGGAACGGCAGCGATGGCACCCGCACGTTGGCTGATCTGGCCGCAGTGCTTGCGGACCATCGGGGTGACCCTGAGGAGCAGCCCGCGTGGACCAGCGATCGATTCGCGGACGCAGTCAGAGCTTGACGCGTCCCCTCGCCAAGACCGACTACCGGTTGAGGCATGTGGTCGTAACGACGCTGATACTGGAACCCGTGTCGCGATGGGAAGGCCGAGAGAGCATCGCCGACCAGGTGATCGCACTATTCGCGCAACTCGACGTAGCTGCCGGCCGGAGCGCTTGACCGTTGTGCGCTGGGGCAGGTGGCTGGGGCGCCCGCCCTTCTACCTTCCCTACCCCGAGCAGATACCCGCGTTGACCGCACTGCTGAGTTCCTCGAGCGGTCCCATCCAGATTCCCGGAGATGCGGCGGTGTTCGTCACCGCCGCGGACTGGCACAACCTCTTGTCGTTCGCGCTCCGGGCGCTCAAAGACGGACGGCTTGAGCTTGGGCAAGACTCTGCTGCCCGAGTCTCGCAGGAGGCCGCGGTCAGGGTCCTCCATGCGCGACTGCTACGACAGGCGCTGCCGACGATCGTGAGAATCCTCAGGACCCGCTGCGGCGTCACGCCGGTGCTTCTCAAGGGGCCCGGAGTTGCGGATCGATACTACGCAGATCGCACGTTACGCCCGTTCGTCGACCTCGACTTAATCGTGCCCCGTGACTCGCTCGGGGCAGCAGCTGACGCGTTACGGGCAACCGGCTACGAGATTGAGGTCGAGTACCGTGACGGGTTCACGCAGCGGCATGGGCACGACGTCCATCTCGTCAGGCGCGATTCTTCTCAGAGGATCGATCTCGAGTTGCATTGGCGGGTGGGCGACGACCGTGCCACGTCCGTCCTCGACCACGCATTTCTCTACACGGGGTCCCTTCCTCTCGAGGTGGAGGGTGAGCTGGTGCTGGTGCCCCGAACCGCTCGCCAGCTGCTGGTCCTAGGTGCCCACCTCTTGAGCGACCGCGTCAAGCGGCTGTCTTGGGTCAACGACATTCAACTCGTTGGTCGCGCGGCAAACGACGAGGAGTGGAATCAGGCCTTTGTGGATGCAGATCAGCTGGGCCTGCTGTGGATCCTGCATCGAGCCCTCGACTACGCCCGCTGCCACCTTGGATTCGATCGTTCGCGCCCGATTCCGGCGGGCGAGCCACCCCCCTTTGGGCCGCTGCGGGCAGCCGAGGAGATCTATGGACCGGCGGCCCTTCACCTCGGCCGGCTGGCCGGGATCTCCTGGAGGGAACGGGCTGGGTACCTCCACGCAGTTCTGGCGCCTTCACGGGCAGGGTTGGAGCGGACGGTCGGCGCCGATGGGGCTCCGGCCTGGCGCCTCGCGGTGCGCCACCTGATCCGCGGCCTTCGCCTGCTGCGGAGGTTCGAGGAGTGAGGACGCGCTAGGCTGAAGCACACGGCCGCTCGCTACCCGGTCGCATAGGCCGAGAGTGTTTTGCCGCCCAGGGCGAGATGCACGTGCAGCGCCAGGGAGGCGGGTCTGGGCGGTGCGTTTTGCCTCGGCCGCATCCGAGTGTGGTGCCTCAGCAATCGTCATCGGACCTTCCGCTTAACGTCACGGCCTCGGCGTGCAGGTCGTGCGGATCGGCCTCGGATCTGGAAGGCGGAGGAGCTTGAACCTGTTCATGCGAAGGCGCTCGTTGTGCCTCGCTTCTGCTTTGGCGACAT
>JAFAPC010000095.1 GCA_019247305.1 Pseudonocardiales bacterium
GAGCTCGACCCCAACCTCTACCCCACAAAAATCAAACTCACCGACCAGCAGAAAGAAGCGATACCCCTCACACGACATGAGTTCCACGGCGACTGGAACTATACCATCACACCAAGGATTGAATAGGTTAATTCATTCCACCTACTACCACTTGGCGCGGGCAGTGTTGAAGCATGGTGGACGGGCCGATCTTGTGCCGCTCGTCTGTGATCGTGCCATGCGCTACGCCGAGGAAACCAACGATCCCCTGCTGATTGGGGCGGCAACGTGGTATGTCGGTCAGGCGGTGCTCTCTAACGACATGCCGCAGGCCGCACTTGACATCGCCATGACGACCGCTGAAAGATTTGAGAAGCTACTGTCCGAGGGGACACCCGAGCACTTTTACGTGTACGGCGGCCTCGTGCAGCTGGGAGCCATCGCGGCGGTGCGGACCGGCGACCCTTGGCGAGCCCGCGAATTGCTCCGTGGCCCGGCGCGCAAGGCCGCAGAATGTGTTGGCGACGGTAAGAGCTATCATCATATTTTTTCGGTCCCACGAACCTCGGTATCCATGTGGTCAGCGTAGAGCTGGAAGCTGGGGAGATCTCCGAGGCGTTGCGACTGGCCGATGAGGTAGATATTTCCAAGATCGGGTGTTCAGAACGTCAGACCTCGCATCTGTACCAGCTCGCCCAGTGCTATGAGTGCCGCAACAACGATACCGCCGTCTTCGTGCATCTACGGATGGCGGCGACGATCTGTCCACAAGACTTCTTGTACTCGCGAAACGCACGAAGCATGGTCAGCACCCTGCTCAAGCGCGCCAAGCCCTCGTACGCCGCTGAGGTGCGCGAGTTCGCCGGACAGATCGGCCTACTGAACTAAAGGGTGTGCCGCAATGGGCGACGCGTGAAACCGCGGAGGCCCCATTGCGCAGATCGGTGGCCCACCCTGTACCAGATCAGATCTCCGACGGAGATGGGCACCCCGCTGCTGGCTGGACGAACCCGCCTAGAATCGGTTCTGGGCGGTCCGGTGACCTCATCTAGGTGGCAACGTCGCCGAACGCCGTGCGCAGGCCGATGGTGGTCATCAGCTCGATCACCCGTGAGCCTCTCCTCGTGCGCCACGCTCGGGCTACGCCGCACGCGCGGGGCCGGGGTCGGTTGGGATAGCCGCCCATGGCGGACGGTGCAGGGCGGCCAGGTTGTTACCCTCTGACCGAGTTCTATACACATAATGTCATTAAAACCACTCGGTCGGGTATAATACTCCACTCTTTTGGTGACATTCAACCTCTTGTTGGGCATGATTTGCGGTACAGGGAGTGTACGCAAGGAGGCCGGATGTCCTTTATCCGCCGATTTGCCCGCTGGATGCTCGCCATCGCGGTAGTAGGCCTGTGCACGCTGTTTGCATCCGTTACAGGTGTGGCAAGCGCTAGCTCGGTCAAACAGCCATCCACGCTGATGTCAAGATCCGACGCCGTGGGCCTGGCGCGAGACCAGGTTTCGGGCTTGGGTGGCGGGGCTTCCACCGAGAGTCGGGCTGTGGAAACGCAGGTCCCGAGTGGAAACGTTGCCAACGTCAACCCAGGCGGCCCGGGCGGCCCCGGAGGTCCAGGTGGCTCAGGTGGCTCAGGTGGCCGGGGAAACCGGGGTTACGGGGGCTACGGTGGAAACCAGAACTACCGGGGAGACCGGAACTACCAAGGAAACCAGAACCATCGGGGAAACCAAAATTACTGGAAAAACCAGGGAAACCAGGACTACCAAGAAAAACGTGTTCCCCAAAGAAACCAACCCTGCGAGGAAAGTTACGGGCATCACCAAATAAATCAAGGTTGCCCGCAACGCGTGACCCCGAAACACACAGACCCGCCTCCGCCGCATCCAATCGTCATAGTCCCCGTTCCTCAACCCCATTTCGTTCCCGTGATTCCACGAGATCCGATAATCACAAAAGATCCACCAGTCTCGCAGCCTCCAGTCGTCACGAAAGATCCGCCGCCGTCATCTGACCCGGCAACCCCAAACCCAGTATCCCCACAAGGTCACATAACAAGAAGCCCAGCACCTCCGACCGTCGCGTCGCTCGATTCTCAGCTGATTCCGTGGTTGTGGCGAGTTGCCGTCGCGCTCATTCTGTTGGGCATCGCGCTCCTGGTCGGGCTGTTGACGTGGCTTGCCGTTCAGTCGCGGAAGGGGCCGAAGTGGGTGCGCGCGCATGTCCACGCCGTTGCTGGAGCCGCTCCTGAGGCTATGGCCGAGGTCATGGAATCGCGGACAGATCATTCGCCACCAACATGCGTCGTGCGCCTTGAGCCATACCCTGATAGCGGCATACAGGTCCTTGAGGGAGTGCGTCAGTGATTTCAGCCGACCACACCGAACCGTTGTCGGCCCGAGTATTCCTGCTCGGTGACGGCACCGACACCGTGGAGGTCCTCACCCGCTCGCTCAGCGAACAAGGAGTGTTCCCATCCGCGATCCAGGGTCTGCGCAGCCTGTCCGGCTCAGCAGTGCAGGCCGTCAACCGCCAAATTGCCACCGTCACCGACGGACTTCTTGCCCTCGACCTCGGGGACGTCCTGATGTCCGGTTGGTGCAAGTACCACGACCTGGCTAAAGCGGCCGAGCGCACGCTGACCAGTCCGGGCAGCGAGGAGGTCGTGGTCTTGGCGACGCACCGCGTCAGCTCGACACACCATCCTTCGGTCGAGCTGCTTGTCGATGGCGTTAAAGTCCACACCTTCGTTTTCGAGTTGCAGGTGACGTTCGATCTCAATGGAGTCACCGCGGTGGTGCGGCGGGGTGCCCTGGTGGCGTTGCGGGGAGGGGAATGCGTCATCACCGCAACGTTCACCTTAGAAGGAACACCCTTGGAGCTGTCCCGGAAGGGTCGCATTGACCTCGCCGGGGTCATTCAGCTCCACCGGCCTATCCCCCTGGTGCGGCAGTGCCGCCCGTGAGTGGCGATGCGAGCTATAGCTCGCATCGCCACTCACGGGTTATCCACAGACGGCGCCCTGTGCGAGTGATTGGTATCCCGCGCTCGCGGGCGGCGGCCGCGACATCGCCAGTGACCCAAGTCGCGCCGCTGTCTACCCCTGCATCCACCATCTGTTGGCGGCGGTTAGCTCGCGGATGCGGTCACGAGTATCTCCGACCACGGGAATATCCGCGTATCGTTCCGCTTCCTGATGGAATTCTCCCAGTTTGACGCCCACTCGCCCGTTCGCCCACGGCTGTGCGATCGAAATCGCTTGATGAACCAGCTCGCAGGCGTGTTCCGGCTCGGCGTTGATCAACTGAGTGTGTGCCAGTTCAATAAGATCGTCAGCGTGGAGCCGGGGTTCGTCTGATGGGTGACGAAGCGCCTCCTGAAGATAATCGTGAGCCTTCCCGGCCCACCGTGGCTCGTGTCGAGCCAACTCGCGGTAATGCTCACCAAGCAGGGCCGCGAACCCGGCAGCGTCAAGATGTTGGAGAAGAGGTTGGAGACGACGATGGTCGTCGTCGGACGGGCCATCGGAAAAATATTCCTCCACACGACCGACAGCACGACGGAAGGCTTGCGAGTCCCCCAGGAGAGCATAGCCCCGCGCTTCGCGGGTCGCCAGCATCAAAAGCAACCGTGCTGTCGCAGTCTTTCGGCTGCCGTACTGCGCGAGCGCCACAATCTCCAAACCCTCCTGGGGGTGACCAAGGTCATAGCACTGTCGGGCCAGACCTGTGAGCACGATGGCGGCGTGTCCGTCGTCGTTCGCCAGTTTCGCCAGCTGCACGGATAAGATGTAATACTGCTGCGCGGAGCGATGCAAGCTGTGCTCCCACAATGTTGAAGCGACTATTTCGGCGAGCTCTGCGGCGACTCTGAAAACCGGCCATGTCGCGGGGCCGGGAGACACCTCGCGAAGACGATCCGTGACGTCATTCAACTGGGCGATGACCGCCTTGTGGACCAGCATGCCATGACCGTTTTTAGTCCAGTCCCAGAATTGCACTACCAGCTTTTCGAGTGAGCTGAGTTCGGTGGGGGAGAAGCCCGACTCGGACGTCGTCAACTCCGTGTCCTGGTTGATTGGAAGTAGCCATTGCTGGAGCGGTTCGGTCAGCGCAGCCCCCGCGAGGACCGCAGGGGGGCCTGCCGCGAGCGTGTCCCGACGTGGGATGGACA
>JAFAPC010000202.1 GCA_019247305.1 Pseudonocardiales bacterium
TGACACCGTCATCGCGCCGCTACCGGGATCGACCGGCCACACTGACTATCCCCCCATCACCGCCGGTGATTATCTCCGTGAGCGCATCGCCCAGACGACGGTCTATCCGGAGGCTCGGCAGCAGAGCCTGCGCGAGAGCTGATTCCGTGAGGCTGCCGGTTTCGCCCCCCCGTTTTTCCCGCGCCTAGGGGGATCAGTTCGCCGCGGTGGTGAGTCGGCGCGCCGGCATCTGGCGCCCGGCAGTTTCGCGGGGGCAGCGCGTAGCCTTAAAGTGACTTCCTCACCAATGCCTTGGAGTCGTTCCTCGGGGCATCGGTGCGGGGCTGGGTGAGGGGGATCGTCGTGGACGTTGGCGAGGACGCGCGCATGATCGGTCGGCGGGTGCGCCAGCTCCGCAACAGCCGGGGTAAGTCGCTGCGGGTGGTCGCTGACCTGGCGGGGATGAGCAAGTCGAAGCTGTCGTTGATCGAGCGGGGCGAAGTCGCGCTCGACAGCCGCTCGGACATCATCGCCCTGGCCAACGTGCTCCAGGTCGCCCCGTCTGAGTTGACCAAGCTGGGTATCCCCGCCCTCGGTGATAGTGTGACCGACACGGCCGTTGAGGCGGTTCGCATCGCGTTCATGGCGGTCGACCACGACCAGCCCGGTGGCGAGGTCCTGCCGGTGGAGGCAGTGCGTGCCAGGGTGTTGGCGGTCGTGGACGCTCGCTGTCGCGACGACCGGCAAGACGAGGCCGCTGTGGTTCTGCCTGGCCTGGTCAGGGATCTGCACACCAGCCTCGCGGCCGGTCGCGATGTGGCCGAGTTGCTCGATCTGGCGGTCCTGCTGCACACCCAAGGCACCGGCGGATGGCTGCGCGTGGTGGGTGGCCCACTGGATCTGCGGCGGGATGCGGCCCGGCTGGCCCGCCAGGCCGCGCACGACCGCGACACCCCGACCGCTCGGGGGATCGCCACGGTCGGCACGGTGGGCGTGATGCTCGCTGCGGGGACCTTCGAGCTGGCCCTGGGCGAGCTTGACTCGGTGGCTGTCCCGACGGCCAGCGCAGAGTCGGCTCAGCTCGCGGGCATGCTCGCGCTGTCTCGTTCCCTAGTGGCCGCCGCGGATCGGCGGCCTGCCGACGTTGACGCCGCGGTGGAGTACGCGGGCGAGCTGGCTCAGCACACCGGGGAGGGCAACGCCTACTGGATGGGGTTCGGTCCCACGAACGTCGGACTCTGGCGAATGGCCGGGGCGTTGGAGGTCGGCGATTACGAACGGGCGGCTGCCGTGGCTGAAAGCTTGCAGCCGAACGTGCACCCGAACCTTCCACGCCGGGCTGTGTACTGGGTTGACTACGGCCGCGCACTGTCCCGATTGAGGGGACGCCAGGATCGGGCAGTGATGGCGTTGCGTCGGGCCGAGAAGATGTCACCACACCACGTGCTGCGTAACCCGTTTATGCCTGATGTGCTCGCCGAGTTGCTCGTACGGCGACCGCGCCGGGATGCCCTAGGCGTGGAGCTGCGGGGCATGGCCCACCGAGCTGGTTTGCCCGGGTAGCCCACCCGGACGATGAAGCTCATGCGCAGAGCAGGACAACGAAGCGCCAGCGCGTCCAGCGCAGGTCCCCGCCGTGCGGATTGCTGGACGCCGCCCGTCGTAGTTTGATCACCCTGGGTGCGCCGAGTTCGACGTCAGAGCTGTGCATCAGGCCCCCGAGAGCTCTCTTGTCGAACTCGGCGTACCCAGAGCGGTACGAGCTGGCGTCCAGAACGCTTCGGCTGCCGAAGACTTCTGCATCAGGCTCGATGTCCAACGAAGTGGACCTTGGCGGGTGCTGATTGGTGAGGATTGCTCACTATGGGTGAGACCACCGCAGCGTCCGGGAGTGTCCGGCGGTTCTACTCGTCGCGTTGGCGGCGGTCTTTGAGTTGCTGGCGTAGGTCCTGGATGTCCCAGCGGGCGTGTGCTCCGGCGGTGATGATGGCCGGGGTGACGAGCCCGTGCTGCCACCAGCGCACGAGGGTTCCTCGGTCGATGCCCAGCTCGCGCGCGGCGACGCCGGTAGCGACGAGTGCGGCCACGTTTACGACGATCACAGACGACTGCCGCAGATACCTCTGGTCTGCCACGTATACACACAGCTGCAACGGTTGACCCGAGAGGCGGCCCCGCCGGGTGCTCGCGACACCACGGCGGGGCCTTGATCCCAGACCTAACAGGAGGTCGAGGACCCATGACGAATCCTGGCAGCAGCCAGCCGGATGGACTCCGCGAGGCCCCGCCACGGGGTGAGCTGCGGGTGGTGGTGCATCTGTTGACGGTTGATGGTCTGCTGAGCAGTGAAAGGGGCGTGCACCTGCCCCGGGTCTATGGGACCGTGTGCGGGGAGGAGCCGAGCAGCTCTTCCCGGATCGACCCTGCGGCGCTCCAGCGGCTGGCCGCGGGGAGCGCGTCATGAGCGGCCAGCACCGCACACCGCGGTGCTGGCCGCTCATGACGCGCTGTGGCGGCGGTTGTGCGGTCGAGGGCAGCAGGAGGTGAAGCCGCGGGAGCACCTGAATCCGATCGTCGACGGGTACGACGGGGTGGTGCGACCGGGGTCAGGGAGCTGGTGATGCGGGGGCTCGGTGACGGCCGGGTCGAACTGGAAGGCGAAGCCCTGGCTTCTTGACGAGGCCCAGCAGCTGTTTCGTGCCCCATCAGTTTCGGGCCAGGGGGACCGAGACACGGGGAGTGTCTGGTGCGTCGAGACCGGCTCGGTTCCGTCATCCGGCCTGGTACTCGCGCGGCTCAGACGCACCCGGCCGGTAGCAGAGCGAAGGCCGTGGCGCGGGGCAGGCCGCGCCACGGCCAGTGCGGGTGTGAGCGCGTACCGAAGTCACTTGGGTAAGCTAGGTGAAGACTACAGCTGAGGATCGACCGACGAGCAGTCCGAAGCCAACATTCGAACGGGAACCGCGAATGCACGACGTCACAACTCACAAGCCTTCACCACGACGCGTCTTTCTGTCGTATTCCCGTAGTGATATGGAGCCGTGGGCGCTAGCGCTACGCGAGTCTCTACGCCGGAAAGGTGCGGTCCTAGTCGGCGATAAGCCAAACCCAGACGAAGATCTACGCCGTACTACGCTGATGCAGTAAAGAGCACTAACCTAATGGTCCTCCTCCAACCCGGAGATGAGCGACGGCGATGGATACGGTACGAGACACAGGTGATGCTCCAAGTTTTCTGGAAAAACTCGCAATCTCGGATCGCGGCCCTTATCGAGCTCGCGGAACTGCTTGAGCACATCGACGCTCTAAGGCTTTCCGAAGATGGATGACACCCGGCGCATCGGCGTCTTTATCAACTGCCCTTTTGATAACCAATACAAAAAATGTCAGTTCGCGATCATTCTGACTGTCGTCGCCTGTGGGTTGCAGCCGCGTAGCTCTCTCGAAACTGCTACAGTCTCGACCCCCCGCATGAAACGGATAAGTGATGCTATACGAGACAGTGAATACTCGATCCACGATCTAACGCGCGTGCACTCCGACGAAAAATCCGGACTGCCTCGATTCAATATGCCATTTGAGTTCGGAATGGCGTTCCTCTTGACTGAGAGCCCGGAATACTCCCACGACTGGCTCGGTCTGCTGCCGGGTGCGCATACGCTCGATCTGCCGCCGGGTGCGCATGCGTTTGGTGAATTCATTAGCGATCTGGCTGGCTATGACTTGCCGTCGCACGACGAGACGCCTGATACTATCATTCCGCCCGTACTCGCCTGGTTGTCAACAAGGCAGGGATGTCCACCAGTCCCGCGAGCCGTCACCTCTTTGGCATTATGTGAGCTTATGGACGAGTTCCTGCGGCTTCTCGACAGGGAAGAAACGCGATGGAAAGATCAACTGCCGTGGTCGCAGATCGTCAAAGTCGCTCAGGATATGATTGCCAGCAAGCCTTGGCGGACTGATGCATAGGCTGCAATGAGCAATCAAAGAATTGTCAGATGCTGTGGGTCACGACGGAGTTGTGAGGTGTCAGTGCGCCATGAGCGCCTCACGCAGGGCGCGCGGCCCTGGTCGATCCTGCCACGGCGTGAGTGTCACGAGCGACCGCATGAGTTCTCGCTTGGTGCGCTCTGACGCGGTGGCTGTGGCGATCTGTAAGGCTTCCAGCCCGGCGGTGGCGGCATCATCGGGTTCACCGGAAAGCGCCAAGGAGCACGTCAAGCGAGCCAGGACGTACCCATGGTCTCGGTGGGTGAGCTGGCCGGTGGCCAGTGCTTGTCCATACAAGGAGACTTATGCAAAACTCAGAGATGAGCTCTGTGATCATGTCGCTGACCTGCGAGTACGTCAATTCTTGATTATGCTTTCAAGGGGTTTTGCATGAGCCTCAATGTGACGGCTTGGCGCGGTTTGCCGGCCTCGATGTAACAGGGCGCGTTCCGCAGCGGCAGCATGTCCTCGGTGCAGTACATGCCGAGGCGACTGTCCAGATCCTCAGGCGTGACGCTAGCCAGAAGCACGCGTGCGTCATCAAGCTTGCGCTCAATCGTGCTCAGGGACTCACCGGTCATCGCGAGTCCCCGTGCCTCTAGCTGCGTGACTTCGGCACGGATGTGGCGGGGCAACTGATACGGGCCATACTGCGCCGCTTGAGCCAATGTGAGCACCCGTCGAGCGTCGCGCTCCTCATAAGCCGAGTGTGACTTCTTCATCAGGAGGTAGCCCTGCATAGCGGTGTCACCGGCCTCCTGCGCCCACTCGGTACCTCGGCGGTACCACGATGGTGCGCGCTCGGGATTACCTAGTTCACGGTAGAGGAAGGCGGCGAACTCAGCGCCCCATGCCCCCACGGAGAGGAGCTGCGGCAAGACGTCGAGCCGTACCTCACGAGCAGTCTGCTCGATGGCGCCCAGGATGCCGAGCACGAGCGGCAGCGTCGTGGGCGCACCGTACGCACCGTCATCGTTCTCGTAGGTGTCGAGTTGACGACGAAAGTACGTGACCACTGAGTGGTCCAAGTAACGACGAGCATCGGCCAAGGCAACGGCGAGGTGGCGTTGTTCGTCGGGGTCAAGCCCGTCACCTGCCTCGGCGGCGGAGGGGTTTGTTTCCGTGTCGACCGCGAGCAGCAGCTCCTCCAGCCTCTCGAGCGTGACACCCAGCAGCTCGGCCAGCTTGGGCCGGATCCACGGCAGTGGTTCGCCATCGCCGTTCTCCCAGCGACCAACGGTGGAACGGTCCACGCCGAGCTGGTGGGCCGCCTCCTCCTGGGTGAAGCCCGCGGCCTTGCGAGCTCTCACCAAACCCACACGCTTACGGCCCTTCACCACGGGCAACCCCCTTAACGCAATCCTCACGAAAGACCATCTACGCCACCTCGAACCCACTGCAGCAGCGGTCGGTAGCTCCACTCGGTCAGGATGGGAAGAGTCGGGGCCTCAGTAACGGGCGCTACTGCCCGTCGAGGCCGGCCCTGGAACCACAATTCGTCACCCCGGCTACCGTGCCGTAATGGACTGGTGCAAGGAGTGCGGCTTCGAATATGACCTCAACAAAGCGAGGGAGGCCGGCCAGGCGATCGTCGGGGGAGTCGCCGAGGTCGCCGCCATCTTGAGGGCTCGCGATGTCGAGTTGACGACCCGGCCACAGCCCGGCACGTGGTCGCCCGTCGAGTACAGCTGCCACCTGAGGGATGTGCTCCTGGTCCAGCGCAAGCGGGTGCTGCTGGCCCGGCGGGTGGATCGGCCGCCGTAGGACCCGATGGGCCGCGACGAGCGAGTCGACCATGATGGCTACGCCGAACAAGATCCTCATGACATTGCCCGCCAGCTCACTGATGCTGCGCAGATGTTCGCCCATGTGCTCGACCGACTGGGCCGTGATGAATGGGACCGAAGCGTAATTTACAATTACCCCCAACGGGCCGAGCGTTCGCTGCGATGGGTAGCGGTCCACACCGTCCACGAGGTCCGTCACCACCTCCTCGACGTCCGTCGGCAGCTGGTGTAGGAGTTCTCTGCCGTGGGGCTCCCGGCAGCGCGGTTGAAGAGACCCCTTGGGCTCAAAGAGTCAGACACACATCATTCTCGTGTGATCGACCAGTTAACGATGTAATCCGAATTACTGCCGCAGCCGGCAGGCGAATCGATCCCAGGATTATCCGTCGAAATCCTCAACGGCCCCGACACGGTCCTAGACCGCAGGGCGCGGCCCAGGAACGGAGTTTGTTGCGCCGCGACCGGCCCATCGCAATCGGCGAAGATGATTCCGCCTAGCGTCGAGACTAGCCAGCCGGCCAGAGCGCCGAGCGCCGCTCCCACCACCGGCACTACCACACCGCCGATGGTCGCGCCGACCAACGTCCCGACTCCGGACGCAATCGCGGTCGCCGCAGCTTTGGCGCCCGCGTCGGCCAACTGCTTGGCGACGTTCTCCAGCGTCGCTTCAGTCTCAGCCTGGCTCTGATGGCCGGAGTTCATAATCAGGTAGGTCACGATTACCGGCTCGTGGGCGGCAACAGCGACGTCCTCGAATGTCAGGCCTACGGAGAACACACCGTTGTTCAAGTCACCCATCGACTTCGTTTGCGTCCGAGGCTGCCCAGTGCCCACTGTCACGGCAAACGTCACATAATCGGTATCGACATGACGTGAGCGTGTGTTGCGAATCTCGAATGAGTCGAGGCTGAACGTATAGCTCGGAATCGTCGGCAGAGGCGTCAGTGTCGTTAGGCGTGCATGGTTAGCTTGCAGTCTTTGTCCGACTTGTTCTGCGGTCTGGCCCCAGTACCACCACCACTCGTGGTTGGCTGGCGCCATAATGACGGCGAACTTGAGGGTGTTGTTTACGTCGATGTAGGGGCTGATGTCGGTCAGCATGGCTTTGTTCTGCGTGAGGAGTTGTCCGACTTGTTCTGCGGTCTGGCCCCAGTACCACCACCATTCCTGGTCGGCTGGCGCCATAATGACGGCGAACTCTTGCGTGCTAGTTGTCATGATCCCCTCCTCTGGGGGCTAGACAAGAATGGCGCAACTGGTGTGAGGCAGGTATCCATCGCGCCGTAAATATGGCTATGGAACACGCGTGCTCCGATAGCTAAATCTCTCACCGTCCGTTACTCATTGCATCTCCCAGTGTCGTACAGTATCATTAAGTACATGAGAGGGGACCGTTGTCAAGACCTGTGGAGCAAAGTCTTTTAGGCAGCTTCAACATAGGTGCACTGCTTCGGCGTGACCTCGGCTCGATTAGCACGTTGCGCACCCACACCCATACGCTGTGGAGCGGGTCGCCGTATCCTGTCGCGGTGGTCCACCTGGCTCGAAAATCGGAAAGGTGAGTTCGCCGGGAACACCGGACAGGAACCTGAGCCGGTGCTGGACGAGCCGACCGGCCCGCCGGGGTCTGAGGATGGGGAGCGGTGATGGGACGGCACTACCTGGATTTGGCCGACGCGCGCACCTTGCCGACTCCGGGGCTAGTCGCGACCCACCACGCCGTGGCCGACCTGCTGGAGGCACGCCACGTCGGTCATGCGCAGGCGGCCGCCTAGCGGCGAGCAGCGGAACACCAGCGCGACAATCCCTCGGGGCAGGTTCTGGTAGACGCCGCTGAGGCGTTCCACGCGTACTGTGATGCCGGTTTCCTCGAAGACCTTACGGCGTACGCCCTGATCGAAGGTCTCGGCAAGCTCAAGGATGCCACCGGGAGGCTCCCAGTGCTGGTTGTCGCGACGCCGCACCGCCAGGACGCGCCCGTCACCGTGGACGACGACTCCGGCGACGCTCACAGAGTGCTTGGGCGTGTCAGGCACGAACGGCCTCCGCGGTGGTGACGCTCGGTAGCCTGAGGCTATCAGTCGCCGCAATGACTGGAGGAGCGGTGGAGCTCGGTGCGCTGGACCGCGCAGATGATCGACCGCCGTACCGGCAGATTGCTGATCATCTACGGGCCGCAATCGAACGCGGGGAACTGCAACCCGGCGACAGGCTGCCGTCCGAGGCGGCGCTGATGAAGCATTACCACGTGGCTCGGATGACGGCACGGCAAGCGATTCAGGAACTTCGAAGCGAGGGCAGAGTCGTCTCCGAGCAGGGCCGTGGTGTGTTTGTGCGCCAGGCCCCGCCAGTGCGTCGGCTCGCATCGGAGCGGTTCGCCCGCCGACACCGTGACGCGGGCTTGGCCGCGTTCAGCGCGGAAGCCGTGAAGTCCGGCTTCACACCCAGTGTTGATCAGATCGAGGTGTCCCGAGGGCTGCCTCCGCCCGAGATCCGCGAGCGACTGCGCCTGCCAGCGGATGCTCCGGTGGTCATCCGGTCCCGCCGCTACTTAGCCGACGGCCGGCCGGTCAACACGGCGGTGTCCTACATTCCTGCGGACATCGCCGACGGCACGCGCATCGCTGAACTGGACACCGGCCCAGGAGGGATCTATGCCCGGCTGGAGGAGAGAGGCCACGTGCTCGACCGGTTCACCGAGGTCGTGTCGGCCAGGATGCCAACAGCAGCAGAACGACGCCGCCTTGATCTTCCTCCAGGCACACCGGTGATCGTCCTCGTGCGGACCGCCTTCGACACCACCGGCCGTCCGGTCGAGGTCTGTGACAACGTGAAATCGGCTCCGGCCTACGTGCTGGAGTACGACTTTCCCGCACGGTAGTCACGTCGGACTGCTATGGACCTGCTCCTCTAGACACCTAGACTACTAGGCTGATAATTTACCTAGAGGACTAGAGCAGGACGGCAATGTGACAAGGAGATGAGAGCCAATGGCACAGACGTGGTTCTGCAACCTCCGGCCGACGAAGGTCGAGGGCACCATCCTGCTCGACCCGCAGATCAGCGGCGTTGCTCGATGTTCTGGGGATGTGGCTGGGATGATCGAGCACTCGGCCGCCGTGCCGCGGCTCGTCTCTGATCGTGGGCTGCCTGTCACCGAACGGCGCTCCCCTGCCGATGTCACGATTCCCCGTGAGGTGAGAATGCCTGCCCACCCCTACCGGTGGAGTGATGTGGAGGGCACTCCCGTTCATCTGTTGTGTCGGGTGGAGCAGATCGCGGTGGACCCCCAGAACGGGGCGCTGCCGGCCCGGCTGCACCAGCAGGGCCAGGTCATCGGGTGGGACACCACGTGGCTGCACGTGTGCATGGATCACGACCGGGCACTAGTCATCCTGCGGGCATACCTGGTCCGCGTGCTCGACTGGCCCCGGGGGTCGTGATGAGGCCTACCGCGAGGAGGGCGGGCTGGCGGGAGTTGCGGGAGGCTGCGCTTAACGCGGTCCGGTGGGGTTGGCCGGTGGTGCCGGGCACGTTCCTGGGTCCTGATCAGCGCTGGTATGGGCGGGAGGGGGCTCGCATGCTCGGCCCGATCCAGGACAGCTGGCGGGAGAACCCGATCACCGACCCCGCCGAGGCGTATGAGGTCTGGAGTGAGCATCCCTATGGGGTGTTGCTGGTGTGTGGGCGCGGGGTGGATGTCCTGGAGTTGCCGCAGCGGCTGCGCGGGCTGCTGGCTTTCCCCGAGGTACCGCAGGTGCCCCTGGCGATGACGGCGCCACCGGTGCGGTGGTTGCTGGTCACGGCCACCGGCTCGGGTGCCCTATCCGGTGAGCTGGCTCGGGCGGGCGTGCGCCTGCACACCGCGGGGGCCTGGGTGGCCCTGCCCCCCACAACAGTGGGGTTCCTGTCCCCGCAGCGGTGGCTGGAACCACCCCAGCACCCCGGCACCCGGCGGTTGCGCACCGCGGATGAGGTGCAGCATGGGCTGCTCACCGCGCTGCTGCGCTCCCGGCTCGGCACGGGGCCAGGTAACGATGATGAGGAGTGCCCGCACGGGTCTCCGGCACCGCGCCCCTGAAGGATTAGCGCGGGCGCCGTTAAGGCCCCGCGCCGCGGGTTCTGGGGCTGGGATCACCCCAGCTCCCCGTGGCGCGGTCACCAGACCGAATCCCGCCTCCCCTACCCACAACGAGGGTTCGGTCTGTATCGGAGAAAACCAGGAGGCCCCATCCGCCGCCCCGGCGGTGGGGCCTTCTGGGCAGTGCGCTCTTCCCGACGGTCGTCTGGGACGCCGTTGGGATAGGCGTCGCCGCAGCGTAAGGCCTGTGACAGACTCTGCGCGAGACGCTGACGGCGAGTGAGAGGAACACCACGGTGAGTGAGCACGATGGGTTCGGTCCTCTCACCCCCCCGAGCGGGATCACCGAGGAGCTCACCTCGGTAATCCATCTGCCGACCAGCGGGTCGGTGCCGTTCGGCGACCTGGCCTTGAGCATGCTCGACGCCGCCCAACGCTTCCAGATCAACCTGGATGAGGCTCCGCAAGCCATCACCGCCTTCCGGCAGGCCGCCCAGGAGATGCGGGACCTCATGGTCGAGGCCAACCGGCTGGCCGAGATGTCGGGTCCGCCGGGCGAAGACGGGGTCAGCCGGCACGCGGCGGGGGAGATCGGACGGTGGGCGCTCAGCGCGGAGCCGGGCTCGCTGTGGTGGGCGCTGGAGTCAGGTGCCGTGCAGATGGAGCAGGCCGCCGACACCTTAGAGCAATCGCTGGCCACCTACCAGCGCACCGATGAGGTCAATACCGCTCACCTGCGCAGGTCTGCGCAGGTCGCAGTGGTGATGCGCGGCGCTTCGGTTCTAGGGCCCCATCGACACAGCTAAGGAGGCAGCGCCGATGAGCACCGACATCGACTACAGCATCGTCTCCCACGAGACGATCTACTGTCAGATCACCGGGGGTCGGGGCAGTGCCACGCTGGAGGAGGTGAGCCGGAGCTGGCAGAGCATCGCGGCGAAGCTGGAGGAGCTCCACGGCCGGGTGGGTGACGCGGTGGACGGGATCGGCGCAGCGCAGCAGGGCGCAGCGGCCGAGGCGGCCACCCGCGCGACGATGGCGCTGCTCCCGTGGCTTGCCGACACCCTCACCGCAGCGACCGAGATGGCCGCCCGCGTCGCCGAGCAAGCCGCCTTGTTCAGCTACACCCGGGATGCCATGCCCACGCCGCGGGTGATGCCTGAGGTGTCCTTCCGTCAGGATCCCGGAACCTGGACCACCGACCAGTCCCCGGCATGGCTACCCGGGATCTACACGGAGCACGAGCGAGCTCTGGTGGCTGCCCAGCAGGACGAGCAGCGCGCTCGGGAGCTGATGAGCGGCTACCAAGCCGCCTCAAATGCGAACCTCCTGCTCCACCAGCGCTTCCTGCCGGCCCCCAAGGTGGTCGCTGAGCTGGCGCCCCCGGCCCCGGGCAGCGTCGGTGACGGGGGCGGCGTCGGTCTCGGGGGCGGGGGCGCGCAGGGCGGTTGGCGGCCGCACCCGAACCCAGCGCAGCTCGTCTCCGGTGGGCACCAGGGATCAGCCCCGGCGTCCACGGTGGCGCAGCTCGCGGGTGGCTACCCCAGCCTGGGCGAGGACCCGACCGCCGGATCAGGCGCATTCCAGCCGGCCGGAGTGGCACCATCGCCGATTGTCGCCAGCTCAGCCGTGGCGGGCGGAGACCGAGTTCGTGGCAGATCGCGCTTCTCCGGTGCTGGCGAGGTGAGCCGAGACGGCGGCTTCGGACCACGTCCCCGGGCCGCGGTGAACTCCCGTCCGGGTGCCTCTCGGCTGGGCGGCCCCCCCGGCCAGCACAGCACGCCCCAGCACAGCACGCCCCAGAGCAGCACAGCGCAGGACAGCGCAGCCCAGCACAGGGCCGGACGAGCGGCGGGTGAGGACGCCGGATGGGCGGGCGCGGCGCTCGGCGCACCCGGTGGCGTCGGCCGGGCCGCGCTCCCCGAGCGCCGACGGCCCAGTTACCTGATCGAGCAGGACACCAGCGCCATCGTCGGTGAGCTCCCTCCGGTCGCCCCACCGGTCATCGGTGCCGATGAGGACTATCGATGATCTCAGTGGCAGCGGGCGAGGAGCTGGAGCTCAGCACCGAGGAGTACTTGCTGGCCTGGCAGCATCTCCGGTTGGGCGTGGTGCACTGGAACCTCCAACCGTCCTCCTCCGCTGGCGAGGAGCGCACCGTCGCCGAGGGCCTGGCTGCCCAGCGGCAGGCCTGGGAGGCGCTGAGGGCCCGCGGGCTGGCCAGCACCCGCCAGCTCGCCCCGGAACTCCAGGAACTCCTGTACCTCATCGCCCGATCCGCGGCGGAGCTCAACGCCCGGCTCGATCTGCCCGAGGGCAAGCGCACCGTCGTAGGGTGCGCGCGGGGCGAGCACGCGGCGCTGGCCGAGCTCAGCGGGTGGGGGGTGCGGATCCGGGCCGTCCGAGCCACCGCCTTGCCCACCGCGGTGGCCGAGGTCATCCCTGAGCGGCCGCGGGGCAGTGGGCAGGCGGTGTCGGTTCCTGTCGGGCTCCTTGCTGATGAGCAGGGGATGACCGGTGCCGACGTGCAGCGAGCCTTGCTGGGTGGCGGGCTGCGGCCGGCGGACGCGCAGTGCTTCCGGGCCATGCTGGCTGGTCCTAAGCTCGGTGGCGGAACCTTCGGCGCGGCCCGGCGCGACCGGCAAGGCCGCAGACGCATCGCGGAGTTCGTGGTCACCTACTACGACACTGAGCGCGGCGGCTACACGATCGAGCAGAAACGCGGGATCGACCGCAGTCGCTGGTACACGGTGGCCCCGGCCTCCCGCCGACAACTCGCGCAGCGCCTCGCTCACCTGCTTGACTCAATCCGGGTATAGGGCTTATGGGCCCGTACCCGCCTCACCACGTGGAGCAGCATGGACCGCCGAGCCGAGCATGACCTGGTGGAATCCACCGGGCAACGGGTGCGCGGGGTGCTGGCCATTCCCGCGTTCCGCCGGCTGTGGGGTGTCACGGCGATCACCGCGGTCGCCGAGTGGCAGTCCCTGCTTGCGCTTTCCGCCCTGGCCACCCAGTTGACTAGCGGCTACCAGGCGCAGAGCTTCGCGCTCGGTGGGGTGGTTGCCACCAAGCTGCTGCCCGCGATGCTGCTCGGTCCGCTGGCTGGGGCGCTGGCCGACAAGCTGGACCGCCGACGTCAGATCGTGGTCTGTGACGTGCTGCGGGCCGGCCTGTTCCTGTCCATCCCGCTGGTTGGGCAGCTGGCCTGGCTGTTCGTGGCGACCTTCCTCATCGAGCTGTGCGCGCTGTTCTGGATCCCGGCCAAAGACGCCTCGATTCCCAATCTGCTGCGCCGCCCCGACCAGGTGGAAACCGCCAACCAACTCTCGTTGATCATGACTTATGGGGTGGCCGTGCTGGTCGCCTCTGGGGTGTTCAGCGCGCTGTCCACGCTCGGCCCCCTCCTGCGCCGGATGGAGCTGATCCACGGTGCGGAAGGGTCGGTCTATCTGGCGCTGAGTCTCAACGGCATCGCCTACGCCTTCTGCGCGTTGGTGGTCGGGACCCGAATCCCGGAGATCTCCGGCCGGGCCGGGGCACGGCGGGGTCCCCAACCCGGTCTGTTCGCGATGCTGCGCGACGGGGTGGTGTTCCTCCGCGCCACCCCCCTGGTGCGCGGCCTGGTCACCGGGATTCTTGGCGCCTTCGCCGCGGGCGGGGCCGTCATCGCGTGCGCCAAGCTCTACTCCACCAGTTTGGGCGGAGGGGATGCCGCCTACGGGATGCTGTTCGCGTCGCTGTTCGTCGGCCTGGGCCTGGGGATGGCGCTGGCGCCCCTGGCGGCCCGCCGAATCCGGCACCGCGGATTGTTCGGGCTCGCGATTGTGGCCGCCGGGGTGGCGCTGGTCGCTGTCGCGTTGGCGCCGCATCTGATCGTCGCCCTGGCTGCGGTCATCGTGGTGGGCGCCGCGGCGGGCGTGGCGTTCCTGACCGGGTTGACCATCATCGGGGCGCAGGTCGCCGATGAGATGCGGGGGCGCACCATCGCGTTCGTCCAGTCCCTGGTCCGGCTGGACCTGCTGGCCTCGATGGCCCTGGTCCCGCTTGCGGTCGGGCTGGTTCAGCAGCGCACTATCACCCTGTTCAGCGAGCCGGTGACCATCGACGGCACCCGCCCGGTGCTGTTGGGCGCCGGGCTGCTGGCGGTCACCGTCGGTCTGGCCGCGTACCGCCAGATGGACGACCGGCTGGACGGGTCGCTGCTGGCCGACCTGCGCGCCGCGCTGCGCAAGGGCGGCTCCTCCACTGCGCCGGGAGGCCGGAGATGAGCGTGTGGGCTGGTCTGGTCGGGCAGGACCCGGCGGTTGCCACCCTGGTCGAGGCGGCCCGGTCAGCAGCCGGTGCGGAATTAGGACGGTCGGTGGGGGCGATGACCCACGCCTGGCTGTTCACCGGCCCCCCGGGCAGCGGCCGTTCGGTGGCGGCGCGAGCCTTCGCCGCCGCACTGCAGTGCACCGACGCGCCGGCCGGGCCAGGGTGTGGGAGCTGCCAGGGCTGCCGGACCACGCTCGCCGGCACCCACCCCGACGTCCGGGAGGTGGTCCCCGAGGGGCTGTCCATCTCGGTGGCGGACATGCGCGCGCTGGTCGCCGGCGCCTCCCGGCGGCCCTCGGCGGGCCGCTGGCAGGTCCTGCTCATCGAGGACGCCGACCGGCTCACCGAGGGCGCGGCCAACGCCCTGCTCAAGGCCGTGGAAGAGCCCCCGCCGCGGACCGTGTTCCTGCTCTGCGCGCCCTCAGACCACCCCGATGACATCGCGGTGACGCTGCGCTCCCGCTGCCGACCGGTGGCGTTGCGAACCCCACCCGCGGCGGCGGTCGCCGACGTGCTGGTGCGGCGCGACGGGGTGGACGCGGATACCGCGCACTGGGCGGCCTCGGTGTGCGGCGGCCACGTCGGCCGGGCCCGCCGGCTCGCCACCGATCCGCAGGCCCGGGCCCGCCGAGAAGCGGTGCTACGGGTACCGAGGACGCTGCGCTCACTAGCAGATGTGTTCACGCTGGCTGATGAGCTGGTCGGAGCTGCTGAATCGGAGGCCGGGGAGCTGGCTGCGGCGCGCGATGCGGCTGAGACCGAGGAACTGGAGACGGCCCTGGGGGCCGGCGGAACCGGGAAAGGTGCCGCAGCCGCCACCCGGGGGGCCAAAGGCGCCATTCGGGAGTTGGAACGTCGGCAGAAGTCCCGGGCCACCCGCACCCAGCGCGACGCGCTGGACCGCGCGCTGGTGGACCTGGCCGGCTTCTACCGCGACGCCCTGGCCACCAGCTGGGGCGCCCCGGTGGCCCTGACCCACCCCGACCGGGTCGCCGACAGCACCGCGCTTGCCGCCTGTTCCAGTCCCGAATCGCTGCTCCGGATGCTGGAGGCGGTGCTGCGCTGCCGCACGGCGCTAGCGCTCAACGTCAAGCCACGGATCGCCCTCGAGGCGCTGACCAGCGCGTTGCAGACTCAGCGGGTCGCAGGGGGGAGGTCAGAAAATAGCCGCTCATGAGTCCAGTCATGTCGCATCCGCGCTTGGGCAGCCATCAGTGTCATCTGACCGGCGCACACCGCCTGGTGTAGGTGATCTTCAAGTTCTTCTTTCTCGGTGGTCTTCGCTGTGGGTTGCGGGAACAGGTTGTTCGAGTCTCTGGGCGCGCCGCCGATGGACAGAGATATGAGGTGGTCTTCTTTATAGCTGAGGGGTGAGCCTGTCTCCCCGAAGTCACGCATCTGTCGGAGCTTGAGCGCGGCAAGGTAGCTACCCGGCGGCTGCACCGTGTCGGTCCATCCCGGCGCGCAGATCGTGCTGTGGATAGTGTCCTGGGTGACGTCCCGGTTGAGGGCGCCCGGTGTGCACCGCACATCAGCGCGCCCATCGACCACCCGGCACGACCCGGATGCCAGCCCAGTGGGTGCCGCCGTCGATCCCTGCACCCCCTGCGCCCCCTGCGTCGGCGCGGAGAGTGCGGTCGTCAGCGAGACGCCAGCGCCCGGGGTGGCGCCACAGCCAGTCAGCACGAGCAGCGCAGCCAGGCAGGAAACGTGTCGGCCCACGGTTTTCTCCTCATCTGTGCGTGATTCGTCTCCAGCCTCTTGGGCAGGAATGAGGTCGCCGGATCCCCGCGGTCACCCCTTCGGTCCCAGTGCCCCGGCGAGGGCACTGGGACCGAAGGGGAGCGTAGGCGTCAGGGTGTGTTGCCTCCGGGCATGGTGACCAGGTCGTCGTGGTGCTCGACGTCGACGGGCACCGTGTCTTCCTGGAGCATCTGAACGTCAGAGGCCTGCGGCTGGTGCCGTAGCACGAGGTAGTTCCCCGCCTCCAGGTGACGGCTGTACTTGGGCACATGCTTCTTGGCGATGAAGTGCCCCAGCACCGCCCCCAGCCCGCCGCCGGCCGCCGCCCCCTCAGCAGCGGCGAGCGCTCCCGCGGCCAGCGGACCCAGCACCACCAGCGCACCCACCCCGGGCACGAACAACAGCGCGGCGCCGCTCAGCACACCGAACAGACCACCCACCCACGCCCCGCTCTTCGCCCCCATCTTGGCCACATCGCCCGTGGTGACGAAGCCGTGCACCTCCGTCTCGCTGTGCAGGTCCTGGCCCACAATCGACACCTGCTCGGCCGGCACCCCCTGCTCCAGCAAGGTGCGCACTGCCGCCTCCGCGTCTTTCATCGACTCGTACACACCCACCACTGCACCCGTCAACTCGCTCATGCGCCAAACCGTCCCTTCTCATTGTTTCCTTCGTGGATTTAATTGCCCAGCCATGGTCCGGTGATCGTGATCACCATGGCTATCACCTGTGCCTGTGGAGGAGACCTCGCAGCACTACTAACCCGACCATGCCCAGCACGAGCGCTGCGGTAGGCACCGACCGTTGCCGCACTGTCTCCGTCAATTGTTCGACGCGCCCAGCCACCTGCGGAGGGATCTTTTCCCCTACCTGATTGGTCATACCCTTCGCCCGCGCCGTCGCCCCTTCGACCTTATCCTGCAGTGTTTCGCTGCTTTGATGCAGGTGCTGCTTGAGCTCGTCAATCTTGGCATGCATAGTTCCGTTCGCCTTGCGCGCCTGTGAGAGGGCCTTACCCCATGGCGCCTTTGTCAGCTGAGTGACTTGCGCCGTTCCAGCCGAGGCTGAGCGAACGAGCTCACGTAACGAGATACTCAACGGTATACCCCTTCCTCGATGGTCTCAATGTCAATGTCACTGTCGATGCTGGCCCGAGTCCTCGGGCACAGGCGGGGGCGATGTGCCTTTCCGACGATCACAGTGCAGGCGTCCGCGGTGGCGACGAGCAGCAACGCCGCGGCTCGGAGTAGCCCGCTGCCCGTGGTCCGGACCCGCGTGGAGATCTCCGTAACGGGTAATCGCATCACCTCCCAGCTCTCCTTTGCATCCTCAGACGGCGCCCCAGTACGACTGTAGGTTGCACTCAGTTACCCCATCTCACTACCCGTAAACCTCGGCCTGGCTACGATGGACCCCGCCGACGCCGAGGTCCCCTCGGCCAGCCCGGGCCAGGGCTCACGAAGCGCTGGGGCACACCGCCAAGCCACGGATCGCCCTCGAGGCGCCGAGCAGCGCGGTGCAGAGCTAGCGGGCCGGCCAGGGGTGAGGTTTCAACGCTCGTTACACTGGTCGCCGTTGCCGGGCAGCGCCGCCGCCTTAGCTCAGTCGGTCAGAGCGGCTCACTCGTAATGAGCAGGTCCGGGGTTCGATTCCCCGAGGCGGCTCCACCCCTGACCAGCGGTTTCACAACCCACGGGACCGCTGAGCAGGTGCGGATCATGCTCGGTGTGGTCGCAGTGTGGTCGCATCGTGCGCTCGGTCGCGTAGGTCAAAGAGCCGCCGGGGAGTCAGACCCTGCATGGCCAGCTCGTGAAGGCTGCGCCCACTGCGCCGTCATTAGGCTCTGATCAGTGATCAGGCCGGGTCACAGTGTCCCGCTGCTGGCCTTGGTTGACCGGTCGTAATGGCACGCTGGGTGGCGGCCTACCGCAGGACGGAGACGAGATACCCGCACCCTGCTGACCTCCTACTATCCTGGCCCAGTGTTGGAGGTCTGCCTGGCGAGGGTACGGTCTTTG
Organism: Pseudonocardiales bacterium; assembly: GCA_019247305.1. Taxonomy (GTDB): domain Bacteria; phylum Actinomycetota; class Actinomycetes; order Mycobacteriales; family Pseudonocardiaceae. The sequence continues at coordinate 17,916 of JAFAPC010000202.1, forward strand.
TGATTTGCACGATAAAATCCCTCCATGACGAGCATCCCAGACGAACCCGGGCACCCTGGCAGATCGCTCGACGTACTGCGCGCGGACTACGACGAGTTGCGGCAGCGGGTGGCTGTCAACGGCGAGGAGATAGGACGCCTCCAGCTCGAAGCCGCCAAGAACAAGCGCAAATGGCACCGCGACCCGGGTGTGCTGGTTGCCACACTCGCGCTAGTTGTCTCGGTAATCACGTTCATCGCCGGGCAGCTCAACCTCAGGTCTGAGCGCGAGATCCAAACCCGGAACCAGCTCTCCGCGCTCATCGAACAGCTGCCGACCCTCATGGCTCAGGACGCACAGAACCCCTATTCCAGTGCTAGGGATTCTTTGGACTTAATCGCTGGCACCGCCGCAACCCTGATCGACCGGCTCGGCGCGGAGGCGTCTACACCGTCCGAAAAGAACGAGGTCGCCTATGCGCTGCTTACCAGGTTGGACCTGGTGGGGGCCAAGCGGCTGGCCACTGCGGCCGAGCAGCAGGCAACTAACGTGACCGACAAGGCTACCGCTGAGAAAATTCTGGCGGCTATCGATTTCGAGGCCGGCGATGCCCCAGGCGGTCGCGACGAGTTCCGAAAGGTCATCAGCACAGTCCAGACACCGCAGAAGGAACTGGACTCACCTCTGGTGCGGGACCTCCTGACGTTCGACACCGAGCTGCGCTGGATTTCCGACGAGGTTGTGCTTGCGAAAAGCTGTCAGGACGCAGCGGAACAACTGAGGAACGCGACGCAGATCCTCGATCGGTTACCGTCAGAGCAATTTGGAGCGCAGCGAACGGCTCTCGACAACACCTCTAAAACTGTGACCACACATTGAGGCTTATGCAAAACTCGGAGACGAGCTCTGTGATCATGTCGCTGACCTGCGGGGACGCCAATTTTTGATCATGTTCTCAAGGGGTTTTGCATAAGCCTCATTGTCCCATGCGTGCACCGACCACCGCCGCCCGCTGAGCTGCCCCGCGTGAGCACGGTCACCGTCACCGGCCGCGCGCAGCAAGCGGAGCCGGATCGGGCGGGCAGGCGAGACGCGCATACAGCGTGGCCACGGCCGCGCCGCCGCTGGCGGCGTGCTTGATCTCATAGAGGTTAATTCGGCAACGCAGCAGACGGTGTGTGCCCGGTCGCTGCGGGATCTCGATGTGGATGTGGGCAGGCGTGGATCAGGGTCCTGTGGTCGCATCGCGTGTGGCCCGCTGGTTCGCGAGTTCGGTGGCGGCGGTGTCTAGGGCGGCGGCGAGGGTGTCGGCGGCGGCAAGAACAGATGTGGTGGGGTGGGATGCTACCGGTTATGCCCTCATCGCCTGTGCCCCCGTTGTCGTCGCGGCGGGTGTTTGTAAGTCATACCTCGGAGTTGGGGCGCTTTCCTGCGGGTGGGTCGTTTGTGGCGGCGGTTCAGCGGGCGGTGACCCGGTCCGGGGATGTGATCGTGGAGATGGCGTCGTTCGGAGCCCGGGACAAGGCACCCGCGCAAGTGTGCCGACAAGCGGTCGCTGAGTCAGATGTGTACGTGGCGATTGTGGGGTTTCGCTACGGCTCACCAGTGCGGGACCAGCCGGAGCTGTCCTACACCGAACTGGAGTTTCAGGCCGCCGGTGAGGGTGGCAAGCCCCGGCTGGTGTTCCTGCTCAGTGAGGACACCCAGGGGTCAAGGGAGCTGTGGGTCGATTACGAGTTCGGGCTGCGACAGGAGGCGTTCCGAGTTCGGTTGGCTGATAGTGGGCTGACCATGGCGACGGTGAGTACGCCGGAGGAGTTAGAGCTGGCGGTATTCCAGGCGTTGACCGGTTTGCCGCGGGCTCGCTCGGTTGGGGTGCCCGTGGGGCGGGTGTGGAACGTGCCCGCCCGACATCGCACCTTCACCGGCCGCGAACAACTCTTAACGGATCTGCATGCTGCGGTGGGTGCGGGTGGGGCGATGGTGGTGCAGGCGATGCACGGCATGGGAGGGATCGGCAAGACCACCCTGGCCATCGAGTACGCTCACCGCCACCGCGAAGACTACGACGTGGTCTGGTGGGTAGCGGCCGAAGAACCCGCGCTGATCCCGGATCGGTTGGAGGAGCTGGCCCAGGCGCTGGGTCTGGCCGAGCAGAGCGCTCCGGTGGGGGTGGCGGTGTCCCGTCTGCTGGGTGCGCTGGGGGATCGCAAGCGGTGGTTGCTGATCTATGACAACGCCCAGGCCCCGGATGATCTGGCCTCTTTCCTGCCGGGGGGTGCGGGTCATGTGGTGATCACCTCTCGGTACCCCGACTGGCACCAGTTGGCCGCGCCCCTGGTGATGGATGTGTTCACCCGTGGTGAGTCGATTGCTCTGGTGCGCCAGCAGCTCCCGGAGGTGGCAGAGGGTGATGCTGGTCGGCTCGCCGATGCATTGGGTGATCTGCCGCTGGCCCTGGCCCAAGCGGTGGCGTATCTGCGGGATGGTGGGGTGGCGGTCGAGGACTATCTGGGGCTGGTGAAGCAGCGGGCGAGTGTGATCCTGGCCCAGGGCAAGCCGATGGGCTATCCGGTGTCGTTGGCCGCCAGCCTGCACCTGGCCCTGGAGCAGGTAAGCGCTGAGGACCCGGCCGCGCTGGTGTTGCTGCGTTTGGCCGCGCAATGGGCGCCGGACCCGATTCCGCTCACGTTGCTCACCACCCACCCCGACCAGCTACCCCCACCGCTGAAGGAGGCGGTAGCCGATCCGGTGGCCTTCGCCGGGGTGATCGGGTTGTTGCGGCGTCGGGCACTGGCCGGGGTAGGCACGGACAGTCTGCAGCTGCACCGGCTGGTGCAAGCCATCCTGCGCGACAACCCCACCCACAGCGCCCCCACCACCGAGGACATGACCACACTGGCCCGCCAGCTGCTGCGCGAGGCGGTGCCGGCGGAGCCCTGGGACAACCCGGCCAGCTGGCCGGCCTGGCGGCAACTGCTGCCCCACGTCCTGACCGTCACCGACCCCACCCACCCGGATGACGCTCCCGAAGTCGCGTGGCTACTCAACCGCGCCGCGACCTACCTGCGATCCCGTGGTGAGCCCCGACCCGCCCGCGCACTGTCCGAGCGCGCACATTATCTGCGCCGTGACACCCTCGGCGAGGACCACCCCGACACCCTGGAATCGGCCCACAGCCTCGCCCGCGTCCTGCATGCGTTGGGTGAGTATCAGCGGGCCCGTGACCTGGACGAGGACACCCTCACCCGCCGCCGTCGGGTCCTGGGCGAGGACCACCCCGACACCCTGTGCTCAGCCATCAACCACGCCATCAACCTGGACGAGCTAGGTGAGCCGCAGCAGGCCCACCACCTCGGTGAGGACACTCTGACCCGCTGTCGCCGGGTGCTGGGCGAGGACCACACCCAGACCCTGACCTCTGCCAACAACCTCGCCTTCTATCTGCGCGCGTTGGGTGAGTACCAGCAGGCCCGTGACCTGGACAAGGACACCCTCACCCGCTGCCGTCGGGTCCGGGGCGACGACCACCCTGGCACCCTGGCCTCCGCCGACAACCTCGCTGGTGACCTAGATGAGGACACCCTTACCCGCCGCCGTCGGGTCCTGGGCGACGACCACCCCCAACCCCTGAGCTCGGCCAACAGCCTCGCCCGCGACCTGCATGCGTTGGGTGAGGACCAGCGGGCTCGTGACCTGGAGGCGTGGGTCGCACGCCGACGCGGGGCTTGACTACGTGTCCTACCTCCACCTGCTGGGTTGTGTCACCCGAGTTGGTCCCATCATGGGCCGGGAGTTCCTCCACCCCGGATGTCGTTGCGGCGGATGGCGGTCACCGCGAGCCAGAGGTCAGTGTCCACAGCGGCCGTGACACCGCTGCCGCAGCGGAGACGATAAGCAGGAAAGAAAAGAGCGGTCATCCCGAGGCGTGCACCAGCACTGCAGCAAGGGGACATGGGGACGCCGCCGATGGCCGGCGACCGCGTGCGCCCGCCGGGGCGGCCCGCGCGAGCACGGGCGCCAGGCCACGCGCAGCGAGCGGGATCGGCCCGGCGGGCACGCGAGTCAGACGATGGGCTCAGCCACGTCGGCGCCGCCGGAGACGGTGCCTTGATTCTCCTAGGGATCCTTGGTCTCGAGAAGTTCGACACGTAAGCCGAGCTCTGGGCGCATCTCCAGGGAGGATGCCCTCGCTCCGGTTCCGGACCGCGCTCTGCCGATCATCTCCTGCGCAGTCCGGTGTCGTGAACTCGACAGGACCGACA
>JAFAPC010000204.1 GCA_019247305.1 Pseudonocardiales bacterium
ACCGCTCTCGACGGAAGGATGGTCTGCTGTGGCTGAGCCGAACCGTTTGCTTCGCGCGGCCCGCGAACGCACACCCTCCCGCCAGTGCCCCCAGGCGTACATGGCCCGAGAGGAAGTAGCAGACGCCGTCGCGCAGTGGATCGCCGAACGCGACGAGCACGGTCGCGATGTCGCCTTCGACGCCAACCACCTCGGCAAACTCGAACGCGGCACCGTCCGATGCCCCCAGCAACTCTACGTCGACGCCCTGTGCGCCGTACTCAACGCCACACCAGCAGAACTCGGATTCGACTCAGTAGCCAAACTCACCCGCCCACTAGCAGCAGCACAGCCAAACGGCGAACACAAAGCCCAGACCACCAACGACCAGCTCACCGCAGCGTCTCCAGTGCGACCGGAGCAGGAGTGCGGGGATGGTTCAGCTGAGGGATTGCCTGCGGTGCCTGAGGAAGGCGGCACACCACAGCGACGGGACACGCTCACGTTGGGTCTTGCCGTCGCCCTTACTCCCGACATCCTGGACAGAGTATTGTCCGATGGTGCCGCTGAAGCACTGGAATTCACCCAACTCGCCGCGTCGTCAGCGGTGGGACAAGGCACGCTTGACCATCTCGAGGCGGTGGTGAGCGACCTCAGCCGAGCCTATATGAAGAAACCAGCCGCTGAGCAGTATATCGTGGCCCGCGTTTATCGGTCCCGAGTCGATGAGCTGATTCGGGGTCGCCATACGTTGAAAGAGTTGCAAGAACTCTATGTGTATGCCGGGTGGTTGTCAGAATTATTGGCAAAACTGGCCCGCGATCTCGGTAATCTCCGCACCGCGCAGGCATATGCCCTGGACAGCTTCACGTACGCCGACGAAGTAGGATACGGTGAACTGTGCGGGTGGGCGGCGAGCGCCATGGCGTCCATCGCCATGCAATCCGGGCACCCTGACGGCGCGCTGAACGCGGCCCTGCGAGGCGCGGCCAAGGTATCGGCCAGTCATCCGCTGGCTGTTCGGCTGCAGGCGCACGCCGCCCGCGCCCATGCCCGGCTAGGCCAACGGGAACCATACGAAACACTGTTCACCGAAGCCCAACGGCTCCATGAGCGACTAACCACTAGGACACCCAGCCGGTTTCACAACGACCCAGTCCGTCACGCATTCTACGCTATCATTGGTTTCCCAGCATCCGCCTACGGCTGGCTCGGTGATTTCACAACGGCCCACACGCATGCCGAAACGGAACTGGCGGTATATGAGTCAATGCCGCTCGACAGAAGACCGCCGAGAATGACGGCTTTAGCCCGGCTGGACCTAGCCGTAGCACTGGTAGGACTGGGCACGCCCGACGATGCGGTGGCCCTCGGTAGCCAGGCAGTGACGTCAACGCGCATGGCCTCGTGGGTGGCGGCTCGCATCCGCGATCTTGATAGGGTACTGGTGAACCGCTATCCGGACTTGTCCTGCGTCCGCGAGTTCCACGAGCAATGCCGACACGTCGCTCAGCGTTCGGCTATTACTGAGGAGGGGCCATGAGCGATGCTCTGAAGCTTATTGCTGAGCGTTATCTGGGAGATATACTCACCGGACACGGAAAAACTTGGTGTGCTGGCGATACAGAGTGAGCGGATGTGAGCGACTGCGGTGGACTGGCTGACTCGTGAGCTCGGGGCGCGGCTGGTGGCCCGGCCCGGTCAGCTGCCTGAGCAGGTCGGGCTCGCACTGCGCTTCAACCCCCGTCGGGCGCATCTGCTGGTGTTCGCGGCACTCGGCAAGTACGTCCCCACGTGCCCGGAGAGCGTCTGCCAGGCGGGCACGACGCTGGGCCGGCAGGTCGCGCGGCACCTGGGGGGTGCGCCCCTGGTAGTAGGCTACGCCGAGACGGCCACCGCGCTCGGTCACCTCGTGGCCGACGTCCTGGGGGCGCCCTACCTGCACTCCACCCGCCGGGCAGTCCCCGGTGGCGCGGTGTCGGCGGCGTTCACCGAACCGCACTCGCACGCGCCGGGGCATCTGCTGCTGCCGGCCTACCCGGACATGCTCGGTGGCGGCGGGCCGTTGGTGTTGGTGGACGATGAGCTGTCCACCGGAACCACCGCCGCGAACACCATCGAGGCGGTGCACGCGCGCTACCCGCGCCGGCACTACGTCCTCGCCTGTCTGATGGACGTGCGCTCAGGGACCGACCGTGACTCGATGACCGCCCGGGTGGCCGCGCTGGGCGCGCGCGTCGAGGTGGTCGCCCTGGCCCGCGGGGTGGTCGAGCTGCCCACGGACATGGCCTTCCGCAGCGCCCAGCTCGTCGCCGCGCACACCCGCCGCACTCCCCCGCCGCCGCCCCCTGCGCGGGCTCGGCTGTCCCAGCTGCATCCGACCTGGCCGGCGGGCCTGCCGGAGGGCGGCCGGCACGGCTTCACGCCCGCGCACCGCCGCGCCCTGGAGGCCGTAGTCGCGGACATCGCGGCGGGCTTGGCCACCATGGTGCAGGGGCCTCGGGTGCTCGTGCTGGGATGTGAGGAGTTCATGTACGTGCCGCTGCGCGTAGCCCAAGCGCTGCAGCGGTGTCTCGCGCCGGGGCGCGAGGTGCGCTACGCGAGCACGGCCCGTTCCCCGATACTCGCCATCGACGACTCGACGTACCCGGTCCGCACCGGGTTGGCGTTCCCGGCGCATGATCGCGACGCGGGCAGCGGGTGGCGTTTTGTCTACAACGTGGCCCCGGGCAGCGATCCCGCCCGGCGGTTCGATGACGTGGTCTGCGTGCTCGACGACGCGATGAACACCCCCGCGCTGCACACATCTGGCGGGTTGCTCGACGTGCTGCGCGGGGTGTGTGACCGGGTGAACGTGGTCGTGGTGCCCTCGGTTGGATTGGCGGCTCCGCCGACGGACTACCAACCGAGCCGGTGCTGATGGGTGATGGTCGGCTTGCCCGAACCGCTGGTGGGGCCACGGTTTTCCAGCTACTCCGCCGAGGAGGTCCGCTGGTTGCTCACCGACCTGTCCGGGGCTGAGCTGGAGATCCCGGTGGCGCAGCGCGATGAGCAGATCCGAGCTGGCGCGCACTACGCTGAGTCACTGCCGGTGGAGTACCGGCCCGCACCGGAGTACCTGGCGTTGTTTCAGCTGCTGCTGACCCAGTCGGCCCGCCGGGTGGCGTACCTGGTCGGTGTGCTCACCGAGACGGTGCTGGCCGCCCGCGGCCGTGAGGTCGTGCTGGTGTCGCTGGCTCGCGCCGGCACCCCAGTGGGGATCTTGATGCGGCGCTGGGGCCAGCGGATCCACCAGCTCAGCCCGCCCCACTATACGATGTCCATCGTGCGCGGACGGGGTGCGGACCGGGTGGCCCTGCGTTACCTGGCCCGCCACCACGACCCTGCGCGGGTCGTCTTCGTCGACGGGTGGACGGGCAAAGGCACGATCGCCGATGAGCTGCGGCGCGCGCTGGGCCGCGCCGCGGCCGATGGTCTGCGCTTCCCCGCTGCGCTGGCGGTCGTGGCCGATCCCGGGTGCTGCGCACACCTCTACGGAACCCGCCGCGACATCCTGATTCCCTCCGCCTGCCTGAACTCCACCATCTCCGGACTCGTCTCCCGCACCGTCGCCCACCCCACGCTGCTCGGCCCGGATGCCTTCCACGGGGCCAAGTTCTACCCGCACCTGGCGCGCACCGACCTGTCTAACCACTACCTGGACGCGATCAGCGCCCACTTCACCGACGTCGCCGACACGGCCGCCCGCAGCGCCCGAGCGCGGGCCGCATCGCCCCGGCCGCCGGCGCACACCGGGTGGGCCGCCGCCCAGCGCATCGGCGCCACCCACGGCGTGGCGGACCTGAACTTCGTCAAACCCGGCGTAGGCGAGACCACCCGAGCCTTGCTGCGCCGGGTGCCCTGGAAAGTCCTGATCGACCGCACCAGCCCACCCCTGCCGCACCTTCAGCTGCTGGCCGCACACCGCCACGCTCACCTCGTCAACGTCGGTGACCTGCGGTTTTCCTGCGCCGCCCTGATCCATCCGCGCAGGCCCTGATGAGCGGCGAGATCCCCGGCGGGGTGCTGGCCGCGTGTGACCTGGACGGCACCCTGATCTACTCCAGCGCCGCGCTGCACCGCGCCGGGCACTTGCCTGCTCCTGCGCACAGCGGCGACGCGCTGGTCTGCGTGGAGCACTACCACACCCAGCCGTGGTCCTACCTGAGCGCCCGGGCGGCCCGGTACGCCACCGAGCTGGCCCGCACCGCCCTGGTCGTCCCGGCCACCACCCGCACCCCTGCGCAGTACGCCCGGATTCAGCTGCCCGGCCCGGCGCCGCGGTACGCGGTCTGCAGCAACGGCGCTCACCTGCTGCGCGATGGCGTCCCCGATCCCGGATGGCACCGCGAGATCCGCCGCCGGGTGCGCGCGAGTGCCGCCCCCCTACCCGAGGTCTGCGCGTATCTCCAGCACGCCCTGCACCCGGAGTGGCCGATCACGCTCCGGGTCGCCGAGCAGCTGTTCTGCTACCTCGTCAGCAGCCACGGCTGGTCACCGCCCGCCGCGTGGATCCACGACCTCACCCACTGGGCCCAGGCCCGCGGCTGGGCGCTGTCCGCAACCGGACGCAAAGTGCACTTGGTGCCCGCCGCGCTCACCAAGTCCGCCGCCATCACCGCACTCGCCCACCGGACCCAGGCTCGTCTCGTGCTGGCCGCCGGTGACTCCTTGCTGGATCTCGACATGCTCCGCCAGGCCGACGCCGCCATCCACCCCGCCCACGGCGAACTGGCTGCAATCGGCTGGTCCCACCCCACCGTCACCCGCACCCGAAGCCGCGGTATAGCGGCCGGCGCGGAAATCCTCCACTGGCTGCGCGCGCGGGCAACCCCGCAGCAGTAGCCCACGCGCCCGACGCATCGGCTCAGCTTGCTTGAAGCTGTCATCCATAGGGGCGTCAGTCCCACCATAACTACCGGGACTCCCGTGGCCGCCATACCCTGGGATTGTGAGCACCTTGAACAGGCGGCCTCCCCGGCAGGAGAAGAATTGGCCTGAGCTCACTCAGGTTTACGAATTCTAGAGAAAGGGAGAAAATGCCTACCGCCGATCCGCTTCACGAGGTCGCTCTAGACAATCCGCTGTCCTCGGCTAGTCTGCGCTATAGCCTACGCGCGGCGGTCACCGCCGACGGGCCGGGCCCCCGGGAGACTCGCCCGTTCGGACTCTGCTTCGCTCAGACCGTGCCAGTCCCCGTGCGTCCGGATGTCCGCTACTGCCACCAGCTCCAGGTTGCTGTCGATGACGACGGTCGGCCACTGATTGAGCGGATGGGCTGGGAAGAAGACCAAAAAAAGGAGTGGCAGAGCAAGACACACAGCGACGGTGATGAGGGGCCGGAGGAAAATATCTGGGGTTGGGAAGAGCAGTGACTGTCGTTATCTTCGCAGAAAAAGCTGACATCCCGGTCGATGCTGTGATTCGCGAGCTCACTGTACGAGATGTTCCGCTCTTCCGCCTCGACACTAGTTGGTTCCCTCGTGCAGTAGTGCTTGAGGCGTTCCTAGGTGATGATGGTCGATGGACCGGTATATTGCGGACCCAGCACCGTACAGTGGACCTCAGCGCTATCCGATCAATCTGGTATCGCGATCCCGGTGCGTTCTCTTTCGCCAAGAGCATGACCGACGTGGAGCGGGCTTACGCTCACCGTGAGGCCCGCCTCGGTCTTGGAGGCGTGTTGGCCAGCTTGAACGTGTTGTGGGTCAACCACCCGAACCGGTCCGCCGACAGCGTCTACAAGCCGCTTCAATTGGCTGTAGCGGCGCGATGTGGGCTGACTACAGTCGCGACTGTGATCACTAACAGCCCCGACGCGGTACGGCGCTTCGCCACTGCAAGCCCGACGGGAGTGGTGCGTAAGTCGCTGGGTCCAAACACGGTCACCGAGGGCAGCGCACTCACGGTGGCCTTCACGCATCGCCTGACGTTCCGCGACCTTACGAATTTATTCGGGATAGACGCCACTGCGACGCAGGTGCAGCAGTGGGTGAACAAGATTTACGAGGCCCGGGTCATCGTAGTTGGCGACCGCATGTTCACAATCCTGATCCGGGCCGGTTCAGAGGCGTCCAGGGTGGACTGGCGCGCAGACTATCCGGCCCTGAGCTACGAGTGGGTCGAAACTCCACCCGAGATAGAAGAAGGCCTGCGCGCTTATATGGCAAAGATGGGTCTGGTCTACGCTGCGGTCGACTTCGCCATCGATGCTGATGAGCATTGGATTTTCCTGGAGTCCAACAGCTCAGGTCAGTACTTCTGGCTCGAAGCCAATACTGGCGCACCGATCACTCATGCCCTCGTCGATGTGCTGGCCGAAGGGTCGTGCCCATGACCGTGCGCACCGACGAGTGGATGCCCAGGGCGCGGAAGCTTGCCGAGGAACTGGTCGCGATCGGGAAGCTATGGTCGGCACCATGGCAAGAAGCGGTCTGCGCGGTGCCTCGGCACGAACTCGTGCCCGATGTTCTTCGGTGGGACCCCGACGGTTCGTGGCACCGGCTAGACACCACCACCGACCAGGGTCAGCGGGAGTGGCTAGATCACGTGTACTCCAACCGGGCGCTGCTGACCGCCGTGGCTGACCGCTGGGAATCCCGCAGCCTGCGCTCCTCCTCCAGCATGCCCGGGCTGATGACTCGGATGCTGGAAACTCTCCAGGTGCGCGAGGGAAATCGGGTGCTGGAGATCGGCACCGGAACCGGCTACAACGCGGCCCTGCTCGCTCACCGCCTCGGGGACACGCACGTCTTCTCCGTCGACATCGAACCCGATCTGGTCGAATTGGCCCGGAAACGACTGGCCCGGATCGGCTATCACCCCACCCTGGTTGTTGCTAATGGTACCAATGGTCTGCCTGAGCATGCCCCGTTCGACCGGATCATCGCCACCTGCGCGGTATCGGCGGTGCCATGGGCGTGGATCGAGCAAACCAACCCCGGCGGGATCCTTCTTACCGATCTCAAGACCGCGCCAGGCGCGGGCAATCTGGTCCGCCTCACCCGCTACCCCGACCGAGCCGAAGGACGCTTCGACCCAACCTACGCAGCCTTCATGGACCTGCGCCACCACCCTGCCGCTCAGACTCCGAACCGACCCAGGCCCCGCCGACACTGCAGCACTGAAACGGAGCAGCGCACCACCACACTGGACCCGCGCACTCCCTGGGCATCACTGGTGGTGTGGTTTCTGGCCAGCTTCGACCTCGGCGCCCACACCTCACTCGGCTACCGGCGTCCCGACGAGAACGGGAAACCAACCGTCACAGCGATCACGGCAGCGGACGGATCATGGGCGGAGGTCACTCTCGCCGACGACCACGGGGTGCATCAGGTCACCGAGGGTGGACCGCGCCAACTATGGAAGATCATCGAGGACACCTACACCACGTGGACCAAGCTCGGTCAGCCGAGCTGGAACCGCTTCGGCCTCACCGTGACCAAAAACCAGCAGCAAATCTGGCTCGATACCCCCACGAGCAGTCACTCCTGGTTACTGACATCGGCCCAGCTGTGCGACATCCCGTGAGTGCCTGAGAAACGACCGTAGCGTCCGGGTGGTCTGGGGGTTGTGGTGGCTGAGATACTGCGGGGCATGGTGGGGCCACGGCGGGTGTTTTTGAGTCATACCTCGGAGTTGCGGCGGTGGCCGGTGGGCCAGTCGTTCGTGGCTGCGGCGGAACGGGCGGTGTCCCGGGCGGGGGATGCGATCAGCGATATGGCCTATTTCACCGCACACGATCTGAAGCCTGCGCAGGTGTGTCGGGAGTCGGTGCGGGCCGCTGAATGTTTACCATGGGCACCGCGATTCGCTCGAATAGCAGCCTCAGCGGTGCCTCACCATCGCGTGACAGTGCATTCCCTGTGGTTTTTCACCGCCGACACACGCCGAGCTATTCATGTCATACTCAAACGGAGCACCAGTACCCCGGATCCCGCCTTAACTTAGCGACGTTGACCTCTACCCTATGCGTACTGTTGCACGCACAGATAGAACTTGGCGCTTGGCAGGATGCGGAACATATAGCGCAAGAACTCGTCCCCCTGGTCGCGACAGTCAGCTCAGCGCGACCCCTGGCGCGCCTGCGATCACTCATCGATCAGATTCACACACACTCGGCCAACCGGTGACTGCTCGCCGCGACCGAGCCAGTACAGCACGCACTCGACACGCCTCTATAGCCCAGCGGCGTCCCCCCACGGTACGGCGACTCGCCCGGAAACCCTGCAACTCACCACCGTGGCGAACTGATCCCCGAGGCGCGGGAAAAACGGGCGAAACCGGCAGCCTTGCGGAATCAGCTCTCGCGCAGGCTCTGCTGCCGAGCCTCCGGATAGACCGTCGTCTGGGCGATGCGCTCACGGAGATAATCACCGGCGGTGATGGGGGGATAGTCAGTGTGGCCGGTCGATCCCGGTAGCGGCGCGATGACGGTGTCA
>JAFAPC010000161.1 GCA_019247305.1 Pseudonocardiales bacterium
GCGGCGGGCTTGGTAGAAGGACAGGATCTGCAGCTCCACCGCCAGGTCCACCCGGCGTACCTCGACATCGTCGGGCACCTGCAACACCACCGGGGCGAAGTTGAGAATGCACCGGACGCCGCCGGCCACCAACAGGTCACACACCCATTGCGCGGCAGCCGCCGGAGTGCAGATCACCCCGATGGTGACCTCCCGTTCGGCGCACACCGCGGGGATGCTGTCGACGTGGTCGACCGGCAACCCGCCAACCGGGACTCCGACCAGGTCCTCGTCGAGATCGAATAACGCCGTGACCGGGAAACCCCGGTCGGGGAAACCCCCGTAGTTGGCCAGGGCATGACCAAGATTGCCGATGCCGACCACCGCGACGCTGTGGTGCCGGGTGAGCCCGAGTAGCTGCTCGATGCGTCCCACCAGGCGCGCTGTGTCGTAGCCCACCCCGCGGATGCCGTAGGAGCCCACATACGACAGGTCCTTGCGCAGAGTCGCTGAGTTCACCCCGGCCGCCCCGGCCAGCTCTTCACTGGACATCGTGATCACGCCGTGTTCGATCATCGACGTGAGCACCCGCAAGTAGACGGCGAGACGGCCGACGGCGGCCTCGGGGACGGCGCGGTAGGGCAAGTCTTCGACGGGTGGGCGGTACCTGCCGTGCTCGTGCACCGTCACGCTGCGCTTCCTCTCGGACCTTGCACTGGTCGGATCTCACACCGGGCAAACCGGATCTGGGGCTGGAGTAGCACTGTGACTGGAGTACCACTAGCCCGCCAGGCGTCCACGGTAGCCGCTCGTGAACTCAGGAACAAAGTCGCGATCTTTTTCAGCTCCTGACATGCGTCAGGGGCGGCTCGATGGCCGAGCCGCCCCTCCAGGAGCGCCAGCTGCGTCGGTCTGTTAGACCGTGTCAGTCGTCAAGAGGCTGGCGGCGAGAGCACCTGCCCGATGACGAACACGGTCGCGTTCTTGGTCGGGATGTTGCCACACACTACCGGGGCGCCGTCCACGGTCGGTGCCGCCGCGGTGCCCCCAACCCTGATCTTCACGCCTTCCAGGGTGTCCACCGTGCCGGCCTGGACGAGGCCCACAGCGTCATAGCGGTGATCGACCACGTGGTATTTCAGGATCTTGGCCAACTGGCTGTCCCCGCTAGCCACGTTTGGGGCCGTCGTGAGCTGGTTAAGGGTGCCCGGGTTCTTGGCCTCCAGAGCCTGAAAAGCAGAGTCGTCCGGAGCGAATACGGTCAGCGCCGGGGCACTGTTCAGGGTGTCAGCCAGATTGGTCGCGGTCACGGCCTTCGTCAGCGTGGTCAGCAGCGGATTGTGGCTGGCCGCAGTAGCCACCGGGTCGTCGACCATCCCTTGTGCCGAACCGGGGCCCTCCTTGGGCACCTGGCTACAGGCCGGGCCGAAGATTTGACTGATCGTGGTGACGCCAGCGCCCGTGGGCGCCGTCGCTCCCGCGCTAGGCGATGACGACTCGCCAGCCTGACCTCCGGTAGCTGGCTCCTGCCCGCTACTGCATGCACCGGCCGCGACGGTCAGCGCCGCCATCGCGCCGACCGCCGCCAGCCGCTGGATCTTCCTCACTCGATCTCAACTCCTCCTCGTGCTGCCCGGCTCCTCGCCAGCCTCGCTCGCCTTCGTCGTCATCTCACGAGACCAGTCTGCGCCAGACAGAGAACAAATTAGGACACGTGTGTGCCGCATTCACACATCCGTTCGGACAGTGGACCAGCGTCAATGCCAGTCGCCAGGCCGACCATTTCGGCGTGGCCCCGTCCGCAGATTCCCCCTGACCCAGGACCCGAAACGAGTACCTATCAGGTCTATATAAAATCGTTACGAAACCCAGCGAAGCGCCGCCGCGGATCGCTTAGCGAGGTGGCTGAGCTGAGCTCGGGAGGCGATGATCACTGTTTGGGTGACAAAAGCGACACATCCTGTCGTTTTTGTCAGGTGAGTCGCCGGGGGGAGTTGCGCCCCCCGGCGCTCGTTGAACCGTGCGTGACGCTCTCGCGTCACACGGCTCCCGTCGCCCAGCCGATGGGGTAGGCGCCGGCTTTCCAGTGGGCGAACAGACCGGGGTA
>JAFAPC010000182.1 GCA_019247305.1 Pseudonocardiales bacterium
AGGTTTAGGTCGCCCGATTCGGCGCAGCGGATGGCGACGGTCGGCCACCCCAGACCGGGAGTCCCTGCGGGAGCTTGCGCTCCGGAAGCCGCAGGGACCAGTTGGCGTGGCCACAGACTTGGCGGTCCGAGGCGAAGCCTCATTAGGCATGGGGGCAGACGGGCGGGCGAGTTTCGCCGAGCAGGTGGCCACGCTGCGGAAGCAGGCGGATCTGTCGCTGGCTGATGTCGCCGCGGTGGCGCACGTGGCTCGCGGATACGTTCATAACATTGAGCACGGCCGTCGTTGGCCCACCCAGGGTGTAGTCAAAGCGTTAGACGGTGCTCTGGATGCGGGGGGAGCCCTGCTGGCCGCCTGGGAGGTGGCTGATGCCCTCCCGAAAGCCGCAGCGGCGCCCGCCGACTCGGAGGACCCGAAGGAAACGACGTCGGCCGCCATGAGCGGCCTCGATGCGGCAACTGCTGAGGTGGGGCAGGCATTAGCGGACCATCTCACGGAGGAGTATCCCGTTATGGAGACATTGCCTGGAGGTGCCATAAACCGCAGGTACCTCTTCGAAGCTGCTGGTGTTGGCGCGGTGCTCTACCCGGGCAGCGGACAGGGTATGGGGCTACGCGAGTTGGTCCGCCACGCCGCGTATAGCTCGGCTATCATGCGCAGCGCCATGGAGGCACCGAAAATCGAGGGTTGTACCCTCGCGGAAGCGCAAGAGGATCTGAGACGTTTAGCCACAGATTATGTTGTCAACCCGGAGTCACCTCACCTAGTGCCCGATTTGGTGATCTTGGGAGACCGGCTGTATATGCTGCTCGTCCGGTATGGGCAACGACCCAGTGATGCCAGGGAATTGAATTTTCTCCTGGGGGCTACGTGTGCTCTGTTGGGGTCGGTATCATGTGATTTAGGGGAGCCGGGCGCGTCTATAGTTCAGGCACGTACCGCCCTCGCCTTTGCTGAGCTCGCCGGGCACGCTGGACTCATCACGTGGGTGTACGCCGCCCGAGCGATGGGCGCCTTGCTGCAGGGTTCGACTGAGGAGGTGCTTAGCCATGCTCAGCAGGCGCGAGCCGCCGGACTCAGTGGCGTCGCCGCGATACGCCTCACTGGACTCGAAGCGCGGGCCCTGGCGCAAAGCGGCCGACGCGAACAGGTGGTCGGGCTTCTTCACACCGCCCAGGACCAACGTGACGCGCTCTCCACGATCGATAGTCTTCAGGACCTTGGGGTGATCTTTACGTTCTCGGTTCCCCGTCAGCATTATTATAACGCTGCCGCCTACGCTGGCTTGGGTGATTGGGAGGCTGTGGAACGCGAGGCATCCACGGCAATCAGCCTCTACAGCGCTTCGGAGACAGGCCAGTGCTCGCCAGCGGCGAGCACACTGTCCCGGGTGTATCTTGCCCAAGCTCGGCTCAGCCTCAGCGGGCCGGAAGGCGCGCAGGATGTGCTGACCCAGGTCTTCGGCCTACCCAGCGAGCAGCGTAATTCCCAAATAGCTCAAGCCTTAAGCGGGATCCGGGGACAGCTGCGCGCTCTGCCACCGAAAGTTTACGCAAACCTGGCCGTCGCCCGGGATCTCGACGAGGCCATCCGCAACTTTCGCCCTACCGTCGATAATGAACATCGCTCATGACTGATTCGATAGCGAAAGCGCATCGGTTGCTCGCGCCTCGGATTGTTTATCTGATAGGAACTCGCGACCATGGTGGTGTACACAACGTTATTCCTGTTTCTAACGTGACGTCGGTGTCTACCGATCCCTAGCATGTGCTTCTGGCTGTCTACAAACAGTGGCGTACCTATGAAACCTCGCCGTAACCGGGGCGGGTGCGCTCGATCTCTGGAGGTCAACCGGTGTAGCGAGCTTCTCGACCTCGACGTGGAGCGGTTGGGGAAGGTGTACTCCCATGAGCGGGACCGGCCGGCTGCGGGGAGCCGAAGGGGGTGCTCAATTGGCGGCCCGCCGGGTGTCAAGACATTTCCCGTAGACCACCGAACGAGGGGCGAACCGATCGTGAGCGCTCTCCGTGCGCTGAGTTCGACGGGAGAGCTGCTCGGGCAGGCCCCGACAGCTCTCCCGTCGAACTCAGCAACAGTAAAGTCGATCACAAACACGGGATCTACGGGACACGCCCGATCTTCCCGGCTTCGCCAGCCGGGCAGCGCCGTATCGAGAAGATCCACAGGTCGATGTGGTGAATTTGCTGGTGAGCAGGCATCAGGGCGGTGTCAAGTGATCAACAGACAGGCGTCCCAGTTTGAGGTGGGGGGCGCGCCTGCCGTGGCGGTGTGCAGGGCGAGGGCGACGCCTGCGGCTCCTTCGAGCAGTCCCAGGTCTCCGGCCAGAGGACGAAGCATCGATTCGGCGAGGCGGTCGGCATTGAGGTCTCCGTAACCTTGTTCGACGATTTTGCCGAGCAGACGTGGCAGGTGGGCCGCGATACCGGGCGTGTGCGCGTCGGCGGCGACGCGCCACACGATGCGGAAAAGGCCAGACCAGCCGTGGCAGAGGGTGACGTCAGTGATCGCGGCGAGCTGGTCCCGCTCGGACAGGCAGCCGATCAGGGCCTGCTCGGCCATCCGTTGCCGTACGAGATCCCCGGTGGCTTGGCCGGCGAGCTGCTGAGCACGCGCTAGTCCGGGTGTGCCATAGCACCACGACGGGCGCGGTGGCCCCGGCCGTGTCGACTGGTGATTGCGAAACTCATCACGGGTGACCCACTCCGGCCACCGGGGACCGGCGACGTGGTCTTGGCGCCAGCCATCCAGCCAGGCACAGATCCTCCTAATGGCGCCAGTGTGTCCGTCGACAACGACTCCGCGCTTCATGGTCAGAGAGAGCAGCGCCAGTGGACCGCTGATCCCGTGGGCCATCCCGAGGTTCCCGTGCCCGCCGGGGAAGTCCTCCGAGGGATGACCTGAGGGGTCGAGGTCGGTCCACCATCCGGGGACGAGCTCACCCTCGGCCTGCAGCGGCTCGGTGAGCCGGACCAGATAGGACAGGACGTCGCGTGTGAGCTCACTGTGCGGGTCTCGCTGCAGGAGATAGGCACCCAACCCGGTCAGCCCGCGGATGAGGTCGAATTCGGCGAGCGCCGGACGGTCAGCGCGGTCGATGCGTGCGTGGGCGTGATCGAGGCGACGGCGTGTCATGACGGAGATGTGGTGATCCAGAACGCTGAGTGCGCGGGTGTACTTTCCCGGGCGGTCGGCGGCTGCGTGAAGGGCGAAGGCCACCGCCGGTGCGCCGTAAAACAAGCTGCTGTCCGGTCCCGCGCTGATCTCGCCGCGCGACGCGTACGAGAGCCAGTCGTGAGCAACCTGCCATCGGCCGAGACCGGTGCGGGCGCGCTCGATATGCAGGAGGGCGATGCCTGCGGCGCCGTGGGCTAGGGACTGGGGCCACCGGACGCGGGCCTTATCCGCGTCGAAGGCCTGCGACGGCGAGGCCAGGCGGCCAGCTATGGCGGTGGCTGCGGCGCGCGTGAGGGTCGGGTCCGGCGCCGTCACTGCCCGACCTTCTCGGCCCGTGCGATCCATGCCCTCGCGGCCGCGCGGGCGAGCCGAAGGCACACACGCTCATCGTTCTTGTCAATGCCGGATGCCCGGTTGTGGTGTACGTGCAGTAGTGAGGTGAGCACGGAATCCGGTTCGATTCCGTCGGCACCCGACAACTGGGCACGGTAGGCGGCCAGCGCGCCGCGACGTTGACGCCAAGCCTGGATGATCGTCTCGCCGCCGGGCGTCCGTCGCAGCGCCGCCCAGTCGTCACCGGGATCGGCCAGGCGGATGGACTCGGTGACGACCTTCCGCAACGGCGGTGTCGCCGGTTCGGTTTTGGCGTGGTCGACCAGCCAGCGCATCCCATCGCGAATGGCGCCGGTGAATCCGGCCGCGATGTCGACGAAGTTCGCTGCGGTTATCGCATGACGATGCAGGCCGCCCTGATGCGCTTGTGCCAGTTGTATGACGACCGCGTGCGAGTCGGCGGCAAACGCAGTCTCTGCGGCGGACATGACCCTGCCGGTGCCATATCGCGCGGTTTCCGGGTAGTAAGTGTCCAGCTGGACGTGGCGAACCAGGCCGAGGCGCCGCATGTCGGCCGTCCAGGCGCCCACCCTGGATGCAGCGTGACCATACTCGTGGGTGCCGGGCAGGCGGATGCGCAGGCGTAGGTGCGGTTCTGGGTCGCGATAGCGCACGAACCACCACTCGGGCGGGCTGTCCCAGGTGGACAGCAGCCGGGGCAGATACTCGGCGAGAATTTCGCTCTGACGGTCCGGGTGCGCGTACAGCTTGGCGAAGAACCACCGGGAACATCCAGGCACATGCCCGTGATCGCGTCCGATCACCAGGTTTGGCGCTGACCGTCGCGGTATCGGCAGCCAGGCGCTGGCGCCGGCGGTCACCAGAGGAATGACGATCTCATGGGGCCGGCCGTCGAGCCATCCGTGCGCCTGGGCGTCGGGTGCCTCGGCGAGGGTGGCGTGACCGGTACGGTCCAGCTGCGAGCGCAGCAGCGCGAGGTGGGCGGGCACGTTGAAGTCCAGCCGGATGCGCCGGTCGCCCTCGCACAGAGAGGCCATGGCAGGAAGGCGGCACCGACGTCGCCACGACGCTATCGCCTCGGTCCAGTGCGGCCAGGGGATGCCAGGCGCGGGCAGATCGGATGCGGAGAGGTTCCAGCGGGCGGGGGATAGGACGGTGCGGCCGTGCCGAACGCGCGGCAGGAACGGCAGCCGCGACGCGGCACCCCAGTCGAACCCGGTATAGGCGCCAGCTTGTGCCCGCACGAGCTCGCAAAGGAATCGCGCGATCGGTGGCATCTGCGCGCGAAAGTCCAGAGCGTGCAACACCGTCGGCTCCAGCTGCCGTTGCTGCGACAGCGACACCAGGTACAGTCGGCGCCGGTCGCCGCCCACCGCCAGATCTTCTACGGGGATTAGGGAGTCACTCGGGGTGCGGTGTTCGGCCAGACTGATCATGCGGGGCAATAGCGCAGGCGCGCGTATGACATTCTCGGTGCGCGGGTAGAGCGGGAGACAGGACAGCTGCACGGCCATCGCTCCGGCGTCGCTCGTGGGAAGCTG
Organism: Pseudonocardiales bacterium; assembly: GCA_019247305.1. Classification (GTDB taxonomy): domain Bacteria; phylum Actinomycetota; class Actinomycetes; order Mycobacteriales; family Pseudonocardiaceae. Next base: position 5,091 of record JAFAPC010000182.1, read on the forward strand.
CGCGTACACCTGGGCCATGCGGTACCGGTCGGACGCGTCGAGCAAGTCGATGAATCGGCCCGCCATGGTTCCCGCGGCCCGGGGCGTGCTCACCACGACCAGGTCGAAATCGCCGCGCCCGAGCGCATCCGGTGACGCCGCCTGGATCTGGGCGCACAGCTCTATATGCGGCGGCACCTGTGCCTGGGCGAGGTCGCCGGCCGCCAGGGCGGAGATCCCGCGTTCGTCGAGAACAATCTCGTCGCTGCCGTCCAGAGCCGCCTGCTGCGCCAGCGCGAGCAGCCGCTCATCCCGAGCGGACAACCGCCGCGTGCACGGCTCGTCCACCGATCCCTGGTATCCGGCCGGAAAGCCCAGCCCGGCATCGGCGTCTACCAGCTCCATGATTGGGACAAGAGACCCGATCCCGTACCGTTCAAGGAATTTTTCGTGGTAGTCCTGCCAGGCCTCGGTGCCGAAGGGATAGGCGGTCAGGCGCATCAGGACCGAGGCGGCCGCCTCCGCCTCCCGCGCCACCTGCTTCGGCAGGACAATCTCGCAATCAAGCCGCAGATCCACCGCTAACGGCTGTTCCACGGAGTCCGAGACCGCCCTCATTCGGTCGGCTACGGACTTCCGGACGCCCCTGCTGATCTTTGGTACATAGGTGCAATTGTGCAGCGCCAACTCCGCCTGGATCATGCGCAGCTCCCGCAGCCGAGGCGCCACCTGCGGGATGTCGCCGGCGTCCACTGCGGTCAGTGCATCGAGGACGTACCCGAAGGCGTCGGTGACCGTGGCCGGCGCGTGCAGGCTGCTCACCAGCACCCGCCGCGCCACCAGCTCGGCCAGCAAGCCGTCGATCACCGATCCCGGCGTGTTGGGAAAAGCGGTCCCCAGCTTCCCGGCCAGCTCGCCGCACCGGATTGACGATCGTGCGGCCTGCATGACGATCTGGACCGCCCGCGTGTGCCGCATCGACACCTCTCCCGGAGCGACCCGGCTAGCGCCGCGCGTGTGCGGCTGATACGGCACGATCAGCCGCACACCGCGCACGAAGCACAAGTTATTGGCCACGACCGGCAGCCGGGCAAGCAGTTGAGGGTAGGACTCCAACCGTGTGATCACATCGGTCAACCAGGCGGCATCAGCCCGCGCAACAGCGCGATGACGCCTGCCCCAGCGCATCGTGAGCTCAAGGCCGAAACGAACGGTCGCCACCCCCGCGAACAGGCCGAACGGCGTCGCGCGGCTTCGCATCCGCAACAGGTACCTAGTTACCGAGGACACCGTGCGGCGAACCTGGCGCGCATCAACCCGCTGTCCAGCGCACACCGCCTCCATACGACGCGCGAGCACCGGACTAGCGACCTCGACGCCCTCGGCCACCGACTCCTCCGCCCAGACCTGGCGCAACCACGTGCACCATTGCTCCACCTGCGTGCTTGTGCCACCACCAGTGGTGTCTGGCCAATCTCCTGGTTCCCATCCGCTCGTATACGCAGCAGCCCGCACCAGCGCCGCGTCGGCATGCCGGTACAATTGCCAACTGGTCCTAGACTCCACGAAGATCCAACCCGTCGCCCTCCGTCAGCGAGCCACTATCCGAACATCAAGAACCACTACGTGCCACGGAAACCGCTGGCGGGGGTCACCGCGGATCACCATGGGTCCTAGCTGGCACTGACGCAGGCGAGAGGACATGTACTGCCACATTTGTCATCTGTAGGGTTCGTGGGCTGCGCATCGACCACGTCGCCGGTTTCGGCAATGCGAACGTCGAGGTCGAAGGGGTCAGCCTCGGCTGCCTCGTCCACCTGCGGCTTCAACTGTTCGACCTTGGCCATTTTCGAAGCCTCCTGCTCAGGGCGTGCCGGATCCGTACGAACCTAGGCCAGCATGCCAACGGCTTATGCCGCTGCGCCGGTCCGTGGCCATCTTCTCACCGTAGGTCAGGTCAGCAAGACTGATTCGAAGGTCGGGTTCGTGGGTCGACTGCTTTACGCCGAGCGTGGTCGACGCAGCACCCGGGCCGCTGAGTCGGTCATTCCCAGCGGAGGAGCTGTCGTGGCAGACTGCGCCGCCATGGACGCAGACACGGCTCAGGCACGCGAGACAGCAGAGGGCCTGCGCGCCGGGATGGTCGACCGGCTACGCGATCAACGGTGGGTCCGTACCCGGCAGGTTGACGCCGCCATGCGCGCCGTGCCGCGACACGTCTTCGTGCCCGAGGTTCCCCTTGAGACGGCCTACGCCGACGACTCGATCGTCACGAAGCGAGACACCGAGGGCACTGCGGTCAGCTTGATTTCGGCGCCGTCGATCGTGGCGATGATGTTGGATCAGCTGGAGGTCGAGCCCGGTCACCGGGTGCTCGAGATCGGTGCTGGTACGGGTTACAACGCGGCCCTGCTCGCGCACCTGGTCGGTGAAACCGGCCAGGTGACGACGGTCGACCTAGACGCGGACCTTGTCGATGGTGCCCGGTGGGGTCTTTCGGCTGCGGGCTGCGGGCATGTGCGCGTGTTCCGCGGTGACGGCGAGTTCGGCTACCAGGAGCACGCGCCGTATGACCGGGTGATCGTCACCGTCGGCGCCTGGGACCTGCCTCCTGCGTGGTTAGATCAGCTCGCCGCGGACGGTCGGCTCGTGGTCCCATTACGGCTGCGCGGCAGCCTGATACGGTCGATCGCCTTTGAGCGCGTGGACGGATACCTGCGGAGCCAATCGATCGAAATGTGCGGTTTCGTGCCGATGCGGGGGGCCGGGGCCTACGAGCGGTGTACCGTCCCGCTGACCGACGAGGGGGACATCAGCCTCCAGACCCACGACGAGCAAACGGTCGATACCGTTGCCCTTGGGAATGCCCTCAACCATCCGAGAACACAGGTCTGGACAGCGGTACCGATCGGCGCAGAAGAATCGATCGAGTGGATGGAGCTGTGGCTGGCCTGCACTATGGATGGGCTCTGTCGAATCATGGTGCAGCCTCAGGCCGTCGAGCGGGGTCTGGTCAAGCCTGCGTTCGGGGGCAGCGTGGCAGTGTTCGACCAGGATAGCTTCGCCTATCTCACTCTGCGTCCGATCAACTGCGCTGAAGACGCTAACCACAAGGGCACCACAAGGGCCGGGTATGAATTCGGGGTTTGCGCGCACGGCCCCGGCAGCACCGAGCTCGTCGGCCGGGTCGCCGACCAAATCCGGACCTGGGACCGCGACCACCGCTCGGGAACCCGGCCTCAAATCAAGGCTCACCCGGCCGGCACGGATGCCCCGCTCACGGGTCAGTTTGTCTTCGACAAGCAGCACACCCGGCTGGTCGTCTCCTGGCCCGAGACGTCGAAGTAGACACCGCGACCGTCCACTACTGAGCTTCCCCGTAGCACGGACACCCGGCCTGAGGTGGCCTCGACCACCAGGAAGGATGTCGCCGTGCCGCCTCCTCACCCTGCTGAGTTTCGTCGTCGCGCTGTTGAGTTGGCCCGTGAGCTGGCCAAACCGATCACTGGGTTGGCGAAGGACTTACGAATTTCTCCAGTCGTGCCTGCGGAATTGGTTGGCGCAGGCTGACGCTGATGAGCACGGTAACGAGACGCGACTGACTAGCGGTGAAAAGAGCTCTACGCGGAGGGTGCTGAGGTCGGCCTGACCACCTACGAACAGGTTATCCGACGTCGAGCGGCTGCTACCTGGCGAACCTGGGCGCTACGGTCGGTCTCAAGTTCGGCAAGGATGGTTCTGTATGGCGCGACCGCATTCTCTGAAGACAGGCGCGCCAGTTCGTGAGCAAGGCGCCGCCGTACCCTGCAATCCGAGTCGCGGACAAACGTCGTGGCCAGCCCGGGGTCGCGATCGGCTTGAGATGCCCAGCACACTACGGCGGCATGACGGATCGCCGGAGCTGGATGGGCGGCCAGCACGGTGAGGGGAAGCGTTCGTAGTCGGTTGAGCGCAACGGCGGTATGCCCGCGGAGTTCAGCGTCGATGGGGTCGGTCACTGCCGCGACGAGTGCAGGCAGCAGTCGTTGCTCGACTGCGGCAGCCTCCTCGTTTGTCGAAGCGGCGAGGGCTGCGGCGTATAGGCAGTGGGCAGGGAGGTGTTCACTGCCCGTGTCGACCCGGCACCGGCTCAGCGGGTGTAGGGAGGCCCGTTGATCGATGTCGTTAGGGTGCAGACCCGGTTCGTCGTGCACAGCGAGAAGTCGTCGGCACACGATGGACCGGAGGTCGGATGGCAGCTGGCCTTGCAGGATGACCAAGGCGGTGACTGCGTCGCTGCGGCTGATTGCAATGTCCTGCCGGTCTTCGACCCAGGCCAGCAAGTGCTCCGCGACTCGGTTCCGCAATTCGGTGACCTCGGGGTCTGCATGCCCGTCGGACGAGAACGCCGCCCGTAGCAGCAGCGCTCCGAGCGGTGCGGTGTTCCCGAGTGCCCAACTGTTGCGGGCAACACCTATCGGTTGGTCGAGGATTTCTTGTGCAGCGGAGCGTGCGGCTGAGATGACCGCAGAGGTGGGTCGGTGCCACTCGGCGAGAACCTTGATAGCACCGCTGTTGCCCTCATTGGCAAGCTCGTCAAGCAACTCGGTGAGACCGATCGTCGCCGGGTCGAGGTCGCCAACATAACGCGCGGCCCGGTGAACTTGTTGGCGTAGCGCCTCAACAAGGGCCTCGACGGCAGCCTTGACGATGTCCAGGGCATCGAGGCGGGCACATGCAGCGAAGAAGGCCAGCACCTCATCCTCGGTGGCTCGCCCTCGGCTGACGTCCCTTCGGGCATCGGCACGCAATTTGGGCAGCAGCGTCCTGGCGACTTCAGCGGGCAGGCGCCAGTCCAGGGCGGCGAGAGCACCGAGGGCGTGCGTGAGCGTTTCTCGACTGAACAAGCTATCCGGCGGACTGGCCTCGACGAGAGCGAGGAGCTTGGCGGCCAGGTCATCGACGTCGGCGTCTGGCGCGAGATCAGCTTGGACTCCGACAACGGCGGCGGCACTGCTTTGGACCCAGTATGGGTACCGGGCGAGAAACTGCGACACGTCGACGTATTCGGTACATGTCTCAGCCGTCCGCACGGCATTCTTGTGCGCGCCAGCCAGGACGAACTGGAGCGCGGCGGCAGCTGGTTCTCCGGCTCGGGCAAAGACCTCTCCGTAGCGGCGGCGGGCAACGACTTCGCCGAGCAACGCGCCCGAGATCCGCTCATGGCGAACCCACTGATGAGTCTCCCGCAACGCGTCAGGCAATTCCTCGTCAACCAGGTATTCCAGCGCGCTTAGGGCGGCGTGATCCGCGCCTGGCAGCAGACGACCGCGAGTCACTACCGAGCGCGCCGAGTCCATCATGTCCTGCCGGTTCTTGCTACTGGACAGGTACGAGATCGAGTGCAAGGCGTCACGTGCGTCACCGCCGTGGTTAGGTGTCTCGGCCGCGTCCCGCACCGCGCTCCGGTAGGTCTCAATGGCGTCGCCTACTCGTCCAGCGAAGGCTAGAGCGCGAGCGGCACGTCGCAGGATCAGCGCGGCAAGCGGCGCGTCGAGGTGCACCCCGTAAACGCGCCGAGTGAGATCGGCGAACGCGCTGGTGGGATCGGTCCCGGTTCGCACACCCAGGTCCGCGACGCAGCACTCAAGCCGGATGCCCAAGGTACCGGTGAGCCGACTCACGAGATTCCGCGCAACGGTGCAAAGTAGCTCAGGGTCATCGGCCGACTCCTCATCGGTCACGATTTGCTCGGCTACTGCCAGGACGAGCCGACCTGCCAGGGGGTCGTTAGCGGCAACGATGGCATCGAGCGCAGTGGTGACCGACGCAAGGTCGTAGCCGTCTTCAAACCAATCGGCCAGGGCGGCGCCCACCTGAGCGACGTCGGTGGCCGGCGAGCCTAGGGCTTCAGCGAGAGCCGCCGCGCGTGCGGCCTCGCTGTGCATGTGCCGACCGGCGTCATAGCGGTCGAGCAGCAGTCGCATCGTCACCTTGAACGCAGCTGTGATGTCCCGGGCCGCCTCGTAAGCGTCTCGTTGGCGTGCGCGCAGCTGCTCCGCGCGAGCGGGGAAGCTCTTCTCGTCCATGTGGTTAGACAGCTCGGCGTACAACTCGGCCGCAGCAGCGGGCTCGTCCTTGAGCAAGCTCTCGGCACGGACGTATAGCTCGCCATACCCGAGAATCTCGACCGGGTCATTGAGCAGAGCGAGTCCGTTAGGTGTTCTCGGCGAGGATGACTCGGTGAAGATATTGATCTGCGTGTTGTTGTCTCCGAATTGAAGACCCTGGGACATGCGGGCATCCACGTGCGGCCCGGGCGGCTGTGGCACGGACCTGGCTCAGACCTTGGGCGAAGTAGTGAAGGTGTTCGACTGCGTGTTGCGATCACCGACCTGCACACCCTGCGAGCCGTGCAGATCAACAAGGTTCATGCTCGATGAGGTACCACCTTGATCCACCAGCGCCAGCACCCGTCGCGCCGCCTCAATGATCTGTGCGTCGACACCGGCTCCGGTGGTCTCTAGCGCGGCCGCCAGCGGCGCTTGCCACACCTCGGGTGCCTTCTCGTGCTCGGCCAGGGCCATCTCCGCGTCTGGGCGAGCAGCAAATCGACGCCGCACCAACTCTTGCAAGCAAGCGTAGGCGTCCTTCAGGGCGGTGGTCGCGGTGTCCTTCAGCCCCTTGGCCGCACCCGCCGTCAGCGCCTCCACGATCATCGAAATTGGATCCACGCGTCCCGCCTTTCTCGCCCCGAATACTACGACCGATCACCACGACCGCTCACGGGTGTACCGCATCGCAAGGGCCATCCCCCGCCCGCAACGCGGCAGCGGCCCTCCCATCCTACGGTGGAGGGTCTCTTCAAGATTACGATGTGAGTTTGACAATCTCCCTTTCGCACCCACTCACCGAGCTGGCTGGCCTCCTGGGGAAAGTTCCTATTGATCCAGAGGACCAGGAACGAGTGGCGCCGGTCGCTTATCATCCTCGCCGCGTCGATGACGCTACGGTCTCCGCACTGGCCGACGTGCTCACCACCACCCGGCGCCTGGAGGACCAGGTCGGATCGGCTGCTGTGCTGCCTGGTATTCGCAGCACCTGCGCGCTGGCCCGCGATCTTCTGGCCGATGCCCGCGGCCCGATCCGGGGTCGGGTCGGCTCGCTGGCTGGAGAGCTGCATCAGTACCTGGGGCGGCTACTCGCCAAGGGATCATCGCGTTGTCTCGCGCTGCCCGCCGTGCCGAGCGGGTGCCCATGTGGCCATGCGTGACCTGGCAGATGAGCTGCGTGTTGAATAATCTTCCGTAAGTATGGATAATCATTCGGGTGTCGTTCAGGGTTGCGGTGGCGGGGGCGAGCGGGTACGCCGGGGGTGAGCTCCTGCGCCTGATGCTCAGCCACCCGCTGATCGAAATCGGTGAGCTCACGGCGGGCGGTAACGCCGGAAGCCGGCTGGGCGAGCACCACCCGAACCTCGTCCCGCTCGCCGAGCGCATCCTGTCCGACACCACCGCCCAGCGGTTGGCCGGACACGACGCGGTGTTTTTGGCCCTGCCGCACGGCCACTCCGCGGCCCTGGCCGCCGAGCTCCCCGAGGACACCGTGGTGATCGACTGCGGGGCCGACCACCGGCTCGTGGACCCGACGGCCTGGCAGCGCTGGTACGGCGGGGACCACGCCGGGGCCTGGCCCTACGGGTTGCCGGAGCTGCCCGGCGCGCGGGAGAAGCTGCGCGGAGCCCGCCGCGTCGCGGTGCCCGGTTGCTACCCGACGGTGGTCAGCCTCGCGCTGGCTCCGGCCCTGGCCGCACAGCTGGTCGCTGCTGACGTCGTGGTGACCGCGATGTCGGGCACGTCGGGGGCCGGGCGCACCTGCAAACCCCACCTGCTGGCCGCGGAGGTGCTGGGCTCGGCCAGCGCCTACGGGATGGCCGGCACGCACCGGCATATCCCGGAGATCACCCAAAACCTCGCCAGTGTCGCCGGCCAGCCGGTGACACTGTCCTTCACCCCGGTGCTGGTGCCGATGTCGCGCGGGATCCTGGCTGCCTGCACCGCCGCGCTGCGCCCCGGCATCGACGAGGAGACGGTCCGCGGCGCCTACCACGCCGCATACGCCGCAGAGCCGTTCGTGCACCTGCTGGCGCCGGAGCGCTGGCCGGCCACCGGGGCCGTGCAGGGTTCCAACTCGGTGCAGGTGCAGGTCGCGGTGGACGCCGACGCCGGCCGGCTGGTCGCACTCGGGGCGGTTGACAACCTCACCAAAGGCGCTGCGGGAGCGGCGCTGCAGTGCTTCAACCTGGCA
>JAFAPC010000160.1 GCA_019247305.1 Pseudonocardiales bacterium
TGGCTGCTCTTTTGTTGTGGGGGTGTGGTGCCGCCCGGTCCGGTCAGGGGGTGGCAGGAACCGGGCGGCACCGTCTGCGGTCCGGGGACGAAAGTTGCTCGTCCCCGGGGATGCGGCACAGCTATGCTGCACGCCTATCATGCACCAACACACCAAGCACATGCAAGGTAGGCAAAAGCCATGGTTGCGGAATACTGGATGCGGGCACCACACGACGGAGGCAAGATCGGATGATCCCGACAACCCGACTACGACGACTCGCTGCGGAAATGCGTCGACTGCGGGAGTCCAGGGACATGACCCGGGAAGAGGTCAGCACGCAGACCAGCATCAACGAAGCAACGATCTACCGACTGGAAACCGCCCGGGTACGCCGCCCCCAGAAACGGACCCTGACCGCCCTACTGGACCTCTATGGCGTGACCGATCCCCATCGCGAGGAGCTGCTCGACCTCGGTCGCAACAGTGCGCAACAAGAATGGCTGCAGCCCTACCATGCAGAGTTACCCGAGGACTACACGACCTACATGGCTTTCGAGGCCGAAGCCCGATCGGTGAACAACTATGAGTCACTGTTCGTGCCCGGACTGCTACAGACCGAAGCCTACGCCCACGCGGTGATCACGGGCGTGCTGCCGATGGCCAGCGAACGCGACGTCGAACACCACGTCCACGCCCGCATCGAGCGCCAACACCTACTCCACAAACCCGACCCCCTGACATTATGGGCCATCATCGACGAAGCCGCGCTGCACCGACAAGTCGGCGGCCGGGACGTCATGCGCCGCCAGCTCGACCACCTGATCAAGGCAGCTAACGAGCCGAATGTGATCGTGCAAGTCATCCCCTACAGCGCTGGCGCTCACCCCGGGATGCCCGGTTCGTTCATCCTGCTGGACTTCCCCAACCCGGCCGACCCCAATGTGGTCCACATCGACTCACTAGCCGGTGACCTGTTCCTGGAGAAGGAAGCCGACATCCGCCGCTATCGCCTACTATTCGATCATCTACGCGCCATAGCATCCAGGCCCGACCACACCACTAGAATGCTGATTACATTGATGGACGACTGAAAGAGGGGCGGGGGTGCCTTCGATGATTGTGACTTGCACCGCCAGCACCACCTGCTCGACCACTACACCCACGCTGCCGGCACACCCACAGCGTCCCGGCGCTATGGATCGGATCGCCATCATCGGCTGCGGCGGGTCCGGCAAAACCCGCCTGGCCCACCACCTCGCCGCCCTGCTCCACCTCCCCGTGACCCACCTGGATGGCGTGTACTACGACGCCGACTGGAACCCGCTGCCCCAGCAGGAATTCGCCACCCTCCAGCGCGACCTCGTCGCGAGACCCCGCTGGCTCATCGAGGGCAACTACGCCGCCACCCTGCCAATCCGGCTCGCCGCCGCCGACACCGTGATCTTCCTCGATCTCCCCGCGATCACCTGCCTGATCGGTATTCTCCAGCGTCGGTGGCGCTACCGGGGCGGCCAACACACAGACGGTGTCTACGACCGCATCACCTGGAGCTTCCTCCGCTATATCTGGGGATACCGCACGACCATGCGCCCTTGCATCCGTCACCTGCTGGACGAACATGCCAGCAGCGCCGGCCTGATCACCCTGACCAGCCGCCGCCAGACCGCCCAATTCCTAGATCGTCGCCCCCGCCGCCCGTGACTTCACGTGATCGATTCAGCGACTTGTTTGATGATCGACACAGCTTCGTGCTCGGAGGGCACGATCATCACGCGGCTGGTGGGTTCCGTTTCAGTCGGGTAGCCACGGCGTCCCAGACATAGGAGGCGAGCAGGCTCTTGGGGCCCTCCGGCAGTTCGGTCTCCGCGCCGTCGTCGCCGAGTAACCAGCCGCTGTTGTGGTCAACCTCGAACGCGCCGCCTTCTCCCACAGCGTTGACCACCAGCAGGTCGCAGCCCTTGCGGGCAAGTTTGGCCCGGCCGTGGGTGAGCACGTCGCCCTCGGAGTCGCCAGTCTCGGCGGCGAAACCGACCACCACCTGGCCCGCCAGGCGGCGGCGGACCACCTCGGCCAGAATGTCCGGGGTGCACACGAGCGATATCGGATCCGGGTCCACCCCGGTCTTCTTGATCTTGCTGAGCTGCGGGTTGGCCGGCCGGAAATCGGCCACCGCAGCGGCCATCACGACCGCGTCGGCCTGCGGTGCCGCCGTGAGCACCGCCTCCCGCAGCTGGCCCGCGGTGCCCACGTCGAGCACCTGCACCCCGGCGGGATCGGTCAGCTCAGCGGTGTGCGCCGCCACCAGCGTCACCCGGGCACCGCGCTGTGCGGCAACCCGGGCCAGCGCGTAGCCCTGTCGGCCGGAGGACCGGTTGCCCAGGTAGCGCACCGGGTCCAGCGGCTCGCGAGTACCACCCGCAGAGATCACCACACGCCGGCCGGTGAGGTCGGAGGGCAGGGCGTCCGCGCGACGCAACAGCAGCACGGCGAGGTCAACGATCTCCGCCGGCTCCGGCAGGCGACCGGCGCCCGAGTCGGCACCGGTGAGCCGCCCGGACGCGGGCTGGGCGACGACGGTTCCGCGGGAGCACAGCACCGCGGCGTTGTGCACCGTGGCGGGGTGTTCCCACATCTCCGTGTGCATCGCGGGAACGAGCAGAACCGGGCACCGGGCGGTGAGCAGGGTGGCGCAGAGCAGATCATCGGCCCGGCCATGGGCAGCGCGAGCCAACAGATCCGCGGTGGCTGGGACGACCAGGACCAGGTCGGCGGCCTGCCCCCACCGCACGTGGGGCACCTCAGCGACATCGGCGAACAAGTCGCGATGCACCGGTAGCCCAGACAGCGCCTCCCACGTCGGGGCGCCGATGAAGTGGAGGGCAGCCTCGGTGGGAATGACCCGGACCTGATGCCCCAGCTCGGTGAGACGACGGAGCACCTCGCATGCTTTGTAGGCGGCGATGCCGCCCCCAACGCCGAGCACGATCCGCCGGGGTGAGTCCAACCGGGCGGGCCCGGCTGGACTCACTGGCCCTCGGTGTGCTCGAGGAGTCCGGCATGGATCTCGCGCAACGCGATCGACAGCGGCTTCTCCCGGGGACCCGGCTCGACCAGCGGCCCGACGTATTCCAGCAGTCCCTCCCCGAGCTGCGCGTAGTAGTCGTTGATCTGACGAGCCCGTTTCGCCGCAAAGATGACCAAGGCGTACTTCGAGCTGACTTTGTCCAGCAGATCGTCGATCGGGGGGTTGGTGATGCCCTCAGGGTTAACAACCGAGGATGCGCCGAGCGCGTCCAGGTTGGTGGGAATACTCACGCACTGTCTCCAGAGAACGTTAGGTGTCAGCAAGGTTTGTCCGGGGGTCGGGGCGGCAGTGTCTGCTGGCCTGTGCCGACCATTAAGGCTATCAACTCCTGCGCAGCCCGCTGCACGTCGTCGTTGACGACTGTCGCATCGAATTCCCCGGCGGCGTCCAGCTCCTCGCCCGCCACCCGCAACCGGCGCTCCCGGGTGGCGGGATCCTCCGTGCCGCGAGCGGCTAGCCGCCCGCACAGCACCTCCCAGGACGGGGGCACCAGCATCACCAGCAGTGCGCCGGGCATCGCGGCCCGGATCTGCCGGGCTCCTTGTACTTCGATTTCCAGCAGCGTATGTCGGCCCCTCGCCAGCGCCTGGCGTACCGGCACGGCAGGAGTGCCGTAGAAGTTGCCGGCGTATTCGGCGTACTCAAGAAACTCGCCGCGCTCGATCATGCGAGCGAAGGTGGCCCGGTCCACGTAGTGGTAATGCTCATCGGCTCGCTCCTCGCGGCGAGGCGGCCGCGTGGTCATCGAGACACTGAGGAACAGCTGCGGCCAGCGCCGAAGGACCTCAGCGATCACGCTGGACTTGCCGACACCGGAAGGACCTGAGAGCACAGTGAGTCGGGGCCCGGCGGCCTCGCTGGACCCCGACTCACACACCGTCACAGCGTGGCCACTCTGCGTTGGTCTTCTGATGATCACTCGGGAATAATTACTCTCGGATGATCACTCTGTGCCGAACTCGCTGAGCAACGCCTTGCGCTGGCGATCGCCAAGCCCGCGCAACCGCCGGCTCGCGGCGATCTCCAGCCGCTCCATGATCTGCTGAGCGCGGACCTTGCCCACGCCGGGCAGCGCCTCCAGCAAAGCCGAAACCTTCATCTTGCCCAGGACGTCGTCACTATCGGACTTAGCCAGGACCTCCTTGAGATTGGTCCCACCGCGCTTGAGGCGCTCCTTGAGCTCGGCCCTGGCGCGTCGGGCGGCGGCCGCCTTCTCCAAAGCAGCGGCCCGCTGCTCCTCGGTCAGCTCGGGAAGGGCCACAGTCTCCTCCGTCGATTGCTAGTGCTGAGAGATGTTGTGATTGGTGCGGCGACCGTATCCTCTGGGCGACCCTCCACTGAACCCGGGGTGCCCCCGCCGACCTGCCCCGACAGGGGACGCAGCAGGGCTGCTGCCACATCGGCGGTGCGCCGGGCGGCGCGGCGCAGCGACGCTGGTCGCGGCCCATGCCGCAACAGGTCCCGGGACGTGGCCGCCACAACGTGGCAGGCCGAAGCCCCGAACAGAGCCGGCAAGTCGGCGAGACTGGCGCCCTGCGCCCCGATCCCGGGAGCCAGGATTGGGCCGTTAAGGGCCTCCAGCCGCAGGGCAGGCGCCGGTGTCGTGGCTCCCACCACCACGCCGACGTCGCCGACGGGATGCCGGTCGGCGTTACGCACGGCGACGGCATCGACCACGGACTGCGCGACCGTGCTCCCGGTACTGGTGATTGCGGCCTGCACGTCGAGGCCTTCCGGATTGGAGGTCAGCGCCACCACGAACACTCCCCGCCCGGTCTGGCCGGCTAGCTCGAACACCGGATCGAGCGCACCGACTCCGAAGTAGGGCGACACGGTGATCGCGTCGGCGACCAGTGGCGCCCCATCGCTTAAGTATGCCGCCGCGTACCCAGCCATGGTGGAGCCAATGTCGCCCCGCTTGACGTCGAGCAGCACCAACGCGCCGGCATCCCGGGCCGCCGCCAGCACTCGCTCCAACACCGCGACGCCGCGTGCCCCGTACCGCTCAAAGAACGCGGATTGCGGCTTGATGAGCGCCACCTCCGGAGCCAACGCCTCGACCGCGCCCAGCGCGAACCTCTCCAGCCCTTCCACACCATCCCCTAGCCCCCACGCGTGCAGCAATCCCGGGTGCGGATCAATCCCCACACACAACGGCCCCCGCGCCAACACCGCCGCGCGCAACCTCCCCCCGAACCCGCCGTAGTCAGCAGGCGTAGTGGGGTTATCGGGCATGGGATTCCCCCGCTCTTCCCCGCTGAATGCGGGATAGGGAGGCGAGGGCTTGGAGGGGGCGGACGGTGATGTCGCCGCGGATGAGGGCCTCGATGCCGTGCACGGCTGCGGCGGCGCCCTGCACGGTGGTGATGCAGGGGATGCCCCGGGATACCGCGGCGGTGCGGATCTCGTAGCCATCCACTCGGGGGCCAGGATTGCCGTAGGGAGTGTTGATGACCATATTCACATGCCCGGAGTTGATCAGATCGACGATGTTGTCGTGACCTGACTCCGGGCCTTGGAAGTGCTTGCGCACCACGGTGCAGGGAATGCCGTTACGGCGCAGCGTGGTGGCGGTTCCCCGGGTGGCGAGCACCTCGAAACCGAGATCGGCCAGCCGTTTGGCCGGGAACACCATGGCCCGCTTGTCCCGGTTGGCCACCGACACGAACACCCGCCCCGAGGTCGGCAGCGATCCATAGGCCGCCGCTTGGGACTTGGCGAAAGCCTGGCCGAACGCGGCGTCAATGCCCATGACCTCACCGGTGGACTTCATCTCCGGCCCCAGCAGCGAGTCCACTCCCTGGCCCTCCGGTGTGCGGAACCGGTGGAAGGGCAAGACTGCCTCCTTGACCGCGATCGGCGCGTCGGCCGGCGCGTCGCCACCGTCGCCGTGCGGAAGCAGCAGGCCCTCCGCGCGCAGCTGCGCGATACTGGCGCCCAGCATGATCCGTGCCGCGGCTTTGGCCAGCGGCACCGCAGTAGCCTTGGAGACGAACGGTGCCGTGCGGCTGGCCCGTGGGTTGGCCTCCAGCACGTAGAGCACGTCGTCCTTAAGCGCGTACTGCACGTTGAGCAGGCCACACACACCGATCGCGTGGGCGATCGTCTCGGTTGAGGCGCGCACCGCGGCTAAGTCCGAGTCCCCCAGCGTGATCGGCGGGAGCGCGCAGGCGGAGTCCCCGGAGTGCACCCCGGCCTCCTCGATGTGCTCCATGATCCCGCCGAGGTAGACCTCGCTGCCGTCGCACAGCGCATCGACGTCGATCTCGATGGCGTCATCGAGGAAACGGTCCACCAGGACCGGGTGTTCGGGAGTGATCTCGGTGGCCCGGGCGATGTAGCCGGCGAGGGTCTGCTCGTCGTAGACGATCTCCATGCCTCGCCCGCCGAGCACGTAGGAGGGGCGGACCAGGACCGGGTAGCCGATCTCATCGGCGATCTTGCGGGCCTCCGCGAACGAGGTGGCGGTGCCGTAGGCCGGGGCGGGCAACCCGGCGCGCTCCAGCACCGCGCCGAAGGAACCGCGGTCCTCGGCCAGGTGAATCGCTGCCGCGGAGGTGCCGATCACCGGGACGCCGGCGTCGACCAGCCGTTGCGCCAAGCCCAGCGGGGTCTGGCCGCCCAGCTGCACGATCACGCCCACCACGGTGCCCGAGGCGCGCTCGGCGTGCACCACCTCCATGACGTCTTCAAAGGTCAGCGGTTCGAAGTAGAGCCGGTCGGCGGTGTCGTAGTCAGTGGACACCGTCTCCGGGTTACAGTTGATCATCACGGTCTCGTAGCCGACGTCTCGCAGCGCCATCGCGGCGTGCACGCAGGAGTAGTCGAACTCGATGCCCTGGCCGATCCGGTTCGGCCCGGAACCCAGAATGATCACTTTGGGTCGCTGTCGCTGCTCGCTGATCTCGGTTTCGGCCTGCGGGTCGCTCTCGTAGGCGGAGTAGTGGTACGGGGTGCGGGCGGCGAACTCGGCGGCGCAGGTGTCCACGGTCTTGTAGACCGGCCGCACGCCCAGACGGTGCCGCAGCCCGGTGACCTCGGGTTCGGTGAGCTCGGCGCGCACGGCGGCGAGCTGCCGGTCCGACAGGCCAGCGCGCTTGGCCCGGCGCAGCAGCGGCTCGTCCAGTTCCGGCGCGGCGGTGAGCTCGCGGTGCAGCTCGACCAGGCCGGCGATCTGGTCGAGGAACCACGGGTCAATCCCCGAGGCCTGCGCGACCTGCGCGACCGTGGCGCCCAGGCGCAGCGCCCGCTCGGCGGTGTAGAGCCGGCCATCATGGGGAACGGCCAGCGCTGCCAGCTCCGAGGCCACGGTGGCCTCCGGCGGATCGGACCTGGTCCAGAACCCGGCGGCAGGAGTCTCCATCGAGCGCAGCGCCTTGCCCAGCGCCTCGGGGAATGAGCGGCCCAGCGCCATCGCCTCGCCGACCGACTTCATGGTGGTGGTGAGGGTGGCATCCGCGCCGGGGAACTTCTCGAAGGCGAACCGGGGCACCTTGACCACCACGTAGTCCAGGGTGGGCTCGAAGCTGGCCGGGGTCTCCCCGGTGATGTCGTTGGTGATCTCATCAAGGGTGTAGCCGATCGCGAGCTTTGCGGCGATCTTGGCGATGGGAAAGCCGGTAGCTTTGGACGCCAGCGCGCTGGACCGGGACACCCGAGGGTTCATCTCGATCACCACCAGCCGGCCGGTGCCGGGATGCACCGCAAACTGGATGTTGCACCCGCCGGTGTCCACCCCGACTGCGCGCAGCACCGCGACGGCGACGTCGCGCATGTGCTGGTATTCGCGGTCGGTCAGGGTCATCGCCGGGGCGACGGTCACCGAGTCCCCGGTGTGCACGCCCATCGGGTCAATGTTCTCGATCGAGCACACCACCACCACGTTGTCCCGGTGATCGCGCATCAACTCCAGCTCGTACTCCTTCCAGCCCAGCACGCTCTCTTCAATGAGCACCTTGTGCACTGGACTCTGGGCCAGCCCAGCCACGGCGAGCCGCGCCAGCTCGGCGTGCGTGTGCGCCATCCCGGAGCCGAGCCCGCCCATGGTGTAGGACGGCCGGATCACCACCGGCAGGCCAAGCTCCCCGACGGCCGCGCGCACCTGGGCTAACGAGGCACAGACGGCGCTGCGCGGTACCTCGGCACCCACCGCCTGGACCACGTCCTTGAACTTCAGCCGGTCCTCACCGCGCTGAATGGCCTCAATGTCGGCGCCGATCAGCTCGACGCCGTACCGCGCCAGCACCCCGCGCTCGTGCAGCACAACGGCGGTGTTCAGTGCAGTCTGTCCGCCCAGGGTGGCCAGCAGCGCGTCCGGGCGCTCGGCAGCGATCACCTTCTCCACGAACTCCGGGGTGATCGGCTCAATGTAGGTGGCATCGGCGAACTCCGGATCGGTCATGATCGTCGCTGGGTTGGAGTTCACCAGGCTGACCCGCAGCCCCTCCTGGCGCAATACCCGGCACGCCTGAGTTCCCGAATAATCAAACTCGCACGCCTGCCCAATCACAATAGGCCCGGACCCGATCACCAACACATGCCGAATATCCTCGCGCCTGCCCACTAGCTCACCCCTCGAGCGCCATTCGGAGCTGAATGGCGGTTCGGGTGAGCCATCAGCTCGCAGAAGCGGTCGAACAGGTAGGCGGCGTCGTGCGGGCCGGCGGCGGCTTCGGGGTGGTACTGGACACTGAAGGCGGGGACGTCCAAGCAGGTCAGGCCCTCGACGGTGCCGTCGTTGGGGCAGGAGTGGCTCACCACCGCGGGGCCAAAGTCAGAGTCAAAGCGCTCCCCGGGCTCCCCCGCGACGGCGAATCCGTGGTTCTGCGAGGTGATCACCACCCGCCCGGTGGCGTGCTCGACAACCGGGACGTTGAGCCCGCGGTGCCCGTAGCGCATCTTGTAGGTGCCCCGCCCCAGGGCACGGCCGAGGATCTGATTGCCGAAGCAGATTCCGAACAGCGGCACCCGGGCGGCCAGCACCGCGCGGGTCAGCGAGACCGCGTGGTCCGCGGTGGCCGGATCGCCCGGGCCGTTGGACAGGAATACCCCATCCGGAGAGAGCTCCAGCACCTGCTCCACCGCGGCACTGGCCGGCAGCACGTGCGTCTCGATGCCCCGAGCGGCCAGCATCCGCGGCGTGTTGTATTTGATCCCCAAATCCAGTGCCACCACGCGGAACCGACGTTCCCCGGTCGCGGGCACGAGGTAGGGCACGGTGACGGTGACCTCCCCCACCAGGTCCGCCCCCGCCATTGAGGGGCTGGCCAGCACCCGCGCCAGCAGCTGCGCCGGCTCGGCCAGCGCGTCGCCGGAGAAGATCCCGGCCCGCATGCAGCCCTGCTCACGAAGCCGGCGAGTCAGTGCGCGGGTGTCCAGCCCGCAGATCCCCACGACGTTCTGTCGGGACAGCTCCTCGCCGAGCGAGCGGACCGAGCGCCAGTTGGACGGCACGGCGGTCGGGTCGCGCACGACGTAGCCGGCAACCCAGATCCGGCGCGACTCGTCGTCCTCGTCGTTCCAGCCGGTGTTGCCGATATGCGGCGCAGTCTGCACCACGATCTGGCGGCGGTAGGACGGGTCGGTGAGGGTCTCCTGGTACCCTGTCATGCCGGTGGCAAACACCGCCTCACCTAGCGCCTGGCCCACCGCGCCGTAGGCCTCACCGCGCAGGATGGTGCCATCCTCCAGTACCAGAACCGCCAGCCTTCGTGTTGCCGCCGTTGCCTTCACCGCTGCACCTTCCCGCCTTCGGCGGTGATCTCGCCACGGAGCAGCGTGGCCACCACCCGACCGGGCAGCTCCATCCCCTCGTAGGGAGTGTTGTCAGCCAGGCTGGCCAGCCCGTCCCCGCGCACCGTCCAGGTGGCGTCCGGGTCCACCAGGACCAGTGTCGCCGGCTGCCCCACCGCGATCGGCCGGCCGTGGTCGGTCGCCCCACCGATGCGGGCTGGGCGCTCGCTCATCACCCGGGCCACCCCCCGCCAGTCCAGCAGGCCAGGGCACACCATGGCGGCTATCACCACCGACAGCGCGGTCTGCAGTCCCAGCATGCCGGGCCGGGCCGCGGACCATTCGCAGTCCTTGTCCTGGGCGGCGTGTGGAGCATGGTCGGTGGCCACACAGTCCACGATCCCCTCGGCCAGCGCGGCGCGTAGCGCCTGGGTGTCCGCGGCGGTGCGCAGCGGCGGGTTGACCTTGTTGACCGGGTCGTAGCCGGCTAGGCGCTCATCGGTGAGCAGCAGGTGGTGCGGGGTCACCTCGGCGGATACCCGGATTCCGCGCTCCTTGGCCCACCGCAGTACCTCCACCGTGCCTGCGGTGGAGGCGTGGCAGATGTGCAGCGTTGCTGCGGCGTCCCGGGCCAGCAGGCAGTCCCGGGCCACGATGGACTCCTCTGCGGCGGCCGGCCAGCCGGCCAACCCCAGCCGGGCCGCGATTTCCCCCTCGTGCGCCTGCGCTCCGGCGGTGAGCCGGGGATCTTCGGCATGCTGTGCAATCACACCCCCCAGCCCTCGGGTGTACTCCAGGGCACGGCGCATCAGCAGCGAGTCGTGCACGCACATCCCGTCGTCGGAAAATATCCGCACCGCGGCGGCGGAGGAGGCCATGGCGCCCAGCTCGGCGAGCCGCTCGCCGCGCAGCCCGGCGGTGACCGCGCCGACCGGGTGCACATCGACCAGCCCGACCTCGCGACCGCGCCGGTACACGTGCTCGACGACCACCGCGGTATCAGCCACCGGGTCGGTGTTGGCCATCGCGAACACCGCTGTGTAGCCGCCCAGCGCCGCAGCCGCCGAGCCGGTGGCGATCGTCTCGACGTCCTCCCGGCCAGGCTCGCGCAGGTGGGCGTGCAGGTCCACCAGACCGGGCAGCGCAACCAGCCCGCCGCCGTCGAGCATCTCGGCGCCGGTGCCATCCAGGCTGGGGCCCAGCTCGGCGATCACCCCGTCGCGGATCAATAGATCCACCGCCTCACCCGCGCCATAGGGCCGGATCCCCCGCAGCAGCAGCGGCCGCTTCATGCCTGCTCCTCTTGGGCTGCCAGCAGGTGGTAGAGCACGGCCATCCGCACGTGCACCCCGTTGCGGACCTGCTCGGTGATTGCGGCGCGAGGCGAGTCAGCTACCGAGTGCGCGATCTCCATGCCACGCAGCATCGGCCCCGGATGCAGCACCACAGCGTGCTCAGGTAACAGCTCCAGACGCGCCTCGGTGAGCCCATAGCTGATCGAATATTCCCGGGCGGAGGGGAAGAACCCGCCCTGCATCCGCTCGACCTGCACCCGCAGCATCAGCACCGCGTCGGTGCCGGGCAGCGCGGCGTCGAGGTCATGCCCGACCGTCACCCGATTCGCAACGCCCCAATTCTCAACACCCCAATTCTCAACACCACAGGGCAGCAAGGTGGCCGGAGCGACGAGGTGAACCCGGGCACCCAGCGTGATCAAGAGTTCGATGTTCGAGCGAGCGACCCTGCTATGCAGCACATCGCCTACGATGGTGACAGTCCGCCCATTCAGGGTGCCCAATCGCTCACGGAGCGTAGCAGCATCCAGCAGTGCTTGGGTGGGATGCTGATGGGTGCCATCGCCGGCGTTGACCACATGCGTGGGTACCCAGCTGGCGAGGCGATGCGCCGCGCCGGACGCCGGGTGGCGGATCACGATGCAGTCCGCGCCCATCGCGGCCAGGGTGAGCGCGGTGTCGCGCAGCGACTCGCCCTTGGCTACCGAGGAGCCGGCGGCCGAGATGTTGACCACATCGGCGCTCATCCACTTGCCCGCGACTTCGAAGGACGCCCGGGTGCGGGTGGAGCTCTCGTAAAACAAAGTGACCACGGTGCGCCCGCGCAGCGTGGGGAGCTTGCGCACCTCACGGCCCAGCAGCGCCTGTTTGAGCGCTTCAGCGGTGTCCAGCAGCGCAGTAGCGGTCTCGCGCTGCAGGTCAGTGGTGCTCAGGAGGTGCCTCATCGTTGGCTCCGCCGGATCACGACGGCATCAGTGCCGTCCGTCTCCACCAGCAGCACACCGACCTCCTCGTTCCGGGAAGTCGGCAGATTCTTGCCCACGTAGTCGGCCCGAATCGGCAGCTCACGGTGACCGCGGTCGATCAGGACCGCAAGCTGCACCGCCCGGGGGCGGCCGTACTCACGCAGCGCGTCCAGCGCAGCCGCCACGGTGCGCCCGGAGTACAGGACATCATCGACCAGCACCACGAGCGCATCGTCTAGCCCGTGAGCGGGCAGCTCGGTGGTGTGCAGCGGGCGAGTGGGCCGGCGTCGCAGGTCGTCGCGGTAGAGGGTGACGTCGAGGATTCCCACGCCGGGCCGGGTTCCCCCGAATTCACAGATCCGACCCGCCAATCGGTAGGCCAGCGGGACACCGCGAGTAGGAATACCCACCAGCATCACCGACTCGGGGGAGGTGCGCTCGATAACCTGATGGGCCATCCGGGCGACGATGCGCGCGACCTCGGCCGCCGAGAGCAGCTCACGCTGCCGCGGCGGCCTTGCCTCGCCCACCGCACCCATCCCAGAGGGGGGCGGCACGGTGGACCTCCTTCCCCGCCTCACCGGACGGGTCTTAAAGGACGTCAGGTGCTCCAGTGGCACCTGCATCGGACGGTACCAGGAGCGTCGGAGCAGCATCGCTGACACTCACCCGCTACCCCGTTCGGGTGATGTATGTGACTCTGCGCGCTGTTGGGCCCTGAACCGCTTGACCTCTGAGGTTACTCAGCGCAGCATTACTCTCCGTATCATCCCGATTTTTGCGTAGCGTCCCAAGGCGTTGACTGATCGGGGACAGGCTGATCGGGGACTGGTCGGGGTCTGAAGAAGGAGAAGGGGCCAGATGGGTGACTATGCCAAGGCACTGGGGTCCAAGCTGCGCGGCATCCGTCAGCAGCAGGGTCTGTCATTGCACGGTGTCGAGCAGAAGTCGGCGGGCCGCTGGAAGGCTGTGGTAGTCGGCTCCTACGAGCGTGGCGACCGGGCGGTTACGGTGCAGAAGCTCGCCGAGCTTGCCGACTTCTACGGGGTCCCCGTACCGGAACTCCTTCCGGAGGGACGGGTACCCTCCGGAAGCGAGCCAGCTACCAAGATCGTCATCAATCTGGAGCGCCTGCAGCAGCTCCCGGTGGACAAGGTGGGTCCACTGGCTCGCTACGCCGCGACGATCCAGAGCCAGCGCGGTGACTACAACGGCAAGGTGCTATCCATCCGCACCGAGGACCTGCGTTCACTGGCGATCATCTACGACATGTCGCCGGGCGACCTCACCGAGCAGTTGATCGGCTGGGGGGTGTTGCCTCCCGAGGCGCGCCCCGCGAAGGACAAAGACAGAGAAGAAGCCTGAGTTACGAGCCGCGCGGCAGTGCGGCTAGCGCACCGAGCACACCGTTGACGAAGCGCGGGGAGTCGTCGGTGGAGAGCAACTTGGCCAGCTCGATGGCCTCGTCGATGGCTACCGCATCGTCTACCTCGTCAGAGAACAACAGTTCGAACACGCCCAGCCGGAGCACCGCCCGATCGACGGCGGGCATCCGCGCCAAGGCCCAACCATGAGCTTGGTCGGCGAGTAACCGGTCGATCTCCTCGCCATGCTCGACCACACCGCGCACCAAGGAGACCGTGTATTCGCTGAGTGGGGGCAGTTCCGGGACCTCGACCCGCTCGGCGAGCAACGCCAGCGGGTCCACCCCACGCAGGTCGGATTCGAAGAGGATGTCGACGGCGCGTTTGCGGGCCTTGCTGCGGGCGCCCACCTCAGCTACTGACGCGGCCGAGGTAACGCCCGTCCCGGGTGTCGACCTTGACTTTCTCGCCGGTACTGACGAACAGCGGTACCTGGATCTCAGCGCCGGTCTCCAAGGTGGCGGGCTTGGTGCCACCGGTCGAGCGGTCTCCCTGCAGACCCGGGTCGGTGTGCGAGATCACTAACTCCACCGAGGTAGGCAGCTCGACGTAGAGCGGGGTGCCGTCATGGACGGCGACCAGCACGATCTGGTTGTCCAGCAAGTATTTCGCCGCATCTCCCACGACGTCCCTCGGAATGGTGGTCTGGTCGAAGGTACCGTTGTCCATGAACACAAAATCAGCGCCGTCAGCGTACAAGTAGGTCATCTCGCGCCGGTCAACGGTAGCGGTGTCCACTCTGGTGCCCGCGTTGAACGTCTTGTCCACGACCTTGCCGGACAGCACGTTCTTCAGGGTGGTCCGCACGAAAGCACCGCCCTTGCCCGGTTTAACGTGCTGGAATTTCACGACCGACCACAGCTGGCCGTCGAGGTTCAGTACGAGCCCATTCTGCAGGTCGTTGGTGGTAGCCACGTCAGCTCTGCATTCCCTTCATTTTCGTCAAGAGGTCGTCAACAAGTCCGGTCAGCACGGTACGACCACGAGGTCCTTCGTGGTCAGGGTGAGGAGTTCTGGCTCGCCGTCGGAAACGACGAGGGTGTCCTCGATGCGCACGCCGCCCCGACCGGCCAGATAGACACCCGGCTCGACGGTGACCGCCATGCCTGCTGCCAGTGTACCGACCCCGAACTGCGACAACGCCGGAGCCTCATGGATCTGCAGACCGACGCCATGCCCGAGACTATGCAGAAAGTCCTCGCCGTACCCGGCGTGCGTGATGACGTCCCGGGCGGCCGCATCTACATCGCGGACATCGGCCCCGGACCGCAGCGCAAGGCGCCCAGCCGCCTGCGCCGCAGCGACCAGGTCGTAGAGTTCCCGCTGCCAACCGGCTACCACTCCGAGCACCACGGTGCGGGTCATGTCGGAGTGGTAACCCTCAACCAGCGCACCGAAGTCCATCTTCAGCAGATCCCCACGGCGCAGCGGCGCGTCGGTCGGGCGGTGGTGGGGTACTGCGGAGTTCGCGCCGGTCGCCACGATGGTTTCGAACGACGGGCCGGCCGCACCCGCCGCCACCATCCGGGCTTCCAGGTCACGGGCCACCTCGCGCTCGGTGCGACCCGGGCGCAGCCCACCCTCGGCAAGCAGTCCGGCCAGAGCGGTGTCGGCGGCGGCGCAGGCTGCGCGCAGCGCGGCGATCTCGGCATCATCCTTGATCATCCGCAGCATCTCCACCGGCCGTGAGGCGGCGACCAGCACGTCTGCGCCGGTGACCTTCGCTAGCGCGGTGTGGCCGTCAACCGTCATCACGTGGCTCTCAAAACCCAGCCGGCCGATCCCCCCCGCGACGGCGTCCTTGGCCAACCGCGAGCGAATGGATCTGTCGATCACCCGGCGTAGGTCGGGCACCTCCTGATGCGACTGCGTGAGGTAGCGGCCGTCGGTGGCGAACACGCTGTGCTCGTCGCCTTCGGCGTGCACCAGCAGGGCACCGTTGGAGCCGGTGAACCCGGTGAGGTAACGGAGGTTGAGCAGGTCAGTGACCAGCAATGCGTCGAGCTCCAGCTCACGCAGCCGCTCGCGAAGCGCCGTGCGACGCCGAGTGTAGGACATAAACCCGACGGTAGCGGGTTTGCCCAGCATTCTCAGGCCCACCGGCCTCAGGTGCTGGCCCGGCCGGCGATCCAGCGCAGCGCGAGCGGGTATCCCTCGATGCCCAGGCCGACAATGATCCCGGAGGCGATGGCCGAGATGCAGCTGTGGTGCCGGAATGGCTCGCGCGCGTGCACATTGCTGATGTGGACTTCTACCAGCGGTGCCGACAGCTGCGCGGCGGCGTCCCGGATCGCGATCGAGTAGTGCGTCCACGCCCCGGGGTTGAGCACCACCGGAGTCGCGGTGTCGGCGGCCTCGTGCAGCCAGCTCATCATGACGCCCTCGTAGTCGGTCTGCCGCACGTCCACCTCCAGCCCCAGCTCGACTCCAACCCGCTGGCACAGCACGACTAGGTCGTCGTGCGTCCTGGCGCCATAGACGTCGGGCTCCCGGATTCCCAGCCGGCCCAGGTTCGGCCCGTTGAGCACGAGCACCTTCATGCCGAGCTCCTCATCCCGGCGGCCACGGCGGCGTAGGCCCCAGCGAGCAGCTCGGGGTCCGGGCCTTCCAGCCGGCCGGGCTTGGCCAGACCGTCGAGCACCACGAAGCGCAACACCCCCGACCGGGTCTTCTTGTCGTTGCGCATGGCCTCCAACAGTTCCGGGAGCGCATCCGCGTCGTATCCGATGGGCAAGCCAATCAAGCTGAGCACCGCTCGATGCCGCTGCGCGGTGGCGTCGTCCAGGCGGCCAGCAAGCCGGGCCAGCTCGGCCGCGAAGACCATGCCGACGCTCACCGCAGCGCCGTGCCGCCACCGGTAACCCTCCCGGCGCTCCAGCGCATGGCCCAGCGTGTGCCCGTAGTTGAGCACCTCACGCAGGTGGGATTCCCGCAAGTCAGCGGCCACCACGTCAGCCTTGACCTTGATCGCGCGGCTGACCAGCTCCTCCAGCACGGGCCCGGAGGGATCCAGCGCGGCATCCGGGTCGGCCTCGATCCGCTCCAGAATCACTGGATCGGCGATGAACCCTGCCTTGACGACTTCGGCCATTCCGGCGACAAGCTCGGCACGCGGCAGCGTCGGGAGGGCCGCGAGGTCCGCCAGCACCGCGGCGGGTTCATGGAAAGCGCCAACAAGGTTCTTGCCCGCGTCAGTATTGATCCCGGTCTTACCCCCTACTGCGGCGTCCACCATCGCCAGCAGCGTGGTGGGTACCTGAACCAGCCGGACCCCGCGCAGCCAGTTGGCAGCGACAAACCCGGCGAGATCGGTGACCGCCCCGCCACCGAAGCCGACCACGGTGCCGGTGCGGTCCAGACCCACCTGCCCGAGCACGTCCCAGCAGAATCCGGCCACCGCCAGCGTCTTGCCGTCCTCAGCGTCCGGCACCTCAATGCGGTACGCCTGCGAACCGAGGTACTCCAGCACGGTGCGCAGTGCCTCCGCAGGCTCAACTAGGGTCGGCTGGTGAATGATCGCCACCGCGCCGCTGCCGACCGCGTCGAGTAGCTCAGCCCGCAGATACCGCCCCACGATGACGTCGTAGGGCTGCGCCGTCGCCACCCGGATCCGCCGCGGCTCGGTGTCACCGGCCTGATCCGGCTCGCCGGTCTCGCTCATCTCACTCCCTCTCGCCTCCGCATCCACGAGGGGAGCATCCCACAAGCCAGACACCTCGGCCGCGAAATCACTTGCGTAGCGTCAGCAGCACCTCGGCCGCTACGTCTGCAGCGGAACGACCAGTCGTGGGCACCACGGCGCTGGACACCGCTGTATAGATCGGGCGCCGCTGCGCGAGTAATTGTCGAAGGTGCGCCCGGGGGTTAGGGAGCAGCCACGGATGTAGGGTGACCAGCCCTTCCCGGCGAAGCAACTCATTGAGTTCCACATCAAGGAACACCACATGGAAGGGCTTCAGCTGTTCCTGAATGACAGGGTTCAGTGGCGTGCCACCACCGAGAGCGAGCACACCCGTATGGTCCGCGAGGACTGTACCGATAAGGCGACGCTCCACGTCGCTGAATTTCTCGCGACCCAGCTTGACGACTAGCTCACCGGCCGGCAGGCCACATTCATTCTCTAAGTCATCATCGAAGTCGCGAAACGATACACCCAGCTTATGTGCCACCAGCTGCCCCACAGTGCTCTTTCCCGATCCCGGCGGACCGATGAGGACCAAGATCGGTCCGCTCACCGGGTATCCGATCCACTCGCCCCGTGGGCCAGTCTTCGGCCCATACGTCCGGCGCCACACTCCGCCCCGAGCGCACACCGAAGGCTGGCAACGATGCCCCGACCGTCCCTCATAGCTCCTCCATCGGTCCCGACGAGTCACCATAGAACCATCAGCCTTGGGGCAGCCACGAAGGGGCTGGCGTGTCTTAGCAGCGGAGTGGGTTGCGCAGTGGTCGGCGGGCGGGGTCGATGATCGCTGGTGGGATGAAGTCGACGTGGTCGGGGTGGATGAGGACTTCCCAGCCGGTGCAATGTACGTAGCGATGATGTGTTTCACATAGCAAGACGCAGTTTTCTACGCTCGTCTCACCGCCGTCAGCCCAGTGCCGACAGTGATGAGCCTGACACCGTCCCGGTGGCCGGTCGCAACCAGGGAACGCGCATCCGCCGTCCCGCGCGATAAGCGCGCGGCGGATGGAGAGCGGGACGGTCCGCATGGCGCGGCCGACGTCGAGGGGTTCGGAGGCCCCGCCCAGCACGACGGGGATGATTTTCGCGTCACAGGCCCACCGCCGGGCTTCCGAGGCGCTGAGGTGTGTCCCGTAGTCCAAGGTCATGGAGCCCAGGCCGGTGCGCAGGGCGTCCCAGTCGATGGTGACGGTTAGGTGCGGGGGTTCCCCGGCGGTGGTCGGGCAGTCCTGGGCAGCGCGGGCGAGCCCGCAGACCTCCAGCAAAGCGTCGGCGTTGCGCTGGGGGGCGGTACGCGGATCGGGGATGCCTGCGGCGGCCGGGCGGGGCGCAGCGAGCTGCTCGATCAGGGCACGGAACGCGGCACTGTGCTCCGGTTCGAGGAATCCCTCGAGTCCGAGCCGCCCATCGCGACGCTCCCGCAACCGCAGCTCCCCCGCGGCAGGGGCGAGGGCGGGCTCGTCGCGAGGTGGGGAGCCATCCGGGTCAAGGTGCGCCAGGATGTGCCGCCCGATCTTGTGCAGCGAGGTGGGGTCGAACGAGCGGGCATAGCGGGCCAGATCAGCTTCCGCAGCTTCTCGTTCCGTGGTGCTGACCGAGGCGGGAATCGCGTCCATCGTCTCGGCGATCACCCGGACCTGCGCCGGCCCGATCTCCCCGGCAGCCAGTGCCGCAGCGGTGTTCGGCAGTGTCGGGGGTAATACCGCACCACCCAGGGTACGGCGCGCGGCGATCTGCCCGGCGTGCGCAACCCGGGCGCCGGCCTCGGTGGCTGACAGGTGCAGCATCCCGGCGAGCAACCGCTTCGTGCTCCGGAACCCGGTGGCTGCCGCGACGTTGCGGGACTCCAACTCCGCGACTGCCTCTAGCATCACCGAATGCAGCATCCGCGAGACCGACTCGATGTCCCGGATCTGATCCCGCAACCCCGCGTCATCGCACCCGACGATCGAGTGCCGCCACTGGTCCAGGCAGGCGACCAGCACCTGTCGCGGGTCCAGCAGCGTCTCCGTCACGTCACCATTATCGATCCCAGCACTGACAATTTCGGTGCGTTGCTCTGGCCGGCTGCGGTGGTGACCGGGGCTGGGAAGCGGTCCGAACCACTTCACTGCGACCAGCAGCGGCATGGCCACGGTCAGCGCGGGCGGGTGGAGTGCTGGTAGGCGCGGGCGTTGCGGGTGGTCTCGGGCAGGGCGTCGCCGCCGAACTTCTCCAGCGCGGCATCAGCGAGCACTAGCGCGACCATCGCTTCGGCCACTACGCCTGCGGCGGGCACCGCGCACACGTCAGAGCGCTGGTTGATCGCGACGGCCGCCTCGCCGGTGGCGACGTCCACCGTGGCCAGCGCGCGGGGCACTGTGGAGATCGGCTTCATCGCCACCCGGACCCGCAGCACCTCGCCGTTGGTCATGCCACCCTCCAGACCACCGGCCCGGTTGGTGCGCCGTACCGCGCCGCTCGGCCCGGGCACCATCTCGTCGTGCGCCGCGCTGCCCCGGCGGCGCGCGGTGGCGAACCCATCGCCCACCTCGACCCCCTTCATGGCCTGGATACTCATCAGCGCGCCAGCCAGCCGGGCGTCCAGCCGCCGGTCGGCGTGCACGAACGAGCCCAGACCCACCGGCAGCCCGTACCCCACGACCTCGACCACGCCACCCAGCGTGTCACCGTCGCGCTTCGCCGCATCCACCTCAGCCATCATCGCGGCGGCGGCCTCCGCGGAGTACGCCCGCACCGGGCTGGCGTCGATCCGCTCCAGGTCAGCGGGCCCGGGCAGCACGCCTGCGGGAGCCTCCGCCTGCCCCAGCGACACCACGTGGGAGAGCACCTCGACACCCAACGCCTGGCGCAGGAACGCCTTGGCCACGGTGCCCAGGGCGACCCGGGCCGCGGTCTCGCGGGCGCTGGCCCGCTCCAGCACCGGCCGAGCGTCGTCGAAGCCATACTTGGTCATCCCAGCCAGGTCGGCGTGCCCGGGCCGGGGCCGGGTCAGCGGCGCGTTACGGGCCTGCCCGGCGAGTACCTCCGGGTCCACCGGGTCGGCCGCCATCACCGTCTCCCACTTGGGCCACTCGGTGTTGCCGATCCGGATCGCCACCGGGCCGCCCAGGGTCCGGCCGTGCCGGATCCCCCCGAGCAGCTCCACCTCGTCGGCCTCGAACTTCATTCGCGCCCCACGCCCATACCCCAGCCGGCGGCGGGCCAGCTCGGCCTGGATGTCCTTGGAACTCACCTCAACCCCGGCGACCATGCCCTCCAGCACAGCAACCAGAGCAGGCCCGTGCGACTCCCCAGCGGTGATCCAGCGCAGCATGGCGCCCATCGTGCCACGGGTTGCTGACATTCTCGGCCGTACCGGCTGGGCTCATGTCTCGGCGGGGGCGCTCGCTGGGGCTTCGGCTGAGACCCCGGCTGGGATCCCGGCGAGAGCCGCCGGTACCGGCCCGCGGCGCAGCAGCCGGTGCACCACCGCGCCGAGCACCACCAGAGCGGCCACGAACAGCAGCGCCAGGTACTGCAGCACCCAGCTGGTGCCCGCTGGATCGTACACCGCTCGGCGCGGCCAGGCGATATTCACCATCATCGCCGCGCCGTAGACCACGGCGAACAGGTTCACCGGCAGTCCCCACCGGCCTAGCGAGAAACCACCCGGCCGCGCAGCCGGCCGGCGCCGGCGCAGCCGGGTACCCAAGGCCGGCACCGTGACCAGCAGATACGCCAGGTACACGATCACCACTGAGGTGCTGGTGACTGCCGCGAACGCCGCCGGGTTGCCCAGATTGATCAGCAGCACCCCGATCGCGAGGGCACCCACCGCGATCGCGGTGCGGATCGGCGTCCCGGTCTGCGGGCTGACCCGGGCCAGCAGCCGGGCCCCCGGCAGCCGACCGTCCCGCGCCATGCTGAACATCACCCGCGACGCCGAGTTCTGGATCGCCAGGCAGGCAGAGACGATGGCGATCGCGACCACGGTGAGCAGCGCCCGGCCCAGCGGGGCGCTCAGCGCGCTGGTGAGGACGTAGGCGATGCCGCCAGCGGAGAGCTGGCCATCAGTCAGCGAGGGCGCCGCCATCAGCGCAGCCACGATCATGAAACCTCCCCCGACGAACGACACCAGCAGGGCGCGCAAGATCGCCGAGGGCACCACGCGCCGCGGTTGGGTCGTCTCCTCCGACAGCTCCGCGGCACTGTCGAACCCGTACATCACATACGCCGCCATCAGCGTGGACGCCAGGAAGGCATACAGGTAAGGACTGGTGCCGGAGACATTCAGCGTCTCGGTGACCACCCCGGGACCCCGCCCGGCATGGCCGAACAGCACTGCAATCAGCAGCACCACACCGATAATCTCGCACGTCACCCCAATGCTGTTGATCAACGCCATGCACCGCACCCCCACCGCGCTGATCACGGTGGCGAGCGCGATGAGCACCGAACCCAGCAGGATCCCGTTAGCGGCGCCGGAGGCCGAGGTGATCGACGAGTCGGTGCCGACGATCTGGAACCTCGACCACACCGCGGGCAGCACCGCCTGCAGCGCGATACCGATGGCCGCCACGCTCACGATGTAGCCGACCAGCATCGCCCAGCCGGCGAACCAGCCGACCGTCTCGCCAGCCAGCCGGCGCGACCACTGGTAGATGCACCCAGCCAGCGGCCAGCTCGCCGCCAGCTCGGCGAAGACCAGCGCCACGCACAGCTGGCCGGCGAACACCAGCGGCCAGGTCCAGAAAAACGC
This sequence comes from Pseudonocardiales bacterium, assembly GCA_019247305.1. Classification (GTDB taxonomy): domain Bacteria; phylum Actinomycetota; class Actinomycetes; order Mycobacteriales; family Pseudonocardiaceae. Next base: position 21,910 of record JAFAPC010000160.1, read on the forward strand.
CGGGCCGCCGAAGGAGTAGCCCAGCGCGAAAAGCTGGAACACCGTGGTGAGGATCGAGACGAAAGAAAACCCCGCGGCGAAGGAGGAGAAGGCACCCAGCCGGCGGTGCAGCTCCTGCCGGTAACCGATACGGCGCAGATCCTCGGCGTCCGGTCCGCCAGTCGGGCTCGTAGTGCGCAGCTGAGTAGTCATCGGGACGCCTTTCGTGGTAGGTGACCGGCGCGCACCAGGCAGCCGAGAGTGTCGCAGATGACCCGGGTTGCGATCAGCGCGGTGATCTCGGCGTTGTCGTAGGGCGGGGAACACTCCACCACTTCGATGCCCGCCAGCGGGCGGGCGGCGATAAGCTGGATGAACTTCAGCACCTCGCGGGGCAGGAAACCGCCGGGCTCAGGCCATCCCGTGCCGGGAACGAACGCGGCGTCGAGGCAGTCGACGTCGAAGGACAGCCAGACCGCGTCGGTGCCATCCCACGCCACGTCCAGGGCACGCTGGGCGGCGGCGTCGATGCCCATGTCGACGCAGTCAGTGACCGTCAGAATCGTGGTGCCGCGCTCCCGGCCGACAGCCACCCCGGGCCGCGGCGCCTGCCAACCGCCGATGCCGATCTGCACCAGGTTGCGCGGCGGCACATTGGGGAGGTCCGTGGCGTGAAACCACGGGGTGGTGTGCATCCGCTCGTCGAGGTCGGTTTCCTGGGTGTCGACGTGGCGGTCGAAGTGGATGATGCCGAGCTGGCCGTCCAGGTGTTCCGCGACAGCGCGGGTGGTCGGATAGCCGATGGAATGGTCGCCACCCAACACCACGGGAAAAGCACCAGAGGAATAAACGTGCCCGACCGCCTTCGAGATCTGGTCGAACGTCTTTTCGATATTGCCCGGGATAGTGAAGACGTCGCCGAGGTCAGCGATAGTGATCGACTCCCGCAGGTCGACGCCGAGTTCGAAACTGTACGGCCCATATAACGCGGAGATCGTGCGAATACCCTGGGGGCCGAACCGGGTTCCGGACCGGTAGGTGGTTCCGCCATCGAACGGGACGCCGAGCACCGCCACGTCGTATTCGCCGCAGCGGCGGACGTCCTCGACATAAGGTGCCTTGAGGAAGGTGTTGATGCCCGCGAAGTGCGGTAGCTCACCACGGGAGAAGGTGGGGATCCGCCGGTCGACGATCGAGTGCGCGCCAGGCAGGCCCAGCTCAAGGCCCCGGGCGATCTCCTGGTCCGCTGCCGTCGAGGGCAGCGCCGCTTCCGCCTCGACGGCGTATCGCGCCTGCGGGCCGTAGTTGGTGTGCAGGTTGTCCACGTCGGGACCTTTCGCGTCCACGGCGCCCGGCCGGCAGGCAGCCGGGCCTGGGTGGTCTCCCGGGCTTTTGTCCCGCCGTGGAGCGGGCAGTGCGCTGCCCGCCTGCACCTCTCGGTCCAGACTCGCCGCGAACAGCGACGGAACCCTAGATGCGCCTCACCCACATGAGTGAGTCACAACCATCACACGACACCCCTGTGAGCGTGATGTCACGACCGCGTTGCAGTCATATCTCCTGGCCGGCCCCTCGCTCCACTACTAGCGTCGGCCTACGATCTTCTTGTGCGTATCCGGATCATCGACGCGTTCACCGATCGGCCGTTTACGGGCAACCCGGCAGCTGTCTGCCTGCTGGAGCCGATGCCTGGCCCGATGAGGGCTGGATGCGGCAGGTCGCCGCCGAGATGAACCTCTCCGAGACGGCCTTCGCGTATCCGTTGCCCGAGCCTGCCGACGCTGATTGGGCACTGCGCTGGTTCACTCCCACCGTCGAGGTCGATTTGTGCGGGCACGCCACCCTGGCCACCGCCCACGCTCTGCGTAGCGACCGAGGGACCCCCGGCACCATCCGGTTCAGCAGCCGAAGCGGCGTACTAATCACCCACAGCCACGACGACGACACCATCACGGTGGACTTCCCGATCGCGCCCACCACTGAGATCCCCGTCCCCGACGGCCTCGCCGAGGCCTTGAATGCCACACCCACCACCGCCTACGGCACCGGCGACTTGGGTGACCTACTCGCTGTCTTCTCCGAGGAGGCACGTGTCCGCGCGCTGGCTCCCGACTTCACCGCGCTGACCCACCTAGCCCGCCGGAACGGCATCCGCGGGGTTATCGCCACCGCCCCAGCGGCTGGCCCCGGCGGCGGTTACGACTTCGTCTCGCGCTTCTTTGCACCCGCTCAGGGAATCCCCGAAGACCCGGTCACCGGCAGCGCCCACACCGCCCTGGCCCCCTACTGGTCGAGACGCCTGGGCCGGGACAGCCTCACCGGGTTGCAGGCGTCCGCCCGCACTGGCCTGGTCCGCACCGCCGTCCAGGGCGACCGCGTGCACCTGACCGGGCACGCCATCACGGTCCTCGACGGCATTCTCCAGTACTCCGCTGGGTAGGAACACCTGCAGCAGATCACGGGTACCTTCTATGATCGCGGCCATGACGATGCCATCGCGGGAGCAGCTCCGCGAGTGGTCCGCTGAGCTCACCCTCGGCCCGCTGGACCCGGCCGACCCGAAGGAGACGCGGTACGTTCCCTTGGCCGAAGCGGGCCGGGCTGCGGTCGATGAGCTGCGAGCGACGATCGAGCTCGCCATCGACACCACCACCCAGCTGCTCTCCGGCCCGTCCGGCTCCGGCAAGACCACCGAGCTGTACCGGCTGCGGGGCAGACTGGAAAGCGCCGGTTACCACGTCGCGATCTTCGATATCGGCTCCTACGTCAACGAGTCCTCACCGATCGACGTCACCGAATTTCTCATCGCGCTGGCCCTCGGCGCGCATGACGTGCTCGGCGGGCCCGAGATGTCCGACGCGGAGGGCGGGCCTGGGTTCGTCGGCCGGCTGCGCCGCCTCTTGGAGCGCCTCAGGATCTCCGTTGACGTTCCCGGTCTGTCCGCCAGCGTGTCTCGGGACGGTGTGGAATTCGCGGCCATGGGCACGTCGGTCGAGCTTGAGCTGCAGCGGGAGCTGAAGAGCAGCGAATCGGTCGTGGCGGAGCTGCGCAGTAAGCTGACGTACCATCTTGGCCAGCTCTACCAGGAGGTCGCGGACTTCCTCAGGACGCTGCTGCCAGCCGACGACCCGGGCCAGGGCTCAGTGCTCATCGTGGACGGCCTGGAAAAGCTGCGCGGCACCACCGAGAACGACGTGGCGGTGCAAGAGTCGGTCCAGGCGCTGTTCGTCACGCACGCCAGCAAGCTCAAGTTCCGCTCCCACCACATGGTCTATACCGTGCCCACCTCCCTGCAGTTCATCTCGCCGGGGGCGCTGCCCTTTGACTCCCGGGTGCTGCCCGTTCCGGTGCCTCACGTCCGGCCGCGCCCCGGCCAGCCCGCAGGCACCGTGGCCACCACAATCGCGCAGCTGCGAGAGGTCGTCGCCCGCCGGCTCCCGGCCGATGAGATCTTCACCGGCCAGCAGCTCGATCAGGTCATCGAGGCGTCCGGGGGCCACCTGCGCGACCTGTTCACCCTGCTGCGTCAGGTGGTCAACCTCACGCTGCGCAGGTCGTTGACGCTACCGCTGCGGGACGAGCACGTCGAGGAGGCGATCGGCCTGGTGGCGCACGACTTCATGAAGATGACGGCAGAGCAGAAGGCGTTCCTGCGCCAGGTAGCCGCTGGGGACGGCACCGTCGACCCCCAGGAGTCCGAGGTGCCGCTCATGGCCCGGCTACTGCAGAGCCACATGCTGCTCGGCCACCTCAACGGCCAGGATTGGTACGAGGTGCACCCACTGGCCCGCAGGGCGCTCGGCCTGCCATGAGTGAGCAGCGGCAGGCGACCCGGAGCCTGCGCCGGGATGTCGAGGCCGTGTGGGAGCGGCTTCGGGCCGAGTTCGTGCTGCACGAGGGGTTCTGGCTGGCGTTGCTGTTCGGCGCCCAAGCCCCGGACGTCGCCGAGCTGGTGGCCCGCACCCACGACCTAGCCCGCATGCAGGTCAAGCACGTCAGCATCCTGAAGTTGACCGAACGAGCAGGTGAGGCCGCCGTGTTGGGCCAGCTGCTCGCGCCCCCTCCGGCTGATCTCGCCGTGACCTGGGTGCTCGACGGCGAGGCCGCGATGGCTGATCGGGTACGGCTGTGGTCCCGGCTGCTGCGGCGGCTCAACGAGCGGCGCGACGCGCTGGCCGCCATCCACCCGGCCGCGTTGGTACTGGCGTGCCCGGCCGATTCGCTGCCGCTGGTCCGGGACACTGCCCCGGACCTGTGGTCGATCCGCAGTCTCACCGCGACCCTCGACACCGCTACTAAGGCCACCGCGTCCGCACCCGCCACGCTTGCCCCTGCGTCCCTGGTTCGCCGCAAGCTCACGCCGGTGCCGGGCAACCCCATCCAGCCCTCACCTGAGGTCAAGGTGCTGCTGAAGCGGGCGGCCAGCGCGTTGCAGTCGGGCCAGGTCGATCGTGCGGTAACAGCGAGCCTTAGTGCGCGTGATGTTGCATCGAGCCCGGATGACGAGCTGCTCGTGCATGCCTGGCTGGCCCAGGTGGAGGCCAGCCAGAACGAGCCGGCCGAGGCCGCCCGGCACGCCCGGATCGCCCTGGAGGGCCAGCGGCCGCTGGAGCTGGACACCACGGTGGCGCTGCTGCGCATCCTGTCCGGCTCACTGGATCACGAGGTTGCGCTGGAGGCCGCCACAGCCCTGGTGGAGCTGCACCGCGAGCTAGTACGGCGCTCCCCAGACTCACCCACCGCACTGCGCGACCTGTCGGTCTCCCTGAACAAGCTCGCGAACATTCAGCGCGACCGCGGCCAGCTGGACGACGCGCTGACCGCGTATACCGAATCCCTGCACCTGAGCCGCCGCATTCAGAGCACCTACGGCGACACTCCCCAATCCCTGCGCGACCTGTCGGTCTCCCTCGACAACGTCGCGAACATTCAGCGCGACCGCGGCCAGCTGGACGACGCGCTGACCGCGTATACCGAATCCCTGCACCTGCGCCGCCGCATTCAGAGCACCTACGGCGACACTCCCCAATCCCTGCGCGACCTGTCGGTCTCCCTCGACAACGTCGCCGACATTCAGCGGCAGCTCGACGAGAGAGGTCGTCCCGGGTCTGGTGGAGGCTGATTTCGCCTAGACCACAAACCCTTGAGCCCGTTCCAAGAAGTCCCGCACTGCTGGCACCTTGCCGTGCGGCGTCATCTGGACGTAGAGGTCACGGAGTAGGCCGACCCCTCGGGTCGCGCGCAGGGTCTCGGCCAAGTCGATCGACTGAATGCCCAGCCGGGCAGCCGCTTCGAGATCACGCTGCTTACCCGGCCGAGCCAGGGCATCAGCCAGGTACGTGGTATACACCTGCCGATCACGGACGAATGACCCGCTGAACTGGGCGATCCCTTCGTTGAGCATTGTGGCAGCGTGGTCAGCCTGACCGAGTTGCAGCAGGCAAGACCCAGCGGTGATTGTGATCGCCGCTGGGTCCATCCAGTACAGCCACGGTGGGTCGTCGTCGGGTTTGAGTTGGTCAAGCTGGGTGCAAGCCTGAGAGATCGCGGCCGTACAGGCCGAGCTGTCCCGCAGGGCGGCGAAGGACTGTGCCTGCCGGATGTGCAGCTCAGCGAGCAGGGCTGGGGTTGCCTGCCCCCGCGTCCCGGCTAAGGCAGTCTCGATGAACGTCACCGCCTCGGCGGGCTGTCCTTGGCGAGAGGCCTGGTTGGCCATGTTCGCGAGGATATGGGCACCCAGCGGCCGGTCATCGGCAGTATGGGCGGCGCGCAGGCCCGCGACGAAGAAGCGCTGCGCCAGTCCGTGGTGCCCATCGTCGTAGGCGGCCCAGCTACACAAGTGTCCCAGTTCGGCGAGTACCACGTGCAGTCCCAGCCCGGTGCGCTCGTCATATCGCGCCCGGTCGAGTAGCCCAGCGACCGACGCGAAGCTCTGCTGAGCCATCGCGAGCACCCCGCCGCCCCCGGCCACGTCATCCATCCGGCGCAGCTCAGCGACCATGGTGCTGAACCGCCCGACCAGCTCGCCCGACACCCGACCCCCGGCTAACCCGGACACCAGCGGCCCAGGCTCGTGCACCAGCCACTGGTGCGCGGGAGCAGTCAACGCCGGGCCAGTCAAGACCAGGAGCCCTCGCCGCTTCACCCGGCCATCACCACCGCTCAGCAGGACCGCTACCTCGACGGTACCCCGGTGGTTCCAGGGGGCGACGAGCACCGGGTCACCCTCGGGATCGTCGGCGGACTCCGCACGGGTGTCCGCGTCAGGCTCCGCCTCGGGTAACTGCTGCCCAGCCAGCGGCTCACGCCCCCGGTTCGTGGCCGGCACGGCGAGATCAGCAGCCGCCGATTCGGTGACGGCACGCTGCTCCTTTGGCGGCATCCGGAACCACAGCAGCTCGGCCGGTATGCGCAACACCCGAACCCAGTGCTGCAAGGTATCGAGGTGGCGGATCGGGGTGCCGGTCTCAATCCGGCTCACCTGGGGTTGGCGCAGGCCCATCCACTGGCCGAGCAGGGTTTGCGAGATCCCGCTGGGGCCATAG
>JAFAPC010000026.1 GCA_019247305.1 Pseudonocardiales bacterium
GTCCGGAGCCGAGCAGTGGAATCGCCGTGCCGCTGAAGCGGATAACCACGACGGGATCGTCGACCTCGGCGTCGTGCTCATGAAGCAGGGAAGGTTCGAGGAGGCAGAACCGTGGCTCAGGAAAGGAGCCGCAGACCCGAGGCACGAGGAAGTGCCAGGCTACTGCGAGGCAGTGCTCGGGAAATGCCTGTTTATGCTCGGCAGGTTTGACGAGGCCGAGCAGTGGCTGGCCACAGGGGCCGCCGCCAACATCGACTTTGCGGTGGCAGACCTGGAAAAGCTCAGGAAGGCCCGCGCGGAGGGGAACCTGGAGAGCATCCGCCACGGGTCGCCTAAGCAGGTGATGCAGACCTTCGATGTCGATAGTGTCATGTTCTACGACGGCGTCGGGCACCGCCTGGGGTCATCGGTGTGCACGCTGACCCGGGAGGCTTTCATCATCGATGACGCTCGAGGGGGCATCCACCAGATTCGGTTGCGGGACATCACCGGAGTGGGCGCTAAGACCCGAAAAATGGTGCGTATTACCGCCCCGGGCGTCGCGTACGACATCTACTGCCGCAGCAAGGACCAGAGGTACGACCTTGAGGACTGGCTATCCGAGGGGATACGCAGGGCCTAGCATCACAATAGCCGGCTGTTACTTGGTGCAACGTGGCTGCGTGATCTGAGGCCCGTAGTCGGCCAGGGTTGGTCCATGCTTGCTGTGTGGACGACGCGCGGACGGCGCAGCAGTAAAGTGCAGCAACCGGACCGAGCGCCGCCGATGCCTGTAGCCACCGCGTGTAGCAACCGTCCCGGTCAATCCCGATTGGCAGCGGGTCACAGGCATATATTTTCTCGCGTCACGCACTACCCCGGACGCATTGCCCGGAACTTCTAAGCCCTTGATATCCCTGGTGGGATGCCCGTGAGCAATGCTTGAACTCTGTGGATCTGCCGGGAAGGGCATGAAGGAGGGTGTACCTTCCCCGGTGATCGAGTCGTAGAGGTTCTCAAGCAGAAGCTGGCGTTGCCGCGCCGGCTGGGAAGGCACACCCATGCTCACAGTAGTCCCTGACCTGCCTGCCGCGTTGCCTGCGCAGGGTGGTTCCTCGTCGTTGATCGACCAGCTGGTCCGGGAGGGCGCGCGCCAGATGCTGGCTGCGGCGCTGCAGGCCGAGGTCGCCGCTTACATCGACCAGTTTGCCCACCTGCGCGACGAGGACGGCCGGCGCCTGGTGGTGCGCAATGGCACCGCGGAGACCCGCACCGTGGTGACCAGCGCCGGCGCGGTGGAGGTCACCGCGCCCCGGGTGAACGACAAGCGCACCGACCCAGCCACGGGCGAGCGGATGCGCTTCTCCTCGGCGGTCCTGCCGCCGTGGGCGCGCAAGACCCCGCGGGTCAGCGAGGTGCTGCCGCTGCTGTACCTGCACGGTCTGTCGTCGGGGGACTTCGTGCCCGCGCTCGGCCAGTTCCTCGGCAGCAGCGCCGGGCTGTCGTCATCTACGGTCACGAAGCTGACCGAGACGTGGACGGCCGAGGCCGCGGCGTTCATGACCCGGGACCTGTCCGGCGCGGACTACGTGTACCTATGGGTAGACGGCATCCACCTGGGCATCCGGCTGGGCGAGGGCAAGCTGTGCCTGCTGGTGATGATCGGGGTGCGAGCCGACGGGCGCAAGGAGCTGGTCGCGCTGGCCGGCGGCTACCGGGAGTCGGCGGAGTCGTGGGCCGACCTGCTGCGCGACTGCTCCCGGCGGGGCATGCGCGCCCCGGTGCTGGCGGTCGGGGACGGGGCGCTGGGGTTCTGGACGGCGGTCTGCGAGGTGTTCCCGCAGGCCAGGACCCGGCGCTGCTGGTTTCACAAGATCGCCAACGTGCTCGGCGCGCTGCCGAAGTCCGCGCACCCGGGCGCGAAGAAGGCCCTCGCGGAGATCTGGAACGCCGAGGACAAGGACCACGCCCGCGCCGCGGTGAAGGCGTTCGCTGCCGCTTACGGGGCCAAGTTCCCCAAGGCCGCCGCCAAGGTCACCGGCGACGAGGACGAGCTGCTGGCCTTCTATGACTACCCGGCCGAGCACTGGGTGCACCTGCGCACGACCAACCCGATCGAGTCCACGTTCGCCACGGTCAGGCTGCGGACCAAGGTCACCAAGGGCCACGGGTCCAAGTCCGCCGCCCTGGCGATGGCGTTCAAGCTCATCGAGTCCGCGCAGCGACGCTGGCGGATGGTCAACGCCCCTCACCTAGTCGCGCTCGTCCGCGCCGGCGCGACATTCGTCAATGGCAAGCTGGTCGAGCGTCCCGGCGAGCCATCACCAGTCACTGCCAGCAGCTCACCGGACCAGGTCGAGGAGGACATCCCGGCAGCCGCTTAAAGATCTTGATCCACAGGTCTTGACAATTACTC
>JAFAPC010000031.1 GCA_019247305.1 Pseudonocardiales bacterium
CGCGAGCTGCTTGCGGCCCACCTTGCTGGCCCGCACGCGCACCTGATGGTGGCGCTAGACGGCGACACCGTTGCCGCCGGCACGGTGTGCTTGGTGCATGCCAATGGCATCGAAGCCCGGTATGTTGCGACCAATCCGGACTACCGCCAAGTCGGCCCGCTGCATTTCGTCTACCTCGAGGCCATGCGCTGGGCCGGCGGGCATGGCAAGGCTATCTTCGACCTGTCCGGACTTGCCACCGGTTCGCTGGATAACAAAGTCTCCGGGATCAACCGGTTCAAGCGCAGCTTTGGCGGTAACGCCTTTACCTACCCCATCTTCACCCGCAAGGCGAAGCAGTGAAGTCGGCACAGCGTGTGACCATCCAGCGCGGCCTCCGAACAACCATGGCCGACGGGGTGGAGCTGTCCTGCGATCTGTACCGGCCAGATAGCCGAACAGCGATGCCCACCCTGCTCCGCTGCACCCCATGCGACCGGGGCGAAGACGCCGGCGGGGCCGCACTGCACATCGGCCGACTCACCGAACTCGGATACAACGTCGTGGTCCAGGCCGTCTGCGGTCGAAACGGTTCCGATGGACGGTTCACCCCCTTCCTCTGTGAAGCCACCAACGGCGTCGAGACCATTCGCTGGATCACGGAGCAGCCGTGGTCTGATGGTTCGGTCGACATGTTCAGCCGCGCCTATGACGGTCTCGCGCAGTGGCACGCCGCCGGATCAACCGAAATCGAGCTTCCGACGCTCGCACCAGACGTCACGGCCACCGACCTTTACCGCAGCTGGGGCTATCCCGGCGATGCGTTCCAGCTCGGTTTTCTTCTACGTTGGGCACTGTGCGATCTGTTAGTCACCAAAGGTATCGGCGTAGCGGAGCTGCTTGGCGACATCGAGCGGGTTTACCACGAGCCATCCACTGCGTTTCAGCTCTCCGATCCAGTCACAACCTATGTGCGCGCCTGGATCGAGCATCCACTGTTGGACCAATACTGGCAGGCGCAGATACCGACCAGTTTCGACTCCGGGACGCTAATCATTACCATTCGAATCCCAACACCGGAGCTAGTTTTACCAAAAACACCAAACAGATCGCGGCGCTCAACACGGTATTACACAAACACAACCACCTGTCCAGACTTATCCTCCCGCTACTGTCGGAAGGGGCAAGCTATGAATATACTCGGAATTAACGGCTGGCCAGGAGCAAGCCACGACGCCGCAGCTTGTCTACTCATCGATGGAACGATTGCGGCCTGCACCGAAGAGGAGCGATTCATCCGGCGCAAGCACGCCTATGGTGTATCTCCGCACAATGCCGTCGCATCATGCCTGCACCAGGCCGGCCTGCGATTTGAGGACATCGACGTCATCGCGCACGGCTGGGACATGCCAGAACTCTTAGCGCGTCGCAACGTCACATGGCCGGGCACCGACGCCGAAGTGATAGAATTTCTTTTTCCCAGCAAGTTTTTTCCGCGAACCCGCGATCCTCGGCTGGTCTTCATCAACCATCACTTGGCACACGCGGCAAGTGCATACTACCTGTCCGGACACGGGAGAACCTCGATCCTGGTCCTTGACGGGCAGGGTGAAAACGAAAGCACAACGCTGGCCACCGGTATCGACGGCAAGATCAAGCCGGTGCGTAGCGTATCCCCGTCGTGGTCGCTGGGATATTTCTATGACGCGGTCTGCCAGTACTCCGGGCTCGGCGCGGCGACCGCTGGCAAGCTCATGGGCCTTGCTCCGCACGGCCGGGTGCGTGAGGAGGGCATAGCCGGTTTTCGACACACCGGTAACGGCTACGAACTGGACATCATCCCCGAGGAGCTGATCTCCGTCGGACGCACCGACGAGGAACAGGACACCGTGACGCGGTGGCTGGAGCACTTGGCACAAGTACTGCCAGATCCGCCGAATACCGGCACTACGCCGCACTACGACCCGCTTCGCTCTCGGCTGCGTACCCGCCCACCGCGCGATCCCTTTGAGTACCGCGACCTTGCAGCCACCGCCCAGAACGTCTTGGAACGCTGCGTGATCGCGATGGCGAAGGACTTGTTGTCCAGCACTGGGGAACGATTCCTGACACTGGCCGGAGGGGTTGGCTTCAACGCGACGCTCAACGGCAAGCTCGCGCGGCTCCCCGAAGTAGAAGATCTTTTCGTGCAACCACTGGCTGGCGATCAGGGAGTCGCCCTCGGCGCGGCCGTGCATGTGGCGGTCGAGACAGGTGAAACCGTTGCCCCCATGACGGGCACGATCGCGTGGGGTCCATCATACTCACCCGATGACATCCGCACCGTGCTGGACCGCTCCGGTGTTGCGTACACGCAGTCCGACGACATCACCGCCGACACCGCGCAGCTGCTCGAACGTGGCGCCGTGGTGGGTTGGTATCAAGGCAGAAGCGAGGTCGGACCGCGCGCGCTTGGCCAGCGAAGCATGTTGGCACTACCGCAGCCCGAGTCCAACCGGGACCGCATCAATGTCACGATCAAGGACCGCGAACTATGGCGGCCGTTCGCACCCAGTCTGCACGAAGAGGCAGCACAGGAGTTGCTTGGCCTCACCGAGCCGCTACCGTACATGATCGTTACGACGCCAGTGCCGGAGGAATATGTCGCATCACTAGCGGCCGTGATCCACGTCGATGGTACTACTCGCCCGCAGACAGTGTCCCGGCAAATGAACCCACTCTACCACGACCTGCTCACCGAAGTACAACGGCGGACGGGAATCCCGGTGGTACTTAACACCTCATTCAACGGACGCGATGAACCGATCGTTGGCAGTCCCAGCGACGCCCTGGCTACCTTCTACGGGTGTCCGATGGATGCACTCGCCATAGGTCCGTTCCTGATCCGAAAAGGCATGGCTTCTTGACTTACAACATTCAGGTACACACCCGCGCCCTGACCCGACGGATATACGCCTACTCGTTCTTAGACGAGTTCATTCCACTGTACGCGGTATACATTCTGATGTTTCAGGACTCTGGGCTCACACTCAGCGAAATCGCGGCGATGTTCACAGTGTGGACGATCACCAGTTTCTTTGCCGAGATCCCGACCGGGGTCATCGCTGACAACATGCCGCGACACCTTCTCGTAGCGATCGCCACCGGGCTGCGCGGTGTGGGGTTCGCGCTGTGGAGCCTGGTGCCGTCTTTCGCGGGCTACACCGTCGGTTTCGTGCTGTGGGGCATTTCTACAGCATTCACCTCCGGCGCATGGCAAGCATTGGTCTACACTGAACTCGATGCGCTCGGTGCTTCCGAACGTTATGTGAAGGTGATGGGGTTCTCGGCAATGCTAGGCAACATCGCAGTCACCTCAAGCATGATATTCACTCCGATATTCATGGAGGTCGGTGGCTATCAGCTCACCGGCTGGATCAGTGCACTAGCTTGCTTTTTGAGTATCCCGATATTGCTAACAATTCCACATCAGACCACAACCAAGAAATCTGACGACACGGAAACCCCTGACAAGTACGTGACCGGCCTGCGCGATGGGTTAACCGAAATTCAAAGAAAGGGAACCCTCGTACGTCTACTTCTTGTAGTAGCCGCCCTCACTACGGTGGTGAACTTCGACGAATACATGCCACTACAGGCAAGGGCCGCCGGCGTGAACACCGACTACGTGTCGCTACTGATGCTGATCCCCTGGGCAGCCATGAGTCTCGGCGGTGCCCTAGCGGCGAAGTGGTCTTCGGTGACGCCACGCACGATCGGTGTCCTGTTCGGCGTCAGCGTGGTGCTCTTTGCGGCCGGATCCTTGTCGGAGAAGGTTATCGGTTTTGTCGGGATCGGCATCTTCTACGCGATGTACCGCTTTGCCTTCGTACTGGCCGAAGCGCGGCTACAGGACTCAATCGAGGGGCGCAGCCGGGCCACCATCGGTTCGGTTGCCGGCTTCGGCTCACAGGTGTTCACTCTTGGGTTTTTCGGGTTCTTCGGGATTGGCGGTAACTGGTTCTCGGTTCCAGAGCTCCTGTCACTGATGTCGGTGCCGATGCTGGCGCTTGCCGCTGTGACCGCCCGGTGGTTGCCCAAGCAGACGACACCTGCCCAACAGCGAGAAGTGTCCTGATGTACACCACAGCTCCCGCGAACTCTGGGGTTATCTCCTACACTGAAAGGACCCCACCCGATATGACCTATGACCTACCGACAGTCAATCGTCTGCTGCACCGACTGGGTTGGCATGACATCATCGAGCGTGGCCGCGCTAACTCGCTGTATTCTTGGAACCCGTGGCTTGATCCGACCATCCTGCACCAGGTACATTGTCTCGATGACCAGGTGCGTTACCTCATCGCGCTGCTGCATCTCGGTCAAGACGTGCCGCTTGCCCACCTGGACACCGTGGTCGCCGAGAGTCTCGAAAGCAATGGTCTCATCGCCCGTGATGTCACCGGCGATCGCTGGACCCCAGTATGGCGGCTAACGTCGTTCCGCGGCATCGCCGGAGTGGCCAGAAGCGGATATGGTCACTCCTCTGCTAACGTATACCTCGGTTCCGACGGGCTTCGCTTCACCGACGCGGTGCTGGCCGCTTGCCCGCGCGGCCGAGTGCTCGACGTGGGCTGCGGCTCCGGGATCGCCAGCGCAGCAGCAGCCCAAACGGCGCAGACGGTCACGGCCATCGATGTCGTGTCCGATGCCGCCGAAGCGACTAAGCTCACCGGCGAACTCAACGGGGTCACCGAGACACTGAGCGCTTCGGCAGTGGATCTCGAGCAGTTTTTGATAGACTCCTCTGTTGACACGGTGATCGCCAACCTGCCTGGTCTACCAGTTCCGGAGCACATCAGTTACCCGGTCGCCGGAAACGGCGGTCCCGACGGCCGAGTCCTGATCCGGAGTCTGTGGCGCAAGTTCGCCGCGTCACTGTCCAAAATGTCCAAACGCGAGCTGATCATGCGATTCGAGTCGGTCGGAGATGAATTCGCTCCGGCGGCACTTCAAGAATTGCAGGAACTGTTTGGCACACGCTGCGACGTGCTCGTCGTGACCGATGCACAACTACCATTAACCATCCGGCACAGCATGACCGCAAAGAACGCCACGGCGCTGAACCCGGAACTCACCAACGACGAGATCCTCCAACAATTACATCGCGGTACCGACGATGCGAAAAACACACACTTCTATTGCGCGACCCTCAAGCTTCGCCATCCCGGCGAAGGCACTTTTCAGCACATCATGACCGCACGCCGGCTAAACATCGACCACAGGTATCAACCAGCAGCGTTCACTGCTCACTCGTCTGAGCGGGTACTTCAGGATTTCCTGATCGGTTTCCGTTCCATTCCGGACGAGTTTTACTCACTCGGTGGCCTCGAAGAGATCGATCTGCTACGGGATCGGCTCGATGACGTACGACAGGCGTTGCGCGAGGGACAAACCCCGCGCGAGATCGGCACTGAACTCGTCGCCACAAATAGGGCAGCGCACGAGTCAAGAGTGCTGACCGTGGCACTCGCGGTCGCCGTTGCTGCGCAAACCCTGGTCGATGCCGGTGACCTAGCTGGCTGTGGGTCTTATCAAATCGGTGAATGCTCGTGCTGAGGGGCTTCGTGTTGGACGAGGATTTGATCATATGTGGGCTTGGTCGGGGGACTTGGTGTTTGGCGTGTGAGCTCACGCTGACTTATGCGAGCGCGCGGTGTGGGCGCGGGTCGTCTGGCGTCGTTCGAGATCCACTTGTGTTGTGGCGGAAGACCGGGAGCTAAGCTATTAATGAGTTCGTTACTTTCTGAACATTTGGGCAGTATTGTGCGATACTTGCGGTATGGCCAAGAAAGGTCGCAGGGCGACCAACGAGGAGCGGTTCACCGCTATCCAGATGTACGATAACGGACTCACGGCTGACCAGATTTCGGAGATCTTGAATGTGGGTCGATCGTCGGTCTTCGGTTGGGTCTCGAAATATCGTGAGGGTGGGCTCGCTTCGCTATCCACAAAATTTGCATCCGGTCGCCCGACTGTGATGACAGTGAGATGATCCGCCTCTACACTATGATCAACGGGAAGGATCCGCGAGCCTACAGTTTCGGTGTAGCGTTGTGGACTCGCGCTTTGATCAGAGACTTGATCAAAAAGGTTTTCGCCAAGGATGTCTCTTTGGTCACGGTGGGGCGGATACTCAAAAAACTGGGGATGTCACCACAGCGGCCGTTGTACCGGTCATGGAAACAGGCCCGCAACGGGTGGAGAAGTGGAAACGCGAAGAGTACCCGGCGATCAAAGCCCATGCGGCGGCGGTGGGCGCGACGATCCTGTTCGCCGACGAGGCGTCGGTACGGACCGACTATCACGCCGGCACCACCTGGGCACCGGTGAGGCAGACCCCTGTCGTGACCGGGTCAGCGGTGCGCCACGCGGTCAAAATGGTTTCGGCGATCGGGCAGCGAGGGGAACTGAGTTTCCAGGTCCACGAAGGGCCGATGAACGCCGAGCGATTCATTGAGTTCCTTGACAGCCTCCTCCATGATGTCGAGACTCCTATTTTCCTGGTAGTTGATGGTTCATCCGTCCACAAGGCGACCATCGTCACACAGTACGTCACCAGTACAGAGGGAAAACTGGAGTTGTTCTTTCTTCCACCCTATTCTCCCGAGTTGAACCCGGACGAATGGGTTAACAAAAACGTCAAGTACGACAGGATCGCTCGGGCTGTGCCGCTGACCAGGGACGAACTCAAGGCGGTCGCGGTGAACGCCCTGGAACGACTCAAGAAGTGCCCTGAAATCGTTCGCGGATTCTTCGACGACCCCAAACTGGCCTACATTCACGCATGATCCCAGTACGCAGAAAGGTAGTCCAGAAACCTTCGTTCTCCTTAGTAGAAGCGACGTAACCGGCGGTCCGTCATAGCGATCACGGCGTCTGATCTGACCTTGCTGCGCGAAAACTACCGGGACGCCGAGTAGGAGAACACGCGCAGCGCGGGGTCGATTAGGCTTCCCCGCGTGGATGCCCTCGACAGTCCGGAGCCTTGAGAGCCGCAGCCCGGCGTCCCGTTGGGCCCGCAGCAGAAAGCCCTCGCCGACCGCGTTCTCGCCGAGATCCCCGAGGGTCTCGGCGGTAAGCCGGGACTCGGCGATTACCGGCGGGTTTATGCCACTCTTGGCGTGAAATGGCCCGGTAAGCAGCGCATCCGTGAGCTGTACCCTGTCGCGGGGTGATCGGCGGAAGGGTCGTTGATCCCAGCGCGCTGGCCGCGCCGGTGGGTGGCAGCTGCACCACGCAGATCTGACCCGCGCTCAGGCCCGGGCGTTCGCCCGGTTGCTCGCCGAGTCGGGGGCTTGGGACGCCATCGCCGGACAGGTGATTGTGGTGGCCCGCCAACGGGAGCTGGCCCATGCTGACCGCCGACCCGGGTCGGCTGCGGCGGATCGCCCCGGAACTGGAGCTCAACCTGCTGTAGTCGGCGACTTCCTGCGAGTTCCTTACCCTTGCTCCATCTCAGCCTGGACACCTCACCGGGATGTGTCGTCGGCGGGGGCGCTGAGGGGCGGGAAACCGACGCTGGCCTGATCGGGGTGGCCGTCGAGGGTGCCGTCTACCGCGGTACATGTCGGCTGTCCGACACAAGCCGAGACGAGAGGGCACTGTGGTCGATACAGATGATGAGGTCCGCAGCGACAGATGAGCCGGCGTTAACTCCGGGTTCGGGACGACGAGCGCCGTGGCAGCTAGCTCATTGACGCCCTGCCAGCCGTCAGAACGGGCGATGAACCAGCGGCGGGTGGCTGCGGCGACCGCCCGCGTTTACGCGGTCGCCCCGCTCCGCCTGGCAAACTCTCGCAGGTCTGCTGGCATGGGGCCAGGAGCGCGGAGCAGCCCGGGCACCACCGACCGCACGGATGGGCGGCGCGGTTCTTCGGGGGCGAGGTGTTCGGGCGGCGTGGAGCGCACGGTAGCACCTGCGGGGATCGCCGAAGCGGTGCCACGCGTGGGCGGTGTCCAGGGCGAATCGGGCTTGTCGTTCGGCGGTGGGCGGGGGAATGTAGCCAGTGGCTACCAACGCTGGGCGGCGTGTCGGCGTTGCGGGGGCCGGCGAGACGAACCACGGTGCTGGGGACCATTGGTCTGCCGAACCCCGCCAGCCTGCCGAACCCGTCGCCCGGCGGTTCCTAGCAGGCCGAGGGCGACGAGCAGCGCGGCGATCATGATTAAGGCGGCGACCAGAGCGGTCACGTCATTGCCGCCGGTGGAGCCGGGCGGGGGGGCTGCCGCGGCGTTGACAACCTGGTCAATGTGCTGTTGCTGGCTAGCGGGTGGGACGCTCTCGGCGGGGGGCAGCGGCTCGGGCAATCTGGAGTAGTCGACCAGCCCGGTGCGTTCCAGGTACTCCATGTGCCGGTTGATGAGCACCGCGGCGGTGGCCGCAAACGAGCGGATCAACTCATTGCGGGTGCCAGCCCGTACGCTGGTGATGACCGGAAGCACTTCACCGTCGGTGACGCGCAGCCGTTGCGCGAACGTGCGGTCGAAGTCGGGGCCGGATCGCCCGGAGAGCTCCCTCAGCCAGCTTTGCTGGGCTACCGTGGGTTGGTCGGGCAGCGGCACGCCGAGCTTGCCGG
The DNA here is from genome assembly GCA_019247305.1 of Pseudonocardiales bacterium. Classification (GTDB taxonomy): domain Bacteria; phylum Actinomycetota; class Actinomycetes; order Mycobacteriales; family Pseudonocardiaceae. Next base: position 8,598 of record JAFAPC010000031.1, read on the forward strand.
CGACCGAGCGGATCTGATTGTCCAGGTCACCGTTGTCGGCGCCGATGCGCTTGGCGATGGTCCGGACTCCAACGCTGTTGCCCTGTTGCTGGGCCTGCCGCCCGCTTGACCCCCCACACAGATCCGCTTGGCGGATCATGACCAGCAGGTCTCGATCCGCCGGCCCCAGCGGGCCCCACTGCGTTTGCGTCCATCCGGTGCCTTGCGGGTTGTGGTATGCGCTTGCCGTCCCGTACTGCGAGGTAGCCCAGTACTGGAACACCGTGACGGTCAGCGCGACAATCACGGCCAGGGCGACGGCCCATCGGACGAATCGGGGTACCGGGGAACGCACAGCACAACCTTTCTCGGGTTTAGACAAAATCGAACTGCTCGGTGTGGATCCGCGGCTGCGGGATGTCCAGCTCCTCTAGCACGGTCAGCACATCGGTGACCAGGGCAGGTGGCCCGCAGAGGTAGTAGTCGAGCTGGTTGCGCCGGAACTCGCCGGGCAGCAGTGCGGTGAGCAGCTCCGCACCGACCGTGCCGGACGCGCCGGTCCAGCTCGGTGGCGGCTGGCGGAGCAGCTCGACGACGGTGAGATCCAGCCGTTGCTGGAGTCGCCGGATCTCTGCCCGGAAGAGCAGATCGTCGATGGTCCGGGCGACCATCAGCAGCCGGTGCGGGCGCCGGTCGCGTCGATGCGCCAGCGTCCGAAGCATGCTCATCATCGGGGTGATGCCGACTCCCCCGGCGATCATCACTAGGCCGGTGGTGCGATGCAGGTCGAGGGTGAAGGCGCCGTGCGGGCCATCGACCCATACCGGGCTACCCGGTCGCAGCAGGCGAAGCTGGCGGGTGAAATCACCGCTGTGCCGGATGGTGAACTCGGTCCACAACCCGAGGTGAGCGCTGGAGGCGATGGTGAAGGGATGCTCCTGCGCCCAGATCGACGGGTGCAGGCGCAGCCAGGCGAACTGGCCAGGGGCGAACGCCAGGCTCCGGTAGCCCCGCCGGGCACCATTGCGCCGGGGTTCGAGGACCAGGGTGCTCACGGTGGGGGTCTCTGGCCGGATCTCGCGGACCACATACTCGCGGCGGGTGCCCCGGAGCGGCAGCCACACCCATCGGTACGCGAGCACCACCAGCACACCCACCGCGAGGACGGTGAATAAGGCCCGCATCGCGGCGTCCCGGACCAGGTGGTTGAGCCACCAGATGTGCAGCCCGCTGAGCACCAGCACCGCGGCGGCCAGCACCACATGCACCCAACGCCACACCTCGTAGCGGTGCCGCAGCCGCCTGCGCAGCACCGTCTGGACGATCAACGCCCCCAGTGCCACCGTGGCGCCCAGCGCCGCGCGAGCCCGGTCCGGGGCGTGCACGACGTCGAACAGGGCCACATTCGCCGGGTTCGCCGCCACCACCAGGACGACGTGCAAGCCCACCAGCAAGGTGATGGCCAACCCGACGAATCGGTGGATACCGAGCACTCCTTCGATGCCGAACGTGCGGGTCAGCGAACGCAGCCGAGACGGCAGCACGACCGTGCAGACCAGCATCGAGGTAGCGAGCAGCCCCATCCCGACGGAGAGCTCAGACAGCAGCGAGGAGCCATTCCGGATTCGGGGGCCGTGCAGCACGGGTGCCAGCAGCACCGGTGCCAGCAGCACGGCGAGGAAGGCTGTTGCCCACAGCGTTCGTTCCAGGTGGTGTCGCACGGCCGGAACCGTAGGGAGCAGCGGGGGTCTCCCTGGCACAATCTGAGAGCGTTACCTGCCGGCGCTCGCCAACCCGGCCGTGGGGGGCGACGAGTGCCCACAGATTAGTCCGAATGGCCCGCGCGTTACTCCAAATGCCGGGCAGCGCCCTCAACGACACTCCGTCAGGGGTTGGACCGGTTGGGTAGTCTTGCCGCTCATCGATTGCCCAACGCCGCGCGGCGCGGCAGCCTTGCCGCCGATGCAGCCCGATCAGACATCACGCGAGCCTTCTTGGGGCCCCCCGCCGGGACCCCCGAATAGATCAAGGCATCCGGTTCTTCTCATGGTGCCGCTGCGCCACACAACGAGCCGGGTGCTGCATGCGTTACGGTCCACCGGGTTTGCGACCCGGACCCTGGATGCTGTCCCCGAGGTGCTGGAGGCGGCCCGCGCGCACACCCTGGCGGCAATCGTGCTCGATGTCGCGCTGGCCGGCCCGAACCCGCAGATCTTCCTTGACGAGCTGCGCGGGATCGCACCGCATCTCCCGGTCATCGCGCTGACCTCCCGCGAGCAGCGGGAGCAGACCGTGTCGCTGCTGCGAAGCAGTCTGGACGACTATCTGACCACCCCGTTTCCGGTGGAGGAGCTGGTCAGCCGGCTGCGGCTGCGGGTCTGCGATCACTCCTTAGCGCAGCGGAGCGTGCTACGCGCGGGGATGGTCACCGTCGACACCGCCCTCGGGCTGGTCAGCGTCGCCGGCCGGCTGGTGACGCTGTCACCGACCGAATACGCTCTATTGGTCGCCTTGGCCAGCCGGCCAGGCCAGCCGGTCTCCCAGGACCGGCTGACGACGGCGGTCTGGGGCCAGCCAAAGTCCTCCAACGTCGTGGAGGTCTACATCGGGTACCTGCGCCGCAAGCTGGGCCCCGACCGGATCCGCACAGTGCGCGGCGCAGGCTACGTCCTCGACGGTTGAGGTGGCCGCTACGGCGTCGTGGCCGGTGCCCGGCGGGCTCACGGTCATGGTGCGGCGGTCATGGTGCGGCGGTCGGGGTGACCTGATCGGGGTTGACCCGGTCCGGCTGCATCTGGTCACTGACGATGCGCCCATCGCGCAGCCGCACGATCCGCTTGGCGAAGCGGGCGATCTCCTCTTCGTGCGTGATGAGCACCACCGTGCGACCGGCCTCATTCAGCGCCGCGAGCAACTTCATAATCTCGGCGCTGGAGGCGGTGTCGAGGTTGCCGGTGGGCTCATCGGCCAGCAGCAACGCCGGATCATTGATCAGCGCCCGGGCGATCGCCACCCGCTGCTG
>JAFAPC010000036.1 GCA_019247305.1 Pseudonocardiales bacterium
GGGAATGCCCAGTCCGTCGGCGATCCGCATCAGCACCTGGTGGGTGGTCACCTGCCGACCCTTGTTGATGATCTCTGAGACCTCTGACTGGTGCATCTTCGTCGCTCCAGCGATCCCCCGCTGGCTCCACCCGGTGGCGTTGAGCACGCGGAACAGCGTCCCGATGTCATGGCTGGCCAGCGCGGCGCGCACCTCCGGGCGCGCCAATAACCCCGGATCCACCAGAGGCGTGTTGCCCGCCAGCTTGCCGAGCAGATTTTCCTCCCCAGACCCCATCATCATCACCGCTCCCCCTCGCTCGTGACCATGCTGGGAGCATAACGGGCCAGCGCTCATCGAGACCCTGGTTGGGCTGGGGGCAGGACCTGGTAGCGGGCTTACATACCGGCCGTGATGTGGTCGCTGACGTGGCCGTGGAACGCCGTGGAACAACGTTCCCCGTGGAAATCGACGACTCCTCCCGTCCGGGATTCAACGACCTCTTCTCACCTACGCGCGCTCACTGACTGAAGCAGCGCGAGGTGCCCGCGCCCCGGGGTTCCGCGCCGTGAACTCGACCAGACCGACCTAAAACGGCACCCCAAAACGTCGGTAACGTCGAGTTCACGGACAGCCACCCCGCACGCCATCTCCCAGCGCACGCCGGGCTCTGGCCACGCCGCCAGCGCTGGTACAGCCGGGTAAGTAAGGGAGGCGGTGCGCGCCCGCGGATCCCGGAACTGATCATTCGGGGTGGGCAAGATTCTGCCTCCTAGTAGGGGTCGGCGTAGCGTCCATGGGGAGCACGGAGCATTCTTCCGTCCCGCCGGGGGCGAACGCTTCGGCGGTGAGCAGCTTGTGGACCGCGCTGGCGCTTTCGGCCGCCACCGCCCGCGCGCTGAGGTCGGCGGCGGCACCGCTATCCAGGGCTCGCACAGCCTGCTTGATCGCGGGGATGACCCGGGGTGTGACGCTGAGCTCCCGCACACCCAGGCCGACGAGCACGGCGGCGGCGCGGGCGTCGGCGGCCATCTCCCCGCAGACCGCGACGGGCACCTGCCCGCCGGCAGCGGCGCAGACCGCGTCGATCAGGCGCAGCACGCCGGGGTCGAGCGGGTCAGCGAGCCCGGCCACGGCGGCATTGCCGCGGTCGGCGGCGAGGGCGTACTGGGTGAGGTCGTTGGTGCCGATGCTGAAGAAATCCACGTGCGGAGCGAAGGTGGCGGCCCGCAGCGCTGTCGCCGGCACCTCCACCATGATTCCGACCCGCAGGCCGGGTGGCCGGGACCGCCCCGAGCGGTTGATCGCCTCGTCGAGGAGGCTGCGGGCCCGCCACACCTCCTCCAGGGTGCTGACCATGGGGAAGAGCACGCTCACCGGCACGTCGTGTGCGAGGCGCACCATCGCGAGCAGCTGCTGCGCGAGCAGCTCCGGGCGGGCCAAGGACAGCCGGATGCCGCGGACACCGAGGAACGGGTTGGTCTGGGCGGGCAGCGGAAGGTAGCTCAGCGGCTTGTCCGCCCCGACGTCGAGGGTGCGCAAGGTGATCCGCCGCCCACCGAGGGACTCCGCAATCGCCCGGTAGTGGGCTTCCTGCTCCTGGGCGTCGGGGGCCTGCGGGCGAGAAAGGAACAGAAATTCGGTCCGGACCAGGCCGGCCAGGTCGGCCCCGCACTCGGCCGCGGCCAGGGCGTCTTCGGCAGCGCCGATGTTGGCGCCGACGAGCACGGCAACACCGTCGCTGGTGGTGGCGGGTGCGCCCGCGTGGGCGCTGGCGTAGCGCGCTCGCCTCAGACGTTCGGCGGCGCGGGCGCGAAAAGCCTCTAGGACATCAGCGCCCGGGTCGATGACGAACTCGCCGCGGGCGCCGTCCACCGCGACCGGGGTGCCCTCGGCGATGTCCAGCACCGCGGGCCCCGCCGCGACGATGGCCGGGATGCCCCGGGCCCGCAGCAGGATCGCGCTGTGGGCAGTGGGGCTGCCGAAGGCCATCAGCACGGCGCTGACCTGGGCCGGATCGAGCTCAGCGACCTCGGCCGGGGTGAGATCAGTGCCGATAAGCACGCCCGCCGACGTCGCGGCGGAGCCCACGGTACTGGCGCTGCCGAGCAGCCTGCGGAGCACCTGGTCACGGACCGCCCGGACGTCGGCGGCGCGCGCTGGCAGGTACGGGTCTCCCAGGGCGGCGATCTCCTCGGCGATCCGGGTGAGGGCCACCGACCAGGCGGGGGCGGCGGCCTGCCCGCCCTGTAACAAGCAGCGGACCTCCTCGTGCAGCGCGGGATCCTCCAGCAGCAGAAGCTGGGCGTCGAGGATGGCCGCGGCGGCCTGTCCCAGCTCATGAGCCGCGCGGGCCCGCACCCGCTGGCCCTCGTCGTGCACCGCGGCGATGGCTTCCTCCAGACGGCGCCACTGCTGCGCCGGGTCATCGCTGCGGGCAGGCAGCACCTCGGGCGGCGTGGCCGGTCGGCGCCGCGCCGGGCCGATCCCGATTCCGCCAGACGCGGGCCGGGCGCAGCGCCGGGTGGGGTCGTCGGTGGTGGGATCGTCGGTGGTGGGATCGTCGGTGGGTATCTCGTCGAAGCCGCGCGCGGCGAGGGTGAGCAGGCGCTCCAGGATCTCCTGCGCCTGCTGCCCGCAGACTCGAATCTCCACCTCGTGTCCGCACCGCGCCCCGAGCGTCGTGATCTTCGATAGGCTTGCTGCGGGCACCCAGGCCGAGCCGGTGGTGCGGTTGCGCAGCTGGACTCGCGCGGGCAGGCTGCGCACCGCATGGACGATCCGAGCCGCGGGACGGGCGTGCAGCCCGTGCGGATTCACCACGGTGAAGGCACCGACGAGCTCACCGGCGGCCGGTTCCGACTCCGCCCCGCTGGCGGGAGCCAGCAATTCAGGCGCGCTGGCGGGAGCCAGCAGGTCGATTTTGCCGGCCAGTGCTCCCGCCGCCTCAGCCGCCACCTCATCCCGGGTGGCGCCCCCCGCCGCAGCGACTGCCGCGACAATGAGACCCTCGACGAGCGGGGCGGCGCACAGCACCACCCGGTCACGGGCGTCGTCGTCGAGCAACTCCCGCGCGAGTTCCGCGGCGAGCACGGCGCTGCCGAGATCCATCAAGACGACAACGCCCGCCCCGGTGTCGGCGGTGGTGATGGCGTGGACGACCTGCTGGGCGTCGGTCCCGAAGGTGGTGTCGTCCAGGCCGGCGGCGGTACTGATCTGCACCGGCGAGCCAGGCATCATTTCCCGGGCCAGCGCGACCGCCGCCCGGGCCAGAGCCCGACTGTGGCAGACGACCACAATGCCGACCAGCGCGCTCATCCCACTGTGTCCGTAAACCCCGGATCCGCGAACACTGGGTCCCCGAACACCGTGGCAGCCGCTGCGATGAGCAACGCGGCCGACGTCGCGCCGGGATCCTGATGGCCGATGCTGCGCTCGCCGAGAAAACTCGCCCGGCCCTTGCGGGCGAGCATCGGTACGGTCGCGTCGCGCCCAGCCTGGGCGGCGACGGCCGCCCGGTGCAGCGCCGGGCCCAGCCCAGCGCCTTCGGCCAGCGCAGCATCCAGCGCGTCGAGGGCGGGGGCCAGCGCGTCGACCATCGTCTTGTCCCCCACGACCGCCTTGCCCCGCTGGGCCACTCCCTGCAGACCAGCTCGCAACGCCTGGGCGAACGCTACGCCTCCCAGCGCTGGCTGCGGTCCCGCCGCAGTCGCCATGCGCAGAAAGAAGGTGCCGTACAACGCGCCGCTGGCCCCACCCACCGCGCTCAGGACAGTCGTGGCCACGTCTCTGAGCAGCTCGCAGACCTGCGCCGGGGGATGGGTATCCAGCGCCGCGAGGACCGCCTGGACGCCGCGGTCCAGGTTGATGCCGTGGTCAGCGTCGCCGATGGCGGAGTCGAGCTGGGTGAGCAGAGCTTTATGCACCGCGATGGCCCGGTGGAATTCCTGGATCCACCGGGTCAGCGAGGGCACGTCCACCGAGTCGTCCATCGGTCAGACACCCCAGCGCAGGGCCGGAGTGCGCACCGGCGCGTCCCACAGCTGGAGCAAGTCATGGTCCGCCCGGAGCAGGGTGACCGAGCATCCGGCCATCTCCAAGCTGGTGAGGTAGGACCCGACCAGCGACCGGGCGAGGCGCACCCCCGCCCGCGCAAGGATTGTCGTCACCTCGTGATACATCAGATAGAGCTCGATCAGCGGAGTACCGCCCATCCCGTTGACAAAGGCGATCACGCCCGGCCCACCGGTGAAGTCTAAATCGGCCAGGATAGGGTCGAGGAGATATTCCGCCACCTGCGCGGCGGGCGCGAGCGGGAGTCGGCGGCGGCCCGGTTCGCCATGGATGCCGATACCCATCTCAATGTTGGTGTCCGGGAGCTCAAAGGTCGGCCGGCCCACCGCCGGCACCGTGCACGACGTCAGGGCAACGCCCATGCTCCGACCCCCAGCGGTGACCTTCCCGGCGACCTTGGCGACCTCGGTGAGGCTGCGGCCCTGCTCAGCCGCGGCACCGGCGATCTTCTCCACCAGCACCGTGAGACCGACCCCCCGTCGCCCGGCGGCATGGCGGCTGTTCGGCACCGCCACGTCGTCCGCAATGAGGACTGACCGGACCTGCAGGCCCGATTCGGCCGCGAGCTCAGCGGCTATCTCGAAGCTCATAACATCGCCCGCGTAATTCTTGACAATGTGCAGCACCCCGGCCCCGGCGTCGACGGCCCTCGTCGCCCGGAGAATCTGATCGGGGACGGGCGAGGTGAACACCTCACCGGCGCAGGCCGCGTCGAGCATCCCCAGTCCCACGAATCCACCGTGCAGTGGCTCGTGGCCCGAGCCACCTCCGGAGACCAGCCCGACCTTCCCCGCTTTTAGCGCACCGCCCCGATAGATAATCTTGTGCTGCTGGTCGACGCGCAGCTCAGGGTGGGCAGCGGCCATCCCGAGCAGCGCCTCGGAGACAACGTCAGCGGGATCGTTGATGAGCTTCTTCATAGTAATCATGATCCCCGCTAGTGGGAGGCGATGGTGGCGGTTGAGGCGGAGCTCAAGGCGCTCGTCCGCGACCCCGAGCGCCTCCACGCAGCACTGTCGCAGCGAGCGGTGAGCAAACGCGTGATCTACTCCGATCGCTATTTCGACTACCCGGATCGGGGTTGGACCCGCCAGGGCCGCGAGCTGCGGGTGCGGACCATTACCGACGAACTCGGGGCGATTCTGGCATTGCTCACCTTCAAAGAACCAGCGGTGGATCACGCCAGCGGATCAAAACCGGAGCACGAGACGGTGATTGAGGATGCCGAGGTGCTCCTCACCGTGCTCACCGCACTGGGCGTCGAGCAGATCATCTCCTTCGAGAAGCAGTGCGTGAACTACCGGTTCACCGCGGGAGGCCGTGAACTGCTCGCCACCGTCGTCACCGTCCCCGAACTGGCGGGACGGACCTTCCTCGAGCTAGAAACCCTCGCCGAGGCGAATGACGTGCACACCGCTTTAGACGTCGTACGTTCCGTGCTGCACGAATTAGGGATCGACGACAGCGACCTCACCACTCAGACCTACACCGACGCGGTCGCGACCCAACGAGGCGCCACCCAGTAATCCTGGCTGCAATCTTGTCTGCGTGGTGCTGTGCTGGTAATGGAGTCGGCGTCTCGACGACCGCAACGTCGGCAGCTACCGCGAGGGCCTCCCGGGCTGGGGGCAAGCCGGCCTGGCCGCTGCGGGGCGAGATACGGTAGTGCAAGGTAGGCCCGTCTCGATCTGCTGGGGACCTCAATGACGACGACCTCGGACACCGTTCGGCTGCTGCACGACCTCGAGCCGGTGGTTACCGAGAACCTCGACCGCCACCTCGCCGCCGCGAAGGAGTGGATGCCGCACGAGTACGTGCCGTGGAGTCTGGGCCGCGACTACGCGGACCTCGGCGGGGAACCCTGGGACCCCGAGCAGTCGCGGCTGTCCCCGATCGCCCGGACCGCGCTGGAGGTCAACCTCCTCACCGAGGACAACCTGCCCAGCTATCACCGGGAGATTGGGCGCGCGTTCGGCCGCGACAGGCCCTGGGGTACCTGGGTGCATCGCTGGACCGCCGAGGAGGGGCGGCACGCGTACTGCATCCGCGACTACCTCCTGGTGACCCGCGGGGTTGATCCGGTGGAGCTGGAGCGGGCCCGGATGCAGGTCATGCAAACCGGCTACGACACCCAGGAGGCGCCGCTGCTGCGCGTGCTGGCCTATGTCTCCTTTCAAGAACTCGCCACTCGCATTTCCCATCGCAACACCGGCCGCCATGCCGGGGACCCCATCGCCGAACGCCTCCTCGCCCGGATCTCCACCGATGAGAACCTGCACATGGTGTTCTACCGCAACCTCGTCAAAGCCGCCCTCGACCTCTCCCCCGGCGGTACCCTACGCGCGATCACCGACGAAGTCATCACCTTCACTATGCCGGGAATCGTCATCCCCGGCTTTGCCCGCAAGGCCGCGCAGATCGCCCAGGCCGGCATCTACGACTTACGTATTCACCACGACGAGGTGATTTGGCCGCTGCTACGCCAGTGGGGCGTGTTCGACCTGGAAAACCTCGACGCGGAGGGCGAGAAGGCCCGCGTCGAGCTGGCCGCATTCCTCACCCAGCTGGAGCGGCAGGCCAGCCGGTTTGAGGAGCGTCGAGCTGAACGCGCGTGAGTGCCAAACGGCGCTATAGCTCGTATCGCCACTCACATGCGCTCAGCGCGACGCTGGGCGCGTTCCCGCTGCTCCTGCGCCTCCAGTTCGGCGGCCTGGGCTGGCGTGGGCGCGCTGCCCCCCAGGTGCGCCGGCACCCACCAGGGATCGTCGCCGGGCCCTTCCGGGTAGCGCGCGCGGGTCGCGTCCAGCAGGGCGTTCATCACCGTGATGAGCGCGGCATCGGCCGCTGGCCCGCGCTCAGGCCGCAGCGGTGCCCCGATGGTGATACTAATCGGGATATGCCGCGCGGCGCGGAGGGTGGGCTTGCGATCCTTGGTCCACACCCGTTGGCTGCCCCACAGCGTCACGGGGATCAACGGCACATCCGCCAAGCGCGCCATCCGGGTGGCGCCGGTTTTGAATTCCTTCAGGCAGAAGCTGCGGCTGATCGTCGCCTCGGGGAAGACCCCCACCAGCTCACCTGCCCGCAGCGCCTCCACCGCGGCCCGGAAGGCGCCCGCCCCCGCCGCACGGTCGACGGGGATGTGGTGCATGGCGCGCATCAGCGGCCCCATCACCCGATGCGTGAACACTTCCTGCTTGGCCATGAAACGGACGAACCGTCCCTGCGCACGCCAGAACGGAAAGCCGGCAAGCGCGAAGTCGAGGAACCCGGTGTGGTTCAGCACCACCACCGCGCCACCGGTGGTCGGCACGTGTTCGCACCCGGTGACGTCGATCCGCAGGTCCAGCGCCCGAAACAAACCCACCGCGACGTGAGCTACGTAGCGGTAGGCCCCATCAGTCACGGCCTCACGCTAGCGGGTGCAGCCTGGTGTACAGCCCGGTGGGGTCACGCCTGCTAGCGTGCAGGCATGGCTTAGATCACCTGGCGCGCTCCGGATGAACTGATCGCCCGGGTGCGACGCGCCGCCCACCAGCGCGGCACCAGCGTGAACGAGTTCCTCACCCGAGTACTCGATGCCGCCACCGACCCTGAACTCACCGACGATGAGTCGCTCTGGGTCAGAGAGCGGCTGGCCGCCGCGGGCCTGCTTGCGCCCCTCGGCCCACCCCGACCCAGACCGGCCGGCGACGATCTGGCCGGCGCGCGGCGTCGGGCCGGCCGGGGCCACCAGCTTGCGAACCTGGTTCACGACGGCCGCGAGTGATCGTCTTCGCCGACTCCTCTGCCGTAGTGAAGCTCTACGCCGATGAGCAAGTCGCTGCTTTCGAGGCCGACTACCACGGGTCTGCGCAGGACCAGTCGCGCTTCGGCGTGCTGGCCGTGACCGCAACCGTGCTGGAGACCGCCGCTCGGCTCGTTGGGGTGCACGGTTTGCGCGCCTTCGACGCGGTGCAGCTCGCCAGCGCGAAGGCCGCCGCGGATGCTATCCCAGACTGCCGCACGGTAGCGGCTTTCGACCGCACTCTTCGGACAGCGGCTGCGAAAGAGGGCTTCGGGCTGCTACCGAGCTAACAGCGAAGGGCAGCGACTCGACGCGCTGGATCGAGGGCTTCCACACCGCGTTGGAGGCCACCCAATCCGGCGTCCCCCTAACGGCTGTTGGGTGACCTGAACGTCCTGGAATCCGCCTCACCAGCCCGAACACCGCCAGCAGTTCACGCCGTTCGAGTACGACTTCTCCGTGCGCCTGGCGGTGACGGCGACGACGCTGCTGCTAACCTGGGACCCCGCCACCGCGGCACCCAGCGAGAACCAGCCTGAGCGGGAACCAACCCTATTCTGAGGCGGGCGTTCGTGCTGGCCACCACCCCTGACCAGCACGAGGACCTCATCCGCATGTCCAGCACCAGCGTGAGCCCACGGGTCGGCGCCCGAGTCCTGCTGCTCGACCCTCTCGATCGGGTCCTGCTCCAAGAGCTGGGCCGCACGTTGTGAGTGCGTGAATCGCGATTCCGCCCCCTGATGCTGGTCGGCTGACGCTTCAGCCGGGGCCACGCCCGCTCCCGGCTTTGCCGCGAGAGCCGGTATGATCAGTGGCCACTCCGCTCGAGATGGAGGTTCCCACATGCAGCCTTCGGAAGCCAAGCACAAGCCGGTAGTTTTCTCCGGCATCCAGCCGACGGGCAAGATGCACATCGGCAATTATATCGGAGCCTTGAGTGTCTGGGCGGAGAACCAAAGTAAATACGACAACATCTTCTGCATCGTCGATCTTCACGCATTGACCATTCCCGAGGCCATCAAGCCGGAATACCTGCGACATAAAGTGGTCGAGTTCGCCGCATTGTACATCGCCTGTGGGATCGATCCCGAGCAGTCGGCCATCTTCATTCAGTCGCATGTGCCGGCCCACGCGGAACTCACGTGGTTGCTCAACTGTGTCACGCCCTTGGGTTGGCTTGAGCGCATGACCCAGTACAAGTCGAAGTCGGCCCACCAGGAGAGTGTGGGTACCGGGCTGCTTGCCTATCCGGTGCTGCAGGCCGCCGACATTCTCCTCTACAACACCAACCTGGTGCCGGTCGGCGACGACCAGCGACAGCACGTCGAGTTGACCCGGGATATCGCCCAGCGCTTCGCTTTCCTCTACGGCGAGACGTTCGTGACCCCGGAATTGCTGATCCGCCGCAGCGGCGCTCGCATCATGGGCCTGGACGACCCGACCGTCAAGATGAGCAAGAGCCTCGGCGAGCAGCGTCCCGAGCACTCGATCGGATTAGTGGACGAGCCGGGCGTTATCCGTCGCACAGTCGCCCGCGCGGTCACCGACACCGCCCGTGAGACGCGCTTCGAGCATGCCTCCGCCGGAGTTCTCAATCTGCTGACCATCTACGAGGCGCTCTCCGGGGAGACCCGACCCGCGATCGAAGCCCGCTTTGCGGGCGGTGGTTACGGCGACCTCAAGCGCCAACTGACAGAGCTGTTAGTCGAGACGCTGGCACCTATTCGCAAGCGCTATCAGGATTTGATGACCGACCCGACAGAGTTGGATATCATCCTGCGCACCGGCGCCGCGAAAGTGGCACCCGTCGCCGAGGCGACCCTCACCCGCGTCAAGCGGGCGATGGGCTGCGCCTAAAGCAGGCGTGTACACCAGTGGGGGGGTGTGCGACCCGGCGGCACCCGGCTGGCCCCTGCGTGGGTGGGTGAGGGCTGACGTCTAGGGTGCAATCCGCCGTCGTGGTTGTGCTCGCAGTTGTGGGGATCTGATGTCGACCCGCGATGAGGTATTCCGTGGCTGATGTGTTCCTGTCCTATGCGCGCGAGGACCTGCCCTTCGTCCGGCGCCTGACCGCCGCACTCCAGTCCCGGGGTCGGCAGGTTTGGGTGGACCTTGAAGACATCATCCCCTCCGCGCGCTGGATGGAGGAGATCCGCACCGGCATCACCGAAGCGAACGCGGTCGTGTTCGTCATCACCCCAGACTCGGTCACCTCCAAGGTCTGCCAAACTGAGCTCGACTACGCGACCGAGCAGTCCAAGCGCCTCGTCCCGATCCATGCCCGGCAGACCCCGCACGATGATGTTCCGCTGGCGCTGGCCGAACTGAACTGGCTGTCTTTTCTGGGTGACACCGACTTCGAAGCCGGTGTTGACCAGCTCGTCGAGGTGCTGAACACCGACCTTGCCTGGGTGCGCCTGCACACCAGACTGCTCACCCAAGCACGGGAGTGGGAAACCCGGGACCGGGACCGCAGCCTGCTGCTGCGCGGTGCCGAGCTGAAACACGCCGAGAGCTGGCTGGCGGATCAGACGGATCGCAAGCCGGCCGCCACGTCCGCTCAGGTTCAGTTGATCGTGGCTAGCCGCCGTGCCGCCACCCGCCGCCAGCGCGGCGTTGGGATCACCGCAGTGGCGGTGGCGGCAGCGCTGGCAGTGTTGGCCGCCTTCGCCCTCATCCAGCGACAGACCGCCATCGGCCAGCGCCACACCGCTATCACCCGAGAGCTGGTGGCCAACTCCGCCGCGCTGGCCGCTAAAGATCCGGGGGACTCGATGCTGCTCGCCGTCGAGGCCTTCCACTATCAGCCCACGGCGGAGACCCGTGGTGCGCTACTGAGCAGTCAAGGCCAGTACTTCGCCGGGCAACTGACCGGACACAGCGACATCGTCTACGCGGTAGCGTTCAGCCCCGACAGGCGGATGCTGGCCACCGGGAGTCGTGATAGCACCGCGCGCCTGTGGGACGTGGCCACTCATCGACTCCTCGCCACCCTGACCGGACACAGCGATAACGTCAACGCGGTGGCGTTCAGCCCGGATGGGCGGACTTTGGTCACCGGCAGCGCTGACCACACGATTCGGTGGTGGACCTTGGACACGGCCCGGGTCACCGACCGGCTCTGCCACATCACCGGGCCCCTCAGCCGGGCGGACTGGGCTCGGCTCATTCCCGACCTGCCCTACCGGCCCACCTGCCCGTGAGGGTAGATGGGATTTCCTCAAGGCCATTTCGGATTGTGGCACCGTGGCGGCTTTTGCCAGCGCTCTCCGGAGGGCAGCTGTGAAAGAGGGTCGCGCTGCTGCCGGGGTTTGCCGCTCGACGGCGTCAGGTCGCTGAACGGCTGAAGCCGGTCTTGCGCCCCAGCCAGTTCTGATTGGCCTCAGCGGCCGTCCGAAAGACCGCCAGCTGGCTACCCAAGGCACACTGCAGAGCTACCAAGCCAAAAGAGTCCACCACGTTCACCAGCGCCCCCTCGCTTTTCCCGTGCTCGACACAACGCTATCCAGAGCTGAAGCGTAGCCCGCTTAGTCGCTCCGCGGGGCGAAACGGACCGGCTTACCGTCGCTGCCTACCCTGAATGCTCGCCCCCGGACGGGCACCGAGCTTCGCCAGGTGCACAAGCATCCATAAGTCCCTGAGCGGGCGGCTCACAGGGTGCACAAGCATCCATGAGACCCTGCGGGGGCTGGAAGGTGGCGATTGGCAGACTTAGCCGGTGCCAGATCAGCGGGACATCTACACGCACGGCCACCATGACAGCGTGTTGCGGTCGCATCGCTGGCGGACGGTGGACAACTCCGCTGCGTATCTCCTGCCCTACCTCCGGCCGGGTCAGCGGGTGCTGGACGTCGGCTGTGGTCCGGGCACCATCACCATCGATCTTGCTCACCGGGTAGCGCCCGGTGTCGTGGTGGGTATCGACAACCATCCGGCGCCGCTCGAGCAGGCCCGCGCCGAGGCGCAGCGTCGTAGCGTGCGCAATGTCTCCTTTGCGGTCGCCGACGCGTACCACCTGGACGTCAAGACGGTTGAACCGTCAATTAGCTCAAACGGCGTGTTCGACGTGGTCCATGCCCACCAGCTCTTGCAGCACCTTGCGGAGCCGGTCGCCGCACTGCGTGAGATGCGGCGGGTCTGCGCACCGAGCGGGGTCGTCGCGGCCCGGGACGCTGATTACGCGGCGATGACGTGGTATCCGCCGCAGCCGGGACTGGACCGCTGGCTGGCGCTGTACCAGCAGGTCGCCCGCGGCAACGGGGCCGAGCCCGACGCGGGGCGGCGGCTGCTGTCCTGGGCCCGAGCGGCCGGGTTCAGCACGATCACCAGCTCAGCGACGGACTGGTGCTACGCCACACCGGAGGAACGCGCCTGGTGGGGCGGCCTGTGGGCCGAGCGCGTCACCAGCTCCGCGTTCGCCACCCAAGTCCTGGAGCGGCACGTGGCCACCCGGGAGGACTTGCAGGACATGGCGCTCGCCTGGCGCCGCTGGGCCGAGCACGACGACGGGTGGTTCGCCGTCCTGCACGGCGAGGTCGTGTGCTTCCCCTGAGACTTCCCCGCTGAATGCGGCAAGGCTCAGGGAGCCGTGCGCCACAACGCATCGATGGGAACAGCGAGCAGTCGGTCCCCGAAAGGCAGCGTCTGCTGCTCGGTGTAGAGCAGATAACCGGCGATGAACCGTGATCTAAGCCGGTTCGCGAGATGCCGCAGTCCAGCAAGGTCCTCGGTGCGGACGGTTGCTCCAGCTTTGACTTTAATGCCCGCCACGCGGCCGTCGGCTGATTCCAGCACCGCGTCGACCTCGACCTTGTCCTTGGTGCGGTAGTGAAAGCGCGAAACAGCTCGGGCGCCAGTTGGATCTCATCAATGACCAGGATGCCGTCATGCTCCACGAAGCTGGTGGGATCGTCCTGGGCGGAACGCAACGTGGCTGGGTCGTCGAGCAGGCGGATCAGCGGGTTGGTCGCCGTGGGGGCGGCGAGCCTGGCCAGCGTGCTCTTACCGGCTTATCTGGCGCCATTGATGGCGACCACCCTGGTGGCGCGGAGCGCTTCGGTGATCAGCGACTCCGCCTGGCGACTGACCAGCTCGTCATGCTCGGGCACCCCTGCATTATGGTCACCTGGCCGCTAGTGGCGTGGACACTGAGCCGGATTCTGCACCCACGGATCGCCCACCTGGGGCGATGGTTGCCGCACCTTTTCTGAGCTGCGCATACACCGTTTGGCAGCGTTGGCAGCCGTTGGCCGTCTGCGGACATCTTGCGGACAAACTGCGGACAGGTGGAGATCAACTAGAACGTCCTATGTGGACTTTGCGTCCTACCGTGGATGCCTTCGACTCGCGCACCGCCCTGGACCCCACCGGCTGGCAGTGAGTGCTCTACGCGGATTTAGCCGATCTCAGTTCGTGATCTCATCAGGGACAGAATCAGAGTCCGCAGCGTCCGCGGTCCGACTGGCTGCACGCCAGTGCCCCGGCAAAGTCCCTGTTTCCGCAGGTAAATAACAGTGTGAGCGGGCGCTGGCGCACGTGGCCCAAGGCTTGGCTGGTGTGCTTGAGCCCCGTCATCAAGGTGCACCAGACTGCGCCGGCCTCACTGATCTACCCCCACGGTGGTCTCGCTGCCCGACGTAGCCACAGGTCACACCAGTTGTCGCGACTTTGCCGGGGCCCTGGGCTGCACGCCGGGCTGCGTTGCCTGATCGACTGCCTCAGCTCGAACCCGAGGCTAAATCCCAGTAGAAGATCAACTTTTCGTGGCACGGCGGTGCGGCAGCCCATCCGGCGTCGCCACCCCGACGTGATTTGAACCCGCGCTACCGCCTTGAGAGGGCGGCGCGATCTGCACCGCCTCCGACGTCAGAGCCTGCGCAAACGGTACTTCTGGTTAGGAGGCCGGGGGCTGTTTGGGCACACATTCGGCACAGGGTACGGAGAGCTGTGCGCGTGGGCGACTCCGTAGGTCAACCGGTCAGATCATGACAATCGAGGTCGACACGAGACCGCCTGCGGGGCTACGACCCGAACGGCGATTGTGGCGGCCAGGATGCGGATCCGCTTGGTAAGGCCCGCGCCACCGGGAGGTGTTAGCGACTCAGCTCGGCGACCAGCGTGCCGGTGTTCACGCCTCGCTCGTGAAAGCGCAGCTCCGCGTAGGTGACCACGGCCACCGCGGCACCCACCACGCCGCCCGGGATAAACAGGATCCGGCGCACGACCACCCCGATCACCCCGCTAGACGGGCTGAATCCCCCCGTGACGGCAAAGACGATCACGAAGTACACGATGCTGGCGAGCGCGGTGAGCAGGACGCGTCCCGCAGTCGGTAGGAACCGGGGATTGACCAGGGTGAAGCAGCGCCTGATGCCCGCTCGCTCCACCACCACCACCACGCCGGCCAGCGCGATGGTCACGATCATCAGGTACACCCCGGGCAGGATGAACAGCACGAACCCGATACCTGCCAAGATGCCGGCAAGCAATCCCCAACCCAGCATCGGGAGGGCTCGACCAGCCCCGAGGCGAAGCCCCTCGGCCGCGGTGGTCGGCTGCCCGGCCGCGTCCCGGATCACCACGAACATCGCAGCGGAACCCACGTAAGCGCTGATCACCACCATGACCAGAATACCGATGGTGCTGATCAGGGCTGAGGCAGCGAGGCCGGAAATCTGGTGCTGAGTCAGCGGTGCGCCCGACTCCAGCTGGGACCTGAGAGCCGCGCGGTCCGGTGTCATCAGAGCCGTCACCACGCCGAACACGACGCTGACGGCGGCGGTGATCATCTGCAGCACGGCCAGCTGGGCAAAGCTGCGCCGGACCACGCCTAACACGCGCCCGAGCCAACCACCGAAGCTCGCGGGGACCAGCGGATCGTTGGACGGTGGAGACTGCTGCTGAGCGGGCAGAGCCGCATGCTCAGGGTTCAGCGGATCCTGGCCTGCGGGCGGAATTGTGGACATGGTTGCTCATGCTCCTGGAGTCTGCCGGAGGGTAGGCCACTGTCAGTAATCGCCGCCATGATCGCTCCTACGCGGGTGGGCTATGGCAGGGTCAAGCGCGCGATCGGCTACCCGATGTGGCTATGCCGCCAGCGGTCGAAAAACGCGGGGGAGAATACCTTCCCCAAGCGAGTATCTGATTCGATCAACAAAGCATAACCCGAATTTCCCGTGACCACACGAACGGCCTAGCATTAGCATCATCGCGTGACAGGGCTGCGCACCGCGCGTTTTAGCCACCTGCGCCGGTTGACTACAGTATGACGCGACTGACCACATGGAGTCAACATAGGCGCAAATACGCAAAGCAAAGGACGTTAGGAATATAATTTGTCGGCTAACAAATCAAATGGGTGACGTGTGCGCCGCAGCAGGCGGCGCGCTGAAGAACTTATCTAAAGGCGTATTCAGCAGCGCAACGCCCTGTGAGGGCGGCACGATCGGCAGCTTCTCCGACGCGACGACGTGCGTAAATGACACTCGTGGATAGCAGGACGGGGACCGTTTCGGCGCACATTCGGCATAGCGGAGCCACGGCACGGGTCATCAGGGGCCTTGCTGCCCGCACGCGCCGCCCCTGCCGAGGTGAGTCATCTTGGCACAGCGCGGCATTGGGCTACCTGATTGCTACCTGGGCGCCGGTCTCCAGCGCTTACGCCGAGTTGGCCGCGACGGTCCGCCACGATGGTGAGGAGCAGGCCGCGTAGTCTGTCCGGGTACCCCCTCGCCGAGCCGAGGTACAGCGCCCCGGGGCGACGGTCCTGGGGCATCGGCGAGGGGGCCTACCTCGGCGGGGAGGGGTGCCTGGTGGACCTTGAGGACGCGCGGACGATCGGGCTGGCGATCTGGCGTGTCCGTGATGACCGGGGTAAGTCGCTGCGGGTGGTCGCCGGGTTGGCGGGGATGAGCAAGGACACTCTCCAGCGGATCGAGACCGGTGAGCGTTCCCCGACCCTCGCGGAGCTCGCC
>JAFAPC010000037.1 GCA_019247305.1 Pseudonocardiales bacterium
GGCGAGCTCCGCGAGGGTCGGGGAACGCTCACCGGTCTCGATCCGCTGGAGAGTGTCCTTGCTCATCCCCGCCAACCCGGCGACCACCCGCAGCGACTTACCCCGGTCATCACGGACACGCCAGATCGCCAGCCCGATCGTCCGCGCATCGTCAAAATCCACCGAGCACCACTCCATCGCCGAAGTAGGAAGCCCCCGCCGATGCCCCGGGGAGCGACCCCGGGGCGCTGTACCTCGGCGAAGGGGTACCCGGACAGACTACGCGGCGTGCCCCTCACCATCACGACAGACCGTCGCGGCCAACTCGGCGTGAGGTGCCTCGCGACTCCGGTCAACATTCGTTAGGTTCCTTGATCTTGCTAGAGATCATTTCAAAATAGGGTCTAAAATCCCTCTGACTTGGGTGGGCGATACTGGGATCGAACCAGTGACCTCTTCGGTGTGAACGCGGATTGGTCGTACGTCCGCTTGCTTGGGAATGTCGTTGTGTACCGCTGAGCTGCGGCGACGTGTCGGTGTGCATCGGTGCATGCGATCTCGTCGTGCCGCTTTCGCTGACGGCTCGCTGACGATGATTACCTATGAGCCCCAGTTTGGAAGGCTGCGCCCAACGCGCTGCCAGGGGCCTCGATCGGTGGTCAGGCCGGATCACGGTGCTCCGCCGTTGACCGATGGTAATGGCATACGCAGGGGTATTAACCTGCCGCAGGACGGGGGCGGGGAGCGGGTATCCCGTCACGTCGGCGAGCTTGTCTCAGAGCGGGGTCGGGGGTAGGGGTCCAGACGGAGCACCTCACGGCTGTCTGGACCCCTACCCCCGACCCGCTACGCTTCCGGCGCCGAGGTGACGGGATACCCACTGCCCTGGGGCCTCCCACTGTACGGGCCGGTGCTGGAGTCCATCCCGGAACGAGGCCCGCCGGAGGCGCAGGATCGTCGATTTCAGATCGATTGTTCCGACGCTGCGGCTCGTCAGGTGGCTGCGGTCATGACTGATCCGCAGTGTGAGATACGGTGCGGTCCTGTTTTGCCCATCAGGGAGGTGCGGTGGCTGGGGTATTCGTGAGCCATGCCAGTGCGGACCGGGAATGTGCCGCTCAGCTGCATCGGTGGCTGGTTGCTGAGGGTCATGAGGCGATCCTTACCACCCCAGGCCACTAGGCACCCTCAACGGCCACAGCGGCGAGGTCAACTCAGTGACGTTCAGCCCGGACGGACACACCGCAGCCACCGCTAGCGATGACCGGGACGCGCGGTTGTGGGCCGTCAACGACCCCTACCATCCCAGGCTGCTGGGCATTCTCGCTGGCCACAGCAACTCGGTCGCGTCGGTGGCTTTCAGCCCGGACCGGCACACCGTGGCCACCGCCAGCGATGACCAGGACGCGGCTTTGTGGGATGTCCAGGATCCCTCCCATCCCAGACTATTGATCAGCTTTAACGGCCACGCTGGCCATGTCGTGTCGGTGGCGTTCAGCTCCGACGGGCGCACCCTGGCCACCGCCAGCACCGACGGAACCGCACGATTGTGGCATCTTCCTGGGCCCATCGTGACCGGTCACACCAGCACCGTCACCTCGGTGGTCTTTAGTCCGGACGGTCTCACTCTGGCCACTGCCAGCGTCGATAAGACCGCGCGGTTGTGGAATATCCACGACCCATATCATCCCGCGCTACTGAGCACTCTCACCGGCCACAACCGCGAGGTCCTGTCGGTGGCCTTCAGCCCGCACGGGCACACCCTGGCAACCGCCAGCAACGATCAGACCGAGCGGTTGTGGGACGTCAACGATCCTTCCCATCCCAAGCCACTGGGCACCATCAGCGGCCACAACGGCGCTGTCACCTCGGTGGTATTCAGTCCGGACGGGCTCACTCTGGCCACTGCCAGCGTCGATAAGACCGCGCGGTTGTGGGACATCCGCGATCCCTCTGATCCCAGGCCACTGGGCATACTCAGCGGCCACAACGGCGAGGTCAGGTCGGTGGCGTTTAGCCCCGACGGGCACAGCTTGGCCACCGCCAGCGTCGACCAGACTGCACGGTTGTGGGATATCCGCGACCTGCACCATCCCGCGTTACGAGGCACTCTCACCAGCCACAACAACACCGTATACTCGGTGGCCTTCAGTCCCGACAAGCACACCCTGGCCACCGGCAGCGTTGACCAGACCGTGCGGTTGTGGGAAACCAGTATCGACAATGTTGCCAATCGAATCTGTAGCACAACCCTCACCATCACCAACAACGAGTGGGATCAGTATTTTCCCGGCCTGTCATATCGGCCTCCCTGCCCGTCAACTACCCGATTGTCAGGCCACAGATAGTGCGCTGTGACAAGGTGCTAGACTTATTCGGCACCTTCGAGACTACAGTTTACTGCTGTAGGCTACCCTCACCATGCGGTCGGAGCACTACAACGCCGGGAAATAAAGAAGTCTGACGTCAGGCGCTCCCCCGGCCCTGCGTCTCGTACTTGGATGTACGTGGACCGAGTTCACGGGCAGACGAGATCGCTCTAGGCAACTCCAGAGCGCCATCAAGGTCGAGGCGGCACTGGGACCTAAGCCCAGTCCACACGTTAGCTGAGCCCCCCGCGGGCCGACCCGCGCGAGCACGGCCGCCAGGCCGCGCGCAGCGTGCGGGATCGGCCCGAGCGGGCTCGCGAGTCGAACGACAGACCCAGGCGCGTCCGCGCCGCCGGAGGCGGCGTGCTTGACCAGAGTAAGGAAATTTCTCACAGCCCGCACATGC
Source organism: Pseudonocardiales bacterium (assembly GCA_019247305.1). Lineage (GTDB taxonomy): Bacteria > Actinomycetota > Actinomycetes > Mycobacteriales > Pseudonocardiaceae. The sequence goes on from JAFAPC010000037.1 coordinate 2,755, forward strand.
GTCGTCACGGTGTGCGCATATAGGGGTCTGGAGCTGGCGGTGCAGTGGGTGCCTGTCCGGCTCGGACTAGCGCACTCGGGAGATGTCGGACTAGGAGCGGGACCTTCTCCAGGGTCAGAGGCCCTCGGTGGAATAGGACCCGTGATCGACGATGGCTCCGGTCCTGAGTACTCAGAGGCTTCGTGTCTGGGCGAGTTCCGGGCGTCTTCCGCTCCTGTGGTGGGCGCTGTCCCGACTAGCGGTGTCTGCCTCTGGTGGAGCCTGCTGGCGCTCGCCCAGGTCGTGCACACCATGGGGGATCACGCGCGGGCACTGTGCGGACGCGTAGTTCTTATCAGGGCCGCACTGTGGCCAAGGGGCTGGCGGGGCACTGGGCGTGACCTGCATCATCGGGATTCCCGCTGGGAAGGTGGGACCCTGGCCTACGGGGCGTCGTCCCCCTCATCGCCGGCTGGTCGCTGGTTGAGCCCCCTGCCCCTGTTTCGGCTCCCAGCGGCCAGCCGGCCATTCACCAACCCCAAGGAGGACACTCACCATGGCGCCCCGCACACCACGACCCCGATCCACCACCGAGAACTCAGGGCGCTCCACCGGGGGCAGTCTCCGTCCCCTGAGTGACTTTCCGCTGCATGATGCTGACGGCAAGACCTTGTCCCTGGGCGACCGAGTTGAGCAGGTCTCGGTTGATGAGAATCATGGGGCGCTGCGCTCCCGGCTGCACCACTACGGCAAGATCATTGGACGAGACCGAGACCGGGTCTATGTCGTCTTCGAGCAGGGATGGCATTACATGGTTAACCTCCCACCCCACCACTTGCGCTTTCTGGATACCCCGGACGGCCGCTGATGCCCACACCCCGGCCACCCCAGGGCGCTCGGCCAGCCAGCTTCCGAGACGCCACCTTACCCATGCGGTGCCTTCCATCACTGTTGTCCACACAATTCACGAAGTGGGGTATGAGCTGATGCTAGTGAGCGCGAGAGTAACCAACAACGCAAGGGCTGAGATCATCAGAGACACCGGGAAACTGCTGACAATCAGCATCCCCAGCGGCCTGCTGCCGGTATACTTGGTTGTGGACCCTCCAGGGGCAGCGCGCCTGGTACAACTACTGGACAAATACGCAGAAAGAGCAAAAACCGCCGGCTTGCAATAGTACACCGACAAAACCCAGCAGTCTACGAAAGAGGGTGATGTCAGCGCGCATGATGTGACGCCGACAAGCTCAGTGTAGTCCATAGGATTATGTGAAACGCGGTGTGAAAAAGTAAAGTGGAGTGCCCAGGATGGTGCTGAAAGCCGTTGCGGAGGTGCGCTGAGGTCTGCTCAACTCCACCGGATACTGGCCTCAGCCATACCAACAGCTTGCCGCAGCACGGAGAGACGCAGGTCACGACGCCGACGCACGCCAGGTCCTCATCGCTCAACAAGAGGACCTTCGAGAGCGCGGTGAGCTTGGCGGATGGCTGGCCAACACCGCGCACTGGCTCTGGGGAGCGCTTGCCGGGTACGGCTACCGCACCAGCCGTACTGCCCTGGCGTTGCTGATAGTTTTGTTTGCAGCTGGAGCGCTTGGCCTCGCGGCCGGACACACCTCAATTAGTAAGGGCCGATACGTCGCGATGCACACCCAGAAGACCGAGAGTCCTGGTTCATCCTGCTCACTGGTAGAGCAGATCGGGGTTGGTATTGACCGCGGCCTCCCGCTAGGTGCGAGTGGCATTCGCGATCGTTGTGACTTCGATACCACCAGCCACCGCGGCCAGCTAATCACTGCGGGCACTTGGGTATTGCAAGCGCTGGTCTGGGCGCTAGCCATTTTGGTTGTCGTGGGCTACACCGGCCTGATTCGCAAGGCCATATAGCATCGTTTTAGGTCAATTGATCAAGTGTCGACACAGGTGTTGACCGCCGCTGAGCGTGCAGATGGCGGCGCTGTTGATGGTGCGGATGGTCGGGGTGTGGGTAGGCCCCGTCGGTGGGGTGCCGGACGGGGCCAGGCGGAGGGAGGAGCGTGACATTTACAACAGGGCCCTAGCGAGGGCGCCACGGTTGCTGTACTTCGCTGCTGTACAGCTATGGACCGCCGCTGGTGGGGGCTTGCCCCGCGCCATATGCCGGGGACCAGGCGCAGAACCCTGGTGTCGTGCTGACGAGGGGAAGCACTGGGTTAGAAGGAGTAGCTTCGGGCGGACGGTGGCCCGTCATCAGTCACGGTCTCTACGCAGCGACGGTGACGGTGATCGCTTGGGGGACGACCTTCTCCTCGGGGACGGGCTCGCCCGAATCGCGCAGGTCATCAAGGTAGAGGCGGATCGCCTCCTCGGCGTTCTGGATGCACTCAACCACGGTCTCCCCTTCGGTGACGCACCCAGGCAGCGCGGGCACCGTGACGGTGTAACCGCCGTCCTCGGGGTCGGGGTCGAGCAGGATCGTGTAGGTCGCCGGCCCACTCATGACAGCAGACTACAACAGACCCGGAAGCTCATCGCTAGCGATCTCTGCGGACTTAAGGATTGCCGCGAGCGTCTTCGGCTTGAGAATCCGGCCGGCATGAACCGGGATCACCACTCGCGCTCCGGCACGCTCGGGATGAACCAGAATCACATGGGAACCGGACTGACGGCTCATAGTCCACCCCGCGCGGTGCAGCGCTCGGAGCAGATCAGCGCTGGTAATGCGAGGCGTTCGGGGCATGTAGGCGCATGGTACCGAACCGCTGAAGTCTCTCCCCGCCCGGACCGAGTTGGCAACTGCCGGGCGGGACGCCCGGTGGGCTAATCACGGACGGTATGCATGCGGAAGACAGCATCGCGCCCTGCGGCGTGGTCGACCCGGTCCGCTTACATGGTGGCCTCGCTGTGGTGAGCGGCAGGCGATAGCCGGGCTGCTGTATAGCAACGACCTACCCGCTAGCCGAGACTGGCGGCGACGCAGGCGCACGGACCAGCTGCGGGACCTGGTGTCGTGCTGAACAAGCAAGTGAGATCGGGGAGTGCACCCGCCCCCTGATGAAAGCGGCCGAGAGCGGGTGTTGGCGCACCTGCCCTCGGCCTTGATCCCCAACCCTGTACTGGAGGGTGGAGACCTGATGGCGAACCCTATGCAGTCTGCTTCGGGTGGCTCTGGATCACGGTGAGGTGGTGGAGTTGGACGGCGGCACGCTCGTGCTGGGCGGTGCGGAGTCGCCGTCGGTGGTGCTGCGCTTGGCGCCCTGGCGAGCGCGGTCGGTGGCGCGGGTGTTGGAGGAGTGGTCGGCGGTCTCCCGGGTGTTTCACCGGGCACCGCGACCGGTCCTCAACGAGCTAGAGCTGCCTCGGACATTGGATCTTGCGACATCTGTGCTCGGTGAGCCCGAGCCGGTCATGTCGATGTGGCGGGGTGGTCAGACGGTGCCGAGTCGGCAGCGGCTGGATGCGGTAGCAGTACTCGCCGAACGCGAGACCCGGCTGTCGGCGCTGCAACGGCTGGCGCTGGTGGATGCGGCGGCGTCCTGGCTGTCCGAGCCCAACGGCGAAGATCAACTGGCGTATGCGCTGCTGGGCGCGGCGTGCACGACCGAGGTCACTGCGGAGAAGGCCGGCCCGGACGCACCCCACCAGCATGATCAGACTGCGACGAGGCTCGGTGGTCTGAGGACTTTTCGTTCTCGGGATCATCGGGCCTTTGCTGTGCGCGGGAGCCGGTGGGCCGGCCGCCCGCAGCGAGGACCGGATCGGCGAGCGAGCGCGGCGGCCGAAGGCCGCCCTTGATGGCTAAGGCGTGCTGCTGTACTTCGCAGCTGTACGGGCCAATCTGGGCTCGGAAACAACAGAACAACTCGCTGATGCAAGCCACTGACCTGCAATTTCAGACTGTCGGGGTGGCGGGATTTGAACCCACGGCCTCTTCGTCCCGAACGAAGCGCGCTACCAAGCTGCGCCACACCCCGGATGGACGTCGCTTATCCTAGCCGACCCCGGCTAGCTCACACCGGCGGCATCCCGGGTGGTGGCCGAGACCAGGGCGCCGCTGTTGCGCGGGACTAGCAGCAGCAGGCTCGCCTCCGGGGGGCAGGCGAAGCGAACCGGCGCGAACGGGGACGTACCCACGCCCGCTGAGACGTGTAACCAGGTGTGGGCGCCCCAACGGGATGCGCCGCGGGCCCGGGAGCGGTCCAGCCCGCAGTTGGTCACGATCGCGCCGTAGCCGGGCAGCCGCAGCTGCCCACCGTGGGTGTGACCGGCGAGCACGAGGTCGTAACCGTCGGCGGCGAAGGCGTCCAGCACGCGCGGCTCCGGGGAATGCGCCAGACCCAACCGGAGGTCGGCGGCGGGATCGGCCCGCCCGGCGATTCGCTGGTAGCGGTCCCGGCGCAGGTGCGGGTCGTCCACTCCGGCGAGGGCGACCCGGCGTCCGGCGACGGTGAGCGTGCGCCGGGTGTTCGTCAGGTCAAGCCAGCCGTGCTCGGCGAACGCCGCGCGCAGATCCGTCCAGGGCAGCGGCGCGCCCCGGATCTTCTTGCCGGTGCCGAGCAGGTAGTGCGCGGGATTCTTCGGCCGCGGCGCGTAGTAGTCGTTGTTCCCGAACACGAACACCCCGGGCAGGGCCAGCAACGGCTGCAGTGCCCGCAGCACCGCTGGCACCGCCCGCTGATGCGCCAGGTTGTCGCCGGTGTTCACCACGAGATCGGGCGCCAGCTGTGCCAGGTCGGCCAGCCACCGCTGCTTGGAGCGCTGGTTCGGAGTCATGTGCAGGTCAGAGATGTGCAGGATCCGCAGTGACGCAGCCCCGGCGGGCAGCACCGGCAAGGTGGCGTGGCGCAGCGTCCAGCGGCGGACCTCCACACCGGCGGAATACGCCGTCCCGGCGACGACTAGCGCGGCGGCGCCGAGGGCGGCGCGTTCCCAGCGGTTCATGCCGCCGAGCGTAGTGCGACCCGTGAGTGGCGTTGCGAGCTAGGGCTCGCAACGCCACTCACGCGCCATAGCCTTAAGGCTATGGCTTACTTGAAAGCTCGGTTGCGTGCCGACTTGGCTACGGCGATCAAGTCCCGAAACGCCATCACGATGGCAACTCTGCGGATGGCGCTAGCTGCGATCACCAACGAGGAGGTTGCCGGCTCAGCAGCCCGGGAACTGTCCGACGACGAGGTGCTCGCCGTGCTGGTCCGGGAGGCCAAAAAGCGTCGCGAGGCGGCTGAGGTCTTCGCTGCGGCCGGGCGCGATGAGCTGGCCACCCGCGAGCGCGCCGAGGGCGAGGTGCTCGCCGGCTACCTACCGACTCAGCTCAGTGACGACGAGCTCAGGGCGTTGGTCGCCGGGGCGATCCAGGACGTCGCCGGTCAGCTGGGCACCCATCCTGGACTCGGTCAGCTGGGTCTGGTGATGAAGGCGGCGAAGACCACGGCGGCCAACCGGGTGGAGGGATCCCGGTTGGCCGCCGCAGTTCTGGCGGAGCTGCGGGGGTAACCAACCGGGGGTCCACCGGCTAGCCATTCGGCTGCGGGGTGGTCGGCTCCGTTGGGCCACCAGCGCCGGTGTGGCCTGACTCCAGCGGCGGCCGGTACGGGGCCGCAGGGGGCGGGGGTCTCGGGGCGGGTCTCGGCCGCACCGTCCCGTCACTAACGACGATTGTGATCACGTCGCCGGGCTGGGCGGTGGTGGGTGTCTCGGAGGCGACCGTGCCCGGCGGCTGTTCTGCAGCCGAGATCACCCGCTGCACCCGGAACCCGGCCCGCTCCAGGGTGAGCTGGGCGGTGTTCTCTCCCTGCCCCACCACGTTGGGGACGTTGGCCCCGGCGCCGGTGACGTAGCGCGGCTCGGTGGGCGGCAGCGGCAGCACCGGGAGCCCCTCATGCAGCGGCACCATGGCACTGAACCAGGTCCTGGCCGGCACCTTGCCGCCGAAGATATCGCCGCTGGAGCACAGTCGGGGTGGGTCGGTGTCACAGATCGGCGCCGGGTGTGACCCGTCCGGCCATACCAGCACCGCGCCGGAGTACTGCGGCGTCGCCCCGAGGAAGCCGGCCGAGCGGTTGTTCTGGGTGGTCCCGGTTTTGCCGAGGATCGGGCGGGTCCAGTGCGCGGCCCGCGCTGCGGCGAAGGAGGTGCCGCTGGGCTGGTCGTCCTTGCTCAACCCGACCACCAGGGAATTCGCCAAACCTTGCGGGACGGTCTGCTCGCAGGGGGCCTCAGGGATCGGCACGGGGTGACCGTTGCGGTCTAACACCGCATCGATCGGGGTCGGCGGGCACCATTTCCCGCCGCTCATCAAGGTGGCCCCGACGTTGGCCAGGTCCAGCGGGCTGGTCGGCTCAGCGCCCAGGGTGTAGGAACCCCGACGTTCCTTCTTGACGGCCTCAGCAATCGTGCGGCCCCGGGAGTCCTTGGCGTTCAGACTTTGCCGCATGCCTAGCCGATAGGCCATGTTCACCACCGGATCGATCGACCCGATCCGATCCTCCAGGGCCACGAACGTGGTGTTCGGGGAGATCGCCAGGGCGGTCTGCAGGCTGACCGAGCCGGTGCGGTACTTGCCGGCGTTGGTGACGGTGTAGGAGCCACCGTTGTCCCGGAACACCCGAGAGGTGTACGCGTCCGTCAGCGGCACCGGAGACATGATCCCCAAACCCCGCTCCAGCAGCGCGGCGGCGGTGAAGATCTTGTAGATCGACCCGGCACCGAAACCCTGCACGAGCGAGGGCAGCGCGTAGGAGGTCTGGCCGGCGTCGGCATCGAGCCCGTAGTCGCGGTTGGCTACTAGCGCCCGGACCGGGTGGCGCTCGCGCCCCGGCTCGACGATGGCCATCGCGTTGGCGATCCCTGGCGTCTGGGTCGGGACCTCAGCGGTGACCGCGCGCTTGGCCAGGTCACTGGCCCGCCGGTCCAGGTTGGTGCGGATCAGGTACCCGCCACGGCGCAGCTTGTCTTCGGGCAAGCCCACGCTGGCGAGGTAGTCCAGGGTGTACTGGCAGTAGAAGCCATCCGCTGGACCGGCCCCGACGCAGCCGTTGGTCAGCCCGGTCAGCGGCCGCTGGATACCCAACGGCTCACCCTTGGCCGCCTCGGCCTGGGGCCGGGTAATGGACCCGACACTGGTCATCTCGTCGAGCACGACGTTGCGCCGCGCCAAGGCCTGCTCGGGGTGCTCCACCGGGTCGTAGCTAGTAGGGGAGCGCACCATACCGGCGAGCAAGGCGGCCTGGGCGATGGTGAGCCGGTCCGGCGTGGTGTTGAAGTAGGTCCGCGCGGCGGAGGCCACCCCGTAGGCGTTGTGACCGAAGAAGACGATGTTGAGGTAGCGTCCCAGGATCTCGTCCTTGGACAGTTGCTTTTCCAGCTGCAGGGCCACCCGGATCTCGCGCAGCTTGCGGGCTGGGGTGCTCTCCACGGCGGCGGCCCGCTCAGCGTCGCTGCGCGCCACCGCGTACAACATGTAGTTCTTGACGTACTGCATCGTCAGCGTGGACGCGCCCTGGCCCTCCAGGGCGCTGCCGCTGGCCGACAGGTTGGTCATCAGGGCGCGGGCGGTACCCCGCCAGTCCACCCCGTTGTGCGCGAAGAACCGCCGGTCCTCGATGGCGATGATCGCCGCCTTCATCGTGTCGGCGATGGCCCCGGGTGGCGTGTTGAACCGGTTCTGGTCGAACAGGTAGGCGATCGGCACCCCGTCTTTGTCCATGATCGTGGTGACCATCGGCAGCTGGCTTTGCACGAGGGTGGATGAGGCACTGCTGACGGTGTAGCTAGCCTGGTTCGACGCCAGGCCGATACCGCCCACGGCGGGGACCAGCACGCCGGCCACCAGCAGGCCCGCGATCACACACAGGCCGAGCATCCGGACCAGTGGGTTGCCGTTCACCACCCGAGCGAGCCTACGCGTCAGCGCTGGTCTTCCCCACGAGGCATGCTTGGTTGCGGGGAAGGCATCACTGAGGGGAGTGGGGCTTCGAGTATCCTCAAACGGCGTGAGTGCATCTGAAACGACCCAGCCTACGACGAACCAACAGAGTCCTCGGGTCGAGATAGAAGCGTTGCTGGCGGCCCTGTTGGGAGACACCCAGCCAGCGGAGATCACAGCGGCGGTGGGTCAGCTGGAAGCGGCCGTGAACCAGGATGGCGAGACCCCCGCAGCCGTGGTCACTGAGGTTCGCAAGGCGATCGGGCTGGTGCGCAGTGGCCAACCGTGCGCGGGGGTCAGCGCGCTGCTGGCCGCCCGCTCCGAACTGGACACCCCAGGCAGCTGATCCGCCGCGCGGGCCCGCAACCCGTGTCGGGCACGGTCGCGCCGTGTCCCCCGGCGCGCCATGCTGGGTCTGGTGGAGAACGACGCGCTCGGGCGGGCCTTGCGGGCCGCGGTGCGCGGCGAGGTGGGAACCGACCCCGCGACCCGCGCGCTCTACGCCACCGACGCGTCGAACTACCGGGTGCCCCCGCGCGCGGTCGTGCTGCCCCGGTGCGCCGAGGACGTCGGGGCCGTCCTGGCCATCTGCCGCGAGCAGGGCGTGCCGCTCACCGCCCGGGGCGCGGGCACCTCGATCGCGGGTAATGCCATCGGCCCCGGTGTGATTCTCGACTTCTCCCGCCACCTCGACGCTGTGCTCGAGCTCGACCCCTCCGCCCGGCTGGCCCGGGTGCAGCCGGGAGTCGTGCTCGACACACTCCAGGCCGCCGCCGCCCCGCACGGCCTGCGCTTCGGCCCGGCCCCCTCCTCACACAGCCGCTGCACGCTCGGCGGGATGATCGGCAACAATGCCTGCGGAACGCACTCGGTGGCCTGGGGCACCACCGCGGGCAACGTCGAGGAACTCCTCGTGGTGCTGCCGGAGGGCTCCCGGCTGGTGGCGGGCTCCAGGCCGCTGCCGGCCGGGGTGGCCACCCTAGAGCGCGAGTACCGAGGATTGATCCGGACCGCGCTGAGCGACTGGCCCCGTCGGGGTTCTGGCTACGCGCTACAGCACCTGCTGCCAGAGCACGGCTCGCAGCTGGCTCGGGCCCTGGTCGGCACCGAGGGCACCTGTGCGGTGCTCCTGGAGGCGACCGTGCGGCTGATCGCCCCACCGCCAGCGGTGGCCCTGCTGGTGCTGGGGTTCCCCGATGCACCCGCTGCCGCTGACGCCGTCCCCGGGTTGCTGCCGCACCACCCGCTCACCGTGGAGGCCATGGAGGCAGCGCTGATTGAGGCGTTGCGGGCACGTCGAGCCAGGGTTGACCCGTTGCCGGAGGGTGTGGCCTGGCTGCTGCTGGAGTTCGGTGCGGATCATCCTGCGGGCGCGGTGGCCGCGGCGCGAAAGGTAGCGGCGGCGGCCGGCCGGCCGCACCTGGTGGTGACCGATCCGGCCCACCGGGCGGCGCTGTGGCGGATGCGGGAGGCGGGGGCGGGTCTGCTGACCCGACTCGCCGACGGGTCGCTGGCCTGGCCGGGTTGGGAGGACGCCACGGTGCCGCCCGAGCGGTTGGGCAGTTACCTGCGCGGCTTCGCTGAGCTGCTCGCTGAGCACGGCCGGCGGGGCTCGGTGTACGGGCACTTCGGCGAGGGCTGCGTGCACGTGCGGCTGGACGCTGACCTGCTCACCGCGGCGGGCCGCCGGGACTTCCGGCGGTTGCTGGAGCGCTCCGCTGACTTGGTCGTGGCCCACGGGGGGTCGCTGTGCGGGGAGCACGGCGACGGGCGCGCCCGCGGCGAGCTGCTAAACCGGATGTACCCGCCCGCGGTGCTGGAGTTGTTCGCGCGGTTCAAAGGGGTCTTCGATCCACAGGGGCTGCTCAACCCCGGAGTGCTGGTGGACCCCCGGCCGCTGGACGCCGACCTGCGCCCCGGCCGGGAACGCCCGGTGCTAGTGAGCCTCGCGCTGAGCGACGACGGGGGCAGCCTGGCTGCGGCCACCCGGCGCTGCGTGGGCGTCGGCGCCTGCCGGGCGCTGGGCGGGCCCGGCGTGATGTGTCCCAGTTTCCAGGTCACCCGGGATGAGCGGCACTCCACCCGCGGTCGGGCGCACCTGCTGGCGGAGATGCTGGCTGGCGACCTGATTACCGGCGGCTGGCGCTCCCCGGAGGTGCATGAGGCGTTGGATTTGTGCCTGGCCTGCAAGGCGTGTGCCTCGGACTGCCCGGTCAATGTGGACATGGCCAGCTATAAGGCGGAGTTCCTGCACCAGCGCTACCGGCACCGGCCCCGGCCCCGGTGGCACTACGCGTTAGGTGGGTTGCCGCTGGCGGCCCGGGTGGCCGGGCTGGCGCCGACATCGGCTAACCGGGCCGCGCCGCTGCTCGCCCGGCTGGGTGGTGTGTCCACGGCCCGCCCGCTGCCTCGGTTTGTCCGCTACCGGTCGCCGGTACTGCTGGCCGGGCCGGCCCAGCGCGGTGTGGTGCTGCTCTGGCCGGACTGTTTCACCCGCTCCTTTGATCCCCACGTGATCCACGCCGCCGCTCGGGTGCTCACGGCGGCCGGTTTCGGTGTTCGGCTGCCCCGGGGCACCGTGTGCTGCGGGCTGACCTGGTTTGCCACCGGGCAGTTCGGCATCGCCCGGCTGGTGGTGCGCCGGAGCCTGCGGCTGCTGCGTCCTGCGATCGCCGCGCGGGTTCCCCTGGTCGGGCTGGAGCCCAGCTGCGTGGCCATGCACCGCGGCGATCTGGCGCAGCTGCTCCCGGAGGACCCCGCGGCCCGGGCACTCGCCGAGCACACCTGGACGCTGGCCGAGCTGCTGGCGCGGCGGGCGGCGGACTGGCAGCCTCCCCGGCGGCCGGCTGATGCGGTTCATGCGGTGCAGCAGGTGCACTGCCACCAGCACGCGGTCCTCGGTCACACCGCCGACGACTCGCTGCTGGCCGCGGTCGGAATCCGGGTGCACCGGGTAGCTGGGTGCTGCGGGATGGCCGGCAGCTTCGGCTACCAACGGGGTCATGAGGAGCTGTCCCGCGCGCTGGCCGAGCGCTCGCTACTTCCTGCCCTGCGGTCCGCGCCGCAGGCGCTGGTGCTGGCTGACGGGTTCAGCTGCCGGCTGCAGATCGCCCAGATGGCGGGCCGGCGCGCCAGTCACCTCGCCGAGGTGCTGGACGCGGACCCGCCGGAGAAAACCGCTGGTGAAGCGCCGAACGGCAGCGTTTCAAGATTAATTAACGAGGGTGACACCGCGTAATCACCCGGTAGGAGGCTGCGAGGGGCGCTGAATGGCCGATAAGTTGCGCCGAGCGGTGACGATCTGATTACGTCGGAACGAAGTTCAGGAGGGGCGAATGAGCCGTCTGTCGAGCACCTACGACCTCGGTCTGGAGACCGGCGCGGAACTCAGCAGAGGATCAGTGCCCACGCAGCGGGGGCAGGACCCCCATCGCGTCACGGCCGAGCAGGTGGTCCGGGCTCGCCTGGCGGTCGCGCGGTCCGCGACGGGCGCCGAGGACTGCCGGATGTTGCTGGACATGTTGGGACTGATTGACGGCGAGGACGGCATCCCGCCCGTGCGTCGGTAACCTGGTGTCGGCGGTTTCGTGCGGTGGGCGGCGGCCCGGGTGAGAGCTGCCCGGCCACCCGCCGTGCAGCCGGCCACGGCGGTGTTCTATACTTATCGTGCTCACGGCGGGCAGCCGACGCGGGCGGGTCTGGACGACCAGGTCCCCATCGTCTAGCGGCCTAGGACTCCGCCCTTTCAAGGCGGCAGCGCGGGTTCGAATCCCGTTGGGGGCACGACAAGCAAGGCCCCGTGGCGCAGTTGGTTAGCGCGTCGCCCTGTCACGGCGAAGGTCGCGGGTTCGAGTCCCGTCTGGGTCGCTAGCTAGTGGGCTGTGCGCAGCCCGCCCGGCCAGGTAGCTCAGTTGGTACGAGCGTCCGACTGAAAATCGGAAGGTCGACGGTTCGACCCCGTCCCTGGCCACCCCCTCTGACCTGCATAAACGCTGGTGTCCAACGGCGTGTCCAAGGCTTTCCGTCTCACTTGTCGGCTCAGTTGCGCCCCATGAACTCCCATCGAGGCCGCCGCTACTGCGCTTGACGACACGATCAAGCTGGCGTCATGCACCCCATGGACGAGTCATGCCAGCGGAGGGAGCGCCACACCAGCGGCCTCAATATCTTGGGGTAGCCAGTGGGGGTTCTCGTCGCAGTGGATCTGGTTTGGACAGCACCGGGCAGATCCGGCAGCTAGCCCCCATAATCGGTGGCCTGCCGATCGGGTAGCTCATGAGCACGGGGGCCGGTAGACCAGGCCGGGCAGGTCGTGATCCCACTCGCCCTTAGTGATAACAGTGGTAATGCTACAGATCCGAGCAGCGACACGATCGACCTTGGTCTCCCACAGCCGCGCGGTGTTATCGGCGCTGGCGGTGGCCAGGGTGTGCCCGTCGGGACTGAACGCCACCGAGTAGACGCTGCTGGTGTGGCCGGTGAGGGTGCTCAGGAGCATGGGGTGGTGGGGGTCGCGGATGTCCCATAGCCGCGCGGTGTCATCGGCGCTGCCGGTGGCCAGGGTGTGCCCGTCAGGACTGAACACTACCGAGTAGACGATATTGGTGTGGCCGGTGAGGGTGCTCAGGAGCATGGGGTGGTGAGGGTCGCGGATGTCCCACAACAGGACGGTGTCATCGAAGCTGGCGGTGGCCAGGGTGTGCCCGTCGGGACTGAACGCCACCGAGGAGACGCTGCTGGTGTGGCCGGTGAGGGTACTGAGCGGTGTGGGGTGGTGGGGGTCGCGGATGTCCCACAACCGCGCGGTTTGATCGAGGCTGCCGGTGGCCAGGGTGTGCCCGTCGGGACTGAACGCCACTGAGTTAACGGTGTTGGTGTGGCCGGTGAGGGTGGCTAGGGGTGTGGGGTGGTGGGGGTCGTGGATGTCCCATAGCCACGCGGTGTCATCGAAGCTGGCGGTGGCCAGGGTGTGCCCGTCGGGACTGAACGCCACCGAATAGACGATGCCGGTGTGGCCGATGAGGGTGCCTAGCGCGGTGGGATGGTCAGGATCATGGACATCCCATAGCCGCGCGGTGTTATCGGCGCTGGCGGTGGCCAGGGTGTGCCCGTCGGGACTGAACGCCACCGAGACCACGGTGTTGGTGTGACCTGCCACGATGGGTCCAGGAAGGTCCCACAGCCGCGCGGTCTCATCGAAGCTGGCGGTAACCAGGGTGCGCCCGTCAGGACTGAACACCACCGACAAGACACCGTTGGTGTGGCCGATGAGGGTACCCAGCGCGGTGGGATGGGCAGGATCACGGACATCCCACAACCGGACAGTGGTGTCGGAGCTGGCGGTGGCCAAGGCTCCCCCGTCGGCGCTGAAGGCTACTGAGGAGACCTTGTTGGTGTGGCCGGTGAGGGTGGCTAGGGGTGTGGGGTGGTGGGGGTCGTGGATGTCCCATAGTCGCGCGGTCTGGTCGGCGCTGCCGGTGGCCAGGGTGTGCCCATCGGGTCTGAACGCCACTGCGGTGACGGCACTGGTGTGAGCGGTTAGTCGAGCGGCGTAGGGGTTGGCGAGGATGCTGAGCAGGCTGCTGCGGGCTTCGGTGGTGGGGACAAGCCGGTAGGCGGCCAGGGCGAGTTGGGCGGCCAGGGCTGGGTTGGTAGCGCGCAGGTCAAGAGCCTGTCCGGCGGCCTGCCGGGATATAGCGACATCTCGTTGGTGGGCTGCGGCGCGTTGCTGGATGAGGGCGATTCCCGCCGCGACCACGGCGAGTACGAGCAGTACCGACAGGACGGTGGTTGTGCGTCCTCGCCGGTAGCGGTCTCGGCGGATGCTGGTCCGCAGGAAGAGCCGGGCTGTGGGGCTGAGGTCCACCCGGTCAGTGATCAGGTCGCCGCTCTGGGTGCGGGCGCCGGTGTCGGCTAGGGCGGCGGCCAGTTGCCCGCGTTCCCATAACCGGGCCGCTGGGCGACCCCCGTCATCCCATTCGGTGGCGGCCTGTTCGACGGCGCGGCGGGCTCGTAGCGCCGAGGCGTTCTCCTCGATGGCCTGGGCCAGTGGTGCCCAGGCGGACAGGAACGCCTCGTGGGCCACTCCGATGACCACGCGGCCCTGATCAGTGTCGGTGGTGAGCAGCCGCCGCCGGACAAAAGCGTCCAGCTCGCGGACTACCGGCTCCGGTAGCTCCTCGCGGGGTACCTGCCACCGGGTGGGACGGCCCTGCTCATCCACGGTGACCAACCGCAACAACCCTGCGATCACCTCCGCCCGGCCCCGGCCACCAGTCGCGCTCGCCTCGGCCAGCGCCGCATCAGCCTGCCGGGTCAGTGCGCCTTGTACGCCGCCGAGTTGGTCGTACCGTTGCGGGGACAGTGCGGCTCCCCGGGGCAGGCTCGTGGCGAGTTGTTCGAGGGTGAATGCGAGGAGGGGTAGCGCGTCGCCGCTGGCGGTGTCGGTGACCATGCGGCTGACCAACTCGGGGTCCACGCCTAGACCGGCCAACCGGGCCGGTCCCTCGATCACCCGGGGCAGCATTGCCGCGTCCAGTGGTCGCAGGGTCATGCAGTGGATCGGCAGCGGCGCTAGGTGGGGGTCGGCCAGCAGGGAGTCCAGGAACTCCGAGCGAATCGTTACCACCACCTGGACCGGTCCGGCCGCTGCGGGTCCCAGCATCGCGGCGAGTTGGGCACGGCCCGTGGCCGAGGATCGGGTCAGGATTTCCTCGAACTGATCGATCACGACCAGCAGTCGCCGCCGTGGTGGCGAGAAGCGGGTGCGCAGGAGATCCTCCACCGTCGGGATCAGGTCCTTGTCCTCGCCGAGTTGTTGTCGTATCTGGGATGGAATGCTGCGCGCGGCGTGCGCAAGTTCCTGGGACAGGGCAGCGATCGGGTCTGTGCCCGGCGTGAACGGGGCCAGTGTGGCCCAGCCCGGCTCATTGGCCATGGCGGGCAGGAGGCCAGCGCGTACCAGTGAGGATTTCCCGCACCCGGAGGGGCCCACTATGACGACGATCTGTCCCTCGCCGCGCTCGGCCAACGATCGCAGCAGGCGCATGAGGTCGCCCACCTCGCGGCGGCGACCAAAAAACGCCCGGTGCATGTCAACGTCGAAGGCGCGCAGACCGGGAAACGGTGACCGACCATCGGGCCACCCCGCCCCGCCCGTGGTGTCTAGCTCGCGCAGTATCCCACAGACCCGTTCCCGCGCCTGCGGTTGCGCATCGTGGTAAGCGATATCCTGGAATCCGCCCAGCAGCGGATGGTGCACATCCTTCTCGGCTGCCAGTGGCACAATTCTGCTACCGAGGGTCTTTGCTGCGAAGATCTCACTAAAACACCACTTGGACTTCACATAATCACTGGTGACGAGGCAAACAACTGCGTCAGCCCACCTTAGGCGCTCATGCAGTCGCTCCTCCCACAGATCCCCGCCCTCGATGCCGTCCTGTCGATCATAGTCGAGAAAAACGTCATGGCCGTCCGCCTTCAGCCAATCCAGCACGTCAGTGGCGAGTTCGTTGTTCTTGCTGGAATGACTGATGAAGACCCGGGCCATAACACCTCCCCGCAGCAGACCACCGACCTGACGTACAAGGCGCCGCCACTCTACAGCCCGCTAGATCACCGCATACTGGTATGGCTGTGGCCGCCTGCTGGGCTAGCGAAAACGCTGCTGGCCGCCCTGTCAGTTGTCCTGCTTCGTCCCTGTGGCGCCCCAGAAGAGGCCTCCGAGGCTGTCGGCGATGTCGTGGCGGAGGTCGTTGGTGACGTGCTGGTAGCGGGTGGCCATTGAGGAGCTGGACCAGTCCATGAGGTCCAGCGCGGGTGCCGACGTTGAGGACCAGGAGCATTGTCGCGGCGGTGTGTCGGGCATCGTGCAGCCTGGCCTCCCGGACGCCGGCTTCCTCAAGCAGGTCCTTCCAGGCCTGGTGGTCGGCCTTCGGGTCAATGGGTCGTCCGTTGGGCTGGGCGAAGTGGGCAGGGCGGTGCGGAGGCGTTCGAGGTAGCGGGGTAGGGCGTCGGCGGGGATGCGGCGTAGCCGGCCGATGTGGACGGATTCGATCGCTCCGTCTTTGACGAGTGCGTACATCAGGGTGCGGCCGATACCGAGTTGCTCGGCGGCTTCCTCGACGGTGAGCAGCAAGCGGACGGTTCTGCCATCACGGGGGCTCACGCTGGGCGTCCTTCCGATAGCTGATGCGCTGGGTTCCTGGCGGTGGGTGCGTGGGTGGGTGGTCATTCGGCACCGCCGACGACGCGGAGCGGGGGACTGGCCGTCCCAGCCGTACCAGCCTCGTTTTTCCTGGTCAGGCTGGTACGGCTTGGCTCGGTGGTACGCCTTGAGCCGTACCGTTCTGGTGAGCCGTACCGCGCTGAGCTGGGGTGATGAGGCTGGTACGGCTGATACGGCTTTCCCTCCTGGCCGTGACTGGCTGGGGCGTCTGCTGGGTCGGGTTGTGGGCAGTAGCGGGTCCAGGCGTCGGTGAATTCAGCGCGCTGGTAGCCCTTGGCTTGGCCTAGGCCGGGGAAGCGGATCGTGGTGCTGCGGATGCCGTAGTCGCGCAGGAGCACGCCGAGTTTCATCGCGGTGAGGCCGGTGGGTCCGTAGTCGGCCCAGGGGGCTTCGGGGTCGCTTTTGAGTCGGTCGAGTAGCGCCGTGGTGGGGAGGGCGTCGTGCTCACCGACTGCCATCCGGCAGTCGGTGAGCAGCCGAGACTGCGGGCATGGGAGGAGACCGCACCCCTGCCGGACGCTGACATCTCGATCAACACCGCCGACGTGCCTCCCGTCGAGGCTGCCGCAGCAATTCACCGTCGACTCCACGCTCGGCACAGCAACGCCTGAGGCCCCTCCCGACTGTTCCGCTGACGCTCCATCGGCGACACACCACCGCTCCCGGCGGAATTACAAAGACTGCCAGGGGGCGATCACGAGGATGAGAGGTTGCGGTCGTTCAGGTGCGGGGGCCGGAACTGCCGGGCCACCAGGATGGCGTGGTGGTGGGCTTGAGTCCGTGGGCTTCGAGTTGGGCGTCGAGGGTGGTGACGGCTGAGGTGTTGTCCCAGGGTTTCATCAACGCTCGGGTAGCGTGCAGTTCCGTGGTGAGCCGGGGGGAGAGGCTGGCGAGGCTGGCCGCCTCACCCAGGACCCGCGCGGCCTCAGTGATGTCCTCGGCGAGGACGAGCGCGGTACCCAATCTCACTTCACACAGCGCGTAGGAGTGCACATAGGGGGTGTTTTCGTATCGTGCTAAGGCATTGGTGGCGGCCTCGACGGCGTCGTGGGGTCGGCCCAGCTGCGAGAGGTAGATGCTGCGTCGGCTGTCCAGGGTGCCTTCGTGTACCCAGTACGCCAGTGAACCCGGAGCACTCCCGCTTGCGTTGGTGAGGAATTCCTGGGCTCGTTCATACGCGGTCATACATGACCCGTATTGGCCATCGAGCGCGTAGGCACCGGCGGCGTGCAGTTCGGCAAGGGCCTTAAGCCGAGGGTCATCGGTGCGCGCGGCCAAGCTGCGCGCGACGGTGGCGGTGTCCAGGGCAGTGGGTGTGTCTCCACGCAGGAATGCCGCATTGCTGGTGTTGATTGCCGCGTAGGCGGCGGAGGCTGGGTTGCGGGCCTTATGAGCAGCGCGGCGGCCGTGGTCGAAATAACGCCGCGCCGCATCCGACTGGCCCATATCGAGCAGGTAGCCACCGATCGTGGTGGCCATATCGCTATCCAGGGTACTCAACGGTCTGCGCCATTCCTCCGGGCAGCCACCCGTGAGGAGACGGCGCACGATCTCCTGCTGCGCCACAACGGTATCCAACACCTCGCAAGGGCCGAGCATGTCCTCTTGACGCTTGCAATGGGCCAGTGTGGTCGCCAGGTTTTTGACCACTCGGGCATCCACCCGGTGCGGAGACTCCATAGCCAGCGCTACCCGGGTGCATTCATCAGCGTCCAGGCCGGCCAGGCCGACGATGCCCAGCGCCCATCTGGCGACTTGCAGTGCCTTGCGACGGCCCAACGATCGTGCCAGGGTCGCGACTAGCTCTCGCATGAGTTCCTCCGCTAGCTCAGCCTCC
>JAFAPC010000043.1 GCA_019247305.1 Pseudonocardiales bacterium
TGTCAGTGGTGTCCGTCGGCAGTTTGACACTGCCAATGAAGCTGCATATTGACATTCGGCCGGCCTAGAAAACGCTCACCGAAACCGCCGAAATGTCCTTTCCGTAAACGGACAGAACCGCAGCTAGACTCTGGTTTCCCGTGGACCGTGACCGTATCCGATGGGTTGCGAGTTGGACCACAGCACGGTCACGTCGACGCTGACCTCGCCCGGCTCCACGTCGTAAAATAACAGCCCGTAAAACTGCTTATCGCTAAAGCTCTCACACCTCGAGGTGTCTAGCTGGGTCAGGATGATGAGTTTTCTCGTGTCCCAATTGATAAGCAAGTCTGTCAGGTATCTGACAACCAAGGTGTCGGCTACCTGACACAGGGCTACAGATTGGCTCGGCGACGCAGGTGGTCTAGGCGTTTGAGCAGGATGCGCCGGCCGTCGAGCGTGAGGATGCCGCGATCGGCCAAGCCGCGCAGGATCTGGTTCACCGAGGGCCGCGAGCCACCCACCATGGCGGCGAACTCCGCCTGGGTGAGGCCGAGCTCGACACTCACCCCCGTTGTCGTCGGCTCGCCACGGGCGTCGGCCAACTGCACCAGGCATTTGGCCACCCGACCCTGAAGATCAAGAAAGACGAAATCAGAGGTGCGCTCCAGAGTCTGGCGAAAGAGCCGGCCAACCACCTGCAACAGAGACTCTGCCAGGGACGGGTGCGCACGCAGGATCGCCAGGAAGTCTGCCCGGTTGATAGTAAGGACCCGCGTTGGCGCGAGGGCTTCCACCGATGCGGTGCGGGGGCCGTTATCGATCAATGCGATCTCGCCGAAGGCCTCCGGCGGGCGGCAGGTGGCCACCACCATGCGGTCCCCGGCTGGCGAACCCACGACCACCATGACCAGACCCTCCACCAGGACGTAAAGGCAGTCACCCGGATCGCCCTGATGGAAAAGGATCTGTCCTTTGGGGTACCTGCGGCTTCCACAAGCTTGCGCGAGCCGCTGCAGCGCGCACGGTTCCAGCCCGCTGAACACTGGCGCTGCGGCGAGCAAGGCCACAGTGCCCTGATTGGTCGCAGTCATCTGGCCCCTCGACCGAGTTGATTGCGGTACCTCGAGGCTCCTACGAACCGATTCTAGCTCCCTGAGCTGGCTTCGCAGGTGGGTCTGGCGAGCAACGAAACACTGTCGGCAAGGAGCGTCCTGTGCAGGTGGCCAACGTCTCGGGGACCGACCCTTCCCGAAAGCTGCCCGCAGCCAACGCCAACGCCCGTACGGTAGTGCTCTAGACCACACCCCGACCCAAGCTCTTCCTGCCGTATTTGACCGCTTCAAGTTCGTAGTTTGCCGTTCACTATTGCCACTTACGATTCCCACAGCGCCACGCCGTGAATGGAGGCGTCCAGCACGGTGACGGTGTGGGCCAGTCGGAGCTGCCCGCCGAGCCGGCGGGCGCTGGCCGCGATCTGCATCAGGCAGCCGGGGTTGGCGGTGACCAGCACCGAGGCCCCGGTGGCGAGCACGTTGCGGGCTTTGCGGTCCCCCAGCTCGGTGGCTGGCCCGGGGTGCAGCAGGTTATAGACCCCCGCCGAGCCGCAGCACAGGTCCGCTTCGGCGATCTCGGTCAGCGTGAGGCCAGGGATGGCCCGCAGCAGCTGCCGGGGCTGAGACCGGATGCCCTGGGCGTGCCCCAGGTGGCAGGCGTCGTGGTAGGCGACCGTGAGCTCCAGCGGGTGGCGCGGCGCGAGCGGGCCGAGCTCGACGAGCAGCTCAGAGACATCGCGGGTGCGCTCGACGAAAGCCCGCGCGCGCTGCGCGTAGTCGGGGTCATCGCGCAGCAGGTGCGCGTAATCCTTCATCGCCGAACCGCACCCTGCGGCGTTGACCACGACATGATCCACTCCGGCGGCTTCGAAGCACTCGATCAGCGCCCGGGCGAAGGAGATCGCCTCGTCCTCACGGCCCATGTGCTGCGACAGTGCCCCGCAGCAGCCCTGCCCGCGGGGGATCACGACGTCGCACCCCTCAGCGGCGAGCACTCGCGCGGTGGCGGCGTTGACTTCAGGGAACAACGCGTCCTGCACGCAGCCGGTGAGCATCCCGACCACCGCTCGGCGCCGTCCCGCAGCGGGCACCCGCTGCGGCAGCCGCTGACGTCGGGTCAGCCTCGGAGCCAGCGACTCCATCACCCGCAGCGTCGGGGGTAACCGGTCGGCCAGCCCAGTTCGCCGCAGCCACCGATCCAGCCCACTGCGCTGATACAGCGCCAGCGGCCCGCGCAAGGCCCGCAACCGCCTCGGGTAGGGAAACAACCAGAAGATCGCCGCGCGCAACAGCCGCTCCCGCCGGGGCCGCTCGTAGCGCCGCTGGACCTGAGCCCGGGTATCGGCGATCAGCGTGTCGTACCGCACGCCGGATGGGCAGGCGCTCACGCAGGCCATACACCCCAAGCAGGCGTCGAAGTGGCCCACCATCGAGGCGGACAGGGGCTCACCCTCCAGGCCGGTGTTCATCAGGTGGAGGCGTCCGCGCGGGGAGTCCATCTCCTCCCCCCACAGCACGTAGGTAGGGCAGGAGGGCAGGCAGAACCCGCAGTGCACGCAGTCCTTGAGGAGGTCACGCTGCGGCGGGTGGTGGTCATCGAAGGCACCCGGTGGGCGCTGGCTCATCAGATCCCTCCTACGAACCGGCCCGGCGCCAGCCGATGCTCCGGGTCGAACTGGTCCTTGAGCCGGCGCATCAACGCCAACGCGGACACCGGTCCCCAGACATCCAGACCAGCTTTGCGCTGCGGTGGTGCGCAGCGCAGGACCGCAGCACCGCCGTGTCGGCTCACGATCCTGCGCAGCTGCGCCAGCTCTGCTCCCAACCGCTCACTATCGTCCAGGCCGGCGGTGAGGACTCCGGCCCCAGCCGAGCCGCGGAGTGCGCCCGGGGCGGCGGCGAGCAGCTCAGCCAGCCCGGTGGGCTCGCAGGTGAGCGTCACGGCGGGTCCCTGCGGTGGATGCGGGGGCGCACCCCACCAGCCCGGTGGCTGCTCGCTCACCGTGGCGCTCACCCCGGCCGCCGCGCTGAGCAACGCCGCGAGGGCATTCACCCGGGCGCCAATGCCTTCGCGGACGCCCTCGACGGCGACCCCGACGCTCACCGGAGCGCCCGGCGCGACGCGGTCCACCTCAAGGGCTACCGGGTCGTGCTGACAGGCCCGGGTCGCGGCGATGGCAGCTGCGGCGCGCTCGGCGTCCGCGGCTGGCACGGTGATCCAACGGCTGGTCTCGGGCAGCGGATGCAGTCGGAACACCGCCTCGGTGATCACACCCAGGGTGCCCCAAGAGCCAGTGTAAAGCTTGCCGAGGTCATAACCGGCGACGTTTTTCACCACCGTTCCCCCCGAGCGGGTGATGGTGCCGTCGGCGAGCACCACGGTGATGCCGATGAGCAGATCGCGCACCGAGCCGTACCGGTAGCGCAGTGGGCCTGATGCCGCGGTGGCGATCGTGCCCCCCACCGTGGTGGTGCCCTCCAGCGCCAGTCGCTGCCGGTAGGGCGCCAACGCCTCTTGGAGATCGACCATCCGCAGCCCGGCCTGCACGGTGACGACCAGGTCACCGGCGATATGCGCGAGCACCGCGCCCATCCGGCTGGTGTCCACGATCAGCTCCAGCGCACGTGGTGGGACACCCCAACTCAGCCGGGTACCCCCGCCGCGGGCGAGGACCCGCAGTCCCAACCTGGCTGCTGCGCGGAGCACCGCGGAGACCTCCCCGGTGCTCTCCGGCCACGCCACCCAGCGCGCCGACACCCCATCCACCGTGTCCTCGGCGGCTGCCTCGGTCACCGCACCGCACGCCGCCCGCAACGCTGCGAGGGGAAAGGTGCCCATCAGAACTGCTCGGCCAGGCCGGCGGCCTGCAGCGGGTGCACACCTGTGCGCTTGCCGGGCACTTCGCCGCACAGCCGGGGAGTGGGGAACACCTTGCCGGGGTTGCACACCCCGGCGGGATCGAAGGCGCAGCGCAACCGTTGCATGGTGTCGAGGTCCTCGTCGGTGAACATCCGCGGCAGATAGTGCGCTTTGTCCATCCCGACGCCGTGCTCGCCGGTGATCGAGCCTCCGTAGGCGACGCATACGTCCAGGATCGCGCCCGAGACCTCCTCGGCGGCCTGCGCCTCGCCGGGTTTAGCCTCGTCGAACAGGACGAGCGGGTGCAGGTTGCCATCGCCAGCGTGGAACACGTTGGCCACCCGCACCCCGGTACCGGCCGACAGTTCGGCGATGCGACGGAGCACCTCAGGCAGCACCGTTCGGGGAATTACCCCGTCTTGCACGATGTAATTGGGACTGATCCGGCCTACGGCGGCGAAGGCCGACTTGCGACCCTTCCAGAACAGGGCGCGCTGGGCGGCGTCCCGCGCTATCCGGATCTCGAAGGCGCCCGCCTCAGTGCAGCGCCGGTGCACCGCGGCGAAAGTATGTTCCACCTCGGCGGTCGGGCCGTCCAGCTCCACGATGAGCACCGCACCGGCCCCCTCGGGGTAACCGCAGGCCACGGCCGCCTCGGCCGCCTCGATCGCCAGCGCGTCCATCATCTCGATGGCCGCTGGGGTCACACCATCGGCGATGATCGCTGATACCGCCGCGCCCGCCTCGTCCACCCTGGGGAAGGCGGCGAGCAGGCAGCGCACCGACTCCGGCTCCCGCAGCAGCCGCACCACGATCTTCGTAGCGATCCCGAGCGTGCCCTCGCTGCCGACGAACGCGCCGAGCAGGTCGTAGCCGGGCACGTCGCGGGTCGTCCCGCCCAGCCAGACCAGCTCGCCATCCGGGGTGACGACCTCGACGCCGAGCACATGGTGGGTGGTGAACCCGTATTTGAGGCAGTGCGCCCCGCCGGAGTTCTCCGCGACGTTACCGCCCACCGAGCAGATCTGTTGGCTGGACGGGTCGGGCGCGAAGTACCAGCCCTGGGGCGCGGCGGCCTTCGTCACCTCAAGGTTGATGACCCCGGGCTCGACGATCGCCCGTTCGTTGGCGAGATCGATCTCCAGGATCCGGCGCATCCGTGAGGTCACGATCAGCACACCCTCAGCGTGCGGGAGCGCGCCGCCGGACAGCCCGGTACCCGAGCCGCGGGCCACAAAAGGCACTCCCGCGGCGGCGCAGGCCCGGACCACCGCGGCGATCTGCTCGGCGGAGGTGGGCAGCACTACCAGGCCCGGCACGACGCGGTACTGGGCCAGTCCGTCGCACTCGTAGGTGCGCAGCCGCTGCCGGTCGGTGATCACGGCATCCCGTCCCAGTAGCGCGGTGAACTCCGCCGCCAGCAACTCCAGCCCCACGTCCTTGTGCATGGGTTTAGCGTCACATGGATGCGTGGGCGCTTTCCAGGGCACCCACCCCACGTGACATCGGCTGCAGTGCCCGTTTCTGAATCGCCCGGCACGGAAGAATAGCGACATGGCCTTGATCCGGCACCCGTTCCTGGACGGACCTTTTCCCCGCGCGTTCGCCCACCGCGGTTGGCATCATGGGGAGTTGGCCGGCATGGAGAACTCCCTCACCGCGTTCCGCTGGGCAGCTGCGGAGGGCTACCGCTACCTGGAGACCGACGTCCGGGCTACCCGGGATGGCGTGGTGGTGGTCATGCACGACCCGACGCTGGACCGCACCACCGACGCCTCCGGTGAGGTCGAGAAGTTGAACTGGGCGAAGGTGAAAACCGCGCGGGTAGGTGGCCGGGAGCCGGTCTGCCAACTTGCTGACCTGCTCGAAGAGCTCCCCGAGGCCCTACTCAACATCGATGTGAAGGCGGACTCGGCGGTTGTGCCGGTGCTGGAGCTGCTCCGTCGCACCAGCGTGTGGCACCGAGTGTGTCTCGCGTCGTTCTCCGAAGCGCGGCTGCAGCGGTTGCGCCGGGCCGCTGGACCTGGGCTGCTGACCTCGATGGGCCCGGCGTCAGCGGCCACGCTGCGGCTGCGGTCGGTGTCACTGTTTCCGCGCACGGTGAGAGGGACGGTGAGAGAGTCCGCGGCAGCACCGATGCGCGGTGAGTTGGCGCAGCTGCCGCTGCGGGTCTGCGGCATCCCAGTGATTGACCACACGCTCGTGCGCTACGCGCATCACTGCGGTCTGGAAGTACACGTGTGGACGGTGAACCGGGCCGCAGAGATGCACGTTCTGCTCAATCTCGGCGTTGACGGAGTGATCACCGACCGGCCGGACGTGCTGCGTGAGGTGCTGCGCGCCCGGGGCTGCTGGCCCGAGGCAGACACCCAGACTGCCTAGGCCAGGAGGGTCAACCCCTGGAGGGTCAGCCCCTGGAGGGTCAGCCCCAACAGGGCTAGCCGCAGTGCGGAGAAGGCGGTGTGTGTGAGCGAGCCCACAGTCCACCCCATCCCGGGTGCCCAGCGAGCCCAGACCAGCCGCCGTCGTGAGCAACGCGCCTGGTGCTGGTATGACTGGGCGAACTCAGTGTTCCCCACGTCGATCATCACTGTGTTCTTCTCGCTCTACCTCACCATGGTGGCGAAGAATGACGCGCTAGCCACCGGCCAGAGGTGCCCGACCCGCAATGCCTTGGTCGGATGCGACATTTCGTTGTTCGGGGTGCACTTCCCGGCCGGTTCGCTGTTCGACTACCTGCTGGCGGCCGCCACCCTTCTGCAGGTCCTGGTGCTGCCGTTGACCGGCGCCGTCGCCGATCGTACCCAGCACAAACGGCGGATGCTCGGGGTCTTCGCGTTCATCGGGGCGGGGGCTACCGCGCTGTTCGCGCTGGTGAGCGGAACTCACTGGCGGCTTGCCGTCGTGCTGTTCCTCGTGGCGAGTACCGGCTACTACGCGTCAGTGGTCGTTTATTACTCGGTGCTCCCGGAGATCGCGACGGCCGACGAGCGCGACCGGCTGTCGTCCCGTGGCTGGGCCTTTGGCTACCTGGGTGGCGGTATTGCGCTGGCCCTGAATCTGCTGACCTATCTCGGACGCGGCGCGCTGGGGCTGTCTGAGGCAGCGGCGGTCCGGGTCTGCTTTGTCACCGTCGCGCTGTGGTGGGCCGCCTTCACCCTCATCCCATTGTCTCGGATGCGGGGCTCTGCGCCTCCGCAGGGCAGCGAGCGGGGGCTATCGGTCCTCACCGGCGGTTTCCGCCAGCTGTCCGGCACGCTGCGTGATGCCCGGAATTACCCGCTGACGCTGGGTTTCCTCGCTGCTTACCTGATCTACGCCGACGGGATTAGCACGGTGGCCAGCGTCGCCAGACAGTATGGCGATCTTGAGTTGGGATTGCCGAACGGCATACTGATCAGCACCATCCTCATGGTGCAGTTCGTGGCGTTTTTTGGGGCGCTCCTGCACGGTTGGCTGGCCGGCCGGTTCGGCGCCAAGCGTACGATCATGGGCAGTCTAGTGATGTGGACTGGCGTGATCAGCGCCGCCTACTTCATCCAGGCGCACGACGAACTCCAGTTCTACGCCGTGGCCGTCGGCATCGGGCTGGTCCTGGGCGGCACCAACGCATTGTCCCGGTCGCTGTTCAGCCAGTTGGTGCCGGCGGGCAAGGAAGCGGAGTACTTCTCGGTCTACAAGCTCAGCGAGCGCGCTACCTCCGCCGTGGGACCGCTGCTGTTCGGCGCCGTCGGGGCAGCCACCGGCTCGTTCCGTCCGGCCATCGTGTCCCTGGTGGCGTTCTTCCTCATCGGTTTTCTCCTGGTGTCGCGGGTTCCAGTACGCCGGGCGATCCGAGCAGCCGGCAACCCCGAGCCGGCGGTTGTTTAGCGCTGCGTCCTCCAGACGAGACGCTGATTCACTCGAAAGAGCTCCATGATACACTCTCTGGTGAGCTAACACCGCCTACCGCCCTGTCGATTCAACCTGTGTGGGGGATGCTTACTTCTTGAGTGGTACCTGAAGTAACGCCTCCGACCATCAGTGCGGTCCGGGAACGCTGAGGCTCGCTTCGGCGTTACACCCGGTGAGCTGGAACCTGAGACCTCTTGGTCTCTGGCCCGGAGAGAGGAGATACCATGGCCGACCGCGTTCTTCGTGGCAGCCGGCTCGGAACGGTCAGTTACGAGACCGACCGAGATCACGACCTTGCTCCTCGCCGGTCAGTGGTCTACGCCTGCCCCAAGGGCCACGACTTCACTGTGTCGTTCGCCGATGATGCCGAATCGCCGGTGATCTGGGAGTGCCGGCTGCACGGCAACGAATCCCGGCTGTTTGACGGTGCGGTGCCAGAACAGAAAAAGATCAAGCCGCCGCGCACGCACTGGGACATGCTGCTGGAACGTCGCAGCATCCCCGAGCTCGAAGAGCTCCTCGATGAGCGGCTGACCGAGCTGCGCGGTCGCCGTACGCGCTCTGCGTGAGGAAAGTCGAGCGTCATCGTCGGCTGCGCATCACGAGCGCTGCTGCCAATCCTGACCCGCCCAGCGCCACCAGGACCCACTCCGGCAGGGGGCCCAGCCGAGTAGCCAGTGTCGTACCGGATCGCAAGGGGATCTGCGCCACCAGCGCAGCCGGCGTGAACAACGTGGTGTGCTGCTCGACGGTCCCATCTGGGGCGATCACCGCGCTGACCCCGCTGGTGGCAGCCACCAGCACGGTCCGGCCATGCTCCACCGCTCGAACCCGGGAGATCGCCTGCTGCTGATAGGTCATCTCGGTGAAGCCGAAGGTGGCGTTGTTCGTGGGCACGGCAAGCAGTTGGGCTCCGGAGCGCACGCTTTGGCGCACCAGATCGTCGAACACCACCTCGTAGCAGGTGGCTATCCCGACTCTGACTGGTCCGAGATCCACCGCGCCCTGGCCACTGCCCGGCACGAAATTGCTCGCGCGGTCGACGTAGGGGCTGAACAGCCGGAAGAAACGCCGGTACGGCACGTACTCGCCGAAAGGCTGCACCTTGCGCTTGTTGTGCCGCTCACCCGGACCGGTGCGCGGATCCCACACGATCATGGTATTGGTGTCGTGCCCGTCGTCGGTGCGCAGGACGGCGCCGACTAAGACAGGCACGCCAATCGCCCGGGCCGCCCGGTTGATCGCCGCCCGGGCATCCGGGTTGCGCAGTGGATCGATGTCGGAGGAGTTCTCCGGCCAGATCACCACCGCTGGCTGGGGATACCGGCCGGCCGCGACGTCGGCCGCGAGTTGCACGGTGCGCGCGACGTGGTTATCCAGGACGGCGCGGCGCTGGGCGTTGAAGTCCAGCCCGACCCGGGGCACGTTGCCCTGGACCAGCGCGACGACCGCTTGCCCATCACTGATGCTCCCCCCGATCAGCGGAGCCACCACCCCCGTGACCACCGGGGCGAGGGCGAGCAGGGCTGGCCCGGCACAGCACATCAGCCGGTGTCGTCGGTGCGGGTATCCCCGCGCGACCCGGCGGAGCAGCTCCCCGGAGCCGAACCCGGTCAGCACCACGGCCGCGGTGAGCAGCGGAGCCCCGCCGATGGCCGCCACCGGCAGGAACACCCCGCTCGGCTGGCCGAACGCCACCCGCCCCCAGGGGAAACCGCCGAAGGGCACTCGGGCGATCAACGCCTCGGCCGCCACCCACACTCCCGTTGCCCACACCGGCGTCGCAGGCATTGGGGACACCACGGCCACCCCAGCACCAGCCAACGCCACCACCAGCGCCTCGACGCCGGCCAGCACGAGCCACGGCAGCGGGCCCACAAATTCCCCTACCCACGACAGCAGCGGCACGAAGAAGCCAAGTCCGAAGGCGAACCCGTAACCGAATCCGGCGCGGGCGCTACGCCCGTGCAGCACCGCCCACAACACCGCGAAGGTCACCGGCGCGAGCCACCACCATTCTCGCGGTGGGGCACCGACGTACCACAGCAGGCCAGCACCGGCGGCGGTACCCGCTCGGAGCAGGACCCAGCGACGCCGGTGCGGGCGGGACGGCTCCGGGGCGAGCTGATCGTCCGCAGTCAGCGTCGGCGCAGCCACGCCGATCACCCTACGATCCCCCGGTGCGGCGCTACGGATCGGCTGGCGAGGAGCCCCTTCGGCCCAGATTCTCAGCTGGTCCGCCTCGACCTCCCTCGGCTCACCAGGGCGCCGTGGCGCTCGAAGAGGACCCGACCGCGGTGCACCGTCCGCAGGCACGCGGGCGGATCGACCCCGCCGACCTCAGCCTCGTCCCAGATCGCGTAGGACGCCGGGGCGCCGGGGAACAGGGTGCCGGCCAGCGAGTCCGTGACGGCGGCAGCCCAGTACCCGCCGTAGGTGTGCGCTGCGAGAGCCTCCCTCACGCCGATCTCCGAGCCGGGGCTGCAGTGTTCCACCGCGGCGCGTACCGCACCCCACGGGTCGACCGGCGTGACCGGCGCATCAGACCCGAACGCCAGCACTACACCGGCCGCCTGCAGCAGCGCGAAGGGATTCATCCCAGCCGCTCGAGATGCCCCCAGCCGCAGCGCGTACATCCCCTCCGCGCCCCCCCAGGCAGCGTCGAAGGCCGGCTGCACGCTGGCCACCACGCCACAGACCGCCAACTGGCGGGCCTGGTCAGGATCCACCATCTCCAGGTGTTCAAGGCGGTGTCGGCGCGCTCGCAGCGCGGCGGTGCCGACTGCGGCCTGGGCGGCCGCAAAGCCGGCCACCACCGCATCGGTCGCGGCGTCCCCGATCACGTGGAACCCCGCCTGGGTACCAGCCAGGGTGCAGGCCCGGACGTGGTCTGCGATCTGCTGCGCGTCAAGGTAGGTCGCGCCGCGGGTGCCGGGAGCGTCGGCGTAGGGCGTGCGCAGCGCGGCGGTCCGCGAGCCGAGTGCTCCATCACAGAACAGGTCGCCCGCCAATCCGTGCGCCCCGGTGGCGGCGAGCAGTTCGCGAACCTGTTCCGGTGTGCTGACTGCCTGACCCCAGTACCCGACCACCTCGACGCCGTGGTCGGCGCTCAGCAGATCGGTAAGATCGTTGATCCCGGAGATCTCTGGGCCCGCGCACTCGTGCACCACCGCGATCCCGCGGGCCGCCGCCGCGGTCAGGAAAGCCCGTTGGGCGCTCTGCCGCTGACCGGCTGTGATCGATTCCCGGGCGGCCCGGCGGGCATGGTGGTGAGCCTGGCGGGTGAGCGGTCCCTGGGCCGCCCAACCGGGTGCGCCGATCGCCTCGGTGGCCCGCGCCAGCAGCGCCGAGGAGACCGCGGCGCTGTGCCCGTCGATCCGGGACAGGTACACCGCCGCACCCCCGCAGGCCCGGTCCACTTCAGCGCGGGTCGGCGGGCGGCGCTCCGGCCACGACGTCTCATCCCATCCATGCCCCCACAACACGGTGCCCGGGCGAGCGTGCTGGGCGAGCTGCTGTAGGCACTGCGCGAGAGTGGGGCAGCCGGTGAGATCAAGCCCGCTGGCAAGCAGGCCTGCGGAGGTGGCATGCACGTGCGCGTCGACGAAGGCGGGGGTGACCAGCGCGCCACCCAATTCGAGCACTTCGTCCGCGTCGCCGAAGCGAACCCGGCCGACGCTGCCGTCCCCCGCCCACGCCACGGTCCCGTCCACGACGGCCAGAGCGGTGGCCCCGGTGACCGAGGGGATGCGGCTATCCAGCAGCAACGTGGTGCTCATGGTCCGCAGTATCGGCCCTCCCCTGTCAGTGAACGAGGGCCAGCCAGCGGATGTAGTGGACGCCAACCTGCCCGTTTCCCCCGATATGTCACTAAATGGGAGCCTAGCGGGCGGGCGGGGTGCCTCCAACGCGACTGCCGGGTGAAATCCAGGTAACCCATCCGGACGTGTGGCCTTGCTTCACCGATCACGCCACCCTTATCGTGATGTGACTCACGTGGAGCACCAACCAGAGTCGGGAGGTGTGCGGCGTGTCCGGGTCACCAGCCGGGACCGCCACCGCCGCGGAATTGTTCGAGCGGCGGGTAGCACCCCTTTACCACCTGGCTGACGATGCCGCGGCGATCGCCACCGCCTGCCACGCCATGGCCGTTCGCTTCCACCGGGATGGCACGCTAGTCGTCTTCGGCAACGGAACCGCTAGCACGGACGCACAGCACGTCGCAGTCGAGTTTGTCCACCCGGTGATCATGGGTAAGCGCGCGTTGCCCGCGATCTCGCTGACCGCCGACGTCGCGACGGTAACCGGTATCGCCGGCACAGCAGGCTTCGACGAGGTCTTCGCCCACCAGCTGCGCCACCTCGCCTCCGCCCGGGACATCGCGCTGGGTATCTCCCCCGATGGCAACTGCAGCAACGTGCTGCGCGGGTTGGCCACCGCCCGGGAGCTGGGCATGCTCACGATCGCGCTCGTCGGCGGCGACGGCGGCCGCATCGCGGCGACGGCGGCCGCCGACCACATCGTGATAGCCCACTCCGACGACCCACGGGTGATCAAAGAAGTCCACGTCACCGCGTACCACGTGCTGTGGGAACTGGTGCACGTGTTCTTCCAGCATCCGGACCTACTGGAGCCGAGGGCGGTCGCATGACTATTCCGGAATGTCATGGCGAGGTCTGCATCACCTGCTCGGACCAGGCCGTCGCGGTCCGCGTCGTTGAGTTGCTTCCCGACGACCTGGCCGTGGTGGACACCGGATCTTCTCGGGAAGAAGTGAGTGTTGCGTTGGTGACAGTGGAGGTTGGAGACGAGATCCTCGTCCATGCCAAGGAAGCGATCGCAGTCCTCGGACGGCCAGCATGAACGCCGGAGCCAACGGCCACGGCACCACCGGACCAGCGGCCCGGTCGGCGGCCCGATCCCGGTCGGATGACCTGGCATCCCTGTACCCGTTCTTGTACTCCCACCCTGATGACGTCGGCCACGACAGCCCCGGAGCTGGAGGTCTTGAGGCGGTCTTGGCCGAGGTGCGCCGTTCCACCGTGGACAAAGCGCACCAAATTGTGGCGCTCCGGCGGGAGGTCCTGGCTCGCGATAGCCAGCGGCTGGCCGCGTGCGCCTGCGCAATGGCGGCGGCATTCGCCAACGGCGGGCGGCTGTTCGCCATCGGCAACGGGGGAAGCTGCACTGACGCAGCCGACCTCGCTAGCCTGTTCCTGCACCCGGGTCCGGGACGGCGGGCATTGCCCGCCTTCGCGCTCACCGGTGACATCGCGGTATTGACGGCGCTGTCGAATGACGTCTCCTTTGACGTCGTCTTCGCCCGTCAGATCGCGGCTTTCGGACGGCGCGGTGACGTCGTCGTCGGGCTGTCCACATCGGGCAACTCCACCAATCTCGTACGCGCCTTCGAGGAGGCGGGCAGGCGTGGCCTGCTCACCGTCGGCCTGGCGGGCTACGAGGGTGGGGCGATGGCCGAACTGGGCAGCATCGACCATCTGTTCGTGGTTCCTTCTGACTCCGTGCATCGGATCCAGGAGGCTCAGACCACGATTTACCACACGCTGTGGGAGCTCACGCTTGATGAGCTGACCAGCAAAGGCGACATCCGGAACGAGAGAGCGACCGGAGGTCGCTCGTGGAGTAGGGGATCATGACAAGACCAACTGCACAAGCCACTCCCACCAAGGAAGAAGAAAGCCCGATCCATATTCTGTGGATCAACTGTGGGCTGTCCTGTGATGGTGACTCGGTAGCCCTGACCGCAGCGACCCAGCCCAGCATCGAGGAGATCGCGCTGGGAGCTCTTCCAGGACTGCCCAAGATCGCGGTCCACTGGCCGTTGATCGACTTTGAATGCGGACCTGACCAGGGTGCCGACACCTTCATCGAGTGGTTCCACAAGGCCAACCGGGGTGAGCTGGAACCGTTCGTCCTCGTTCTGGAGGGTTCCATCCCGAACGAGTCGATCAATGGTGAGGGTTACTTCACCGGTTTCGGCTACCACCACGACACTATGCAGCCGTACACGATCAACGAGTGGATCGATTTGCTGGCGCCCAAAGCGACGATCGTGCTCGCGGTGGGCACCTGCGCCACCTACGGCGGTATCCACGGTATGGCAGGAAACCCGACCGGTGCCATGGGCGTGCCGGACTACCTGGGCTGGGACTGGAAGTCCAAGGCCGGGATCCCGATCGTCTGCGTGCCCGGTTGCCCGATTCACCCAGACAACTTGTCCGAGACCATCCTGTACCTGCTCTACCAGGCCGCTGGTCAGGCTCCGATGATTCCGTTGGACGAGCACCTGCGGCCGCAGTGGCTGTTCGGCAACACCGTGCACGAGGGTTGTGACCGGGCCGGATACTACGAGCAGGGCGAGTTCGCCAAGACCTACGACTCACCGAAGTGCTTGGTGAAGTTGGGCTGCTGGGGCCCGGTGGTGAAGTGCAACGTGCCCAAGCGAGGCTGGATCAATGGGGTAGGTGGCTGCCCGAACGTGGGTGGCATCTGCATTGGCTGCACCATGCCCGGCTTCCCAGACAAGTTCATGCCATTCATGGACGCGCCTCCGGGTTCTTTGGTGTCGGGGACCGCGAGCCAGGCCTATGGCTCGGTCATCCGGTCGCTGCGCAATATTACGCTCAAGAAGGTCGACACCGAGCCCAAGTGGCGCAAGAAGGGCCGCTCGCTCGAAACCGGCTACAGACCCTCCTGGTGATCGCCGACTGGCTGGAGAAAGGCATCTAGACGATGACAAGCACCCAATCAAGGCACCGCCCCGCAGGCCAGCTTACCGAGATGGTGTGGGATCCGGTCACCCGGATCGTCGGCAGCCTTGGTATTTACACGAAGATCGACTTTGCTGCTAAACGAGTGGCCGAGTGCCACAGCAGTTCATCCGTTTTCCGCGGGTATTCCATCTTTATGAAGGGTAAGGACCCGCGTGACGCTCACTTCATCACCAGTCGTATCTGTGGGATCTGCGGCGACAACCACGCCACTTGCTCGGTGTACAACCAGAACATGGCCTACGGGGTAGCCCCGCCGCACCTCGGCGAATGGGTCATCAACCTGGGTGAAGCGGCCGAGTACATGTTCGACCACAACATCTTCCAGGAGAACCTGGTTGGGGTCGACTACTGCGAGAAAATGGTCGCCGAGACCAACCCCGGCGTCCTCGACCTGGCCAACCGCACTCCGGCACCGAACGCCGAGGCCCACGGGTACAACTACATCGGCGACATCATGCGGGCGCTCAACCCACTCTCGGGTGAGTTCTACCGCGAGGCGCTGCAGGTCTCCCGCTACACGCGAGAGATGTTCTGCCTCATGGAGGGTCGCCACGTGCACCCCTCCACGCTCTACCCGGGCGGCGTCGGCACCGTCGCTACCCACCAGCTGTTCACCGACTACTACACCCGCCTCATGCGGTACGTGGAGCACATGAAGCGAGTCGTGCCGTTGCACGACGACCTGTTCAACTTCTTCTACGACGCGATGCCAGGCTACGAAGAGGTGGGACGGCGCCGGGTGCTGCTGGGGTGCTGGGGTGCCCTCAACGATCCGGAGCACTGCGACTTCAACTACCGCAACATGACCAACTGGGGTCGCAAGATGTTCGTCACCCCTGGTGTGGTGGTGGACGGCAAGCTGGTCACCAATGACCTGGTGAAGATCAACCTCGGGTTGCGGATCCTGCTCGGCCACTCGTTCTACGAGGACTGGGACGGTCAGGAGATCTTCGTCGACAAGGACCCGCTGGGGAACCCGGTCGACCGAAGGCACCCGTGGAACCAGCACACCATCCCGCGGCCGCAAAAGCGCGACTTCAACGGCCCCTACAGCTGGACCATGTCGCCTCGGTGGTTTGACGGCCGGGACCACCTCGCCTTGGACACCGGTGGCGGGCCGCTGGCGCGGTTGTGGCCGACAGCGCTGTCGGGGCTGGTGGACACTGGCAACGTCAAGGCTACGGGCAAGAGTGTGATCATCAACCTGCCGAGGACGATGACGAAGCCCGAGGTCACGTTCGAGTGGCACATCCCGTACGACAAGGCGGGTAAGCCGCTGTCCAACGCGATCGAG
The DNA here is from genome assembly GCA_019247305.1 of Pseudonocardiales bacterium. GTDB lineage: Bacteria > Actinomycetota > Actinomycetes > Mycobacteriales > Pseudonocardiaceae. The sequence goes on from JAFAPC010000043.1 coordinate 15,877, forward strand.
CGCAACCGGGCCCGGACCTACTTCCAGGCCTACTCCGCAGCCCTTGCGCTGCACTTTGTGGAGCAGGCCCTGGCTGAGGTGCGCGCTGGCCGCACCAAGACTTGGGAGCCGTTCAAGGTGCCCAAGGAAGCGATCAGCTGCGGATGGACCGAGGCGGTCCGGGGCGTGCTGTCGCACCACATGGTGATCCGGGACGGGAAGATTGCCAACTACCACCCGTACCCGCCCACTCCGTGGAACGGCAGCGTTCGCGATATCTACGGAACGCCGGGCCCCTACGAGGACGCCGTGCAGAACACGCCGATCTTCGAGGAGAACCCACCGGCGAACTTCAAGGGTATCGACATCATGCGGGCCGTGCGCAGCTTCGACCCGTGCCTGCCCTGTGGTGTGCACATGTACCTGGGAGAGGGCAAGGAATTGCAGCGACTCCACACGCCACACGCGTTCACGACTGGCGGCTGAGTCGTGCCTACTGGTAACACGTCGGATGTCCAAGCGGTGGGGGAACGGGTCGAGGCGCTGCTCGCGGAGTTCGCCTCGACCTCCGACCCCACGACCGCTGAGCGAGCCGAGGAGCTGGTCGGCCTGCTCGTCGAGTTCTATGGCGCGGGTCTGGCCCGCATCCTAGAGTTACTCGACGAGCAGGCCGCCGCTCCGCTGCTCGCGGACAAGACGGTGGCGGGCCTGCTGGTGTTGCACGATTTGCACCCGCAGAGCACCGAAGAACGTGTGCTCGGCGCGCTGGAGCGGGTCCGGCCCTACCTCGGCTCGCATGCCGGCGATGTCGAGTACCTCGGGTTGGACCCCGATGGCACCGTGCGGTTGCGGTTGGCGGGCAGCTGTGATGGCTGCCCGTCATCGGCGCTCACCGTGAAGATGGCCATCGAGAAGGGGATTGAGGACGTCGCTCCAGAAGTCACCAAGGTGGAAGTGGAGGGGGTGGTGCCTGATCCGGCGTCGCGACTCCCTGCGGCAGCGGCGACCGAGGGGCGCCTGCTGCTCCCCTTGCACCAGGTGAGCCGGCAGCCGGAGCCACCGGCTGCGACCTGGGTCCAGGTCGACGGGATCAAGGACCTCGGTCAGGGTCAGGTGGTTCCCATGCAGGTCGCCGATACCGCGGCGGTGGTGTGCAACGTGGCAGGGAGCTTGTACGCCTACGCCGACCGCTGTTCGGTCTGCGGCTCCGGGCTGACCGGCGCGGAACTGGAGGGGGCCTTGCTGGCCTGCCCCAGTTGCGCGCAGCGTTACGACGTGGTCCGGGCCGGCCGGGGCTGGGGCGGGGCCGACCAGGCGGCGAAGGTACACCTCGACCCACTGCCGCTACTGGCCGAGAATGGCGGGGTCCGGATCGCGGTTCCCGTTCAGGCGGCGTCATGACAGGGGGGCTGCGGCGTTTCGTCAGGGGCGCCGTTCCCCCGCCGCCTCCGACCGAGCAGCGGGGTGAGCGGTGTGAGATGTGCGCCGAGCCGATCGGCGAGTGGCATGGGCACGTGGTTGACATTGAGGGCCGCGGCCTGATGTGTACCTGCCGGCCCTGCGCCCTGCTGTTCACCAAAGAGGGCGCGGGTGGCGGACGGTTCAAGGCGGTTCCCGAACGGTACCGGTACGCCGCTGATGTGCCGCTCGCCGCGGCAACCTGGGACTCGATCGGGATCCCGGTGGGGATGGCGTTCTTCTTCACCAACAGTGCGCTCGGGCACACCGTCGCCTTTTACCCGAGCCCGGCCGGGGCGACCGAGTCGCTGCTGTCGCTGGAGGCCTGGCAGGACCTGCTGGCCGCCATTCCGGCACTGGCTGACCTGCGGTCTGACGTCGAGGCGTTGCTGGTCCACAAAACAGATAGCGGGTTCGAGTTCTTCGCGGTTCCCATCGACGCCTGCTACCAGCTGGTCGGTCTGGTCCGCCTGCGCTGGAAGGGCTTCGATGGCGGCGAGGAGGCGTGGGCGGCAATCCACCAGTTCTTCGCCGACCTGCGGGAGCGCAGCGAAAGGGTGGCCGCCGATGGCTGAACTGAGCTTCACCTGCCTCGACGTGCGGGCCGAGCGTTATGCCGTGGCGCCCACGTTGTTATTTCGGCTCCGAATCGACGCGGCTGGCGGGCAGCGGGTGCGGGCCATCGCGTTGCGGTGCCAGTTCAGAATTGAGCCAGCGCGCCGTGGGTACGGTGAGCAGGAGGGCGAGCGGCTGCTGGAGCTGTTCGGCGAGCGTGGACGCTGGGGTGACACGCTCAAGCCGTTCCAGTTCGCCAACACCTCGACGGTCGTCGCCAGCTTCACCGACAGCATTGAGGTCGACGTGACCGTGCCGTGCAGCTACGACATGGAGGTCACCGCAGGTCGATATTTCCACGCCCTCGAAGATGGCGAGATTCCGTTCATCCTGTTGTTTAGCGGGACCATTTTCGGTGACGGCAGCGCTGGGTTGTGGATCGAGCAGGTGCCCTGGCACGCCGAGGCCCGCTACCGAATGCCGGTCGCGGTGTGGCGTGAGATGATGGACCTGCATTTTCCCAACAGTGGGTGGCTGCGGCTGCGCCGGGATACCATCGATGCCCTGGCCGATTTTCGGGCTACCCGCGCCCTGCCGACCTGGGACGACGCCATCGTCACCGTGCTGGACGTGGCCCGCGAACGCACCACGGAGGGAGGATGATGACGGCTCCGATGGACCTCGCCCGGAGTGTGGCCGACGCCGTCCTCTACGAGGGTTACCTGCTGTACCCCTACCGGGCCTCAGCACGTAAGAATCAGGTCCGCTGGCAGTGGGGAGTGTTGGTGCCCCCCGCGTATGCCGCAGCCGGGCACGGTGAGCACGCCAGCTCGCACAGTGAGTGCCTGCTGGAGCCCGGCACTGACTCGGTACTGCACCTGCGTCTGCGGTTTCTGCAAATGCAGCACCGCAGCGGTGGCCAGGGGCCGGTCCCGGAGTTCGACGAGGCCGTGGAGCACGAGTGGGACTCGGTGGTGTCCGTATCCGACCTGCTGGACACCGGCCAGGTCATTGCGGTCTCGGTGCCCGGTGGCACCGAGACCACCGATAGCGTGACTCGGCAGCGGTGGCCGCTGGAGGCCGAGGTCCGGTTGTCCGCGCAGCGGCTGGAGGGTCCCTATGGCGTCGTGCGGCTGTCCGTCGAGGTCGTCAACACCGCGCAGTGGGCTGACCCGGACGCCGCTCGGCACCTGGCGCTGCGGCACTCACTGATCGCCGCGCACACCGTGCTCGCAGTCACCGACGGAGAGTTCATCTCCTTGATCGACCCACCAGAGTGGGCCAAACCCGCCGCTGGGAGCTGCCGCAACGAACGCGCCTGGCCGGTGATGATCGGCGAAGCGGGGCGCCGCGACGTGATTCTGATCTCGCCTATCATCCTCTATGATTATCCGGCGATCGCGCCGGAGAGTCCCGGCGAGCTGTTCGATGGCACCGAGATCGACGAGATTCTCACGCTGCGCACGATGACGCTCACCGATGAGGAGAAGGCTGAGGCGCGGGCCACGGACGAGCGGGCCCGCCAGCTGATGGACCGCATCGACTCGATGCCTCCCGAGATGCTCGACAAGCTGCATGGTGCGATCCGCTACCTCGGTGAGGTCCCCCGCACCAGCAGCGAGCCCGACCCGATCGAGACGATCACCACCCCGGGCACGCCGTGGTGGGATCCCGGTGCGGATGCCTCGGTCGACCCAGAGACCGATAGCGTGCTCATCGCCGGAGTCGAGGTGGCCAAGGGCAGCAAGGTCCTGCTCAGGCCAGGGCTGCGCGGGAGCGACGCCCAGGACATGTTCCTCGCCGGGCGCACCGCCACCGTCGCGGCGGTGTTGCTGGACGTCGACGGCAACACCCACGTCGCGGTCACCCTCGACGATGACCCGGGCGCCGAGATTTCCGCCGCGCACGGTCGGTTCCGCTACTTCTCCCCCGACGAGCTCACGCCACTCGGAGCTGAGTCATGATCGAGGGCCAGTCATGACAACGATGGTGGCCGGTATCGGCAACATCTTCCTCGGCGACGACGCGTTCGGCGTCGAGCTGGCGCGCCGGCTCACCGCCGAGGCGCTGCCGGAGGGCGTGCGGGTGATGGATTACGGGATCCGGGGAATGCACCTGGCTTACGATCTCCTCGAGATGGCCCCGGACACCACCATTCTGCTCGACGCCGTGTCCCGCGGCGGTGAGCCGGGGACGATTTACGTGCTCGAGATCCGGCCCGGCGACGTGCCGGGCATCCAACCCTCAGCTGTCGACGCGCACGGGATGGCTCCCGACGCGGTACTCGCGCTGCTGGACAACCTCGGTGGCAGCGCGGGACGGACTCTGCTGGTCGGCTGTGAGCCAGCCAGCACCGAGGAAGTGATGGGGCTGTCCACGACCGTCGCCGCAGCCGTCGACAGGGCTGTCGAGGTGGTTATGGATCTGCTCACCGACAAGAAAGGAAGTGACAAGGATGTTCCGTCTGCTGCGTCGGCTGATCTTCTGGGGGTCAGCGATCGGTCTGGCTACTGTAGCGGTACAGGTGTCTAAGGACGTCGCTCGCTACAAGCAAATGAGTGAGATGTAATCCTGCTCCCACCACGGAGGTAATCGCCCATGTGCCTCGGCATCCCGGGTGAAGTGATTGAGATTCTGCCCGACCAGCCCGATCTGGCCAGGGTCGATGTCAGTGGGGTCAAGCGCGCGATCAATATCGGTCTGTTGACCGATGACCCGCCTGTCCCTGGTGACTGGATTCTGATTCATGTCGGCTTCGCGCTATCAAAGATTGATGAGCAGGAGGCCAAAGCGGCGATGGACTTCCTGATAGGAATCGGGCAGGCCTACGAGGACGAGATTGCCGCTCTGCTCGAGTCGCAGATTGACGAAAGGCAGTGAGCGGTATGCGGTTCGTCGATGAATACCGGGATGCCGAGAAGGCTCGTGCGCTGGCCGCCAAGATTGCGGCGCTGTGCGAGCCTGGTCGGCATTACAAGTTCATGGAAGTCTGCGGTGGGCATACACACACCATCTACAAGCACGGGCTGGAAGACTACCTGCCAGAATCAATCAGCCTGGTGCACGGGCCTGGGTGCCCCGTGTGTGTGATCCCCATGGGTCGGGTGGACGACGCGATCGCGCTGGCCGAACAGCCGGATGTGATCATGACGTCTTTCGGCGACATGATGCGGGTGCCGGGCGGGCGCGGCTCGTTCTTCGACTCCTCGGCCGCCGGCACCGACATCCGGATGGTCTATTCGCCACTCGACGCACTGAAGGTCGCCCGGCAGAACCCGGACAAGCATGTGATCTTCATGGCGATCGGGATGGAGACCACCGCGCCGTCGACCGCGATGACCGTGCTGCGTGCGGCGTCAGAGGGCATTGAGAACTTCTCAATCTTCTGCAACCACGTCATGATCGTCCCGGCGATCAAGGCCATTCTGGACTCCCCCGACCTGCGGTTGGATGGGTTCATCGGCCCTGGCCACGTCTCGACTGTCATCGGTTGCCGGCCCTATGAGTTCATCGCCTCGGAGTACAGCAAGCCGCTGGTCACAGCCGGGTTTGAGCCGCTGGACATCCTGCAGTCGGTGTACATGCTGCTCCAGCAGTTGGCCGAGGGCCGTTGCGAGGTGGAAAACCAGTACTCCCGCGTGGTGCCGTGGGACGGCAACACGGTGGCGCTGCGCGCCGTGAGTGAAGTGATGGAGCTGCGTCCCTACTTCGAGTGGCGCGGACTCGGCTTCATTTCGCACTCCGCGCTGCAAGTTCGGGAGAAGTATGCGGCCTTTGACGCCGAGCGGCTGTTCACCCTGCCTGGGGTGCGGGTCGCCGACCCGAAAGCCTGCCAGTGCGGCGAGGTGCTCAAGGGTGTCCTCAAGCCGTGGGAATGCAAGGTGTTCGGTACTGCATGCACGCCTGAGATGCCGATCGGTACTTGCATGGTCTCCTCTGAGGGAGCCTGTGCGGCGTACTACAACTTCGGGCGCTTCAGCCGCCAACGAGTCCGTGAAGTCAGCATTGAGAGCAGCAGGGCATGACGCATCAGGACACCACCCAGCAGCGGGCTGGCGGGGTGGAGGCCGCCGTCGCCGAGCACGACGTGGACGCGAGCTACCCCGCGCATGCCGCGCCCGGCACTGAGCACACTGGCCGGGAGCAGCTGGTGCTGGAACGCATCGAACGGGCCCGGCGGTCCCGGCCCCGGGTCCGGGAGAAGCTCGTCACCCTCGCCCACGGTGCCGGTGGCAAGGCCACCCAGTCGCTGATCGAGGCGATTTTCCTGGACGCCTTCCGCAATCCGGCGCTGGAACCGTTGGAGGACGCCGCGACGCTGACGGCCGGCGATACGCGGCTGGCCTTCACCACGGACTCCTACGTGGTGTCACCGTTGTTCTTCCCGGGCGGGAACATCGGTGACCTCGCTGTCAACGGCACAGTCAACGACCTAGCTGTCTCCGGCGCGCGACCGGCTCACCTGTCCACCGGGTTCATCCTGGAGGAGGGGTTCCCGGTCGAGGACCTGCGGCGGATCGTGGCGTCGATGGCCGCCGCGGCCGCCGCGGCCGGGGTCTCCATCGTCACCGGCGATACCAAGGTCGTGCAGCGGGGCAAGGGAGACGGCTGCTACATCAACACCGCCGGCATCGGGCTGGTCATTACCGGCTTGAACCTCGGTGTGGCGACAGCCCGCCCAGGCGATGTAGTGATCGTGTCCGGACCGGTGGGAGACCACGGCATCACCATCATGCTGGAACGTGGCGAGCTGGACCTGGAGGCCGACCTGGTCTCCGACACCGCGCCGGTGCACGAGCTTGTCGCCGGCCTGCTCGATGCGGTGGGCCCCGACGTCCGGGCGATGCGCGACGCCACCCGCGGCGGATGCGCGACGATCCTCAATGAGGTGGCCAAGGCTGCGGGTGTGGCTGTGGCGATCGAAGAGGACGCCGTCCCGGTGCGGGCGGAGGTCCGTGGCGCCTGCGAATTGCTGGGTATCGACCCGCTCTACGTCGCTTGTGAGGGACGCATCGTGGTGATTGTTGACCCCGCCGCAGCCGACGCCGCGGTGGCGGCGTTGCGGGCGCATCCGCTGGGTGCCGGAGCCACCGTGGTCGGTCGCATCGTCGCGGATCCGCCCGGGCTGGTGCTGCTCAAGACCGGGTTCGGCGGTACCCGGATCATTGATCTGCTCGTCGGCGATCCGCTACCGCGAATCTGCTGACCACGGCTGAGGGAGGTTCGCTGAACCGGAACGAGTTGATCGCCGAGATCGTGGCCGACTGGCCCGATCCTGGCGAGCTGGTCTACATCGAGCGCCGGGGTGAGAGTTATGTGGTGCGGCGCCTTGGCGCCGATGCGGTCTTCTCCGGGCCAGCGCCGGATGATTCGCTGCCCGATGCCTGGATCTACTACAGCGGGTGGCAGCCGCACCATCAGAACAATCTGTCAGCGTTCTTTGATGACCTGTTCGCTGAGATGGACGCGGCGGCCGGGGGCCACGACCGTTGCCGCTGGTCGCCGGATGACCCCTGGCCGCACGGACACTGAGTCATTACGGGCACTGAGTCGAGGTGCGATGGTCTACCGCATCCACGCCTCCGACCGGACGGCGTTCAAGCGCTGCCGCCGGGAATGGGACCTGAGCTCGCGCAATCGCCAGAACCTGGAACCACTTCCCGGTCCGGAGCTGATCGACCTGACTCAGGCACTGCGTGATGCCCTTGCGGTGTACTACTTCCCCGGGATGTGGGAATGGGACAGGTCCATCGTGCAACCCCTGGTGCATCAGGCTCTGGACCGTTCGGTGCGCGGCCAGGCGGACGTTGCAGCTGATGACCAGATCCGGCACGAGCTGCTGGACCGAGGCCATGCGCTTCTCGACGCCTACGCCGCCTGGGCGCCGACGGTCGATCACTTCACTCCGCTGCGCGTCGAGACCGATTTCGAGGTGAACATTCCCGACCCGACGACGCCCGGCGCCAACCTGTTGACCCCGGCCGGTGACGAGGTGCGCTATTACGACCGTGTCGACCTGCTCGCCATCGACTCCGACGACGCCTACTGGGTTATCCAGCACCGGCTGGTCACCGACGGCTGGGCCGATCAAGACGCGCTCCAGCTGGATGAGCGAACGATCGCGTGGTCCTGGGCGTGGCCGCAGTTCTACCTCGGGATGCAGATCACCGGCACGGTGTACAACGAGATCCGTGCTGACGCAGGCGATCTGGGCCAGCAAAGCCCCCGCCCCCAGCCGGCGGGGCGCCCGCAGGTAGGTCATCGCCGGATGTACGCCCGCAGTAGCACCGTCTCTGGCGAACGGCTGCATGCCGAAGGCACCGACGCGTTCCGCCGCACCCAGATCCGGCGAGGCAAGGCCGAGCTGGCGGCGGCCGGTGTGAACCTAGCTGCCGAGGTTACCAATGCCACCAGCGTGGACCTCAACATCTATCCGAGCCCGGCGCCGGAGGTGTGCGCCCGCTGCTCGTACCGCTCCCCCTGCCTGCTGCTGAACCAGGGTGAGGACGTCACTCCCGAGCTCTCGAAGTCCTACCGGCACCGCCCGCCGGAACCCATCCGGGAAGGGCGCCTCGGCGGTGTGACCTGGTCGATGAACCGCGGTGCCGCCCCACCCCGCTGGTCAACCCAGTCATAATGCCAGCTCCGTACCAATCTCGCCTGACCCGCCCGCCCACGGTCTCATGGATGCATGTGCACCTCGTGGGGTGCCCATGCGGGGTCTCATGGATGCTTGTGCACCTGGGTGCACTGAGGTGGGTTTTTCTGGACATAACCTTTTTGAGCTGCACCGCTCGTCCGGAGGTGACAGCACCTCCGCGACGGTCCTGCGATACTGCGACCACGCCATCTGCGGGCAACTGTGCAGCCCTTCGGCGCGGAGCAGCAGCATGACGGTCTGCAGATACATGCCGACGTCGGACCATTGGGGCGGGCCCAGGTCGCGGTCGATGTAGCAGAACAGGGCGGCGGGCGCGCCGAAGCAGTCCCAGTTCGCGGCAGCGGCCCTTCCCAGTCCTCGCGGGTAATACCGAGTGCGCCGTAGCGCTGCTCGCCGAAGGCGGATCGGCGCTCGCGGTACGGGGACTTCAGTGTGGGCGGGTACATCTCGTACTCCCGCTCGTCCCAGGGGCCGCCTGCGGCCAGGCGCTCGCCGGCGCGCTTCTTGATCTCGGCCAGCGGCCCGCCGGTCACTACGTAGGCGTGCCACGGCTGGAGGTTCGATCCGGACGGCGACCAAGCCGCGGCGGACAGCACGCGCTCCAGTACCTCCCTCGGGACATGCCGGTCGGTGAATCCGCGCACCGCCCGTCGGCTCGTGACCGCATCATAGACGTCCATGAACGCGTATCTCCCTGCTCAACGTGGCTACCGGTGGCGCCGGCGTCGCCGGGCTCCTAAGGTGTGGTGCTTGCGGTGCGGTAGAACTCGGCCGCGGTGACGGTGGCGGGGACGCCGAGTTCGGCGGCGACCGTGGTGATCGCGGTGGCGCCGACGGCGAGGTCGGCTTGGCCATCGGTGGTGAAATACGGTGCGATGAACGTCTCGTAGTGGGCTCGGGCTTCGTCTGCGGTGTGTCGGCCGAGGAACGTCTGGATGTGCCGCACCGTGGTGTCGGGTTCGTTGCGGATCACCTGCAGGGCGCGCCGGTGGGCTCGTACGACGGCCTGGACCGCGGGGTCGTCCGGGTGGATGGAGGTGGAGTCGACGGCCACGCCTACGGTGGGGATCTGGAAGTGGTCGCCGACCCAGGCCAGCACCTGCCAGCCGTGCTCGGCGGCTATCGCCTCCGGTGCCATGGTGCTGCCGACTAGGGCGGCGTCGATCCTGCCGTCGTGCAGCCAGCGCAGGTCCATGCCGTAGTCGCCGGGCGGGCGGACGATGGTGTGGATGTCGCGGTCCGGGTCGAGGCCGACCTGGCACAGCACGATCCGGGCGAAGCACCCGGGTGCGGTGTGGGGGGCGTGTACCGCCAGCCGTCGGCCGGCCAGGTCGGCCAGGGAGGTCAGGCCGGGGCGGGCGA
>JAFAPC010000093.1 GCA_019247305.1 Pseudonocardiales bacterium
CAGGTGTGCTCTGACATCTGACGGCACCCGCCCCGCACGGACCAAGACGATTGTGCCGGTACTCACTCCAAGCCTCGAACCGGCTCGCCGCGGTACGCCAGCGGTCAGATTGTCGGCTTCACCGACGGTCAGCTCCGAACGCCCAGCACACAGCGCAGCGATGGCACGTAATAATCTTGGCCAAAGTTGACGCCCCTAAGACAAGGGCTTGCGGCATCCGGTGAACCAGCGACAGCATCCGATCAAGCGGCGACAGCATGGGCAACCACACCACCTGGCCGCCGCCAGCGCGGCGCGGACGCCGTCGCCGTGCACGTGATCGTCACACCACCCCGGGCCTTCGTCCCTCCGGAAGATCCACTCCGCCGCGCTCTCCTCCCCGGTCAGCCACACCGAGAGAGCCTCCTGGCACTGCGTTGTCTTCTGGCACTGCGTCTTCTGGCAGGGGGGGCAGCACACGGAACAGTGGTCGCCCCCCAGATCCCCAGGGTTCCCGGCGACTCCCGGCCGCCCGGCCGGGCCGCTGGTCGCAGGCGTCGGTGGGGTGGCTAGGTTGCCGGTACGGGCCCCTCCCACCCACCACACATCAAGGGATCATTCATGCTACGGGTCGCCGTGCCGAACAAGGGATCGCTCAACGCTCCGGCCACGCAGCTGCTGAGCGCGGCGGGGTACCGGGTGCACCGCGAGCATAAGGCGCTGTTTGCCACCGACGTGCCCAACGACGTGCAGTTCGTGTTCCTGCGGCCCACCGATATCGCCCGCAACGTCGGATCAGGCGTGCTTGAGGTCGGTATCACCGGCCAGGATCTGCTGGCGGCCGCGGGCACCGCGGAGGCGACCATGGAGCTGCTGCCCCTGGATTTCGGCGTCTCGAAATTTTATTTCGCAGCCCCGCACGGGGTGGCGACCACGATCGCTGATCTGGATGGAAAACGGATAGCCACCTCGTTTCCCGTGCTGGTGACGCAGGCCGCAGCCAAAGCCGGAATCCACGTCGAGCTCGTCAAGCTTGATGGTGCGGTGGAAACCGCCGTCGAGCTCGGCCTGGCGGACGCGATTGCTGATGTGGTGGAGACCGGCGCCTCGCTGCAAGCGGCCGGCTTGCGCACCATCGGAGAGCCGATCATGCGGTCAGAAGCGGTGCTGGTGCGCGGCGCGCAGCGGACCCTGGCGCCCGCGAGTGAACACGCGATCGACGTCCTGATCCAGCGGCTGCGGGGCGTCCTGATCGCCCGGCAGTACGTGATGATGGACTACAACTGTCCGGTCGCGGCGCTGTCCGCGGCACGGGAGATCACGCCCGGCATGGAGTCCCCCACGGTCTCTCCGCTGGACGAGGAAGGCTGGGTCGCCGTCCGCGCGATGGTGCCCCGCCCCCACGCCCAAGCGGTGATGGACCGCCTATGGGCCGCCGGAGCCCGCGCCATCCTCGTGACCCCCCTAGAAGCCTGCCGCCTATAGCCCCCAGGGTCTCATGGATGCTTGTGCACCCTGTGGGCCGCCCGTGCCGGGTCTCATGGATGCTTATGTACCGCCCCCTCGGCCGGGCGGCGGGGCGGTGAGGTGGGAGAAGGTGGCGGCCAGGACGAGCGCGGTCCCGTAGAAGACCTGGTTGACCCACCCGGAGAGCCCGAGCAGCTCCAGGCCGGTCACGCCGGTGATGAGGAAGTACGCCGCGACCACGGTGCCCCCAGCGTTGAACCGACCGGGGGTGATCGTGGTGGCGCCGAGGAAGAGACTGGCGAACACCGGCAGCAGGTAGGTCGGGCCGATCGTGGGATCCGAGGAGCCGAGTGTGCCGGCCAGCAGGATACCGGCCATCGAGGCGATCACGCTGCTGTAGAGCAGAGCAGCGCTGCGATATCGGGTCACGTTGATACCGGTGAGGCGGGCAACCTCAGGACCGGCACCGACGAAGAACAGGTGCCGGCCGGTCGGAGTGTAGGTGGCGAAGTACCAGGTGGCCAGCGCGAGCACCAGACCGAGGTAGACGATGAGTTGCAGCCCGACTATCGGGTAGCGGGTGAGGTTGACCAGGGTGGGGCTGATCCCGGCGGTGGGCACGATGTTGATACCGAGCGCGGCGCCACCGAGCAGGGTGCCGGTCCCGAGGGTGACCACGATGGGATCGACGCCGACGCCGACGATGAACACGGCGTTGAGGCTGCCGATGAGCGCGCCACACCCGAGCACCGCGGCGGTGGTGGACCACAGCGGCCAGTGGTGCACGACGTTGAGCTCGCCCAGGAGCGTGTCGGCGAGACCGAGCGTGGCCGGGGCGGACAGATCCAGGATGTCGGCGGTCAGGGCCGGCAGCAACCCGAGGGCGAGGACGAGCAGCGGGGCCTGGGAGCTGAGGATCGCGCTGGCGGTGCCGGGGGTGAGAAACTCCTCGGGCCGCAGCACCCCGAACACGGCGATCATGACTGCCCAGATGCCGAGCAGGCCGAACCGTCGGGCCCAGCCCACCGGGTGGCGCCTCGCTGGCACGCCGATCACACCGGTGGCGGTGGCGGCGCGGTCTCAGGAGTCCGGGTAGGCGGGTAGCAGGCGGCCAGCAGCGCTGCCGCGGTCAGGGTGTCGCCATGCAGCCGGGCGACGAGGCGCCCGCCCGCGAGGACAAACACCGTGTCACAGAGCGCGAGGAGGTCGTCGTGGTCGATGCTGGCCAGCACGATGGCGGTGCCGGTGTTCGCCAGGGCGGCCAGGCGGGCGAAGATCTGCGCTCGGGACGCCACATCGACCCCGTGCACCGGTTCGTCGAGCAGCAGCACGGTGGGCGCACGGTCGAGCCATTTGGCCAGCACAGCTTTCTGCTGGTTACCGCCGCTGAACGTGCGCAGCTCGCGCCAAGGCGCCCGTGGCCGCACGCCCGCGCGCTCCATCAGGGCGCTCGCGTGCCGCAGCACGCGCTCTTGACACACCATCCCATGTCGGACGTGGCGCGTAAGGTTGCCCAGGGTGATGTTGTCAGCGGCTGAGGCGTCCAGCACGGCGGCCTGCCGGGCCCGGTCCCCGGGCACCAGGCACACCCCGGCCCGGATCGCGCGGGCCGGACTCAGGCGGGCCAGCGGCAGCGGGCTACCGAGCACACTCACGGACCCAGCCCGGGCAGGGATGGCACCGAACAGCAGGGAGGGTATGTGGTGCGCCCCGCTGCCCAGCAAGCCGGTGAGACCGACGATCTCGCCGGCCCGCACGTCGAAGGACACCCCGCGAATCACCTCCCCGCACAGGCCGCGAACCCGCAGCACCACCTCCCCAGAACCAGAACCAGAGCCGGAACGCACGCGCGCCCGTCTCCGCGCAGCCGCTGGTGACCGTGCGGTGTCGGCCGTCATCACGGTAAGCAGGCGCTCGGTGGTGAGCGTGGTGGTGGGCTCCTCCAGCACCCGGTGCCCGTCGCGCAGCATCGTGATCCGTTCGGTGATGGCCAGCGCCTGGGGGATGTGGTGGGTGATCAGCAACACTCCGACGCCGTGGCGGGCCACGGTTCGGACGGCCGCCCACACCCGTTCGACCCCGTCTCGGGGCAAAAACGCGGTGGGTTCATCCAGGACGAGCACCCCGTGTCGCTGGTCGGCCAGACGATCGAAAGCCCGGGCGATGGCCAGGACCGCCCGATCGGTGACGGGGATCTCGGCGATTGGGCGATCCGGGGGCAGCGCAACGCCGAACCGAGCCAGGGCGGCGGCGAGTCGGACCCGTTCTCGGCGCCAGGAGATCCGCCTGCCAAATCCGGTGTGGTAGCGGCCGACGCCGAAGGTCTCCACGACCGTGGCGGTGGCGACCAACCCGAGATCCTGATGAACGAAGCTCATCAGCTCCCCAGCGAGATCGTGGCCAGATCGGGTGAAGGGCACCGGACGGCCGCACACGGTCAGCACCGCGCCGGGTTCGGGCTGGTGATAGCCGGACAGGATCTTGACGAAGGTCGATTTCCCGGATCCGTTGGGTCCGAGCAGACCGCGGACTTCGCCCCGGCGTAGATCCAGGTCGAGTGTGTGCAGCACGGTGCGCCCGGCGAAGCGTTTGCTGATGGCGCGCGCGGTGAGCGCGGAGGTAGCGGTGAGCGCCGCGACGCCAGCGGGATCAGTCGTTCGGCTCAGCTCAGACCCCACAGACTCAGGTAGTGGGCGGCGAAGTCGGTGTCGCCGTACCAGGTTGACGGGTTTTGGCGCAGGTCGATCGAGCCGATGTTCGTCGGAGTGAACGCGCGGAAGCCGATCTTTTCATCAGCCAGCGCCGGATGGTTGGTCAGGGCGCGGAACACCTCATCCATGCTCGCCCAGCCGATCCACGCCCCGTTGACCCCGACATTCCCGACCCACCGGGGTGGGCTGGCGTTCTTCATGTCCGCCAGCTGCGCCTGGTCGCCGTTGGAGCTGACCAGTTTGACCCGGGCGGTGGCGTTCGCGGCGGCCAGCACGGGCACGATCAGCGGGGAAGCGGTGTCGAACACCGGCACGAGGTAGGTCACCGTCGGATCGGCCGCCGCGGCGGTGGCGATGCTGGGGATCTGGGTGCCCCACTGCGCGATGGGCGCGTCCGACACCGTGGTGGTGCAGCGGGGACAGTGCGCAGCCATCTCGGCGGTGAAGCCGTGTGCTTCCAGGGTGGCGATGCCGACGTCAGGGGCGTTGATGACCACCGTGTGCGCGCTGCCGCCAGAGTCGTCGATGACGATGTCGGCCATGGCCGCGCCGATGCACGTGTAGCAGGGGCTGACGTAGGCGAACACCCCGGCGCTGGCCGGGGGTGGGCCCGGGTCGGTGACGAACAGCTGGACCACCGGGATACCGGCGGAGTGCGCCTGCTGGAGCGGGGCGGCGATATCCGCGGTGGTGAAGCCAACCGTGATGATCGCACTGGTGTGTTGGGCGATCGCTTGGGAGATCTGGCGCGTCACGTCCGCCGCGCTGCCGGCCGGGTTCGACGCCAACGTGATCATCCCGGCCTTGCCGGCCGCCGCGCTGATCCCGTCCTTGATCGCCTGAATGAACGGGTTGATGTCCTTGGTGATCACCGCGACCCGCTTGCCCCGTTCACCCATGCCGACGGTAATCGCAGGCGCCGAAGACAATTGCCAGCTCACTGGCTGCTGCGCTGCGCTCACTGCGGCGGCGACCGTGGCCGCGTCTGTCACCGCCGACCCGCTCGGCGGCGGCGTGGCCGACGGTGCGGGCTCGCTGGGGCCCGCGCACCCACTGAGAGCCCCACTGCCGCTGAGGGCCAGAGCCCCAGCCAGGACGACGGCGCCCACGCCCGTCCACCGTGGCACCCGCCCACCCGGCCACACCCACGTCCACCCCATCGCTGAGGGCCACTCCCTTCACCAGCCCGCTGCCATCGAGGTCGGCGCGCGGAGTCCTGCGGCAATAGTCGCCGGCCAGGGCCCGGCTAGTTCCCGCCGGGACCGGGATGACCACCGCCGCAGGGCGATGACGACCGCCTTACCGGGGTTGCATGACCGGTTGGGTTCACTGCCCGGCATGGCGTTAGATGGATTCTCCGCCCCTGGCTGGTTGGGGTTACTGGGGTTGGTCGCCGCTGTGCTGGTGGGCTATGTGTGGGTGCAGCGCCGGGCCCGCCGCTACACGCTGCGGTTTGCCAACCTGGAGTTACTGGAACGCATCATCCCACGTCGGCCAGGCTGGCCCCGCCACATCCCCGCCGCGTTGCTGATCCTGGCGCTGCTGCTGCTGACGCTGGGGTTGGCCGGACCCACCGCGAGTACCCCCGTGCCCCGCAACCGGGCCACCGTCATGCTAGTCATCGATGTGTCGCTGTCGATGAACTCCACCGATATCCGTCCCACCCGCCTGAGCGCCGCGCAGGACGCCGCCATCTCCTTCGTCCGACACCTGCCCCCGAGCCTGAACTTGGGGGTGGAGTCCTTCGCCGGCACGCCAACGGTGCTGGTCAGCCCGACGACGGATCGGGACCAGGCGGTGCGCGCCATCCAAACCCTGAAACTGGCCGAGTCTACCGCCACCGGGGAGGCGCTGGCGGCCGCGCTGAACGCCATCGATGCGGTCAACCAACTCATCCCCGGTCAAGGTCGGGAGCCACCACCAGCCCGTATTGTGCTGATGAGCGACGGGAAACAAAACACCGGTCGCGACGAGTTCACCGTGGCCGCTCAGGCCGGGGCGGCCCACATCCCGATCAGCACTATCTCCTTCGGCACTCCCTATGGCACGGTCACCATCCAAGGCGAAGAACTCCCGGTGCCCGTCGACGATGACTCGTTGGCCAAAGTCGCCCAACTCTCCGGCGGTGAGTTTTACCCTGCCCAAAGCAATCAGCAGATCCATCAGGTCTATGACACCTTGACTCAGCAGATCGGCTACCAAACCATCCGCCACGATGCCAGCAAACCCTGGCTCATCCTGGGCACCCTCGCCTGCCTGGCCACCGCCGGGTCCGCCCTGCTCACCTCCCAACGCCTACCCGTGTAACGTCGCCCGCAATTCGACTCCGAATGAATATGGGGACGCCGAGCGCGGTGCCCCAGGTTGTGAGTACGCTTCCGCTTCCTCGGCCGTTGTGTCGATCATGACTGCAGGTCCCTGCGGGAGGGTGGCCACCATCAGGTCGGTCACCTAATAACCCAGCTCGGCTGCCCTGTTGGGCGCCTCCCGCTCACCAAGATCGCTGTTTCGGTGACAAAAGCGACACAATGTGTCGCTTTTGTCACCGAAACAGCGATCTTGGTCTCTCACCACAGTAGGTCGAGCGCCCGTGTCCGATTTGTGCCGTTGCCGTGCCCACAGCCCAGCTGAGCAACCCTGCTCGGCGGGCTCGGGGCGAGACGCCGTCGGCGTTGCCGTTAAGTGGACATCGATCGTCGAGTGTTCGCGCAATGCGGCGGTAGCGGCGAACTGGATAATGTCACGTCGGTCCGAATAGCAGCCGACCAAGCGGCGACATCAGCAGACGTCGGGGATGTGGATCACGCGCACCAAGTAGGGCCGTATGATGATCAGTTGGCTGTCGGCCTCGAAGCGGACGAAGAGCCAGCGGGTGCACCGGCCGATGACCTGGCCCTGCTGGTGCAGCCGGGACGGTAGCGCCCCGTGTTTCCGGCGCACCCGGACCTGCTCGATGCGACACAATAGGGGGATGTGGGTGCCGTCGACGTCACGCCATCGGGGGGACCCGCCTCGCGCTGAGAACACGGACATGGTAAACCTCTTGTCGTCGGGGGTGACCGGCTGGCCGCCGGGAGCTGAGCGTGGGGGGCCGCTCGCTCATTCGGCGGCCAGCCGGGGTCGCGGTACCCTGCTCCGCAGGTCGGGATCGGACGCAGGTCGGGATCGGACACTGCGGCGGGATGAAACCGGCTGGCCGCCAGGAGCAGAAGGACGCGCAGGTGGGCTCGACCAACGGCCAGCCGGGATCGTGGGGGAACTGCTCAGGGCTCAGCCATGGTTGGTGTCCTCGGCTAAGGCCTGGGCTGGGCGCTCGGCAGGCCCGGGGGTGGGTAACGACAGCAAGGCGTTAACCACGGTCACGATGTCGCTGTAGAGACGCCACTCCATCGCGTTCTCGGTGCTGTGCCACGGGCGCTCCGGATCCAGCAGGTCGCGGGTGCGGTAGGCCAGCGCCTCTCCTTCGCTGTAGATCAGCACCACCTCGCGCAGGCCCTGGAACTCGCGGGTGTACTGGACGAGGTCCAGACCGCCGTCGTGGTTGAACAGCCGCTGGCCGGTGAAGCCGAACCGGCACAGCCGACGGAGCTGCTCGATGGCGGGGTTCACGCTCACGCCCTGGCTCGCTGACTCGGCCCGTCGAGGGCTGACACCACCATGACCACCTCCGCAAGCTAGGTAGGCTCCTGGCCGTGCGCGCGGCAGTTCCACCAGGGACTACAGTGTATGTGACTATCGGTGCAACTGTGACAATGTAACATGTTACATGGTGACGTGATACGAGGAAATAGGTGGGGTACGCTCATTCGGGTGACGTGCGCGAGTCGGCGGGCGCCACGCTGCGGGAGGAGCTAGCGGTGGTCGCGACCTCAAGCCCGACCTTGCTCAAGCGCTACATCGCGCTGGAGTTGCGCCGGCTGCGCGAGGCGGCCGGGCTCAGTCGCGACAAGGTGGTCGCGCGGCTGCGCTGCGTCCCCTCGCACATATCGCACCTGGAGACCATGCGCAACCTGCCCAAGGCCCCCGAGCTGGAAGTGCTGCTCGGTTTCTACGGGGTCGCCGAGCGCACCGAGGCGTTCCTGGAGCTGGTGGACGCCGCCCGCAAGGGCCGCGACTGGTGGCTGCCGTTCAAGGGCACCGCGCCAGAGTGGTTCGATCTCTACCTGGCCATGGAGTCCTCGGCGGTGCAGATCGACATCTACGACGCGATGGTCGTGCCGGGCCTGTTCCAGACGCCGGCCTACGCTAAGGCCGTCATCCGGGCCGGCGAGCCCGAGCTGGCCGACGCCGAGGTCGCCCGGCGCATCGAGCTGCGGATGACCCGCCAGGACGTGCTCACCCGCCAGCCCGACCCGCCGGCCGTGTGGTGCGTGCTGGACGAGTCCGTGCTGTACCGGCCCGCCGGTGAGCCGCGGGTCCTTCTTGAGCAACTGGACTACCTGATCAAGCTCTTGGAGCTGCCCACGCTCACCATTCAGGTGTTGCCGCTGGAGGCCGGCGTGCACGCGGGCGTCGAAGGGACCTTCATGATCTTAACGTTCCCGCCCGAGCTGGTCGGCGATCCGGGCATCGCCTACGTCGAGTCACGGATCAAGAGCACCTACTACGAGGATCCAGCCGAGATCATGACCTATCGCAACACACTACGGCGCATCCAGATCCAGGCCTGCCCTCCCGAGGAAACCCGGGCCCTGCTGATCCGCCGCATCGAGGAGTTGACATGAGCCACGACGACGCGCGCGCCGCGCTGGCCACCGCGGCCGGGTGGCGCAAGTCCCGCTACTCGCAGGGCGCCAACGGCTGTGTGGAGGTCACCACCGAGCTGCCCGGCTGGGTCGGTGTCCGCGACAGCAAACTCGGCCCCGCCAGCCCCCTGCTGGCCATCCCCACCGCCCACTGGCAAGCCCTACTCGCCACCACCCTGCACCCCTAACCGCCCTCCCGAACCACGGGCGCGCGGCGCTGTCCGTGAACTCGACAAGACCGACCTCAACAGGGTGCCGCAACGTCGGTTCTGTCGAGTTCACGGCTTAGGGCCTCGCCTACCTGTCCACGTTGACAAGGTGGCGCTACCCGTCCTGATGCACCAGGCCGATCGCTTCAGCGCGGCGAACCCATTGGTCGCAGTGTGCCGCGACTGGAGGAAGCTGCCCGGTGCCGAACTCCTGACAGTCGACACCACTGGTCCCGACACCACTGGTCCCGACACCACTGGTCCGGAGACATCGTGTGGCGCCGCAGTGGTGATCGTCGGTTCGGCGGCCCTCGGTCGACGAATCATCGCCTGGCACCCGACGCCGTCAGGGACCTTTGCTGAGGGTCGAGAGCCGAACTGGCGCAACCTGATGATCCAGTATTCGATCCACGCCCGGGTCTCGGAATCGAGTTCCTCATCACGGCCTACGAGCGTGTGATCACAACCCTCGCTCCATACCTACCCGTCGTTCGGCTCGACACCCGATAGCCGACCGTGACGCACCCGACACGCTCTGTGGCGGAGGAGATAGGCTGCCGCTGCCCGAGGCCAGTCAGCGAACAAGACCGCTTAGCCGTCCCGGTGTGGCATGGGTCATACTGTCTGGGCCGCTGGTTGGGTGTCAAGGGGGTTGCCCTGGCAAATGTGGCTACGGTCGTCAAGGCATCAATACTGGGAGGTTGACCATGGGTGACAAAAGTAGTGAGCGAGGATGGGAAGCCGAACCAGAGGCGTCGTTTGTACGGCGACTTGGCAAGTCGCCAAAAGAGCTCACGTTCATCAACACACAAGGCGGAGATGAATATTTGAGCAAGAGTAACCCTGGCTGTCCGGACATCTGGGAGTTGAGTAACGGTGATGTCGCCGTGATTGGACGTGATCTCACCAAGTCTTACGTTGGTCGTCTACCCGAGGGAGTGAGCGTAGCTAGCGATGAGCGAATCGTTATTGTTCCACATGCCACGATAGTTGCAGCAAAGGAAGACATCCCCGATGCTTGACCTGGTTCGCGAGACACCCGGCGAAGTCTTTACTTTAGATGAGTACCTGGCGGATTTTAGCCGACATGAGTCGCGTATTTCGGATCGCTGCAACAAACTAGAACGCCGTCAATACTTTGAAGAGCCCTACGACCCCAGTTGGCAGGCATTCATTGCTGGGAACTGGGAGGAAGCACTGCGCCTGGATGAACAGCTTGCCCGCGCTGACACCGCCGCACTGTATGAGAATTATGCCCGCCAGGGCGTGGAGTGGCGAAGGGTCCGGGTAGTCGAGTTTCCCATCACCCCGTACGTCCAGTGGGAGTTGCACGGACTAAAGCTGCGAGTGCAGTGCGGGGAGCATATCAGCATCATTCCCGCGAAAGTAGTCGCACCATATGAGTCAAAGGGCCCAGTGCCGGAAGTAATCATGCTAGGGTCATTAGTGATGTATGAGGTCCTCTACGATGAGAACAGCGTCTTGTGCGGTGGCCGCAAGATCATTGATTCCGACGTCATCAAGGAATGTCGCGAAGAGATCGAACTGCTTTACGCCAGCGGCGAAGACTTCATGTCTTTCTTCAATCGGGAGATCGCACACCTGCCAGCTCCCCAAGTCGTCAAACCCTCGCCCACTCCTCCGGCAGGTTCATGACACCCGCTCGCCGTCCAATTCTTCGAGTTCGAGCGCCTGGTGGGCTGACAAGATTTCTGCTTCTCGTCGCCATACTGCTAGTCATACTCGCGGTCATGACCTTGGTGGTGCTGTCCCCGCTTGCCTTGAGCGGTCTCGATGGTAATGTAATCCGGGCTGACTGGCATCGTCTGAGCAGTATCGGCTCGACTTATGGGGCAGTGTCAGCCATCATCGCCGCCATGGCCTTGGCCGGCGTTGCCACCTCATTGATCATTCAAAGCCGCGAGGCCAAGGCGACGCGTACGAGCGCCTTGCGAAATCTCCACATCGATCTGATGCGGATGGCCATGGAAGATCCAGACTACATGGAGTGCTGGGGTACGTACCTCACCGACAGCTTTGCGGAAGAACGACAGTATACCTACGTCAACTTGATCGTCAATCACTGGTATTCAATGTACGAGCTTGGTGAGTGTACTGATGCCATACTGCTGGCTATGGCCGCTGAGCTGTTCTCAAGCGCACCTGGACGGCGCTTTTGGTATCACGCTGGACCAGGCCTTAAAGAGAGAGCGCCGAATAGGCGGGCTAGTCAGTTCTACCGTCGTGTCGACGAGGGATACCGCAAAGCACTGGAGCAACCACCGACCATTCCGCCACCCCATAACGCCGCACAAGCGCCCGCACCCCACCAGGCTCCACCGACTGGTAGTCGCGGGTTGACTCTCCTTCTCGCAGTTGGCTGCGGGGCCGTAGCACCCATAGCGCTCAGAATCATCTACCGTGTTCTGCGTCATATCCGCATGAAGTCGTAACTAATGGTTGAAGCCCATGCGAAAAGCAGGATAACGAAACACCAGCACTTCCAGCGTGGGTCCCCACCGTACGGAGTTCTGGCCACCGCTGCAGGAGCAGCCGCCCGACTCGGTACCTTGAGAGTTGCGCGGATGAGACCTGTGCCCTACCGATGGGCCACATCGAGGAGGTGACGTGAGCGGCGTTGCCTAGTGTTGCGCAGCAGCGTGGCCAATCCGTCGATGTCACGGTGGTGAACTATGGTGGCAGCGCCGGGCCTCGGGGATCTGGAGTACTGCCGCGCCAGGTGGGCAGACCGCGATCACGGGTACGCCGGAGGGAGAGGTCGTGTCATGAAGGACGCGGCCCAGATCTGCAAGCTGATCGGAAACGGGGACAGCGGAACAAGGTGGGGTTGCGACGTGAGGTCGCAACCCCACCTTGTTCCGCTGTCCTGTGATGACCCTGATGCGTCAGCTGGCCGGGGTAAATGCGCGGGCGACGATGGCCGCTGCCGCAGCGAGGACGTGGTGGTCCGGCGATGCGGTGGGATCAGTCCGGACCGTGTAGATCGAGATGATCAGCGGCGCTCTACGGGGTGGCCAGACGATCGCCAGATCGTTGAGCTCGGTGCGAAAACCGGTGCCGGTCTTGTCACCGACCCGCCAGCTCGCCGGCAGCCCAGCCCGTATCCGGGTGGCGCCGGTGGTATTGGCTAGCAACCATGTGGTGAGCTGGTCACGCCGCGCCGGATCCAGGGCGTTCGCCAGGGTGAGAGCGCGCAGGTCGACGGCCATCATCGCCGGTGTGGAGGTATCCCGCTGGTCTCCGGGCGGCACCATGCTCATCTCCGGTTCCCAACGGTCCAGCCTCGTCACACCGTCGCCGAGGGTGCGAGCGAACGCGGTCACCGCGCCTGGACCGCCCAGGATCCTCAGCAGCTCGTTCGCGGCGGTGTTGTCGCTGTAGGTGATCGCCGCCTCGCACAGTGCCGAGACTGTCAGCCCCTCCGCTACATGCTCAGCAGCGACGGGCGAGTTCGCTATCACAGATGATCGGTCATAGCGAACCAACCGGTCGAGCAGCCCGGAATCGGACCGGTGGCGCTGCAGGATCGCCGCGACGGCGAGCATCTTGAAGGTCGAGCACATCGCAAACCGCTCCTGCGCCCGGTAACCAAGCTCGGCGCCACTTCCGGTGTCGAGCCCGTAGACGCCGATCCGGCCGGCGTAGCCGGTCTCCAACCTGCTGAGCTCAGCCAGCGCCGCGGACATCGTCGGGTGCGCAGGTTCAGCGCGAGACGGGCCGGAGTAGCCGCAGGCAATCAGCGCGGGTGCAGCGGCCAACCCAATCAGGAGACTGCGGCGGTCCGGACCACCGGGCGCTGCGCCGAACGACGTCATCTGTTCATCGATGCCATCATGGCACAGCCCGGCGCATCGCCCCTCCATGAAACCCTGCGCACGATGCTGAACTCGGTGACGTCCCAGCTCACCGAACGGTCGTGTTGGAGGGCTGTGACGGCGTGGGCAAGAGCACGCTAGCTCAAGAGTTGGCCCGCGACTTCGGGTTCACCATCGTCCGCTCAACCCGAACCCCGGATGGAATCAACCTCGCCGAGCGCTACCAACGGATCTTGTCCCGGCCTGGCCGACTCGCCCTTGATCGCAGCTTCATCAGCGAACTGGTTTACGGCCACTTGCATCATGGGGGCAGTCGCCTCAACTGACGCCGACGCATGTGACTTGGCCGCCCTGGTAGCGCGTCGGGAGGGCGTCTTGGCGCATCTGACAGCGCCTGCCTCGGTCATCCGCGCCCGTCTACTGGCACGAGACGGCCCGGCCGCGGCGAGCCCCGCCGACATCGAGTTCCTCCTCACGGCCTACGAGCGCGTGGTCACAACGCTCGCTCCATACCTACCCGTCGTTCGGTTCGACACCCGATAGCCGATCGTGACGCACCTGACACGCTCTGTTGCGGAGGAGGTAGGCTGCCGCCACCCAAGACCAGTCTTCTTCCCTGGAGGAACCTTGGAGATCAAGGAAGCTCAGCAGCTTGCCTGAGCAAATAAGATCGCTAAAGGGTTCAACACGAGCGATGTTTCATTGGAGTTCATGCTGCTGCACGGCGAGATCGCCGAAAGCTTCCAAGCCTGGCGCCGAGATCAACTTGATCTTGGAGAGGAACTGGCGGATGTGGCACTCTACCTATTCGCGCTGGCCGAGATGAACGGTGTCGATCTCGATGGTGAGATCGAGCGAAAGATCGTCAAAAACGCCCGCCGCCAGTACCGCCGGGACAGCAATGGCGTGCCGTTTCGGGTGTCCGAATCGGCGGTATGAGGAAGGATTACCGCACGATCACAGGCCAGGCGCGGTCACGTCGCCGGTGTGCTGGTCAATGAGGGCGAGGGTGATGTCAGCGCCGGAGCGCCCGGCGGTGCGGACCCGATGACCCAGCCGCGCCAGGAAGTCGCGGAAGCTGCGGCAGCCGTAATTCGCCTCCTCGAAGTCCGCCATCCGGCGCTCGATCGCCAGCCCACGCTCAGTACGGTCGACTACACCGTTCTTACCGACCCGTCCTCTGTGGGTTCAGCGGGATTGAACGCTGTTCGATAGGAACCCACGGCTTTTCCGCTGAGTGATGCGCTGAGTGCCTCGGGTTCGCCATCTGGGATGTTGAGGAATCTTGACTCGGTCAGGTCTTGCTGACGGCGCGGCCGAGGAAGGCGGCGAGTCGGTCGATCGGGGGTGCGTCGTCGGCGACGGGCTGGGTGGGCTGGAATCGTCCGGTGCGTGGCTGTGTGGCGAGCTGGATCCGGACGAAGGCCAATGCCTGTTCAGCCAGGTCATCGGGCAGCTCGGCGGGCTGGTCGGTGGCCTGGGCCAGGTCCCAGCCATGTGCGAGCAGGTCGGCGATGCGCACGTGTAGCCGTTCAGCTCCGGTAGCGGCACCGAGGGGACCTTGATAGGTGCGTTCGAGGACACCGGGCTGGGCGAATGCCGCTTGCAGCGCAGCCCCGGATTCCTGGTAGGCCCTAAGGGGATCGTCTCCGAGGTGGTCGGCACCGCGCTGGGGTGGGTCCTGGTCGTTCAGGAGTGCAGCGAAGATTATATTGATGCTGACCAGATGGTTGACCAGCATGCGCACGGTCCATTCGGTGCACGGGGTCGGCGCCGACCATTGCTGCTCGTGGATCCCGGTGATGAGTCGACCGACGGCGTCCAGCGCACGGGCGAGTTGAACGATGTATCGCCCGCCGTATCGGGCGATGGAGGCGCTGGCCAATTCCCGATAACACTGGCCCTGGGCCTCGTCGAGCACCTCAACTTCGGAGATCACATAGGCCCTCACCCGTGAATCCTTGCACAACTGACCGCCAATCGCCGACCGATTTCGCGGCTGGGGTCTCCTCACCGTCGTCGAGGAGTGCTTCGGCGAGGCGAGCGGGGCATCCCTGTCGATCAGATCACGGTGCCGACCACACCGGCGCCCTGAGCGGGAGGTTAGTGGCCGCGCAGGACGGCAACGATCTGGTTGATGACCCGCGTGCGTTGGGCGTCGGTGAGTCGCCCGAAGTACTCGCCGAGCATGTCAATAGGCAGCCAGATCACCCGGTCAGCCAGCACCACACCGTAGTCAGTCTCGGTGGCATACGCGCTGGCCCGGTAGCGGGTGCCGGTCTCGATCTCAGCGAGGAGCACGGTGGGCCCGCCTGCGGTGTTGTAGATGTCGGCGGAGACCACGGTATACAGCTCTCGTTCCCCGGTCAGCGGGGATGGAGTGGAGATCAGGACGTCGCCCTGGCGGGGCGAGGGTGGGAGTTGGCCCGGTGTTGTCACCGCCTGGTCTTCCAGGCGGCCAGCGCCTCGGCGCGGCCCCGGGCCCGCTGACGCAGCCGGTCAGGGTCGTCGGCCTGGGCGAGCATCGCCATGTGGTCGGCCAGCTCGTGGCGGGTTAGCTCGGCCCGCAGGGCCGCATCGACCAGCCCGGAGAGGGTGGTTCCGGTGCTGCGGGCGTGCTCGAGCGCGCGGGCGTGAGTCGTGTCGGGCAGTGAGATGCCCACTTTCACGGTCATGTCAGTAGTCTGACCGATGGTCACACTCGGAGTCTAGCCCGATGGCAGGAACACGGCGGTCACATCCGCCAGCGGCTGGTGCTCGTGGATCGCTTCGATCGCTGCTTTACAGGTGGCGTCCATGCGCGCCAGCAGGACTTGCGGGTGACGCTTCAACCGCCAGAGCACGCCGTCGGCTTCCGGACGCAGCGTGGCGATTTCTTCTACCGCGAGCTCGGGCACGATCATGGTCAGTCCGAGTTTCCCGGCGACACCAAGCCAGGACTGCACCGCCACCCGGCCCTCGGTCCAGGACGCGACAGCACTGGGATCGAGCACGCGCCCGTTGAGCGCAGACGGCGCCTCGGCCACCGAGGTCAGGAGTGCACCGCGACCGGCAGGAGCCGGCGGACCTCGTCATCACCCGGCCACAGCACGCCGCAGGCGGCGTAGACCCGCCGGTAATGCTCCAGAGTGGGCGCGCCGAACTCATCGGCCATCTCCCAGGCGATCTCCACACCAGCATCGGCGGTCATGCTCGTCTGCTGTCTCGGCGCGCGCCCAGCCTGCACGCGCGCGACGATACGGCACGACGCCGCTCTGGGTGGTTCGCCTGCGAACAGCCAACGCTGACCGCGTCATGCCTCAGGTCCTAGCCCCTCAGGTCCTAGCCACGAAGCCGAGCCTGCCGCTCGGTATATAGCTGCGCGGAGACGAAGCCGGCCGAGGTCAGGCGTTCGGGCAATGTGGCGGGGTCGAGTACGACCATGGTGTCACCGATATGCAGTAGGCGAAACCACAGGCTGGGCTGGCTATCCATGGCCCGAAAGACCCCAGCGGGTCGAAGGACCCGCCGCGCTTCGACGAACAACTTTTCCTGCAGCCGCGCTGATGGCACGTGGTGAAGCATGGTGAAGCACACAACCGCCGAGAAGCGCCCGTCGGGAAACGGCATGGCCGTGCCGTCGCCGTGCACGATGTCGACCCGTTGTCCGAGCTCGGCCCGCAGCCCGCGCACTGACGCCTCATCGATCTCGATCGAGGTCAGCTTCGGCACCAGCTCCACCAAGATCCTGGTGGTGGCACCGACACCCGGCCCGATCTCGAGTACGTCATCGCCGAGATCGAGGCCTTCGAGCCAGCCGGGTAGGGTGTCGGCTACCTTACGTGCCCACTGATTCGAGGCGCACAGCTTGCGGTGCACGAGGTTCATTGGCATGCCCGCCAGCCAAGTCGCCCGCCGTGTTGGCCGCAATGCGCCCAGCGGCCATCGCATAGCCCGTTAGCGCCATCGGATACTCGGCAGGGACGTTCTTACCGACACCCCGAGTTGGACGACGATCTCGGGCAGGAACTTGTCGGCACGGCTCTGTGAGCCGCACTTGGCTGGTAAGACGCGAGGACCCTGCACGATTTACCGGCCGGGCTCGGTCACGTCGCTGGTGGGTTGGTCGACGAGGGCGAGGGTGATGTCACTGCCGGAGCTGCCGGCGGTGCGGACCCGGTGACTCAGGCGCGCGAGGAAGTCGCGGAAGCTGCGGCAGCCGTAGTTCGCCTCGTCAAAGGACGGCTCTAACGCCAGCATCTTCGCCTTGACCTGCGACGCGGTCGGGGTGGTGGTGCTCGCTTGCTCCATCGCGGTGACCAGCAGCCGCTCAGCATCGGCGAGCGGGAAATCGGGCTGGGCCACCGGCGCGACGTCGGACTCCACCCGGGCGACGATGGAGCGCCACAGCTTGTACTCCGAGCACACCGACACCAACCGGGCACTGACGGTGGTCTCCGCGCCGACCCCGATCACGTGCTTGCCAAACTCCCGCAACTTCAACACCAGGGGTGAGAAATCACTATCCCCGGTCACGAGCACGAATGCCCCGATGGCGGGGTGGGTAATCAGGATTTCCATGGCGTCCACGGTCATGCGGATATCGGCGGCGTTCTTCCGCGAGGGACCACGACCGATCTGGAATTGGTCGACGCCATTGCGCTCCAGCGCGTGCTGGTAGCGGCCGAACCGGGTATCGGCCCAGTCCGCGTAGACACGGCGGATGGAGGCGTTGCCGTAGGCGCGGCAGAGCCACGTCAGGGCCTCGGCCGGCACCGGCTCGACCCGGCCTGGCAGGCTACTGGCGGCTCCGAGCACGAGATTTTCGAAATCCAGGAGCAGCGCGACCTGCTCAGCACGCGGCCAGGGGTCATCTCGCCCGGTACTCCCGCCGCTATTGCGCACGGCCGCGGTACTCACCGCAGGCCTGCCGGCCCGGCCGCCGCGCTGGAGTGCATCGTCGCGCTCCCTCCTCGCTCGGGTGTTGTCGGCCAGCAAGTATGCCAGACCAACCCGATCATTTCTCGTCCTCATCAGTGCGGGGACGGGTGACGAGTTCGGTGGCTGCGGAGGCCAGCGGGACTGGGTGAGGGCGGGGCGGGGTGGTGGGTAAGGGCTGTCGGGCGGCGTGGGAGATGCGGATAAGCAGGGCGAGCAGCATGTAGTTGGCGAGCAGGGAAGAGCCGCCGTAGGACAGGAAAGGCGTGGTGAGCCCGGTTTCGGGGATGAGGTTGGTCACTCCACCGGTAACGATGAACACCTGGAGTGCGATGGTGACCGACAGGCCGGCGGCGAGGAGTTTGCCGAAGGCGTCGCGGACGGACAGGGCGGCCCGCAGGCCCCGGGCGACCAGCAGCAGGTAGATCATCACGACCGCGGTGAACCCGATCAGGCCGAGTTCTTCGCCGATACTGGCCATAATAAAATCAGTGTTGGCCACCGGAACCAGGTCAGGCCGGCCGCCGCCCAGGCCGGTTCCGGCCACGCCACCGGTGGCCAATCCGAACAGGGACTGGGCGACTTGGTAGCCCGACTCGTAGTAGTGGGCGAAGGGATCCGCCCACACTTGCACGCGGACTCGGACGTGGGCGAACAGGTGGTAGGCGAGTACGCAGCCGGCCGAGAAAAACACCAGCCCGATAAGGACCCAGGACAGGCGTTCGGTGGCCGCGTAGAGCATCGCCAACACCACACCAAAAATCAGCAGTGAGGCTCCGAGCTCCTTTTCCAGCGCTAACACGCCGATCGAGAGTCCCCAGGCGACCAGCAGCGGAGCCAGGTCACGCGGCCGGGGGAAGGTCATCCCGAGCAGGCGGCGGCCCGCAGAGGTGAACAACTCCCGGTTGGTGACCAGGAACACCGCGATGAACACGATGATCAGGAGCTTGGCGAACTCGCCGGGCTGGATCGACAGCGGGCCCAGCAGAAGCCACAGTTTGGCCCCGTTGACCTGGGAGATGCTTGCCGGCAGCACGCCCGGCAACGCCAGCAACCCCAACCCCACCAGGCCGAAGGTGTAGCCGTAGGAGGCCAACGTCCGATGATCACGTACCCACCACAGCACCGCCACGAACAACACCAGGGCCACCGCGGTCCACACCACCTGGCGGGAGGCGTCCGCGGTCGGAACGGATTGGCCTGCGTCGAGGGCTTGGCGCGCTGCGGCCAGATCCAGCCGGTGGATCGTCACCAGGCCCAGGCCGTTGAGCAGGGCGACACACGGCAGGAGCAGCGGATCGGCGTGGGGAGCCAAGGTGCGCACCGCAGCGTGCGCTATACCGAACATGGCCAAATAAGCCAGGCCTAGATAGAGCAGCGACTGTGACAGGTGCTGTTTCTGATCGGCCTCCACCAGGACCAACGCCAGCGTGACCAGCCCGGCCGCAAACACCAGCAACCCCAGCTCAACACCGCGACCGGTGGCCACTGGCCGTCCGCTCATCCGAGGTCGTTGGCCCGTTCGCCCCCCGCTGCACGCAGTCTGTTGCCTTGGGGGCTCATTCCGCTGCCTTCGGGTGGCTCGGATGGGCAGAAGGATGCTCGGCGATCAGGCAGGGGATGTCGGTATTTTCGTCGAGGTGGTAGCTGGCACACACCCGGTGGTAGCCATCCGCGATCTGCAGGGCAATCCCCCGAGTCAGGTCACCCCGGATGAGCAGGATCGGGGACAGTTCCTTGTTTTTCTTCACCTTGGCCAGGTCGGCTGCTACATGCGCGTTGTCTGGGGCTAACAGGGGCAGCCCCGAGGCGCGCAAGATGTCCTTGGCCTTGTAGTGATCGAGCGGGGCCACCTTGAGCTGCTCGACCAGGTCGCTGGCCTGAGCACTGGTCACGATCAACGACAGGTAGGAGGCTGCGGCGGGGTAGTCGTGCGCGTCTGGTTTGGGCTTCCAGGTCACCTTGTCCACGCCACTGTGCTCTCTAATCGTTGGGCTCTCTGATCGTCGGGGCTCTCTGATCGTCGGGTCAGGCGTTAGGGTATCGGTCCCCGCGTCAGGCCACAACACAGCTCCTTCCCCGGCCCAGGACACCCCGGGTACGCCGCACGGTGACTGAACGACCCCGGTTCTTCAGTCATAAGGGTGGTGGAGCCAGGGCCGCGGCCCCGCTCGGACGCAGGCGAATGTCAGAAATGTCAGAGTGGCCCCGTAGGCTTGGGGCTCGTGTGGATGAGCTTGCCGAAGCGGTTGCTGGTGGGTCGACCGTTGGCGAGTCAGCAGCTGGGCGACACGTTGTTACCGAAGAAGTTGGCGTTGCCGATCTTCTGCAGTGACGCGCTCTCGTCGGTGGCTTACGCCACTGAAGCGATCTTGGTGGCGTTGTCGGTGGGGGGGTTGGCCTTTTACCACATCGCGCCGTCCCTGGCGGTGGCGGTGGCGGTGTTGTTCATCATCGTGGCCGCCTCGTACCGGCAGACCTGTTACGCCTACCCCAGTGGGGGCGGGTCCTACATCGTCAGTCACGAGAACCTGGGCCGTTCGGCTGGGTTGGTGGCCGCCTCGGCGTTGTTGGTCGATTACGTGATGACGGTGGCGGTGTCGGTGGTGGCGGGGGTGTCGGCGATCACCTCGGCGCTGCCGATGACCGCTCCCCACGCGGTGAGCATGTCGCTTGGGTTCGTCGCGGTCCTGATGCTGGTCAACCTGCGGGGAGTGCGGGAGACCGGCAAGACTTTCGCCATCCCCACCTACGGGTTCGTGGTGGGCATCTTCGTCATGTTCGCCTGGGCGGGGGTGCGGCTGGGCACCGGGGCCCACCTGGTCGCCGAGAGCGCGGGCTACCCGGTGATACCCACCGAGCACGCCACCGGCGTCCTCGCCGCGTTACTGATCTTGCGGGCGTTCGCGCAGGGCTGCACCGCGTTGACCGGGGTCGAAGCGATCAGCAATGGGGTGCAGGTCTTCCAGAAGCCAAAGTCGAAAAACGCCGCGACGGTGCTAGCCTACCTCGCCGTGCTCGCGGTCACGATGGGGATCGGGATCACCCTGCTGGCGGTGCTCACCGGGGTGCACGCCGCGCAAGACCCCACCCAGCTGGGCCTGCCCGCTGACGCGATCCCCAAGACGGTGCTGGCTCAGGTCGCCGCCGCGGTGTTCGGACCCGGCTCGGTGGGGTTTTACGCAATTCAGGTGTTCACTGCGTCGATCTTGATTCTGGCGGCGAACACCTCGTTCAACGGGTTCCCTGGGCTGGCTTCGGTCCTGGCGCGGGACCGGTATTTCCCCCGCCAGCTGCACACCCGCGGGGACCGGCTGGTCTACAGCAACGGCATCGTGCTGCTCGCCGCCTTCGCCGCCGTGGTGATCTATGCGTTCAACGCCAACACCAACGCCCTGATCCAGCTGTACGTGATCGGGGTGTTCATCGCCTTCACCCTGTCGCAGATCGGCATGGTCAAACACTGGCACACCGAACTGCACGCCAACCCGCCCGTCAACCAGCGACACCGGATCCGTCGCGCCCAGTTGATCAATGGGTTGGGAGCGGTGGCGACCGGGGTGGTGTTCGTGATCGTGCTGGTGACGAAGTTCGTCGAAGGCGCCTATCTGGTGGTGATCGCCATCCCGGTGCTGTTTGCCCTGATGCGCGGGATCAACCGGCATTACGCCACGGTGGCCCAGGAGACCGCGGTGGAGGATGTCCGACCCGTCAGCCCATCCCGCAACCACGTCCTGGTGCTGGTGTCCAAAGTCAGCGGCCCGACCCTGCGGGCGCTGGCCTACGCGCGGTCCCTGCGTCCGCATACCCTGGAGGCGATCACCGCCGCCGTCGACGACGAGGAATCCGCTCAGCTTCGCCGAGATTGGGACGACGCCGGCCTCGACTTCCCCTTAAAGATCATCGAATCGCCCTATCGGGAGATCACCCGGCCGATCCTGAAATACGTTCGGGACTACCCCCGCATCGGCCCCCGCGACATCATTACTGTGGTCATCCCCGAGTACGTCGTCGGGCGCTGGTGGGAGCACCTGCTACACAACCAGAGCGCCCTACGCCTACGAGCACGCCTGCTGTTCCTGCCCGATGTGGTTACCGTCGACATTCCCTGGCACCTGCGTTCGGCCGGGGTCAGCCGCACCGACACCCAAGCCCAACGCCTCCATCAGGACTACGAACAACAAGCTGCCGCAGCCCGCCAGCCCACACACCCACCGCCCTAGCCGAACAGCCCTGTGATCGCCACCGTCCGGCGGTGGTCAACTCGCTCAGCGCTCACGGGCCTGCCGATCGCTGGCCTTGCGCAGCGCGTCCACCAGCTCACCTTTGTTCATCGAGGAGCGGCCGCGCACGCCAAGCTTGCGCGCCTGCTCGAGGAGTTCTTGCTTACTCGCGTTCGCATTGACGCCGCCGGCCGTCTTGCCGCTGGGTTCACGCCCACTCTCGGGGTCGACGCCGCCAGCGGCGCGCTCGTCTGAGGGGCCTGCGTCGTCCTTCGGCTCCCAGTGGTCACCGACCTTTTGGTGGGTGTGCTTCAGTGCGGCGAATGCGGTGCGGTGCGCCCGTTCACCTTCTCCGTACGTCTCCACGGCAGAGTCGTGCGCCTTCGACCACGTCCGTTGCGCCTTCTCCGGGGAGCGCTGCAGCGTGCTGGGTAGCTCGTCCTTGGCCGGCATCGGCCTCACCTCCCGTACGCGATGGCTCACTGGAGTTCCGGGATACCCGCCGGAGGCGGACCTCACACGACATCGGGGGTGCCCCACGTGGTTACGTGGGGCACCCCCGAGGATGGATGGATCAACCCGTCACGTGCGGACCGTGTGGCTGGCAGGGATCAGGCGTTGATCTCCACGGGCGCACCAGTCCCAGTAATCTCAATCTTGCGGGGCTTGGCCTTCTCGGCGACGGGAATGCGCAAGGTCAGCACTCCGGCGTCGTAGCTCGCCTCGACGCGGTCAGTGTCGAGGGTGTCGCCAAGGAACAGCTGCCGGGTGAACACCCCGCGAGGCCGCTCAGCGACTTGCAGCTCGACGTCCTCGCCGTAGGTCGGCTTGCGCTCGGCCCGGACGGTGAGCACGTTGCGCTCGACGTTGAGGTCGATCGAGGATGGGTCCACCCCAGGCAGGTCGAAGTGCACGACGAACTGCCCGCCCTCCCGATAGGCGTCCATGGGCATGATCGCCGGGTGCGACCTGGTGCCGTTGGCGCCGAACAGGACCTGGGTCAGCCGATCCAGCTCCCGGAACGGGTCGGTACGCATCAGCATTATCGGTCTCCCTTCTAGGCGTCGTCACGACGCCATCAGTATGCACTGCTACAGCGGTGCAGTCAACACTCTTGCCAACGCAGACAGCGGCGAAGATGTTCCCGCCACACCACATTCCTTGACAGAAGCACGCTCAGATAGTGAGTCTCTGCCTGGCGGAGAGCGATACCACCGACCAGTCGGGGCGGCACAACCTGACACACCCCACGCTGCGCTGCGCCTTGGGCTGAGTGACCCTGCGCTGAGGGGCCCGTGCTGCGGGCCCGAGTGGCGGTGGCACCGAAACGAAGGACGAGAACCCCGGTCAACCAGGGTAAGATTGGTACATCCACCATAGTAAGATCAATGCTCTCAGCACAGTGAAAGTTCATGCGCCCAGCGCGGGGAGGCCAGATGCGGCAGCCACGGAGCGGGCCAAGCAAGCTCGACGATGATGACTACCCGGCCTACACCATCGGTCTGGCCGCGGACCTGCTCGGCGTTGCGCCTGCCTTCCTGCGCAGCCTTGACGCGGCGGGGCTGCTCACCCCGAATCGCTCGGCCGGCGGGCAACGCCGCTACTCACGCACCGAGCTCACCCTGGCGCTGCGGGTGCGCGAACTGCTCGACGCGAACATGCCGCTGATCGCCGCCATCCGCATCGTCAGCCTGGAACGTCAACTCGAAGCCGCCCACCAGCGCATCGCCCACCTCGAATCGATCATCCCTCACAATCTGCGCTGACCTGGACCCAAACGTAAACTCCGTCGGTCCCGTGGTGTTCGGTGCCGCCAGGGGTCCGGCGTACCTGTTTCCAGCTTGGCGCCATAGGCATAGGATGAGTGCCACGCTACAATAAGATGGTGAATTGGTCCTCGATAGGCGGTTTATGCTCGGTACCTGCACACCCAGTTACACCGAAACAGGACACTGCGATCTTTCTGTTGTTGGCGTCAATACGCAAGAATTGCTTGAAGAATGGCTGGTCATCGAAGTCGAATACCTCGGAGCCGAACCGATGAAAGAACCGGCCCGCCGGGATTCGGTGTACCACTTCGGCTTTAATCCGCTCGCCGAGCGAAAGCCGGTCCGTGACGGGCCGAGCAGATCCGGCGGTGGTGGCACCTCGCTGTTCGTAGTATTTACCCGCCGTCGGCGCATCGATGGCGATCGTCCCGCTACCACCGAAGAGTTTTTTGTCGATGACCTGCGAGAACCGCGCCAGCGAGTCACGCCGCAACGGGTAACAGCGGAATGCTGACTCGTCCGCCCCATTGACGTTTATCAACGGAATACGGTGGGTGGCGTGCATGTAGGCGCCACCCCCGCCGCTGACGACGTACTGGATCGTGCGTCCACCCGCCACCGGGACCGGGTAACGCTGATAGTTATGGATATCGCCACCTATTGCCATCACATAGTTCGCCCGGGAGTCGATGACGACGCTATCGACCGTCTCGGGCCTGTGCGTCACCCGTCCTGGGTGATGCTCGCCATCGACGTAGATTGGTTTACCCGTGAGCAAGATTTTTGGACGTTCCGGAGCGTCGAAGGAAACCCGCCGCAGCCAATGGTACTGATCCTCGTCGATATCACCGGTGATACCGGTGTCGATCCCGACGAACCGTAGTGGGCCTGCGTCGATGGCGAAGTACGGTGCTGGCTGGAGCGGCTCGGGCGCTCGACGTTCACCAGCCACAGCGCCCTCCTTGGTTGGGCCGGCCTTGGCTGGGGTTGTCGGTCGGGTCGGCTGCGAAGATCGACGCCACAGCAGCCCGGCCAGACAGGCCGCCAGATCCCGACCGAATTGAGGTACGTATCCGGTGTCGTCCAACGCACAGAAATAGTGCATGAAGCCATGCAGGCCGTCGTACCAATCGTGGTTTTCCGGCACCGCATAGATGGGTAGCCCGAGGTTTCGGTAGGGATGGTGGAACTTACGACCATAATCGTCAAGATCCCCAGTGGGATAGATGACATCGCTGCAGATGACCATGAAGTCCGCGTTCCTCGCCACGTCCATCAGCGGGCTCACGACCGCGTATTGCGAATTATCGCCTTCACCGGTGTCACCGATCACCACCATGGAAATGGTGTCGCCGACAGAACGAGAAATCACGAAATCCGGGTGTGCGCCTGTTTGTTGTGCACGCTGGCGGGCCAGCTCGACCCATCGGGTCCGGGCCGCGGCCGTGGGATCAGCGAGGAATCTCGCAATGATGTCGTGGCGTGACTGCCAGAGTATTGACGGTCGCAGCCACGACAGCGACTTCGTCCCCGCTGGCACGTCTTGCTTCCAGGTTCCAGGCCCGGCGCAGCTGCGCCAACCAGCGCCTTCCTCGCTGTCCCGGGACGACTGAGCAAGACCAGGAGGTAGCTCGATAGACGCCGCCACAATGAGCCCCCTTCGCGCTACCGGTTCGTTTCGAGGTGCTCGAGGATGAGGGGGTACACGTCAACAACGGCGCGTTTGCCGAAGATGCAGTCGATATGGCCGTAGCCGGGGATGACGTGGCGCCGGTACAGGTGTGCGCCGTTGTGCTGCGCCAGCAGCTCCATTGTCTTGGCTGTGCTCTCCGGAAGGAAGCAAGCATTCTCGGCGCCATGGATGAAGGTGATCGGGATGGCGAGGCGCTCCAGATAGGGAAGGTAGATGTCCTGCCCGTCGGCGGACCGCAGCGCACCAGCCCGGACCATGAGCGCCAGGTGCTCCATCGCGTGCATGTCGGCTATCCCAAACATCTCGTGCAGGCCGTCGTGGGTGGAGCTGCCCAGCTGGTGGTGCTCGTAGAGCAGGGAGTACATGAAGGTGATGCGATGGCAGACCGCGCTCGTGCATTCCTCTTCCTTGTCTTCGGGGAACACCTCGAGGAATCGGTCGTACAGCCGGTTGAACCAGTCGGCGTGGGTGTCGGTGTACGCGGTGAGGGATTCGACGCCGAGCGTCTCGAGCAAGGCGGGCAGGTGCAGGCCCGACTTGAGCCGGGTCATGGGCGGGCACACCAGATGGGTGGCGACCTGCGAGGCGACGACCGATCGCACTCCGTCCAGGCCGGCCAGCATCGCCATGAAGAAGGCCGTCGACCCGAAACAGTGGACCACCATCTGCACCGACGGGCTGGCCGTGACCTCACGCACCGTGGCGAGGGCCGCCGGGTAGTCGTATCGCGCGATATCGTCGGCGGTGAATCGTTCCGCGGAGGCAGGCAGCTCGATACTGGCCCGGAAATCAAGCAGCCAGACGTCGTATCCGTGCGCGTGGAGGAATTCGAGCAGGTTGGTCTCGATCGTGTCGGTGGAGAAGATGCGGCTGGAGACGCCCATGCCGTGGGCCAGGATGACCGGGCCTTTGGGGCTGTTTGTCGGGCCGTCCCAGTACCGGGTCAGCCGGAGCGCCACACCATCGGCGGTGGTGAACGGATGAACTTCCGGGATACCGGCCCGCAGCGGCCGCTTCTTGCGGGCCGGCGCGGCCACGTCGAACCTGTGCAGCGGGCGGAGGACACCACCGTAGACGTCGAACAGGGTGCCGGCGAAGAGCTCCCCGAAGCGGGCTATCGCCGCGAGGCGCTGCTGCGCGCTGGTGGCGCCCCGCGCCTCTATCGTGGTGAGTTGTTTCGCAAGATCTTCCGGACGGATCGTCAGGATTCCCTTGGCTACTACCGACCCGGTGTCGTTATCGCCCTCGTGCACCGTGATGTAGAGAGTCGTGGTGTCCGACAAGACGTTCCCGCCTCGATCGTCGTGGATAATCTTGAATCCGACGAAGTAGTAGTACCGGTCGTCGTCGGTGGTCAGCTTCATCTGGTAACGCATCTGGCGCCCGTCAACCCGATCGGGATCCACGACGAGGAAGTGAAACACTCCGTCGGTCACGGTGATCGGATCGGGGGACAGCGCCGGGGCGGTCACGGTGCCGATCATGTGCGCCTGGTGGTTCGGGTCGGTCAGCATGCGCTCAAGGTCGTCGCTGACGATGGTGAGGGTGAAGGAGCAGGGCGAGCCGTCGGCTCTGCCGCGGTCAGCGGCTGCCCGATAGTCGTCAGTGACCTGGGTGGAGAGGTAGCCCGTCATGGTCTCGCTGAACTGGATGCCCAGCGTTTGGGGTGGCGGTGGCGCGGGCGGCACCGAGGGCAGGGTGTAGTTGATGGTCCAGCCTTTGTCCCGGGCGAGCAGCGCGCAGCAGCGCTCGGCCAGAGCCGAAATCGTGAGCAGCGGGTTTACCCCCAGCGGGCGGGGTATCACGGAACCATCGGACACATAGAGGCCCTCGTGGACGGCGTTGCCCGCCGTCCCCGCGAAAACCTGACCCTGGTGGTTCACTACGCCGTGCTCGGCGTCCTC
Source organism: Pseudonocardiales bacterium (assembly GCA_019247305.1). GTDB lineage: Bacteria > Actinomycetota > Actinomycetes > Mycobacteriales > Pseudonocardiaceae. The sequence goes on from JAFAPC010000093.1 coordinate 27,454, forward strand.
GGCCATCACACATCCGCCCAGCGGATGGACGCTGATCAGCCGGTCGCCCAGGAACTTGGTCCAGATCGGCGACGTCAGGTACGTGCCGCGCAAGGGGTCGGTGGCGCGCTGCAGTGCCTTGCTGATCCGCTCGAATACGCCTTGGTCACCGACGTGGGGCCAGTGGAGGCGCAGCCGGTCTTCCTCCAGCACGGCCTGGCCGTTGCCGTCGTCATGTGACATGACGAGGTAGGTCTGGGTATTGCGGACCGCCCCCCGATAGGCACCAAAGACCAGGCTGTCGTATTCCCGGGCGTGCTGCTGGATGCGGTGCTGCAGGCCCGGGGCGGTGTTGATACCTGTCGCTCGGGCCACGGCATCGAAGGCCAGCGGCAGCTCGCCCGCCAACGCACCAGGGATGTCACCCTCCTCGATCACCATCCCCTGCTCCAGATCGAGTTGATCGCGGTCGTCGATGACTCCCGTGATGCACGGTCCGACCGGTTCGATCTCGCCGCTGGTGTGGTGACCCCAGCCGACCCCGTTCACCTCGTGGTCGCCGTTATAACTGAACGCGATCACGTCGCCGTTTCCGGTCAGCCGCGCTCCGAGGCGATCCGACAGGGGCAAGCCCTTTGCCGCGGAGCGAAGCAGGATCTCGGTGGAACCGAGAGTGCCCGCGGCGAGCACCACGATCTCGGCGCTCACGCACAACGGCGGAGCGTCGAAGAGCTCCCGGCCGGTATCCAGCACCTGATAGTGCACCAGCCAGCGGCTCTCCCGGCGTTCCACGAACCGGACCGCGACCCGGGTGAAGATCTCCGCTCCGTGGTTTCTCGCGTCGGGCAGGTAGTTCATCAACACGGTGTTCTTGGCCGCGTAGTTACAGCCAGAGACACAGTCCCCGCACAGCGTGCATGCCTGCTGGGCGACCCCCACGTGGTTGACGTGGTCGGTGAACGTCACGTTGATCGGCGGCCGGTAGAACCGCCCGGGCAGCACCTTCGACGAATCGGCCAGGGCCTGGAGTTTTGGCAAGCTCACCACACTGTCCGGTAGTGGGGTGGGTTTGAGCATCTCCTCGGCGCGCTGGTAACCGTCTTCCAGGAGCGTCCCCAGATCGGCCCGCAGCGCCTCGGGCCAGCGCGGATCGTCGAAGACCCGCTGGTCAGCCCGCAGGCTGACGTTGGCGTTGACCAGCGACGTGCCCCCCAACCCACACCCCAGGAAGACGTTGAGCTCCTCGTTGACCCGGAAGTCGTACAGGCCGGTACGCGAGCCGCAATGCCAGTCCGGGCAGTCGAGCTGAATCTCCGCCAGGGCTTCCGGGCCGGTATCCGGGTACTCACCCGGCTGTAACTCCTTGCCCCGCTCCAGCAGGCACACCTGCCTACCAGCCCGAGCCAGCCGGGAAGCGGTGATCGCCCCACCGTAGCCGGAGCCGACCACGACCACCTCGTAATGGTCCTTGATGTTCTCGACCGGTGACGACAGACGAACGATCATCTTCAGCCTCCCGACTGCGGCTCACCCCCCGACAAGAGGAACGAAGTATCCCTCTGATACCTCATTCACTCAATCGTGGGCTCATACCTCCTGGAGGGCTGGAGGTCCCGCATGGGTCCGGGCAGCTCGGTTGGCCGAGGAGCTGCCGGGGCCACCCCAGATGCCGGCTCGGGATTGCGGGGGGTTCGCGCGGAGCTGCCCGAGTTCCCGTTTTTGTCGGTGGTGGGCCGTAGCGTGTTGTTCGTGGCGGTTCGGCAGCTGATTCCCCAGGGCCTGGCGGTGGTTCCGCCAGGCCCGGAGCTGGCGGGCGTCCTCGCAGGGATCGAGCTTTCCCGGTTGTCGAGTTATGACTGTGTGGAGGTGCTCAAGGCCCAGTACCGGCAGGTCAACCACGAGCGGGCCCGGTTGATGGCCGCCATGGTCGAAGTCGGGCTGTGTGGTATAGGCCAGGCTGAGGAGCTGCGCCGGATGCCGGTCCCGGATGAGTTCTCTGCTGATGAGATCCGCGCCGCGCTGGTGCTGACCCGCCGCGCCGCCAACGCCCAGTTCTGGCTTGCCTATGACCTCCTAACCCGACTACCCGCAGTACACGCCGCCCTGGACACCGGGGTACTGGACGAGCCCCGAGCGCGGGTGCTGTCGGAGTGGACCGTCGAGCTGCCTGCGGAGACGGCCCGCGCGCTGTGCGCACAGCTGTTGCCCCGGGCGCCAGAGCTGACCACGGGCCAGCTCATCGAGCAGATCAAGAAACTAGCCATCGCCTTGGACCCGGACTGGGCCCGACGCCGCTACGAACACGCCCTCATAGGTCGAAAAGTGGTGGGCTCCCGCAACCCCGACGGCTCAGCAAACCTGTCCAGATGCAATCTGCCCGTCGACCGGGTCGCCGCCTGCGGACACATCGACGCACTGGCCAAAGCCGCCAAACACGCCGGCGACCCCCGCCCCATCGACCACATCAGAGCCGACCTCTTCCTCGACATGACCGACGGCACCTACACCGCACTGGGACGATACGGCCATCCTCGAGCGCACCCCTCAACGACGACAGACCCGACAAGAGCACCGACAGCGACACCAACGGGCTCAACAACCGGGCTCAACGACAACAACGGTTACGCAGGACGCCCTTTTGGTTGCCCCCGTTGGTTGGCCCAGGAGGCCCCACCACCGAGGGGGCAGCGGGACGGGGCCTCCTGGTTTCTCACACACGGACCGAACCCCCCGTGCAGGTGGGAGGACAGGGGCCCGGTCCGGTGAACGCACCGCGGGGAGCTGAGTAGATCCCAGCCCCAGAACCCGCAGCGCGGAGCCCTAGTCAGCAGCGCAGGGGCTGGTCCTCGGGGGTACGGGGCCGGGGGGATCACCGTGGTACGCCGCGGTGGCGGGGCATACCGAGGCCGGTACTGGGCCGGCCGAGACCACAACGGCCGCTCCCCGAACAGCTGGTGGTGGCGGCTCAGCAGCTGCGCCACCGTGACCACCTCCCCCGCACCCTCCAGGTGGCACCATCGGGACAGGGCCCGGTGCCGAGGCCGTGCGCGAGCAGCACTACCCCTGGTCATCGTCGGCTCCCGTGCCGGAGCGCAGGAGCACGGTGAGCAGCCCATGCTGCACCTCATCCGTCGTGCGCAGCCGCCGAGTGCTGGGGTTCTGGGGTGGCTCGAGCCACCGCTGCGGGGACAGGAACTCCACCGCCGTGGGAGGCAACGCCACCCACGCCCCCGCAGTGTGCAGCCGCACCTTCGCCGAGGCCAGTTCGCCGGAGAGAGCACCGGAGCCGGTGGCGGTGAACAACAGCCACCGCCGGGGTGGCACCGCCGTCGCGGCGACCGGGACCTGCGGCACCCCGGGGGCGGGCAGCAACCCAAACAGCCGGTGCGGCAGTTCGAGGACATCCACCCCCCGCCCACACACCAGCAGCACACCATAGGGCTGCTGACTCCACATCTCCTGAGCGTGGGCCGGGTCGGTGATAGGGGTGTCCCGCCAGGTATCCCAGATCGGGCAAAACCCGGTGGGCTCGTCCCGACCGTGCCAGCGCCGATCCGACCCCAGGAACGTGCCCGGTGTGACCGGCCACCCCCGGCGGATCGCGCTCAGCGCGGCGTCCCGCAACTCAACCCAGCCCACCGTCATCGCGGTGCCGCTCATCCCAGCCACGTCCCAAGAAGATCGAAAATGAGGGCGGCGTCCACCATGAGCACACACCCATCACCCAGGTGGGACTCCAGCTCGATCCGCCCGTCACCGAGCCCCCGCACCACCAGCTCCAGGACCCCGGTCGCGCCCGCGTGTCGGGAGCACACCGCGGGAATCACCACGACCTGCCCCTGGGTCTGCGCCACACACGCCGGACGCACCTGCCCCGTCTGGGGCAGCCGGACGCACTGAATGTGATCGGAGTCGGGATCCCGCTGGGGGAAGAATTTAGTGCCGCAGACCGCGTAGACACTGCCCTCAGTGAACACGCCGCGGTGCACGTCCCTCGATGCTAACGACCGCACATACCAGCCTAACCCTGCCACCTCCGGGTCTGGGCGCAGGCGCTGCGCGGGGGGCGGTTCGGGTGTGCTCATGCCCGGCCCCCCAACACATCCCTCATCAGCCGGCAATTTTCGCAGGTGCGACCGGGTGGGGTGACCATGCTGGCCGCTGGGATCGTGATCCCACACAACACCACATAGAGCCCGGTGCGCGCCCGCAGACCCTCCAGGAAGGCGTCGTCCGTAATGAAGTGCGTGCACCCGGTGTTCCCATCGACGATCGGATTCAGGCGCGCCCGTGGCGGCTTCGCCTCCTGGTGCTCTCGGCCGATCAGGCGCCGCCACAGTGCGCCCCGACGCGATGGCTTGCGGTGTTTCCCACCCATCGAGTTCCCCCATGTCGGGGCTCGCACTCCCCGCCGGCACCGCGAGGATCTGCCGGAGGGGCGCTGGGGTCGGTGCGCCGCACCGACCCCAGGGAATCCGGGCCCGGCCGCCGGGAGCTTCCCTAAGCCGCGCCGCCACAGACAGCAGTTCGATGAGCTTCCGGCCGGCGTCATTCACCGCGCACCTGGGAACCGCGGCGGTCGGGGCACAGGGTGCTGTGCGTCCGAGGGTGGTCATGCCGACGACGCTAGGTGTTCAACGGGTCGAGGTGGACCCCCAGCGCCGCACTGGATCTCCGGTTCCGGACACCCCGCGAGACGGGGTGCCCGGTACTGTCCTGGACATCAGCAGGGGGTGAGCAGTGTGCGCAGTGGTCGCAACTACGCCGATGAGGCTGCGCGCTTGCACGCCGAGGGCGCCACCTACGGTCAGATCGTCGCTACCTGGACCAAGCGCGACCACATCGGTGCGCTTACCGCTGCGCGTCTTGCCCACGGCCTCACCCAGCGCCAAGTCGCCGACCGGTGGAATGAACTATGGCCCGATCCTGAGCACCCGATGAGCGCCAAGACCATCAGCTACTGGGAAACCGGCAGTCGTCAGCCGTCCCGGGACTCGTTAAACAAGCTAGCGTTCTTGTACCGCTGCTCCGCTGGGGTGCTCCTCGACGGCCACGACTACACCTACCTCGACCCGGCTGCGCACGACGGGGCGCGCCACGTGCAGCTGCTGTCGGTGTCCCTCGCCGTTGTAGTTCGTGCTCAGGATGTGCTGCTCGTGCATCGCCGGGATAACACCGAGGGCGTGTTCTGGGGATGGCCGACTGGAGTGGTCAAGCCAGGTCGTGATCCGGCGCAGGCGGCGGTGTCCGAGACTCTTGCCGAGACGGGCGTTCACTGCGTTGTCCGCACCACGCTCGGCACTCGCATCCATCCTGCGACCGGTGCGTTATGCGCCTATTTCCTCTGTGATCACCTCGGTGGAGAACCCGAGAACCGGGATCCTGTGGAAAACTCCGCCGTAACCTGGGTGCCTGTTCGGCGACTCACCCACTTCGTGCCGACCTCAAAGATCTACCCTCCGATCCTCGAAGCGCTAGGAGCTCTTGTGACTGACGAGCCCATCATTGTGGCCGTAGTCGTGACTGGCCCGGAGGGCGTCCTCCTCGGGCGTCGTCGTGACGGCAACCCCGAGTGGACATTCCCTTCTGGTTCTCAAGAGAGAGGCGAAACCTACGCAGAGACGGCTGTACGCGAAACTCTGGAGGAGACGGGTCTCGCCGTGATCCTTCACGAAAAAATTGGGGAGCGCATACACCCTAAGACGGGGCGCCACATGGTGTACATCGCCGCTCACCCAACGGATGGAACGGCTGTTCGTGTCGGTGATCCAGATGAACTGTGCGAGGTTGGCTGGTACCCGTGGAAAACGGCTGAGAGGATGCTCCCTCACCTATTCGAGCCGGTCGCTGAATATCTGCGTTCCGTTTTCCGATAACTGCACCCCGTACCGGGCCATCCTCGGATACGACAATCTTCCGATCACCGCGCTGGTTCCCTAAAATCTGCAAGAACCGCTAATCTTCACCGCGGTGACCTGGTCCGCGTCCACCGCCAGCGTCCAGGCCGGCCTCTTCGACTAATCGACCGAAAACCGACTGGCCCCTGCCCGCAGGTATCGAGCAGGGACCAGTCGAGTGTGAGCGGACCTGGGCAAACAAAGTCGATCACTTGCAGAACCCCGCAGGTCAGACACCCTCATGTCCGATTTTGAGCAGAACCGCCAGGCAGTCCGTCTGCCGCTGCGGCAGTGCGGTGGTGGGTGCGGCCAGCGCACGGACGTCGGTGGTGGGTACGGTGCCATGGGGCCGGGCCTCTCTGCCGTACGGACCGACCATCCGAATGTGTGTTATTACTCCGGGGTCGTCTGGTCCTCGTCGTCGTACGCCAACTCGATTAGGCGTTCCCCGCGCTGTTTTTGATGGCAGGTCGTCGATCGAGTAATCCTTACCCGACTCCGGGCAACTAGGGGCGCATCAGTCTCTATTAAACCTGGGAGTTCGGTCTGCTATACTTGCTAGATGACCGAAAAGGAGGTTCTGCCGTTCGGCGAGCGGGCGGTGTCGTGGCTAACGGTTTGGGACCACTTATATCCCGAGGGTGCCGACTGTCCGCACGATGATGCTGCGGCCGCAGAAATGCATAGGTTGCGTGGCCTTGTGATGGTGCAAAACGCCGAGACGGAAGCAGTTCTGGGGCTAATCGTCAAACGCCTCGATCCTGCTGCGGTTGGCATCGAACAACGAACGGCGGGACAACTGTTGAAAGATATCCGAAGATTGCTATCTGCGCGCAGTGACGCGAGGTGGGATGAGAACTTGCGAACCGTTGACCGCGCTATCAAACGTCGCAATGATGCGGTCCACTCTTCGGTGGAAATCGGTTCGTCTTGGGCACCTTACGTGACCGGTGGTGGCGAGTGGGTCCCTGTAATCAGTCTGATGCGGGGCGAAGAGTACAATGAGATAAATCTCCGAGCGGATCTTGCGCTCCAGCAAGAGGCGACGATAGCAGCAGTCCGCTTATGGGCCTCCCTTTAGGGAGAGCGACAACCACTGCCGCGAACGTGCCGATCGCGCCCAGAACCTGAACGATCACGGCTACCCAGTTCCGCGAGCGACTCCGTCTGTGCCAGCACCACCGTCGGGAGCATGGTGTCCGAAAGTAGGCGGCCCACCGTGCGCGGGTAATCACCGCGGCGACGTTCGCGCCGACTTCCGACCGCTAGATGTGTCACTCCTATGGGGTCGTGTGGACCAGCCGCCTGGGCCACCGCTACCGCCGCCACCCACTAGCGATCATCGAACTATTACCCGACCCTATCCCTCATGATCAAATCCGATACCCGCTCCGGATCTCATCCGACGACGGCTGGGAAGCCACCCAGATCTGGGAGCAGCTCCCGCCCGAACCCGAATCGGGCCCACCACCCGCAACCAGCCCCGAGGATGACCTGCCACCGTTCTGACCGCAGAGCCGGTGGGGGGGTTGGCAGACGACCCGACCCCTGCGGACCAGCTGAGGAGCGGCTGCTGGAGCGCATCCTCGGCGGGCCTACGGCCGGGATCGCCAGCGGGGACCGCTCCTCAGGTCCCTGCGCAGAGCGCAGCGAGAAGACAGAGTGCAGTTAGGAGGCAGCTGGGTTGGGGACGAAGACGCTGAACATGCCGCCCTGTGGGTCGCGCAGCACCGCCATTGTGCCGATCGAGAGGTGTCTCGGCCCGTCTATTACGGTCCCGCCGAGCTCGGTGGCCCGTTGTGCGGCGGCGGAGGCGTCCTCGACGGCGAAGTAGACGTGCCAGTGGTTGGGGACGCCAGGGCGTGCTGCGGCGATCCCGGCAACGGTGTCCTCACCTGAGATGAATATGGTGTGCGGGCCTTCGTCAAAGTCCACGGTGCCGGTGGTCAGGCCGAGCACCTGATGGTAGAAGGCCACCGCAGCGCTCTCGTTGTCGGTCATCAGGTGGTTCCAGGTCATCGCGCCTGGCTCGTTGACTCGGGTTGCACCGATGTGGGCCCTCGCCTGCCACAGCCCGACCGCAGCACCAGTCGGGTCCGTCACGAAGGCCATCCGCCCCGCGTGCATGACGTCGAACGGCGCCATCAGCACCTTCCCGCCGGCCGGCTCGACTCGGGCGATCACCTCGTCGACGTCGTCGACAGCCAGGTAGGTGTGCCACGCCGGCGGGACACCCTGGGCGGCCATATCCGGCGGCTGCGGGGCGATCGCGGCGACCGCGCTGCCGTCTACCACCGCCATCGAGTACACCGGGCCTTCCGGCATCGGCACGTCGTCATACGTCCAGCCGAACAGCTGGCCGTAGAACGACTTCGCGGCGTCCGGGTCGGTGGTCAGCAGGTCTGCCCAGTTGGGCGTGCCCTGGGTGTAGGAGGTGCGCTGAGACATTCGGATCCTCACTTCTCTCCGGGGTCGGATTGTCGGCTCCGCCGACAATAGCTGAATTGTCGGCTCCGCCGACGGTGACCGAATTGTCGGCTCCGCCGACGGTGACGGGCGGGGCGGCGGAACGCGTGAGCGCACCTATTGTGTACCCTCGCTCCTTCTCGCGACTCGCCTGCGGACAAGGTGCTAGCCCGCAGGGGCGGCAGCGGGTGCCAGACCTGGAGTTCGGCCTCACCTAGGAGGAAAGCTCGTATGCACCACCGCATCGTGAAAGGTCCGCGCCGTGCGCTCCGCGCGAGAGTGCCGGCAGCCGCCATGGCCTCCGTCGCTGCCGTGGCGTTGGCCGCCGTGCTCGTACCCGGCACCGCAGCGGCCGCCATCCCGGCCTGGGCGCCCGCGGCACAGGCTACCGTTCACCCCGGCGTGATGACCGTCACTGAGGGCGGCGAGTGCACCGCCAATTTCATCTTCTACAACGCCACTGACGTGTTCATCGGGCAGGCCGCGCACTGTGCCGGCACCGGAGCTCCGACCGAGACCAGCGGCTGCACCGCCGGCACTAAGCCGCTGGGCACGCCGGTCAGCATCGCCGGGGCCAGCAAGCCGGGCACGTTGGTGTACAGCTCGTGGATCACCATGGCTGCGCGCGGCGAGAAGGATGCCAACACCTGCGACTTCAACGACCTCGCGCTCGTCAAGCTCGATCGAGCCGATCTGGGCAAGGTCAACCCGAGCGTGCCGTTCTTCGGCGGACCAACCGGTATCGCCACCGGCCCTACCACCCTCGGTGACACGGTACTGACCTACGGCAACTCGCCGCTGCGGGCCGGAATCGCTGCGCTGTCCCCGAAGCAGGGGGTCGTCGTCCGTGACGAAGGCGATGGCTGGTCGCACGTCTGCTACACCGCCACCCCCGGTGTCCCTGGTGACTCGGGTAGCGCGGTGCTGACCAAAGATGGCACGGCACTGGGTGTGCTGACCAGTCTGGCGGTGGCACCGCTGGCCGGCAGCAACGGCGTCGGTGACCTGTCCCGAGAGTTGGACTACCTCAACGCCCACGGCGGCCTTGGCAGAGTCTCGCTCGCTCTGGGTACCGAACCGTTCCACGCTCTGTTCCCCTAGGTCGTGCCTGCAAGCGGGGTGGCCTTGGTTGTGTCAGGCTGTTGTCGTGCAGCTGGGAATGATCGGGCTGGGGCGGATGGGCGCCAACATTGTGCGGCGGTTGATCCGCGGTGGGCATGACTGCGTTGTCTATGACGTCAACGAGCAGGCCGTGCAGCATCTGGCCGCCGACGGGGCGACCGGCACACGTTCCCTGGCGGAGTTCGCGGCCAAGCTGAGCCCTCCGCGGGCAGCGTGGATCATGATTCCGACCGCGCTGGTCAGGCAGACCGTCGATCAGCTCGCCACGTACTTCGAACCAGGCGACATCATCATCGACGGTGGCAACAGCCACTACCGCGACGACGTAGATCGCGCCCGCGCGCTGGCCCCGCGAGGCATCCACTACCTCGACGTCGGCACCAGCGGTGGGGTGTGGGGCCTCGAGCGGGGATACTGCCTGATGATCGGCGGTGACCGGGAGGCGGTTGAGCACCTTGACTCGATCTTCCGGACGATCGCGCCGGGGGTAGCCGGCGCGGCTCGCACCCCCGGGCGCGCGGACGAGCCGACCAGCGCCGAGCATGGCTACCTGCACTGCGGACCACCCGGCGCGGGCCACTTCGTCAAGATGGTGCACAACGGCATTGAGTACGGCCTGATGGCCGCGTACGCCGAGGGCTTCAACGTGCTGCGCCACGCCAACATCGGAAACAGCGAGGCCCTGGCCGACGCCGAGACCGCGCCGCTGCGCGACCCGGAGTACTACCAGTATGATTTCGATCTTCCGCAAGTCGCCGAACTGTGGCGACGCGGCACCGTGATCGCCTCGTGGCTGCTCGACCTGACCGCCAGCGCCCTGCACCAGTCACCGCAGCTGGACGACTTCAGCGGCCGAGTCTCGGACTCTGGCGAGGGCCGCTGGACGGTGCTGGCGGCCGTCGATGAGGGTGTCCCCGCGAACGTGCTCAGCGCCGCATTGTATGGACGCTTCAGCTCCCGCCGCGAGGGCGACTACAGTGACAAGCTGATCTCAGCGATGCGCAAGGAATTCGGCGGACACGTCGAACGCCCGACCGGAGAGTGACCATGGACAGCGTCCTGGCGATTCTCTTCGACATCGACGGCACACTGATCACCACCGGCGGCGCCAGCGCGGTCGCGTGGCGCCGGGCGTTCGCCGACCTCTACGGGATCTCCGCCGACATCCGCGAGTCCACCCACGCCGGCATGACCGACCCCGAGGTCGGCCGACTGACCTTCACGGCCGTGATCGGCCACGATCCCAGCCCGCGTGAGCTGGCGGCGCTGATGGCCAAGCGGCTGGAACATCTGCCCGCCGCGGTGGCGCAGTCCACCGGCTACCGCGTGCTGCCGGGGGTGCGGGAGCTGCTGCCGGCACTGGTAGACCAGGGATACCTGCTGGGTCTGACCACCGGTCTGGTCGAGTCCGCGGCGCACATCAAGCTAGCCCGCGGTGATCTCAACAAGTACTTCCATTTCGGCGGGTACGGCTCGGACTCACCGGATCGCACCGAGCTGACCCGACGTGGCATCCAGCGGGCCGGCGCGGTGCTCGGCACGCCCCTGGATCCCCACCAAGTCTGGGTCCTCGGCGATACCCCCCTGGACATCGCCGCCGCGCACGGCGCCGGTGCTGTCGCGATCGGCGTCGCCAGCGGCGAGTACACCACTGACGCGCTCCACGATGCCGGCGCGGATCACGTCCTGTCCGCGCTCACCGACAAGCTCCCCCTGTAGCGCTCACGGGTGTGGGCAGGCTATGACGCGGTCGTGCCGAGCAAGCCCGCCAAGACGCGGGCTCCGGCGGTGACGACCGCAGGAACCGTGGAGTAGGAGTCAGCCGACGCGGCGGCCAGCACCACCACCACGTAGCGCAAATCCGTCCCGACCAGACCGGTGCTGTTCATCACCGCCTGAGAGCCACTGGTTCCCCAGCCTTGCTTGATTGCCCACGTGCTGTGCGGCATCCCGCGCGGAATGCCAAAGTATTGGTCGAAGCCGTCCGTAGCGATCTGTGGGGCGTCGGCCAGGGCACCGAGCACGAGGTCGCGGTCCGGGTTGGGTAGCTGATCGGTGATATAGCGATACACCGTCACCATGTCCTGCGGTGTGATTTTTGTGTCGCCCCACTCACTGGGATCGTCCGGCGGCCGAGTGCCGGTGAGCCCAAGTAGGCTGACCATTCTGGTCACGATGGCGGGACCACCATGGGCGGTCCAGAGGCGGTCCGCGATCTGGTCGTCGCTGTCGGCGAGCATCTGGTGTATTTCCTGCCGTGTCTCCTCGTCCAGGGCCACCCAGTTATCGCTGGCCAATGTGTCCAACGCGATCAGCAACTTGACCACCGACATAGCGGGAAATTGCTGGCCAGTGTGGTGACTAGTGAGCACCGTGCCGGTTTGCCGATCGAAAACCTCAAAGCCAACCTGGGCGTTCGGCAGCACCGCCTGCATTGCCTGCTGCACCGCCGCCGCCGTGGCGAGCGGGTCGACAGGGGAGGGAACCGGATTGCGGACCGTCGTCATCGGCGCGGCACGTGGGGTCAGCGTCGCGCGCCCGGTCACACTTAAGTGGTGAACAGCTGGCACGATCGCCGCGGAAGCCACCCCGGCACCAGCGGCGCAGAGTAGCACTGCCGTCACCAATACTAGGAGACGCTTCACATCCATTGAATCGTGATACTGGTCCCAGGACTTACGCTATGGGCAAATTTCCTAGAAAACCTTCAGGAAACTGCACCATCAGTGGCCGCATCGTGACGCGTCCGCGGTCGTTCATTGAGGAAACCCTGCCGCAGCGCTGCGGCAGGTCGGCCTCGTGAAAGGAGCCCCGTGGCTCGTCGTCGCGTGTGGTTGCGCTGCGCCAGTACCCTGTTCGCCGCGACCGCACTGCCCGGGGCAGCGGCCGCCACCCCGGCCGCTGCCGCTCCGGAGGCGTACCTGACGCAGTGTTCGACTACCTACTACGCCAGTGACTCTCGGCTCGGCCCGGCCGAGCTGCCAGTGCCCGGCCAAAGCGAAATCGGCGACGAGTTGGCCGGCTACCAGCGGACCGGCAGCGAAACTCCAGAAGGATTCCTGGCGCGGTACTACGACAGCACCGCCAACGGAGGCCACGGAAGTTTTATCTACCCGCCTGATAACGGCTTCGTGATCGACAGCGCTGGTGCTCCCGTCGAATCCCCCCAGACCTTAGCGGCCGGGGAACAGCTAGACCGTTACGGCAGTGAGTTCGGCAACTTCCTCGCCCCGTACGGTACCCCTTACAGTGGCCGGTCTTTCCCGCCAGCAAGCCTGGATACGGTCGATGCGAACTACACCTGCAACTACCACGCTTACCGAGTGCTCAAACCGTTCGCTGTCGAAGCCGGGCCGGCCGCCCCGTGGTTCGCACAGCACGGTGGAGGCCAGCGATACCACCTTGATGGCGCGCTGTTACCCGGCGGCCCGGCCCACCCCAATGTCAAGTACTTGCTCGATCATGGTTACCTTGAACGGCTGAGTTGACGTATGGGCCACCGCGTTGGCTTGGCGGACGGGGCTGCCCTCGATCAGAACAACCCTGCGGTCAGGACATCTTGATGATCATGAAAATGTGATCATTGAGTTATGATCACGAAAACACCCTGTTATCGGAACGCTGCGTGCTCTACTCTATGGTACCGCTCCGACTTAGAAACATCTTTAGTGTTGCCTAGAGCACGAGAGGTGTAGACGTTGAGCAGCGTGGGCAAGGCCTACGGGCCTGCACCGACGGTGGCCGACCACCGCAAAGGACCTCGACGCCGTGGTAACGCGCTCTACGCGGCGATCTTCGAAGCCACCTTGGAGGAGCTGACCGAGGTGGGCTATGCGCAACTGAAGATGGAACATGTGGCCAACCGAGCCCGAGCCAGCAAGGGATCCCTGTATCGGCGCTGGTCAAGCCGCGCCGAGCTGGTCGCCGACGCGGTCCACTACGCCTTTCCCGGCTGCACCGAGCCGCCCGACACCGGCAGTGTGCGCGAAGACATCCTCCTGTGCCTGCGAGGAGTCGCCAACCTCCTCAACGGTCCCTCCGGCGAGGCAGCCCGCGGTCTGTTGGCCGAGACCATCGGAAATCCCGAGCTCATGGAGGTCTTCCGGTCCCGCTTCATCGATCCCGGCGTCGAGCTCTTCCTCGATACGCTCCGGCGAGGCGCCGCTCGCGGCGAGGTCCGCACCAGCGCGCTCACGTCCCGCATCGCGAGCGTCGGTCCCGACCTGCTCCGGCAGTATTTCCTGGTACACCGCTCGCCAGTGCCCGACCAGGTGTTGATCGAGATCGTCGATGAGGTGGTCCTTCCGCTGGTCCGGGCCTAACTCGGCGGTAAAACTGGTCGCGCCGGCAGACTCCCCAAGTTAAGGTACGGCGCGTAGTCTATGAAGTTGAAGCTCCACCACATCGATGGGGAGGTGTGAGTATGGAAGGCCCTGTGGCGGCGCCACCCGCGTCAGACAACCGGACTGACGGCACCACGCCCACGGCACCTGAACAGCGCAAGCTCAAACGCTCCACCCGGATCGCCCTGATCATAATCCTGATCTTGGCGTTGATCGCCGGCGCAGCTTTCGCCGCAAGTTACTTCCTCAACGCCCGCAACTACGTCAGCACCGACAACGCCCAGGTCGACGGCCAGCAAATCATGATCAACGCCCCCGCCACCGGCACTCTCGTCGACTGGCGCATCTTCCAGGGCGCCGTGGTCCACAAAGATGAGGTCGTCGGCCGCATCAAGATCCAAGATGGGTTCGCCCAGCCCCTCATGAGCATCCGCGCCCCCTCCGACGGCACTATCGCGGTAGACAACGGGGTGCCGGGTACGTACCTCACCACGGGCACCCAACTCGCTATCGGCTACGACTTGAGCAAGATCTATGTCACGGCCCGTGTCGACGAGACTGACGTCAGAGCGGTGCGCATCGGCCAGCCGGTTGACATATACGTCGACGCCTATTCGCATACACCGCTCGGCGGCCGTGTCCGCGAGATCAAAGGGGGAGCCGCCAATGTGTTCTCGCTGTTCCCGCAGAGCAACACCGAGGGCAACTTCCAAAAGGTTACCCAGGTTATCCCAATCAAGATCGGAATCGAAAACCCTGGGAACTTAGACCTCGTTCCTGGCATGAACGTCACTGTTTACATCCACAAACACTGACCGCGCCACGGATCTCACCACCGCCAATCACGCGACGCAGTGTGCCGCGACGTCCGCGACTCAACTCAGGCGACCACCCCGGAACTACCGCATCCGATGTAGGGAGACAGCATAACCTGGGGTATGTCGAAAATGATCCGTGAAGCTGACGACCAGCTCCCGAGTAGCCGGCATGCTAAGGGTACTGGTACACAACTCGAACAACCATAAAATTGATTCAAACGAGCGCCGGGCGCAAAACTGCACCTCGGTGTCACAGAGGAGCCTTGTGTCTATAGCCGAAACACTCCCCCGAGCAGTCGCCGTCCGGACGTGTGCTGGGTCCGAGGTCTCCGCCCGTCGAGTAGCCGGCCTGCTGGCTCAGGTGAGCGAGGGCAACTCAGCCGCCTGGGAAGAAATCGTGCGCCGGTACGGGACGCTCGTGTCAGCGACAGTGCGCTCCTTCCGGCTACAAGACGCCGACGCACTCGACGCGATCCAGACGACCTGGCTACGCCTCGCCGAAAACACCCACCGCATCCTGTATCCCGACCGACTGGGCGCCTGGCTGACCACCACCGCCCGCCACGAATGCCTCCGTATCCTGCACCGCACCACATCCACTCCAGACCCCATCGAAACCGTGGTCGACACCCTTGCCGACCCAGCATCAGGTCCAGAACAGCACGCCCTCGACACCGACGCTGCCCGCACACTCTGGACTCTCGTCGAAGAACTACCACCCCGCCAACGCACCCTGCTGCACGCCCTGTTCACCGATGACCCTCAGCCCTACACCGACCTAGCCCGCACCGCCGGAATCCCCACCGGCGCCATCGGACCCACCCGAAAACGCGCGCTACGCCAACTCCGAGACAAGCTCACCGAACGCGGGCTGGGACAGCGGCCGCGTGAGGAGCTCTGCCGTGTCCACACCGTGCGGGGGGCAGTGGCCCGCGACACGACGCAGCTGCGGCCAACCGGGTGATTAACCGTTCCACGTGTATCAACGCAGCGGCGCTGACGTTCTAATTATCTAGGGAGTCGACATAAAGGTAACAAAAGGGTTAAGCTAGTAGCACAGGATGGCTGGTCACAGCTCCGGCGGCGTCTCACGCGTCGGCTTGGCCCGGGTCCTTGGCCGGACTCCTTGGCCGGGGCCCGCCGGGCGAAGCCAAGCGGGGTCGCCAACCATCGGCAAGTGGCGAGTCAGGGGCAAGTAGGGGGAGTTCCCATGATCGAGGGGTCACCGGCGCAGACCAACCCAGCATCGCTGGCCTTGGTGATCAGCACGAAGCCCTCACCGATGAGCGCTGGCCACACATAGCGGATTGACCGCCGCTGGGGTAATAACTGCACGCGAAAATCGCAAGACTTGCCGCTTTCCCTGGGTCGGCCACTTAGTGCCGGCGGAGGGATGGCGCCTAATGTCTTCTTGGGAAGAGAGTTCCCGGGAAAGAGACGTTCCTGGGAAAGGAGGAGGGAGAGGAAATGAAGATCAAGGAAATCTTCCAGAGCGGCTACCGCGCAAAGGAAGGTTACAGCAGCTGGGGTGGCTGGGGTCACGGCGGCCACGGCTGGGGTGGTGGCCACGGATGGGGTGGCTGGGGCCACGGCTGGGGTGGCTGGGGTGGTGGCCACCGCTGGGGTGGCTGGGGCCATTGGGGCAGCTGGGGCGGCTGGGGCTGCTAACTAGCCACTCGGCACGTCTAGTCACTCGGCACTTGTGGGCGGTGGCTCTCACCCGGTCCGCCCGGGTGGGGGTCACCGCCCACGGCAAACAACCCACCAGCCAGGATGAACCCAAGCCCGGAGACGAGCCCAGGTCTAGCAAGAACGGTCTAGAAAGAACACCGGTCTAGAAAGAACAGAGTGGAGTCGTTGTGTGGGGGGTGGTGAGGTCGTTGGTGCGTCCGGCACCGGTCGATGGTGTCGGGAGTTTGGTGGAGGTGGCTCCGGCGGCGGGTGTGCGGGAGGTGTTCCGCCGGTTTTGGCCGGACGCTCGGCCATTTCGGCGGTGGCTGTGGCTGAGTTTGGTATTGGTTGTCATCACGCCGCTGGTGGACACTGGGGCGGTCTTGCTGTTCCGGGTGTTGGTCGATCGGGTGTTGGTTCCCCGGGACTTCTCGGCGTTCCCGCTGGTGGCTGCGGCGTTTGTGGTGGTCACTGTGCTGGTGGGGGCGCTGGCTTTCGCCGGGCAGTACCTGGGGGCGTGGATCGGGGAGCACTTCCTACACCGGATGCGGACGAGGGTGTTCGCCCATCTACATACCCTGTCAGTGAGTTTTTTCGATCGCCGTCGCCTGGGTGACCTCCTGTCCCGGTTGACCGGTGATGTGGCGGCGATCGAGAATGTGGTGCTCTCCGGGGTCGTCGGGATCGTCGCGAACGTGGTGCGGATCGTGGTGTTCGCCGCAGCGCTGTTCGTCCTGGACTGGCGGTTGGCGTTGGCGTCGCTGATCGCGGTGCCGGCGTTCTGGGCCACCGCACGGGTCTTTGCCCGCCGGATCAAGATCGCGTCCCAGGAGGTGCGGGCCCGCGCCGGGTCCATTGCCGTGGTGGCAGAGGAAAGCCTGGGCAACGCCACCCTGATCCAGGCCTACGGCCGCGAAGGCGCCGAGCTGGCGCGCTTCGGCGCCCAGAGCATGGGCAGTGTGCACGCCGAGCTGGCCGCCACCCGGGTGGGGGCACTGTTCTCTCCGCTCGTGGACCTGATCCACGTGTTGGGGATCCTCACCATCCTCGGGGTCGGGATCTGGGAGCTGGCGGCCGGGCACATCAGCTTGGGTGCGCTGCTGGCTTTCCTGGTGTTCCTGGCCCAGATGTACCAGCCCGTGCAAGGCCTCGGCTCGCTGTCCACCTCCCTGTTCGGCGCCGCCGCGGCCGCCGAGCGGATCATTGAGCTGCTCGACGAGCACCCCACCGTCACCGCCCCGGCACACCCCGTTGCCCTGGGCCGTCCCCAGGGTGCGCTGCGTCTGGAGCACGTCAGCTTCACCTATCCCGACACCACCACCCCCGTCCTGACCGACATCAACCTCACCGTGGCACCGGGGCAGACCACTGCCATCGTCGGCGCCAGCGGCGCTGGTAAGACCACCCTGCTCAAACTCCTACTGCGCTTCTATGACCCCACCGCCGGAACCATCACCCTGGACGGCACCGACCTCCGCGAGGCGGATCCTGGGCACCTTCGCGCCGCCATCGCCATCGTGCTCCAGGAAACCCTGCTGCTTGATGGCACCATTGCCGAGAACATCCTCGCCGGCCGCCCCGATGCCACCCACGAGCAGCTCCTCACCGCTGCCCACGCCGCCGACGCCCACGAGTTCATCACCGCCCTGCCCGAGGGCTACCACACCCGAGTCGGGCAACGCGGCCGGCTGCTGTCCGGCGGAGAGCGCCAGCGCATCGCCATCGCCCGCGCCATGATCCGCGATGCTCCCCTGTTGCTGCTCGACGAACCCACCGCCAGCCTTGACGCTCAGGCCACCCAACGCGTTCTCACCCCCCTGCGCCGGCTCATCACCGGCCGCACCACCATCGTCATTTCCCATAACCTGCTCACCGTCACCGATGCCGACCAGATCATCTACCTGCACCATGGCCGCATCACCGAAACCGGCACCCACGCTCAGCTCCTCGCCAACAACCACCACTACGCCTACCTTTACCACCTGCATCACCCCCCCACACTCGCCAGCACAGCAACCCCATCCGCAGGGAATGGAGCAGTGACATGAGAATTGTGTGCATCGGCGGCGGACCGGCCGGGTTGTACTTCGCTATCTCGGCGAAACTGCGCGACGCCGGCCACGACATTACCGTCATTGAACGGGATCCTCCCGGCGCCACCTACGGCTGGGGTGTGGTGTATTGGGATGACCTACTCGATATCTTGTTCCGCAACGACCCCGACAGCGCCCGGGCGGTGCGTGCCGAATCCGTCCTGTGGCAGGAACAACGGGTGATCCTGCGCAGTGAGCAGACCGCCTATCTGCCCGGGTACGGCTTCAGCGTGGGCCGCGCGGCCCTGCTCGACATCCTCGGTCAGCGAGCCGCCGAACTGGGAATCGATCTCCAGTACCGTCGCGAGGTCGAGGACCTCGCCGAGGTGGCCGACGCCGACCTCGTCGTGATCTGCGACGGCGCCAACAGCCGGACGCGAACCCGCCACGGCGAGGACTTCGGCGCCCGGGTGGACCTCGGCGGGAACCCCTACATCTGGCTGGGCACCGACAAGGTCTTTGACAGCTTCACGTTCGCCTTCGAGCACAGCTGCGCCGGGTGGATCTGGTTCCACGCCTACCCCTCCACCGCAGGGACCAGCACCTGCATCGTGGAATGCGCCCAGCGCACCTGGCAAGGGCTCGGATTCGACTCGCTCAGCAGCGAAGACAGCGTCCGCCTCTTAGAGAAGATCTTCGAGCACGCCCTCGACGGCCACGCGCTGATCAGCCAATCCCGCAGCGAGCCGGCCCGGTGGCTGCGCTTCACCCACGTCACCAACCGCACCTGGTACCACAACAACCTGGTCCTCGTTGGCGACGCCGCCCACACCACCCACTTCACCCTCGGGTCCGGCACCCGGCTAGCGATGATCGACGCAGTGATGCTCGCCCAGAGCCTCTACCACCACGACGAGCCGTCCACCGCCCTAGCGGACTATGATCAGCGAGGTCGCGCGGCGCTACGGCAGATCCAAGCCGGAGCACGCACCAGCATGGCCTGGTTCGAACGCGCTGACCACTACCTCGACCGGCAAGACGCCGTGGCCTTCGCCTACTCCATGGCAGGTCGCCAAGGAGCCCAGCCACCCTGGCGTTACCAGACACACCTTGCCACCCAGATCCCCACGGTACGGAAAGCGCTGCGGAGATTCCACACCGCCCGGCGGGGGTACCTCGCGCTCCGACGGGGAGAATCAGCTGCGCATCTCCGACCTGCCCCACGCACTACGCGATAAGTCGCGGTTTGCACAGCGCCTGGCCGGTCGCCGGCCAGCGGTGTTTCTCGACTATGACGGGACGCTGACGCCTATCGTGGACCGACCTGAGGACGCCGTGCTGTCGGAGGGCATGCGAGACGCGGTGCGCCGGCTCGCCGAACGCGCCACGGTGTGCGTGGTCAGTGGTCGGGATCGGCCCGTCGTCGCCCAGTGGATAGGTATTGACGGCCTGGTCGTAGCGGGCAGTCACGGCTTCGACCTCGGGGATCACCACGACCGCGCGCTGCGCCGCGAGGCGGCCGCCGGCTTCGAGGACCTGCTCTGCACTGTCACCGACCGGCTGCGCACCGAAGTCGAACCAGTTCAGGGCGCGGTCGTGGAGCCCAAGCGGTTCTCGGTCGCGGTGCACTACCGGCTCGTTGCCCCGCACGAGCACCAGTACGTCAAAGCCGTGGTGGACACGCTGCTGGCCGACCACCCCGAGCTGCTCAAAATGACCCCAGGCAAGATGGTCTACGAGATCCAACCCAAGGTTGACTGGGACAAGGGCAAGGCCGTCCAGTACCTGTGCCACGCCT
Source organism: Pseudonocardiales bacterium (assembly GCA_019247305.1). Classification (GTDB taxonomy): domain Bacteria; phylum Actinomycetota; class Actinomycetes; order Mycobacteriales; family Pseudonocardiaceae. Next base: position 47,581 of record JAFAPC010000093.1, read on the forward strand.
TAGGTGTCGAAAGCGACGAGTTCGTGCGAGTGTATCTCGGTGACGACATCACCGATGAGGACGCCTTCCGGGCTCTCAAGGGGGCTCTCCAGGGCCCCCCTGGCGGAGCGCGTCCGGGCAGCGGCATCGGCATCGTGGTCGCCGATCTCAGCGACCCGGAACAGGCTGGCCGGAGCACCGCCGCGGACTTCATGCTGGAGTCGACCGGGGAGGTGCAGCGGTTCCTGAACACACTGGCGCGTTGACCATCGGGGTGGACGTCGGTGGTACCAAGGTTGCGGCCGGCGCCGTCGATGAGTGCGGGACGATCGTCGCCACAACCTATCGGGACACCCCAGCCGATGATGTGTTGCGGATCGAGAATGCCATCGTCGCCGCCGTCGGGGAGCTCACCAGCAAGTACGACGTCGAGGCGGTCGGCATCGGAGCGGCTGGTTTCATCGACGCACACCGTTCGACGGTGATGTTCGCCCCGAACCTCGCCTGGCGCGACGAGCCGCTCCAGGCGTCGCTGCAGCGCCGGCTACGGCTGCCCGTGGTGATTGAGAACGACGCCAACGCCGCCGCATGGGCGGAGGTCCGGTTCGGCGCTGGTCGCGGTGCGGACCACGTGGAGACCGTCACGGTGGGAACCGTCATCGGGGGCGGCATCGTGGTGAACGGGCAGTTGCTGCGCGGCCAGTTCGGCGCGGCCGCGGAGATCGGCCACCTCACCATCATCCCGGACGGCCGGCGCTGCGGATGCGGTCTGCGTGGGTGCTGGGAGCAGTACGCCAGCGGTCGGGCGCTGGTCCGGGAAGCCCATGAGCTCCTGCGCGCCTCGCCCGAGGGCGCCGGGCACCTGGTGCGACTCGCCGAGGGTCGGCCGGAGAACATCACCGGAGAGATGATCACCCAAGCCGCTGCGGCCGGCGATGCGGCGGCGTTGCGGTGCTTTGAGGTAGTGGGGATGTGGCTGGGGCGCGGCCTGAGCGGACTGGCCGCGATCCTGGACCCTGCCTTGTTTGTCATCGGTGGTGGGGTCTCCGCAGCCGGCGAGGTGCTGCGCGCTCCTGCCTCAGCCGCCTTCGCTGCATCCTTGACCGGCCGCGGGCACCGGCCGATAGCCGAGGTGCGGCTCGCGGAACTGGGTGCCGAGGCCGGCCTCGTCGGTGCCGCCGACCTGGCCCGCCACTCGTCGTAGTACTTGGCTCGCCGCGGTGAGCCGGACCATACTGGGTGGCATAGGCGCGCTCCCCCGCGCTCACGTCTCGGATGAGAACGAGTCGAGCAGGGAGCACGGCGTGACGCTCGGGTGGATCGGCGCCCATGGCGGGGAAGGCATCACCGGCGGCCAGGTGGTGCGTGCTCGAGCGGTATGGATAGACCTCGACGTGGCATTCCCGCTGCCACCCAACCACCGTCGGCGGGTCATCGCCGAGGGGCTCGACCTCACCGGCCGGGTTCCCGGCATGCTCAAACGCTGGGTCCGTGGCTCACGGGGCGAATGGTACGGCGTGGTGTGGGTCCGGCTCCGCGACGGCGCCGGAGACGTCCGGCTGACCCTTGACGACCACCTGATCCCCGCAGCCGCGCTCAGCCTACGGCTGGCTTCCTCGCCGTGAGACCTCGCTGGCCGATCCGGTGGGCGGTGCGCCCGGCCAGCTCCAAGTCGGCGACTAGCCCATCGAGCATCTCGGCCTGGCGGTCCTTCGGGCCGCGCAGCACGGCGGAGGGATGGATCGTGGCCACCAATGGCAGACCCTGATACTCAAGCACCTCGCCGCGGTGCTGCGTCAGCCGAAACGACGTGCCGAGCAGCGCCTTGGCCGCCGTCGCGCCCAACATCACCAGCAGGTGCGGACGTATCGAGGCGAGTTCGGCGCGCAGCCAGGGTAGGCACGCCCGGACATGCTCGACTCCGGGTGTGCGATGAATGCGGACCTTACCCTGACGCCGGAACCGGAAGTGCTTGACCACATTAGTGACATAGACGTCCGCGCGGGTCACCCCGGCCCGCTCCAGAGCCCGCTCGAGTACCCGGCCAGCTGGCCCGACGAACGGCTCACCCGCGACGTCCTCCCGATCGCCGGGTTGCTCGCCGACCAACACCATCGCGGCATGGGGGTTTCCGGAGCCAAAGACCGTCTGCGTCGCCTCGGCGTGGAGTTCGCAGGCGGTGCACTGTGCTGCTTGTCGACGCAGCTCGATCAGTTCGGACATGCCTGGGAGTACCCGTGCTCCGCTGCGGGTATGCCCTCGGGTAGAGGAGGCAATGACATGAAGGCAGTGACATGGCACGGCAAGCGCGACGTCCGCGTCGAGACGGTCCCTGATCCGAAGATCGAGCATCCGACGGACGCGATTGTGCGGATCACGACCACCGGCATCTGCGGGTCCGACTTGCATCTTTACGAGGTGCTCGGCCCATTTATGGGTGAGGGCGACATTCTCGGCCACGAGCCGATGGGGATCGTCGAGGAGGTCGGTCACGAGGTTACCGAGATCCGCCCCGGTCAACGCGTGGTGATCCCGTTCAACATCTCCTGCGGAACCTGTTTCATGTGCACGCAGGGACTGCATTCGCAGTGTGAGACGACCCAGGTCCGGGAGCAAGGCATGGGGGCTGCCCTGTTTGGCTACACGAAGCTTTACGGTCAGGTGCCCGGCGGGCAGGCGGAGTATCTGAGGGTCCCGTTCGGCAACACGCTGCCGATCGTGGTGCCCGAGGGTCCTGCCGACGAGCGGTTCGTCTATCTCTCTGATGTGCTGCCCACCGCATGGCAAGCGGTCGAGTACGCCGCGCTTCCCCCTGGGGGGAGCATCGTCGTGCTGGGTCTCGGCCCGATCGGTGACATGTCCACCCGGATTGCCCAGCATCGGGGCGCCGGGCGGGTAATCGGCGTCGATCTGGTGCCCGAGCGCCTCGCGCGTGCTCGGCGCCGTGGCGTCGAGACGCTCGACCTGCGCGAGCACGAGAACGATCTTGCTGAGGTGATCCGGGAGATGACTGAAGGTCGTGGGCCGGACGCGGTCATCGACGCCGTCGGGATGGAGGCGCACGGCTCACCCGGCATAAAAATGGCCCAGCAGATGACCGGCGTACTCCCTCAATCGGTGGCGGCGACGCTGATGCAGAAGGCGGGCGTCGACCGGCTGCACGGCCTCTACTCGGCGATAGACATCGTGCGGCGGGGCGGCACGATCTCCGTGATCGGGGTCTACGGCGGCATGGTTGACCCGCTGCCGATGTTGACGATTTTCGACAAGCAGCTCCAGATACGGATGGGACAGGCCAACGTCAAACGGTGGGTCGGCGACATTCTGCCGTTGCTCACCGATGGCGACCCGCTAGGCGTGGAAGGCTTCGCCACCCACAAGCTTCCGCTGAGCAAGGCACCAGAGGCCTATGAGATGTTCCAGAAAAAGACCGACGGAGCCATCAAGGTCCTGCTCAAACCGTAGGTCTGCGCAGCAAGCGCAGGAGTTCGCGGCAGGCGGGTTCGGCTCTCCCCGTCGGTGAAACCGGGGACTTTGGCGCGGGGACCGGGGTGGCCTGGGGACGGGAGGGCGCTGCGACGCCCTCCCCGAACGGGTGGTCCTTCGGCTACCCGGACGGCCGCAAACCCCCAAGACCGCGAGCGCCAAGAGCACTGGCTGTCAACAGTGTCACCTGGAAAAACACCCACGTCTGCTGCGCTGCGTGACGATGCCAGGACAGTACCTCCGTTCGGGTGACGGCGAGGCCACCCCTCTTGCATCACCCACAGTGATCCGTACGGTCAATATCGTCCTGTGCGAAGGGGCCACTTGGTGCAGGAATCCGGACCCGGCGCGCAGAGCCCTGTCCCTCGGGACCGGATACTGCAACCTCACCCTGAAACGGGACAGGGGCGCACGATGGCGTCACGTGAGGCGGGATAGCGACCCCGCTCATGGATCACGCTCATCAGTCGCGTGCGCGTTTCGCGGAGAGCGGACATGGCACGGACCTCCCGATTACTCGCACGGTTTGGTATCACCGCAGCCACAGTGACGATGTCCTTGGTGTTTGCGGCACCAGCTCAGGCGCGCCCGGCGCGTCAGGATCGGTGGGATATCTTGGCACGGTGCGAGAGCAGCGGTAACTGGAACGCCAACACCGGCAATGGCTACTATGGTGGGCTACAGTTCAGCGGCAGGACGTGGCATTCCTACGGCGGAGGGGCCTATGCCGGCACTCCCAACCACGCCACCCGGGCCCAGCAGATCGCCATCGCCGAGAAGGTGCTCCGCGCGCAGGGGTGGAAGGCCTGGCCAGCCTGCTCTAGAAGGGCCGGGGTTCATTGACGAGTAGCACCATCACCGATCCCCGTACGGACCGGGCGTTCTTCGGGCATCCCCGTGGGCTGGGCACCCTGTTCGGTATCGAGATGTGGGAGCGCTTCTCCTACTACGGGATGCAGGCCTCGCTCACGCTGTATCTGTATTACGAGGTGGCGGGTAGCAACCCCGGGCTCGGGCTCCCCAAGGCCACGGCCATCAGCCTGGTCGGTGCCTACGGCGGGTTGGTCTACGTCTCGACCATTGCCGGGTGCTGGGTCGCCGACCGGGTGCTCGGCGCCGAGCGGACGTTGTTCTTCAGCGCGGTGCTGGTGATGATCGGGCACATCGCGCTGGCGGTGTTGCCGGGCTTCCTGGGTCTCGGCGTGGGGCTGGCGGGGGTCGCCCTGGGTAGCGGCGGGGTCAAGGGCAACGCCAGCACCGTCGTTGGAACCCTGTACGGGGACAACGACGAGCGCCGGGACGCCGGTTTTTCCCTCTTCTACATGGGAACCAATACCGGTGCGCTGCTCGGTCCGCTGCTCACCGGGCTCACCCGGACCACCCTCGGTTTCCACTACGCCTTCGGGGCGGCTGCCATCGGCATGGCCGCCGGCCTGACCCAGTACACGATCAGACGCCGCAATCTGGGCACCGAGGCCAGCGTCGTCCCCAACCCACTCCCCCGCTCCCGGTGGGCCAGGGTCGCTGGCGCCGCCGGGGGAGTCGTCGCTGTGGGGGTGGTCCTGACGCTGACCGGGGTGATCACGGCCGCCAACCTGTCCACCGTCGTGGTCCTGGTATGTGGGCTGGCCACAGTGGTGTACTTCGCGGTCATCCTGACCAGCTCGAAGATCACGATGGTGGAGCGCAGCCGGGTGTGGTCGTTCATTCCCTTGTTCATCACCAACGCCGTGTTCTGGTCGCTGTATCAGCAGCAGTTCACGGTGGTGGAGATTTACGGCAATGGGCGGACGGACCGGAACCTGTTCGGCTGGGAAATGCCCACGGAATGGGTGACGGCGTTCAACCCGGTATTCATTATCTTGCTGGCGCCCGTGTTCGCGCTGCTGTGGATCAGGCTCGGGCCCTGCCAGCCCTCGACACCGATCAAGTTCGGGCTCGGCACCGTCATCATGGGCCTGGCTTTCCTGCTGTTCCTGCCGTGGGCCAGCGGCGTTGGACCGACCACTCCGCTGCTCGCCCTCGTCGCCATCCTGCTCGTCTTCACGATCGGGGAGCTGCTGATCTCACCGATCGGGTTGTCGCTGGCCACCAAGATCTCCCCCAGGGTGTTTCGCAGCCAGACGGTGGCGCTGTATTTCCTGTCCGTCGCCCTGGGCACCGCGATGTCCGGATCGCTCGCCGGTTACTACAGTCCACAACACGAGGCACCCTACTTCGGCCTCCTCGGCGTGGCAGCGATCATCGTCGGGCTAGTCGTCATCGGGCTGCGCCCGCTCATCAGCCGGCTCATGGCCGGAGTTCGGTAGCCCCCGCACCGCCGCAGACGTATCAGCGGCTGCGCTCCCGACCTCTTTTATCCAACGGACTCACCGCGCCTACCCGGCAGAGTCAGTCCGCTCGCCGTAAAACCGCCGATAAGACTACCGGAGGTGTGCTGTGTCCGTGAGTCATTCGCAACTGGACCCAGCCATAACTGTCTGCGCGCCGGGGCGGTCGGTGCCTGTATTGCTAGCTGAGCTGGTGGAGCTGGGTCGGGAGGCTTGGCGAATCAGCGAGCGAGAGCGGGCGGTACGCGCCGAGATCGAGGCCTTGCGGGAAATCGAAGAATCCCGGTGCGCCCACCGCCAGAGCACAGAGGACACGCGATGACCGTCCTCGGCGCGCCTGTCCTGGCAGACCCGGAGGTGGATCACTTGCGTCAGGTGCTGAAAGACGTGCGGTTCTTGCTGGAGCGGGGGTGCTGGCAGGCCGCCCTGGCAGCGGCCCGCGCCGGCCTGACCTGCGATGAGAGGGCTCCTGCGAGGAGCTTGCGAACTCCGGCGGCCATCGATGTCTGAAAGGAACATCGCGGCCGCCCACGAAGCCGACCAGCACAGCACGCACCGGATGGCCGCGCTCGCCGCCGCGAAGGCCAAGCGGTTGTGGCCAAACATCATCGGCGAGGTGCTCGCCGACGAGATCATGGCACTGCTGGATCTGCCGTCGTGGCTGCGCTTGCAGACCCGCACGCAGCGATTGATCGACGCGATCCTCAGCATCCCGGAGGACACCACCGCGTCCTGCGCCGCCGACACTCCAAACGCCGACACTCCAAAAGCCGGGGCAACTCGCGCCGCCTAGACCCGGATTCACCCGGTAGCCGCTCGGTCCGGCCGGTTTTATCGCCGACAACACCTCCACCGGGGGTGTTTAGCATCGAAGGTGCCCGGGCATGCCGTTCCCTGGCCGGGCAGGCCTGCGGGCAAGCCACCACAGCGGTTGGATTGCCGGCTCCGCCGACGGAAAAAATATGAGAAGGACGAAGTGGACGAATACGACGACTGGGACATCGTATCCGGGGTGGGGATCACGGCCTTGATGGTCGCCGCCGGGCGAGCGATCGAGAGTAGCCGAGATGACGCGCTGATCGAGGACCCGTACGCGGAGAGCTTCGTCACACATTCTGGGATAACGCTACCCATACCCACCAGTTGGGCTGCCCTGAACGACTCCGAGGGTCGGTCTGAGGCCGACACGCGGTGGGTCGATTTCTGGGCAGCGCTAGTGAGTTATCTGGGGGTGCGGTCGCGTTTCTTCGACGAGTACTTCCGCGATGCGTCCGCCGCTGGTGTCCGGCAGGTGGTGATCCTCGCGGCCGGCCTGGATACCCGCGCATTCCGGTTGTCCTGGCCCGCGCACGTCGAGCTTTTTGAGATCGACCAGCCGAAGGTACTGGAGTTCAAGGATACAGTCCTGGAGGAAGTGGGGGCGCTGGCCGGCTGTGCTCGTCACGTCGTGCCCATCGACCTGCGAGCGGACTGGCCTGAGGCCTTGCTCCGCGCGAACTTCGACCCGCAGCGCCCCACCGCCTGGCTGGCCGAAGGGTTGCTCCCATACCTGCCGGGGACAGCTGCCGAAGCGCTGTTTGCGCAGGTGCACCGGCTCTCTGCAGCGGGCAGCTGGTTCGCCGCGGAGGAGTCCGACCCGGACATCCGCAGCAGGATGGACGCCCCCGCCTTCCGGGACGTCTATCGTAGGCTCGGGTATGACATGCTCGCCCTGTTGCCCGATGACGACCGGCCAGACACCACGCGGTGGTTCCACGACCACGACTGGCAGACCACGGCGATCAGCCGTGCCCAGGCAGCGAAGCGGTACGGCCGCACCTTGGGCACGGTTATTGGTGGTGTCCTCCAGGGCACGCTACTAACCGCCCGATGGACCTAACGGCTGGCCCGAACCGGTGTGCGAGGGGAGATCGAGGAGGACGGTGGCCGCCTGATCGCGGTCAAGCAGCACCGACGCGCGCCGCTGGACAGCGTCTACGGAATCCTCCGGGGTGCTGGCACCACGGACGAGCTCATCACCGAACTTCGCGGCCTCGCCGAATTGCCGTAAGCGCCGAGGCTGCCCTGACCACTCTCGGCGCAGCGTTCAGCTCGCTGGAGAGGCGAAGTGCTGACCGTGCCAGTGCAGCGCGGCATCGGTGCGCACGCGAGCCTGCAAGCCGACCGCCTGCTGACCCGGGACTGGGGCTTTTACCGCACATACTTCCCCGATCTCACAGTGCTCGAGCCCACCTCCCGCTGACCTGGAGGCCGGGCGATACCGAGTAGTCAAGAATGACAGGTACGGGAGTACCCGGCGCGACTAGGGGCAGTGTTCACTTCTTGAAGCTAAGCTGTCAGCTGGTAGGCGAGGTTGAGCGATCGTGAGCAGCCCGGCGCAGGGAGCACTCAGTGGCTACGGACACCCCAGGGTCGCAAAGTGCCCTTCGGGAAGCGAACGTACGCCGGGTGCTGCGCGCGGTGCGGACCGCCGGCGCCCTGACCCAAGCCGAGATCGTCCGCGCCACTGGCCTGTCCGCAGCGACCGTCTCCACCATCGTCCGGGAGTTGCAGAAGGGCGCCCTGGTGGTGGTGACGCCGACCGCGACGGGACGCAGAGCCCAGAGCGTGTCCCTGTCCTCACTCAGCGGCCTAGCGATCGGCGTCGAGCTGAGCCAGGAACACGTACGGGGCGTGATCTGCGACATGGGCTACCGGGTGCTGATCGAGGAGAACATCAAGTATGACAGTGCGCAGTCGCCGGAGCGGGGATTGCGCAGAGTGGCGTGGCTAGTGGGCACGCTGCTGCGGCAGGCCCGGGTGGACCGTAGCCAGGTGCGTGGCGTCGGGGTGAGTGTGCCGGGACCGCTTGACCCGGTCACCGGCGGGGTCCGCTCGGGGACGCTCGTCCCGCACTGGCCGGGGGTGGACCTCACCAAGGAGCTATCCCGCAGCGTAGACCTACCGGTCCAGCTCATCACTGACATCAACGCGGCCGCCCTCGGCGAGCTGGCTTGCGGCGCATCTCGCTCGGCGGCCGAGATGGTGTATATCCGGTTATCCACCAACGTTGAGGCCGCCCTGGTCATCAAGGGCGAGGTCTATCCCGGCAGCAGCGGGCTGGCCGGTCAGTTCGGTCATATCACCGTTGACGAGTCCGGTCAGGTCTGCCGGTGCGGCAACCGCGGCTGTCTGGAGACTCTGGTTGGTGGGCCGCATCTGCTCGACCTGCTGCCCCGGCGGTCAGCAGACGAACCGCCGACGCTTCGCGGGCTGGTCCAGGACGCCATCGACGGAGATCGCGGCTCCTGCCGGGTGATCGGGGACGCCGGGCGGGCTGTGGGCACCGCCGCCGCGATGCTGTGCAACGTGCTCAACCCACGCCAGATCGTGCTGGGCGGCGAGCTGGCCCAGGCGGGGGAGCTGCTGCTCGACCCAATCCGGCAGGTGCTGAGCCGACGCACCCTGCGCGCTGCCGCAGAGCTCGTCGAGGTGCGGTGCGGTGCGCTGGGCGATCGGGCCGGTGTGATGGGGGCGCTCGCCACGGTGGTACGCGGTACCGACGGCGTCGACTCGCTGCTCGCCTGAGCCCCTGCGTTCACAAGTCGAACGCATTGAGCAGATCTGCGTTCAAGTCTTGACAGGACCCTGTGACGTGCGTCATGCTGAGGTCTTGAGGGAGGGTGCTTCTGGCCCGTCTCTCGGGGTAGGGAGTCGGGGATGAGGAGCTGGACCACGGCGGCGGTCGCGGCACTGATGGCTATCGCGGCGGCCTGCGGTAGCCCGGGTAGCGCTCGCGACGGCGTCGCGTCCGTCGAGCAGGGCTTTCCAATCGGGATCCTGCTGCCGGACTGGAACACCTCGCGGTACGAGACGTTCGACCGCCCCCTGCTCACGCAGCGCCTCAAGGAGCTGTGCCCGCACTGTGAGGTCCTCTACCAGAACGCCAGTCAGAACAGTGCCGCGCAGCAGAGCCAGGCCGAGGCGCTGCTGACCAGTGGCGTACGGGTGCTCATCCTCGACGCGGTGGACTCCATCGCGGCCAGCGCCATCGTCACCAACGCCAAAAGCCAAGGTGTCGCGGTGGTGGCCTATGACCGGCTCGCCTCAGGCCCGGTCGACTACTACGTCTCCTATGACAGTGAGCGGATCGGGCAGGTGCAGGCCACAGCGCTGCTCACCGCGTTGCAGGCAGGTGGTGACCCCAAGCGGGGCAAGATCGTGATGATCAACGGGTCGCCCACCGACCCCAATGTCGCTGCCTTCAAGCGCGGTGCCCACTCCGTGCTCGATGGCCAGGTGGTGATCGGTCAGGAGTACGACACTCCGGACTGGTCCCCGGATCGCGCCCAGCAGGAGATGGAGCAGGCCATCACCGCACTGGGCCGGGAAGCGATCATTGGGGTGTACGCCGCCAACGACGGGACAGCCGCGGGCGTGATCGCGGCCTTGAAGGGCGTCGGGTTCGCTCCGCTGCCTCCGGTGACCGGGCAGGACGCCGAGCTCGCCGGTGTCCAGCGCATCCTCGCTGGTGAGCAGTACATGACCGTGTATAAGGACATCAAGCGTGAGGCGAGGATCGCCGCGGAGATGGCGATCGCCGCCGCCACGAGAGTGGAGTATCGGGGCAGGCCAACCCAGACGGTGTCGGGCAGCTCGGTGGGCGTGCCGGGCGTGTTCCTCGAGCCGATCGCGGTAACCAGAGAAAACGTTGCCAGCGTCATCATCGGGGACGGTATCTATCCGGCCCAGGAGGTCTGCTCCACCGAGTACCGCCAGGCGTGTCGGCGAGCCGGCATTTCCTGAACCGGGAGGACCATCGTGACCATTCCTATCCTGACGCTGACCGGGATATCCAAGCGGTTCGGATCGGTGCAAGTACTCAGTGAGGTTGATCTGGAGGTCCGGGCCGGCGAGGTGGTCGCTCTGGTCGGCGCCAACGGGGCCGGCAAGTCAACCTTGGTGAAAGTGATCGCCGGGGTCGACCCTGCGGATAGCGGCGAGATCTGCTGGCAGGGTAACCACGTCAGCATCAGCAGACCCCACGATGCCACCGCGCTCGGTATCGCCACCGTCTACCAGGACCTGTCGTTGTGCGACAACCTCGACGTGGTCGCCAACCTGTTCCTCGGCAACGAAGCGGTCCGGCTCGGCGTGCTTGACGAGATCGCTATGGAGTGCCGGGCATGGGAGCTGCTGTCTTCGCTCTCGGTCACGCTACCTAGCCTGAGGGTGCCGGTCTCCGCGCTGTCCGGCGGGCAGCGGCAGTCCGTCGCTATCGCCCGCGCGATGCTCGGCTCACCCAAGCTCGTGATCCTGGACGAACCCACCGCAGCATTGGGCATCGCACAGACCGCGCAGGTGCTCACCCTCATCGAGCGGCTGCGGGACCAGGGGCTCGGCGTGATCCTCATCAGCCACAACCTGACGAACGTCAAGGCGGTTGCCGACTGGGTCGTGGTGCTGCGACTGGGCCACAACGCAGGCGACTTCGACATAGGCACGGCCACCGAGCAGGACATCGTGGCTGCGATCACTGGCGCCTCCCGGGCCGCCCCGCCCCGCAGGCCCTCCACAGCCAGCGGCGCCATCTCGATCACGGAGGCGGGACGGTGAGCGTGGTGCCAGACAAGCGAGAATCCCCACGGCCGGATCTGCTCGCCCTCAGGCCCCCCACTACCGGGCCTGCCCCCATCGGGCGGCTAGTGAGGACGCACCGGCGGCGCGGCGTTGCCACCCAACTGCGCGCAGGAGAGCTGGCGGCGCTGCCGGGCATCACCAGCTTATTGTCCACCTGGGTGATTTTTCAGCTACTCGACCATCACCACCGCTTCCTCACTGCGGTGAACCTGTCCAACATGGTGATGCAGATCGCCGCCGTCGGGATCATAGCGGTCGGCATCACGCTGGTCCTGCTGCTCGGCGAGATCGACCTCTCGATCGGTTCGGTGTCCGGCTTAGCCGCCGCTACCCTGGCCATTCTCGTCATCCGGCACGGTGTCCCCGAGGTGGGGGCCATCGGGCTGGTGGTGTTACTCGGACTCGGTGTGGGCATCGTGCAGGGCATGATCCACGCAGCGATCGGTGTCCCGTCATTCGTGGTGACTTTGGCTGGCTTGATCGGGTGGCAGGGGCTGCACCTCTATCTGCTCGGCCCGCAGAGCACCATCAACGTCTCTGACCACGGCATCATCGCGATACTGACCCACGCCTACCTACCTGCCGTCGCGGGCTGGTCCCTCGGTGCCGTCATGGTCGGCAGCTACTTGGCGGCGGTCGTCGTGGATGTCCGACGGCGGCGCGCGGCGGGTTTGCCAGGCTTAGCGCGCTGGCGCCGAGCCGTCCGACTGGTCCTGCTGAGCGCCGGTGTCGGGTTGACGGTGGGGGTGCTGAACTCCTGGCGCGGCATCCCGGTCGCCCTGGCCATGGTGGTCGCCTTCGCGGTGGGCGCTGACGTGATGCTGCGCAGGACCCGCTTCGGTCGTAGCATCATCGCTATCGGAGGCAATGTGGAGGCAGCTCGCCGCGCCGGGATACCGGTGAACCGGATCAGGATCACGGTGTTCGCGCTGGGCTCTGCAATGGCGGCAATCGGTGGGATCCTGGCCGTCTCGCGGGAGTTTGCGGCGAACCAGAGCACCGGAGGCAGCGACGTTCTGCTCTTCGCGATCGCCGCCGCAGTGATCGGCGGCGTCAGCCTGTTCGGCGGCCGGGGAAGCACTTACGGAGCATTGCTGGGCATCGCGGTGATCGGGTCGATCAATAACGGAATGTATCTGCTGGAACTCGACTCGTCGGTCCGATTCATGATCACAGCAGCAGTGCTACTGATGGCGGTGATCATCGACTCACTGTCCCGACGCGATCATCAGCTCCCCGCCGGTACTTCGCATCGACTCTGACGACTACACGGTCAGGCCGCCCGTGTCTGTCTGCTACCGACACGTAAAGCGACGGATTCAAGAAATACCGATGAAGAGGTGCATACATGGCGAAGGAAAAGATAACGACCGTCATGGACTATCGGACGCGGGACGGGCTCGCCGACTACGGCTTCTCCCTCGAGTTCCAGCCCAAGGAAGGCTGGCGAGTATACATCGTCTTCCAGCCGCTACATCGGAGTGACGACGACAATTCACAGTGGCCTTATCGAGCTACTGATTATGACGGGCGCCGCTACGTGAACTGGTCCGCGAAACTCGATAATCTGGGTGACGCGAAAACGGTTGCCGCGCTCTGGGCGGAGATCAGTCACCAACGCGCCTGATCATCGCTACGGTGCCTATGGGGTGTGCTATGGCCTGGAATCGAGGCTGGAGACTGGTTCGCCGGACTCGCGTGTCCATTGTCGCGGCATTGTTCACCACGGGTGCGGTCGGATTTGGCGTCGCGGCTGGTTGCGCGGCGCCGTCGGTGACCGCATCCGCGCCTCCGGTGAGCCCACGAGCCGCTAGCCTGACCGCGGCCGGTGCACCAGGGACCCTGTCCCGCTTTGACCTGGCGCGCAAGGATTGCCTCGGCACAGCCATGAGCACCACATCCAAGGTCTGGTACACCGTTGCCGATGGGGTACTCTCCGATGTCTACAGCCCCACTGTGGACAACACAAACGTCGAGACCATGCAGTATGTGGTCACGGACGGACACAGCTTCACAGATCTGCAGACCCGCGATCTGACCTATACCGTCAGCGCCGATCCCACCGGAATGGCCTGCACCGTCCTGGCCACCAGCGCAGCGCACGGCTATCAGCTCCTGACGACCTATGTCACCGATCCCGCCCGAGACGCTGTGGTCGCTCATACCACCGTACGCGGCACGCACGGCCCGGCACCGCACGGGCTGACGCTCTACATTCGCCTCGACGCACATGTTAATGGCAACGGAGGTGGGGGTCAGGACAACGGTGGCGCCGACTCCGCGTTGATCGACACCTCCACTCGCACACCCGTCCCGGTCGCCTACGACATCGCGACGACCACCCAGGCGGCGAATCGCGACTACGCCGCTGCGACATTCATGGCGCTGAGCGCGAGCGGCGGTTTTACCAAGGCCAGTGTCGGCTACGCCGGCACTGCCAGCGATGGACTAACCCAGCTCGATACCACCTGCACGCTGGGCGACTACACCGCCGCCCCGAACGGCCACGTCGTGCTCACCGCCCGCATCGCGGCGAACCCGCACGGTGAACTCACTCTTGCCCTCGGCTTCGGACGGGATCAGCACGACGCCATATCAGTCGCGAACAAGGCGGCAACCAACCCATTTGCCGCGACATTGGCCGACTATACTGCTGGCTGGCGTGCCTACGACGCCCGATTGCGCCCACCACCGACCACACTGCCCGGCTTTGATCAAGCCGCCGTGGGCCGGATACGCTCCGCTTACTACCTTTCAGTCAATGTGGTGAAGGCCAGTGAGGACAAGACATTCCCCGGTGCGATCGTCGCTTCTCTGGCCAGCCCGTGGGGTCAGGCCGTCAGCGCCGGGGACCTGGTGAACGGAAAACCGGTCTATTTCGGCTCCTACCGCGAGGTATTCTCCCGCGATCTCTACGAGGCATTCACCGCGCTGCTCCTCGACGGTGACCTGACCACCGCGCGCGACGCCACCCGGTTCCTGCTCACTCATCAGCAACTCCCGGACGGTCGCCTGCCGCGCAACTCGCTGCTCAACGGCAAGATAGCGCCGGATACCAATAGTGATCAGCTTGACGAGACCTCGTATCCCATCGTCATGGCATGGCAATCAGGGCTCAGCGGTGACACCGCGCTGTGGACTAACCACCTCCGGCCGGCCGCGGATTTCCTCGTCGCGCATGGTCCGGCCTTCGGCGTCGAGCGGTGGGAGGAACAGAGCGGCTACTCCCCCTCGACCATTGCGGCCGAAATTGCCGGCCTAACCGCGGCCAGTGCCATCGCCGGTCACCACAACGACACCACTCGCGCCCGGCTCTACCAGGCTACAGCTGATCACTTTCAGCGACACGTCAAGGATTGGACGCTCACCACCGCGGGTCCATACCGGCCACGCTATTTCCTACGACTGTCCCCGACCAGCGATCCGAACGCGGCGAGTGGCTACAATCTTGGCAATGGCGCGCCAAAGGCCGACCAACGCCAAGTCGTGGACGCCGGGTTCCTGGAGCTGGTGCGGCTGGGCGAGCTACCCGCCAGTGACCCCGACATACTCGCTTCGCTGAAGGTGGTGGACGCGACGATTCGTCGGGACACACCCAACGGGGTGAGCTTCTACCGCTACGGGACCTCGATGCCGGGGAGCTGGGATGGCTACGGCGACTGCTACCAACCCGGCCCGACCACCTGCACTCCCTCGGGTCGGCCCTGGCCGACCGGCGACATCGGTTCCGGGCACCTCTGGCCGGTCTTGTCCGGCGAGCGCGGCGAGCAGGAGCTGCAGACCGGTGACACCACCGCTGCCGCAGCGCTGCTGGTCAGCATGCAGCGGATGAGTTCTGGCGTGGGTCTGGAACCGGAGCAGGATTGGGAGGATCCTCCGCTGGAGGCCTCCCCATACGGGAAAATAGACCCCACCCAGGCGTCGATCGGCTTCGCACCCGGCCATCCTGCCGGCTCAGCGTCCCCCTTGACCTGGGCGCAGGCGCAACTGGTCCGCCTGGCGCTCGCAGTGGGCGCCGGCCGGCCGCTGGAACAGCCAACGATTACCCGCGCCCGCTACGTCGACGCACCGCCACCCGGAACGGCACCGTTGAGCGCCACTGTCTCCACCTCAGGCGCACTGCTGAGGGTGACCGGCCGGACCACACCAGGTGCGAACGTGGACCTAGCCGTGACCGACGTTGGTGCCGCCGGCGCCTCCACATGGCCATGCGTGTTCTCCCGCTGATTGCCGGTAGGCAACGTGCTCGCCTCATCGCTGGCCGACATCCTGTTGGGTGCCCGGCTCGCTGAGGTACGCCACCAGTTGACGGCACAGTTCGCCGCCGAGGCCGCAGACCCGACGGGCAAGGGCGGGCCGGACTGCGAATTCAACTGCCACCCTCACTGCAACCCATGCCAGCCGCGGTGCGAACCGGGCTGCCACCCTCACTGCAACCCGGCCTGCCAACCGAACTGCTCACCCGTGTGTTCGCCGACCTGCAACCCGATCATGTGCGGACCACGCGCCTGCTGGCCGCCCTTCAGCGACGTGGGAAACCGTTAGTCACTCCTCGGCGAACAGGTGGTATAAGTATCGACCCGGGTCAGCGAGGAAGTCCCGGTGCAGCCGCACCGCTTCGGTGTCGTCATAGTCGACGCGCTCCAAGGTCGCCTCGCGGCTGATCTGGTAGATCGTCGCACCGGGGTAGGCCAGCAGGATCGGGGAGTGGGTGGCCAGGATGAACTGGCTACCTGCCGCGACCAGATCATGCATCCTGGCCAGCAACGCTACGCAACCATGCACCGACAGCGCCGATTCCGGCTCGTCAAGCAGGTACAGCCCGTTCGGTCCGAACCGGTGCACGGCCAAGGCCAGGAACGACTCGCCGTGGGAGCGCTCGTGCGGCGATCGGCCGCCGTAGGAGGAGGCGATCAGTCCGGGATCGACCTCTTCAAGGTTCTCTACCTCGGTGGCGACGTTGTAGAACGACTCGGCGCGGAGGAAAAACCCGGTCCGCGGCTTGCGTGGAGCCCAGGTCAATCGCAGATGTTGCCCGAGGTCGGACTCGCTCGCGCGGGTGGCAAAGCGGAAGTTCTTGCTTCCGCCTTCCGGGTTGAATCCGGCCGCCACCGCAAGCGCCTCCACCAGCGTGGACTTGCCGGTGCCATTGTCACCGCACAGCACCGTCACCCCCGGATCGAGATCCAACCCGCCACGGTCCCGCAACGCGGCGACGGCCGGTACCCCGAACGGATACCCGGAGACCCCGACGCCCTCGGCCTGGAACTCGACCCAACGCACGAACCCGCCCCCGGCTGGCGCGACAGGCCGGCCAACAGGTGCGCGACGAGCATCCACCCCGCCACTGTAAACATGTACCCACCGACCAAGGAGCGCCGCATGGACGCCGTTGCCATCGATCAGGAGTGGCTGGGCTGGCTGCAGGGACTGCTTGAGTCCGGCGCTGAGGCGCTCGGAGTGGACCTCGTTGGTGAGCCGGTGCTCGGGCTGCGGGGCCGCAGCGTCGGCTGCCGGGCCGCCACCTCCGAGGGCGAGTGGTGGCTTCGCGTGGTCACCGAACCGGCCTGCTGGGCCTGCGGTCCAGCCTGGACCGGCAACGTCGAGGCCGGGGGCATCACCGCGGTACGCCACCCCGAGGTCCGCACCACCGCCGAATGGGACGATCACCACCGGCGCGCCCGCGCGGAACTCATGACCCTGGCGCCCGGGCCCGCCGTCGCCACCGACATGGGGCTGCGCCACCCGGTCGATCTCGACGACGCCTGGTGGGCCGAGCTACGAACGTCGCTCGACGCACTCGCCGGTCATCCCACCGATCGGGTCTGCCTGGATACCGACCTGCTCCAGCGATGGTTACTTGCCTCCTTCGGCGTCACCATCGACCCCGGCGCGCTGTCGTGGAGCACCGCGCACGGCGACCTGCACTGGGCCAACCTCACCAACCCAGGCTGTTGGCTACTCGACTGAGAATCCTGGGGTAGCGCCCCGGCTGGCTACGACGCCGCCCTGCTGCACGGCGCCAGCCTGCTGCAACCCGCCATCGCCGAGCGCGTCTACGACACCTTCGCCGACATCCTCACCGGCCCGGGCGGTGCCGTCGCCCACCTGGCGGCCGCCGCGAAACTGCTCCGGCTCGTCGAATACGGCGACCACCCCGACCTCGCCCTACCGCTGCACCGGCACGCCCGCACCGTCCTCGCCACCTACTTCCCCGAGGACACTTGAGACGTGTCGCGACCATACCGGCAACAAGGGACACGGCGTTCTCCGGGTCGCTCGTCGGTTCCCATGCCCGGACGCGGGCCAACATCGTCGAAGCACTACGCCGTTCGATCTCGCCGCGGTCGGAGTCATCGACCGTCCATTATGACCACCTGCCGCTCCGGTCCGGGCACGTCAGACGTGTATGACCAGTACCGCCGTATTCTCCGGTGGTGGGCCCCCGCCCTGCCGGGTGGATAAGCTGGCCCGTCAGTCCACGGACTTATCCCACAACACGAACCGGTTTTTGTTCCCGGTGCGCTCCCACCGGATGCCGGAGAGATCGGTGAACGTGATTGTCGCATCGTCGACTTCGACCCATTTCTTGATCGAACTCGTCGCATCATCAAATATGTTGTTGCCGGGGCCGATGGGTTGACCCCTGGCGTCGAGGTGCTCAAAGGGCCAGTAGCACGACGCGCGCGGGAGGAGTACCTCGGGTGTTGAGTAGCATGGCTCCCCGTCGCCGTAACCTAGTTCTCTAAAGCGCACCCTCCCGGTATCACCTATAGACTTGATTCCTAGCCGAAGCACTTGTTGATCGTCTTGATTGGTTATTATTACCCGCGCCAAGGCGCGCTCGTAGTACATGCAGTTTGAGTAGTCCACCTTGACAGTGAGGCTGGCCTGTTCCTTTTCTCGTCTACGCCGCTCAGCGTCACGCTCAGCTTGGTCCGCGTCGTGCTGTCGACGCATGATTTCGACCTGGTTCTCCGCAGCTACCGCGCTGCGCCGGGCTTCTTGCACCTGATCTTCGGCTGCTTTGGCTTGGCGCCGCGTCTCCCTTGCTTGCCATCCCGCCACACCCGCCGCCACCAGCGCTATGGCGGCTGAGGCCCGACACCCAACCCGCTAGATGCATGTCCTTTATCCTGCCGCTTCCCGGTCGTAGGGAACAGCCGTTTACAGCACGTCGATCGGCAGGTCTGGGTCGATGCGTCGAAGGCGGTCGGGATCCGCTGAGATAGCGGGCCATCCCCGTTGGCGACAGGCGTGCACGACCCAGCTGGCGAGAGGATCGAAGACACCCGCCGCCTGCTGACGGGCGTCGACAGCCGCAGCTTCGGCCGGTCCTAGGGCGGCGAGCACGACGTAGGGCGCCCGAGCCAGGGTTTCGATCAGCGGTTCCGTCCCGGGATACAGCAGCATCGCCTCGCTACGGGCGAACGTGGGCAAGTAGAAGCTCAGCTGCAGCTCCCAGGCGATACCGAAGCAGGTCTACATCCCGACATGACCGAAAGCCCATGCGGCGACAGCACTGGCATCGAGGACCTTGCCGGCGGCGGACGCGGCGAAGGATGATTCCTCCACCCTTAGGAGGCGTCCGCGACCGGGTGGTTCCGGCGGATGTAGTCCTCTCCCGGCCACGGCTTGCCGCTGCTGTCGTAAGCCTTGCGGTAGTCGGCCAGGGTGGGCGCGCCGAAGCGTTCGGCCATCATCTGACTGATCTGGATGTGTCGCGGATCACGCGACGCCCGAGCGGGCTGCGCTGTCACGGGAACGATGTCCGCGACAGCGCAGCCGTCACGGACGAGATGCACTACCGCGCCCTCAGCGGCGCGGGCAATAGCCTCCGCGACCTGTTGGGGATCGTCAGCTGAAGCCTCAAACGCCGGATGCACGCCAGCTATCGTAGCGACCGGCAGACGACCGCCCCATCCCCCGTCTGCTACTGCGACGGTTACTTGTCACCTTCGGCGTCACCATCAACCCCGGTGTGCGACCACACCGGCAACAAGGGACACGGCGTTCTCCGGGTCACTCGTCGGTTCCGCGGGCGACGTAAAACAACAATGAGGCCCCTGAACCCAGAGTGTCTGCGCCCCGCTGTGGGTGATCGGCGGGGAGAATGGTGTGCTGGTCGGCGTGCCGCCAAGGAACCACCTGCCGCGAGCGCCGGGCCGACCGTCAGCGCCCCCGAGGGGCCCCCAAGAGGACCCGCCAGCAGCACTGTCGGGTCCGTCACTGGCGCACGCCTCAGGGTCGATGGCCCTGGCCACGGTGATCAGCCGGGTGACCGGGCTGGTGGCCAGGCTGCTGCTGGCCGCGGCCCTGGGATTCGGGGTGCTCAACGACTCCTACAACATCGCCAACGAGCTGCCGAACATGGTCTATGAGCTGCTGCTGGGCGGGGTGCTGTCCAGCGCGGCGATCCCGGTGCTGGTTCGCGCCCAGCGCACCGACCCCGACGGCGGGCAGGCCTATACCCAGCGGCTGCTCACCATGGGCATCCTCGCTCTAGTAGTGGGCACGATCGCCGCGGTGGCCGCGGCCCCGCTGCTGATCAGCCTGTCGGTGACCAGCTCCGCGCACGCCAGCCCGGCGTTGGCCACCGCGTTCGCCTACCTGCTGCTGCCGGAAATTCTGTTCTACGGGCTGGCCGCGCTCATCGGCGCGGTGCTTAACAGCCGGGGCGTGTTCGGCCCGCCGGCCTGGGCACCGGTGGCCAACAACCTGGTGGTCATCGCGGTGATCGGGGCCTATGCGATCACTCCCGGCCAGATCAGCCTGCATCCCAACCTGATGGGGGAGGTCAAACTGTGGGTGCTCGGGGTGGGCACCACGCTGGGGATCGTCGTGCAGGCGGCGGTGCTACTGCCGGCGCTGCGCCGATCGGGGTTTCGCTGGCGCTGGCGGTGGGGCTGGGATTCGCGGCTGTCGTCCTTCGGTGGGTTGGCCGGCTGGGTGGCCCTCTACGTGCTAGCCGGCCAAATCGGGCTGGTCATCACCTACCGGATCGCCAGTGCCACCGCCAGCGGGGGCGTGTCCACCTACGCGTACGCCTGGACGCTGCTGATCGTGCCCTACGGCGTGCTGGGTAACTCTGTGCTCACCGCGCTGATGCCCCGGATCAGCGCCGCCACCGCCGACGGGGAGATCGACAAGGTGGTCGCCGATTTGTCCCTGGGTACCCGGATGTCGGCGCTACTGTTGCTGCCGGTCTCGGCCCTGCTCACGGTGGCCGGTACGCAGATCGCCACTGTGCTGTTCTCCTATGGCCGCTCCGACCTCGCCCAGGCCGACCGGCTGGGTCACACCCTGGCCGCCTCGGCGTTCGGCCTGCTGCCCTACGCTGTGGTACTGCTGCAATTGCGGGTGTGCTACGCGCTGGGCGACGCCCGCACCCCGACGGTCATTATGGCGTTGATGGTTGCTGGAAAGATCGGCCTGTCGCTCGCTGCGCCGGTCCTGCTGGGGCCCCAGCAGGTCGTCATCGGGCTCGCCGCGGCGAACTCGGCCTCCTTCGTCATCGGTGCTGCCCTAGGCCAGCTGTGGCTGTGGCACCGCCTCGGAGCGCTGCAGACCCGCTTGGTGGCGGGCACGGTGGCGCGCATCGGGGTGGCCGCCCTCGCCGCCGCCGCCGCCGGGTTGGCCGTCCTGCGCCTGGGGGAGCTGGCCATGGCGCACACCGCGCCCCCAGTGCGCGCCGCCACCGAGCTGGTCGCCGCCACCGTCCTGGGCGGCGCCGTCCTGCTCGTCACGCTGCGCGCCGTGAGCGTCTCCGAGCTTCAGGTAGTGCGCAGCCGGGCCGCTGGCCTGCTCCGCCGTGGGAAGGAGTGAGCAACGATGACGGTGCAGGCACCCGGAGCATCAGATCGCAGCGAGCTGCGCGCGCCGTTCGAGAAGTCCGCCGGGGCCACCGAGAAGATCGGGTTGGAGATCGAGAGCGGGGTGGTCGACCCGGAGACCGGCCGGGCCGTCCCGTACCTAGGCGAGGGCGGCGTTGAGTCCCTCCTACAGGCGATCATCGCTGACTTCGGTGGCACCCCGGTGCTTATCGGTGATCACGTCATGGGCATGCAGCACGACAGCGGGATGCACCTCAGCCTGGAGCACGGCGGGGCGCTGGAATACGCCTCGGCTCCCCACGAGGACCTGCGCACGCTCGTCGAGGACATGCACGCGGTGCTGTCGCGGGCAGCCGAGATCGCTCGCGGGTTCAGGCTGGCCCTGCTGCCGGGAGCCAACCTGCCGTTCAACACAACCGAGAACGCCCAGTGGGTACACACCCCCCGTGGCATGATCATGCGGAAGTTCTTCGAGCGGATCGGGGACCCCGGCGCGGGGGGCCGGACCATGATGACGCTCGCCCTCTCCACCCAGGTCACGCTCGACTACCTCAATGAGCAGGACCTGGTGGCGAAGCTGCGCACGCTGGTAGCGGCCTCCACCGTGGTGGCCGGCATGTTCGTCAACTCCCCGTTCGAGGGTGGTCAGCTGACCGGTCTGCTGTCCCGGCGAGTGCACTGCTGGCTGAGGACCGATCCCCGACGCTGCGGCGTGCTGCCCCCCGCCTTGCGCGCGGACATGCGCATCGACGATTTCATCGAGTGGGCACTGCAGTTACCGATGATTTATTACCGAACCCCGGACGGCACGTACCGGCCGGCACCCGATCGTCCCTTCGGCGCGCTGCTCGTGGAGGGGTTCGAGGACGGAACGCTGCCGACTCAGCGCGATTGGGCACTGCATCTGTCCCAGATCTGGACCACCGTACGGCTTCGCCAGACCCTGGAGCTGCGGGCCGCCGACGGTCCCGCCTACCCTGACATTCCCGCGTTGCCTGCGCTGTGGGTGGGATTGATCTACCATCCTGAGTCCCGGGCCGCTGCGGGGCAGCTGCTGGCCGGCTACACGCTTGCCGACCATCGGGCGGCCCTGCAGGACATCACCACGCAGGGGCTTGCCGCCAAACTGGGCCGCGACCCTCTGCGCGAGTTGGGTCGTGAGCTTGTCCGACTCGCCGGAGCGGGCCTCACGGCCCGGGTAGCGGCCGGACGTGACGATCCGCGCGTGCTGACCTACCTCGACCCCATCAGCGAAGTCGTGGAGTCCGGCCGGACCTTCGCCGAGCGAGCTATCGAGCGCTGGAAGTACGATCTCCCCGGTAGCCCGGCCCGCTACATTGAAGCGCACCGAGTGCGATGAGGCCAGGAAAGGCGAGCACTCACGGTGGTATGTGACATCCCTGTGAACACGTCAGCAAATGGTTGGATCACCCCCCGTGACGGCAGTTAAGGTTACCCGGTCGCGCGGGATGAGCAGGCAGGGGTCTCCGGCGCGCTTCACTGCTTTGTCCGAGCACCTCACACCAGGTACGGGGGGGATATCGGGATGTCCATTGTGGAGGATCTCGGCGCGGGACGCGGACCGTCCTGGTTGGACGCGTGGCTGGAGGACAACGCAGGCGTCGTGGTCGGCTGGCGTCGACACCTCCACGCCCACCCCGAACCCCACCGGCACGAGCACGCCACCACCGAATACATCGTCACCATTCTTCGGGAGGCCGGCTTGGCACCGCAGGTGCTTCCCGTGGGCACCGGTGTGATCTGCGAGGTCGGCGAGGGTCCGCGGTGCGTGGCGCTCCGGGCGGATATCGACGCGCTGCGGCTGCCCGAGGTCACCGGCCTTCCCTTCGCGTCCACGGTGCCGGGCGTGTGCCACGCGTGTGGGCATGACGCGCACACCGCGGCCCTGCTCGGCGCGGCGCTGGCGCTGACCTGCGCCCCGGGGTTGCCCGGTCGGGTGCGCCTGGTGTTTCAGCCCGCCGAGGAGGAGCCAGGGGGCGCGCTGGACGTGCTGGCCGCCGGGGCGCTCAAGGGTGTCGAGCGAATCTTCGGGTTGCACTGTGACCCACGTCTGCAGGTGGGGCGGATCGGTACCCGGGTCGGTGCGATCACCTCCGCGTCCGACATGCTTGAGCTGCGGGTGAGCTCGCCGGGCGGGCACACCGCCCGGCCGCACTTGAGCGCGGATCTGGTGTATGCGCTCGGCCTGGTGATCACGAGCCTGCCGGCGCTGCTCGCCCGCCGGGTGGACCCACGGTCGGGCACGGTGCTGACCTGGGGCGCCGTTGGGGCCGGGGAAGCGTTCAACACCATCCCGGAAAAGGGGATGCTGCGCGGGACCCTGCGCACCAGCGACCGGGAAGTCTGGGCTGGATTCGATGCGTTAGTGGGGGAACTGATCAGTGCTCTGCTCGTGCCCACCGGGGTGGGCTTCGACCTCGACCACCGTCGAGGCGTGCCCCCGGTCGTCAACGACGCGGAAAGCACCCGTCTGCTCTCCACCGCTGTGGAGGCCGCGCTCGGACCGGACGCGCTGACCAGCACCGAACAATCCTCCGGCGGCGAAGACTTCGGGTGGTATCTGGAGCACGTACCCGGATCGTTCGCCCGGATGGGGGTGTGGTCGGGAACAGGACCTAAGTCCGACCTGCACCGGCCGAGCTTCCAGCTCGACGAGCGCGCGCTGCCCGTCGGCGTCCGGGTCCTGGTGCACGCCGCGCTCGCCGCGCTCACCTGAACGAGCTACCGGGTCGACGTGGGTGTCGGTCCTCTGGTCTATCGTCGAGTCCGATCACATGCACTCAACTGGACGTCTTCATGGGGGGACCAGTGATTCACTCTCGGTTACGTCGCGGGGTGCTCGCCATGGCCCTGGTGTGGGCGATGGCGGCCTGCGCGGGCGCCGCAGCGCCACCGCTGGGATCGGGGCTGCTGCTGGCTGGGTACGACCGTCAGGTCCGAGCGCAGGACGACCTGTTCAGGTTCGCAAATGGTCAGTGGCTGCGCACCACCGAGATTCCGGCCGACCGAACCCGCTACGGCGTGTTCGACGCGCTGGTCGACCGATCTGAGCAGAACCTGCGAACAATCGTCGAGGACAGTGCGGCCCGCCACGGCGCTGCCGGCTCACCCGACCAGCAGATCGGGGACTTCTACGCCAGCTTCCTGGACACCGCGCGGCGCGACGCGCTCAGAGCCGCTCCGCTGCGGGCGTCGCTGGAGCGCATCGACTCACTCGCCAGCCCCGCCGACCTCCTCCAGTATTTCGCCCAGAGCGCCGCGGCCGGCACGCCCAGCCCCATCGCGCTGTCCATCGAGCAAGACGCCAAAAACGCCGCCGCCTACCTCCCAGAAGTCGAGCAAAGCGGGCTCGCCCTGCCCAACCGGGACTACTACCTGAAATCCGATCCGCAGTTCGTGACGACCCGCGGTCAGCTCCGGACCTACGCCGCACGCATCCTGGGTCTAGCCGGTGTTGCCGATCCGGATGCCGCAGCCGGCCAGGTGCTCGCTGTCGAGAACCGCCTCGCTGGGATCCAGTGGAGCGCTGTGCAGAACCGGGACGCGACGGCGACCTACAACAAGTTCAGCGTCACCGACGCCACAGCGCGGACACCGGGGCTGGACTGGAAGACCTACCTTGACGCGGCCGGCGTGCACACCTCCGACTTCGTCGTCGCCGAGCCCAGTTTCTTCACCGCCCTGGGTTCCGCGCTGACCACCGTTCCCCTGGCGGACTGGCGCTCGTACCTGGAGTTCAAGCTCATCGACAGCCTCGCCCCCTACCTGAGCGATGACTTCGTCGCGGCGCGCTTCGAGTTCCACAGTCGCGATCTGGCCGGTCAGCAGGAGATGAGCCCGCTGTGGAAACGAGGAATCAGCGTCGTCAACGGCGCGCTGGGTGATCTGCTCGGTCAGCGATATGTGCAACGGTCCTTCCCGCCGGATGCCAAACGGCGGATCGACGCGCTGGTCAGCGAGCTGATCGACGCCTACCGCTCGTCCATCGACGGCCTGGACTGGATGAGTGCGGCGACCAAACAGCAGGCCAAGGACAAGCTCAGCAAGCTTGCCGTGAAGATCGGCTATCCGAGCGAGTGGAAGGACTACTCGAAACTGCGGGTGCTGCGCGACGATCTGGTGGGCAACGTGGTGCGCTCAGCTGC
Source organism: Pseudonocardiales bacterium (assembly GCA_019247305.1). Classification (GTDB taxonomy): domain Bacteria; phylum Actinomycetota; class Actinomycetes; order Mycobacteriales; family Pseudonocardiaceae. Next base: position 72,994 of record JAFAPC010000093.1, read on the forward strand.
GCTGGAGTACCAGCGGGATCTGGACAAGCTCGGCAAGCCGGTGGACCGCGCTGAGTGGATCACCACGCCGCAGACGGTCAACGCCTTCTACAACCCAGCACGCAATGACATCACCTTCCCGGCCGCGATCCTGCAGCCACCATTCTTCGACCCGACCGCCGACGACGCGGTCAACTACGGTGGAATCGGCGCGGTGATCGGTCATGAGATCAGCCACGCCTTTGACGACCAGGGACGCAAGTACGACGGGACCGGTAATCTCCGCGACTGGTGGACCCCGCAGGATGCGCAGCGGTTCACTGCACGGACCGCTGCCCTGGTTGCCCAGTATTCGGCCTACCAGCCCTTGCCCGGCGAGCACATCAACGGCGAGTTGACCCTGGGTGAGAACATCGCCGACCTATCCGGCCTGACGGTGGCGCTCCGTGCCTACCGGCGTTCCCTCGGCGGCCGGCCGGCCGGCATGATGGACGGATTCACCGGAGAGCAACGCTTCTTCCTAGGGTGGGCGCAGGTGTGGCGCGGCAAGACCCGGGACAAGCAGCTGCGCGAGCAGCTGTTGAGTGATCCGCACAGCCCCAATGAATTCCGGGCCAACGGCGTCGTCAGCAATCTGCCCGAGTATTACACAGCCTTCCGCGTCACGCCAGGCGACAAGTTGTTCCGTCCCCCCGACCAACGCGTCACACTTTGGTAACGGAATCTCGGTGAGCACCCGCCGCACCATCCCGGGCCGACCCTACTCATTCCCATTCCGGAGCAGCGCGAGGTGAAGAGCTGAGGTCTCGGCGCTGGGGTCGACACCCAGCTCTTCGGCCAGTAACCGACGGCAGCGGTCGTAGGCTCGCAAAGCCTCGGCTGGATTTCCGGCGGCCGCGTGTATCCGCATGAGCAGCTGATGCGTCCGCTCCCGAAACGGTTCGAACGCGATCGCATCCTCGGCCGCGCGCACCGCGAGTTGGTAGCGGCCCCGCTGAGCGTAGCCTTCGCTAAGCACACACAGCGCCCACAGACACACCTTGCTGAGGCGGTCGCGGACACCATCGACCCATCTCCCCTTCGCGTCGGGAAGGAACGGACGTGAAGCAATCTTCCGGGCGTGCTCCGCGAGGGTCACCGCCCGGGCGGGATCGCTCTCGTGCAGGGCCTGCTCCGCAGTTTCCGCCGCAGAGCAGGCCGACTCAATATCGACCACCACGTCTGGCGGCAGATGAAGCTGGTAAGTACCGGAGCCTCCGGAAGACGTGGCACCTTGCGGCAGCCCCGCCGCCCCCAAGAACCCGCGAACCTTGCTCACGACACCCCGCAGGGCAGCGTCCCAGGTGCGCGGTAGTTCATCGGGCCACAACAGCTCGGCGAGCTCGTCACGGTGGATTGGGCGATCGCGCTCGACGACGAGCATCGCAAAGATGAGCCGGGCTTGACGACCATAAAGCAACCTCTCCCCGACCACCCTATGATCAAACTCCACCTCCAAGCGGCCGGTAAGCTGGATCCGCACCGGCCTAATGTTGAAATCCATACCAATACTGGTCACGCTCACAGGCTCGACATCCCTCGTGACCAACCGCCTCAGCCCGTAGCCATCCACAAGCCATCCCCCCGACTAGCTGCGCTCCAGTAAGTCGAACGTAAGGCCCGGCCCATCAGAGAGCAATTCCCCATTGGCTAACGCTAGTACTGATCGGTCGGCTCACGCCAGGAGGTTCACTCCAACGCGGCATCAAGATCGGACCGAGCTCATATTCTCGCTGGTGACATGTCGCCACGGAGCGCTGTTGCATTGACAGAAGCCAGACCCAATCGACCCACGATGGAATCTATCTAGGCATGAAGGCGCAAGCCTGATGCAAGCGGCGGATTTACGATGGCGAAAGTTTCCCGGAACAGACTGTAGCCCCACTGAAACACAGCGTGATTCAACCGTGGTAACGGTGTGTGTTGGTCACACCCCGCTTGCGCTTCAGACCTAACGTGCCGTTGACAGAATCAGCGCCCCAGATGGGCCGCTGGCCGAGCCGGCAATCAGACTACCGACTAACGGCCCTGCCGACTCATGAAAAAGAACGAGAGTCCGCGACTGCGCGATGGTTACGCCATGATTAATCAGATGTTGCGGAACCAGGCGAAAGCTAGAATCTGACAATATCCACGGCGACGGCGAACCGAAAAACTGACCAACACCGAGGTCAGCGCGCTGCAGACGCAAGGAGGCGACGTCGCCACACGCCGTCCACCGCTGGCCAGGGGTGTGGATGAGCCCGCAGGGGCGTCGGCGACGTTGATGAGCATCAGTGAGCGGACCGATCCTGGCTGAGATCCTGCGCGGTGGCCCGGGGCCACCCCCGGGTGCTCGGGGTGGTGGAAAGCGCACCGGATGGCCGTAGTATCTTCTGCACTGCTCCTGGGCCGGGACCCCCGACCTGGGCCCAGGAGCCCCCAACCCCAGGAGCAAGCAGGGTGGCCGTCTGCCTTACTGGGTGGAATGGGGTGGCGGGGCGTAGGCCTGGACAAGCCCGGTTTGGTAGGCGGCGGCTACCGCTTGGGATTTCTCGCGGACGTTGAGTTTTGCCATCACCCGGGCGAGGTGTGTTTTCACGGTCGCTTCGCTGATGAACAGCTGTGCGGCGACGTCGGCGTTGGACAAGCCTCGGGCCAGCAGGGTGAGGACTTCCCGCTCACGGGGCGTCAACTGGGCCATTTCCGCTGGTGTGGGAGTGTTCTGCTCAGGCCGGGCGGCGAAGTCGTCGATGAGCCGGCGGGTGACGGCCGGATCCAGCCATCCCTTGCCGGCGACGACCGCACGGATCGCGGTGGCGATCTCGGTGGGGGCGGCATCTTTGAGGAGGAAACCCGAGGCTCCGGCACGCAGGGCGGCGGAGACAGCATCATCAACGTGGTAGGTCGTCAGGATGATAATTCTGATGGGTTGACCGTTCTGCGTAGTCAGCCCCTCCCGGATCACAGCGCGGGTCGCCTCGATGCCGTCGGTGCCTGGCATGCGCACATCCATGAGGACCACATCAGGACGCTGGGCACGGATCTGGACCAGGGCGTCGTCGCCGTCGGCGGCTTCGGCGACGACCTCGATGTCTTTCTCGGCGTTGACCAACATAGTGATACCGGCTCGGACAAGCGGCTGGTCATCAACTACCACGACTCGGATCACACTGATACTTTCCCTTGATCCCCACGACTCCGGCTGGCGGAACGCGGCAGCGGCGAGACCCCAGGAGTAACGAGGGGGATGGTGGCGGTCAGTCGGTAGCCGCCCTGGGGGTGGGGTCCTGCGTGCAGGGTGCCCCCGGCGGCGTGGGCTCGTTCGCGCAGGCCCACGAGTCCGCGGCCGCCGCAGAGCGGCGTAGCGCGGTGAGTCTTCATGACAGTAATGTCGTTGTCGATCTGGATGCGCAGGTTCTGAGGTTCCCAGGTTAGCCGCAAGTGGGGGTGGGCGTCCTTGCCGGCGTGTTTGAGGACGTTGACCAGACCCTCCTGCACGATCCGGTAGGCGGTCAAATCGATGCTGGGATCCAGCTCAGCTGGGGTGCCCTCACGATGGACGGTGACGAGCATTCCGGCGTCGTGTAGCGAGGTGAGCAGCTCGGGCAGGTCCGCCAGTCCAGGTTGCGGCTTGAATTCGTGGACACCGGCGGGGTCGCTGGCGGGGGTGCTGTCCTCCAGGACGCCCAGGAGGCGGCGTAGTTCGGCCATCGCCTGCTTGCCGGCGGCTTCGATGTGCGTCAGCGACCGGATGACCTGGGTCAGGTCGGTCTGGGCCACGCGGGCCGCGCCGGCGGCCTGCAAGACGATGACGGTGACCGCGTGGGAGACGATGTCGTGGAGCTCTCGGGCGATTCTTCTGCGCTCCGCGGCTAAGACTTCCGCTTCCCGGGTCGCTTCCCGCTCGTGTTCCAGCTCGTGGACCCGCCGCAGGTTGGCCTGGGTCACCCGGCCCAGACCCCACGCCCAGCCGGCCGCGACAACTAGGAGCACCCCATTGGTGAAGAACACCTCGTAGGCGTCATAGCCCGGGTGCGGAAGCCTGAGCTCCGCGGCGAGGTCGAGCCCGATGGGGACAAACGACGCCGCCAGCGCCAGCAGCGCGATCCCCCGGTCACGATAGACCGAGACCGTGTACAGGGCGACCGTGATCCCCGCCACGGGGATGTAGTGGGACATGAACGGCCAGGCGGCCGCGCTGAGCACCCATTGCGTGGCGAAGACCGCCACCGGCGCCTCTTCCCGCCAGGCCAGCGGAACCAGGCTGAACAGCCCGTACAGCCACACCAGAAGCAACCAGGGTTGGCTCGCCACCTGACCCAACTCAACCCAGGCGGAATACACGAAGCAGTTGAAGACGAACAGCGCCGGAAGCAGCAAAATATCCCGTTTTACTGACGGTGGCATGTGGGTACTACCCGGTATCCAACCCGGAATTTTCATCGGGTTCCCTTATCTGCGGCAGGAAACCTACCGGCCCGGCCAGCCGCACTGAAAGCTAGTTCCACCGTCACGTTCACCATCTTAGGAATCGAGTTTATTGCCGCCGGTTGGATGCGGTGGCCTCGGGACGCTGACACACGGACCGGGCGAACTGCCACAGGCGAGAACTAAACGACTCGAGAAGGACGATGAATAGTTGCTCGCGGGCACCAGTGCGGCAGCGACGATGGCGGCGAGAAGTGTCATGACAGCTACAAGTCTACGCCTGTGTCGTGATTGCACATGGATGCCCCTCTGGGCCTCACTTGCGGGAGGCCCTACATATAAGATCATCACGGTTTCCGATCCTTCAGTGGCAACGCATGTCGCAGCCCCCAATCAATTTTGTCGGTAATGTTACTCTTGTCCAGGACGGGTACAACCTCTCATGGGCGACAATCCACAGGTGTAGAAACACTCCCAGACTACCGAACCTGATGTAGCAGGGCTGCATAACCTGGGGTAGGTGGGCGACGATCTGTGGAAATGCCGCCCACGAGAGTAGCTGTCGCGCCCTGCGGCCCTGGTCAGACTGGGCCAGCCACCGGTCCGCTGGGGGCGTTGAGCTGCGATCTCCCGCCGTCGGCGGAGCCGACAATCCAACCGCCGTCGGCGGAGCCGACAATCCAACCGCCGTCGGCGGAGCCGACAATCCAACCGCCGTCGGCGGAGCCGACAATCCAACCGCTGCCCTGGCGGGTTGGTCCAGGCCGGGTGGGCCAGCGGGAACGGCCCGGGCAGATCCACGCCCGACCGCCCGACCGTGCGAGGAGCGTGCCGCATGTCGCTGGTTCCTGAGGGAGCTGCTCGTTCATGGCGAGGGCATCCGAGGCGCTTTCGACAAAGTGCGACAGATCGAGGGGCGAGCGCCCTCACTACCGGTCAGGACACATTCCGGCCCTGTGATCATCAGACGGTGGCGCTACCTAACCGTGGCCGGCTGCACCACGCAGTCCGGGCCCGGAAACACCAGTCGCTCATGGCCGTCGTCGAACCGGACGAGGAAAGGCGGCTGGCCGCCGGGTCCCCGCACCTCGATCACGTCGCCCATGCGGTCGGGTCGGTCGACAGTGCGGCCGTGCACGCACAGCCGGTCACCGATGCTCGCTCGCATGATTGATCACCTCGCTGGCTCAGGTCAACTGTTGCTCCACCAGATCTGACGCTAGGCCCGTTGGCACCGGAGCTCAACCACCGACCGGGTCGAGTTGCTCGCGCCGCAGACCCCGCATCGCCCCGCCCACGGCGCGTTCACCACAGGTTCACCTCACCACCGAGGCTCCGGCGGCGTTGCGGCCGTACCCTCTGGCAATGCGGGAGACTCTGCGGGCCGAGCTGGGTAGCCTGACCACTGAGCTGGCCAGAGCTACCCGACTGGCCGGGCAGATGATGATCAACGCATCCAGGGCGCTGAGTCACGCTGATCTGGGGCTCGCCGAACTGGTCATCACCAGCGGAACTGAGCTGTGGACGCTGTGCGATGACCTGGACCAGCGCTGCGCCACGTTGCTCGTCCTGCAGGCACCGGTGGCCACCGACCTGCGCATGGTGACCGCAACCATGCATGCGGTGGGCGACGTGGAACGGATGTGCACCCTGGCCCAGCACGTGGCCAAAATCGCCCGGATGAAGCGCCCGACGGCGCCGATCCCCGGTGACCTCCGCCCCGTCTTCGCGCGGATGGGCCTGCTCGCCGCCACACTGGCCCAAGACGCCGCGACCGCGATCGAAAGCCGGGACCCCTTGTCCGGTGACCGGTTGGCCGAGATCGATGACGAGGTGGACGCGCTGCGCCGGCAAACGTTCCGAATCTTGTTCGGCACAGACTGGTCGCACGGGGTCGAACCAGCGGCGGACGCCGCGCTCATCGGCCGCTACTACGAGCGCTTCGCCGACCACGCGGTGGCGATCGCGCGCCAGGTCAGCTTTCTCGTCACCGGCCTGTCGCCCGAGCGGCCTTGACGCTGCCGCCTGCTCCGAGCCAACTGGTGGGGTCGGCCGCCACGACACCCCATCTAGGGCTGTTGTGCGATGATCAGTCCGCGTCTGGCTGCTAGTGCTGATTGCACCACTGGACCGTGGTAAGCCGGCAGTGGTCGGCCGTAGGACTGGGCGCGCTCGCCGGCGTCGTATTCGTGAGCCTGCCATCCGTGGCGGCCAAGCCAGCTTGTCGGGTCCTCGTGTGTGCCTGATTGCCACAGGGTCTTGAGGAAGGCCTCGTCGGGGGAGGGCGATCTGCTGAGGGAATCGATCATGAGCTGGACCGCGGTCTGGTTTATGTATTCGCTGTTGTACTCGATGGCCAGTCGGTTGCCCGGTGCTGACAGCTGGCTGATTCTCTCGAGTAGTTGGTCGCGTTCGTGCTGGGTGAGGTACATGAGTAGGCCCTCTGCCAGCCAGGCGGTGGCCGCAGCGGGGTAAAAGCCTGCCTGGATTAACGCAGCGGGCCAGTCGTGGCGAAGATCAGCGTTGATGGCCACACGCTGGCAGGCTGGTGTGGCATCTCGCTCGGTGAGGATGTGATCTTTGAATGTGAGCACCTCGGGGGTGTCCAGCTCGAACAGGCGCACTCCCGCTGGCCAGCTCAGGCGAAAAGCTCGGGTGTCCAGTCCGGCCGCCAAGATCACTACTTGGCGGCAGCCTTCTGCGCAGGCATCGCGGAGGTAGTCGTCGAAGAAGCGGGTGCGGATCACTGCGTAACTGGCGACCCAGGACCACAAATCAGCGGTGTCCTGCGCGGCGGGTGGGTGGTAGTTGGTGAAGGACAGCTCGGCCTCGGCGGCGGTCACGAAATCCGCGGCGAAGGGGTCGTCGAACAGCGGGTCGCTGCGCTGACTTTCCGCGGCGCGGGCCGCTGCCACGTGTACCGCGGTCAGTCCCACTCCCGTAAGGACCTGGTACTCCTGCCGCTGATTCCCCGCCATACGTGCCTCCTGTGAAGAGCCTGCGCAGTGAAGTTGTGTTGGTCTGTGAGCTTGGACCCTCAGTATGGATACCCCCGAGGTAGGATCTGTGATTGTCCTGTGCGGATGTGTGGTGGGTGTAAAGGGCTTCCAGCTCGACCGGCCGAAGTCGGCCACTCCCCGCTCCACCACGGCCCGCGGCCCCGCACCCCACCCCCACCTGATCGGCCCGACGGCCGCATCCAGCACCGCGACCACACCAAACCCACGAATTCGGATTTACGACTATCGTAAGTCCGCAGATTCAGATCTTAGGCTACCGTAAGAACGCGCTGAGGTGCGATCTTCTCTTGATCAGACGGTACAGGCGCACCAGATCCGCTGCCAGATGGCAGCATCCTCACGAAGAGTAACTCTATACCCCCCAATTGGAGTATTGACGATTATGGGACCAGTGACAATGGTATGAACTCAGATCGGCAATTGAACCAACAACCGGTGTCGAGTTCACTTCAGAGTCAGAGGTGTCGCAAGGTTCTTTCCGTCTACTCAGCCCTGCCATGAGAACGCAAGCCGGCCAGACCCATCCGCGTTGCCGCGGGTTCTGATCTGATAGGCGGCTGGCCAGTCTGTTACATGACCTATAGTGATAACCCTAAAAATGTAACTTTTCCACTATTCTTATGTCGCTTCTGGATCGAAGTAGGCGGCTGGCTTCGCAATTTTAGGGTGGAGGTAGGTTCACGGTGGGGAAGCTTGGTGGTCGACGAAGGGTTGTGGTAGTGGGGACGGGGGCGGTCTCGTCGGCGGGCATGGACTCGGAATCCCATGCATTGGGCCTGAAGGCTGGATGGCCGCTATGTGAAGCGCTCGGGAGTGGGTTCGAAGAATTCGATCATGCGATTGGCTGTCGCGTTGCGTCCATAGCGAACATCGACGGGCTGCCGAGGCATGTCAGCTTGGGGTTGCCCGCGGTCCGTGAGGCAGTCGAGGACGCTGGATTGTCTGATCGAGAGCGCGCCGAGACCGATGTCATTGCAGCGACCGCGATCAGCGCCATTGTGGAGTTAGAGGCTGCCCACCGCGACGGGGTGGCTCCGCCGGCCGGTTGGTTCGGCTTCGACCTGTTGACCGAGCGCGTGCGGGCTGAACTGGGTATCTGTGGCCGCTCGGTGACGGTTTCCACCGGATGCACCACGTCGCTGGATGCCCTCGGCGCCGCAGCCGACGCGGTCGCTTCCGGTCGCTCCCCTCGGGTGTTGGTGACCGCCGCGGAAGCTGCGTTAACTCCTACGGTGGTGGCCGGTTTTCAGCGCGTCGGCGCGTTATCGACCCGACCGGTGCCACCCGAGCGGGCAAGTTGCCCGTTCTCCCGTGAACGGGATGGATTCGTGCTCGGCGAGGGTGCTGCCGCGCTGGTGGTGGAAGACGCTGAGCTGGCCGCCGCCAGAGGAGCGCGGCCGGTCTTGGAAATCTGCGGCTGGGGGTCGGTGTCGAGCGCATATCACATGACCGGCATCCGCGAGACCGGTGAGGACATTGCCAGATCCATCCGGCAGGCCTTGGACAACGCCGGTGTTTCGGCCAATGCGATCGACTGCATTGACGCCCATGGGTCCTCAACCCCCCTCAACGATGCCAGCGAGGCTGCCGCCTTCGCCGATGTCTTCGGGAACCGGTTGGGTTCGATACCGGTCACGGCCCAGAAGGGTGTTCTGGGCCACCCGCTTGGGGCGTCGAACCTGCTGGAAGTCGTCGGGTTGGCCGGCTTACTGCCGAAAGGAGTGCTGCCGCCGGTCAAGAACACCACCAGGGACACCCTCGACGAGCCGGTGGACCTCGTGCTTGATGAGCCCCGGCACGTGCAGTCCGAGTACGTGATCAAGACTAGCAGCGGTTTCTCTGGCTTGCACAGCGCCTGTGTCATCCGGGTGATCTCATGAGGACCGCAGTCGAGGAACTTGACGTGCTGGCCAGCCGGGTTCTGCTGCCGAGCGAAGGCGAGACGGTCGAGCTTGCTAGCCGGCGTCCTGGCCAGCCCGTCATCGAAGTGCCGGCCTTCGCCCAGGACCCCCGCCGTGCGGAGGGGGTGCCCCCCCGCGTCGGCCGCCGCATCGACCGGTTCTCCGCGCTGGCCTACCACGCGGTGTCTGACCTCGTCGCCCCGCTTGTCATGCCCGCACCCGAGCGGGTGGGCGTCTTCTTCGCCAACACCCGCGCCGGATGGGCCTACGCGGAGCCCCAGATGAAGTCAATGATCAGTCGAGGGCCTCGGGCGGTGCAGCCCTATTTCGTTACCGCGTGGTTCCCAACAGCGGCCACTGGCGAGGTCACCATCGGGCTGGGCTTCCGAGGCTGTGCCAAGACCACCACTGGCCGCCTGTCCGGTTTCGCTGAGGCGCTGTGGCTGGCCAGGGACGCGCTGGAACGACAGGCCATTGACGTCGCCATCGTGGGCGCCGTTGAGTCCGTGGTCACCCCGTTCGCGTTGCTGGACTGGCCCCTGGGGCAGGGCTTGCCGACGGCGGGCGCGGCAGAGGGGGCGGCTGTCTTTGCGGTGCGGCAGCGACCGGTAACCGACCAGGGCACCAACGGTGCGGCATTGCGCGGCTTGCGTTACGAGGCTACCGACCGTACTACCGCTGCGGACCGGCATTGGATTCCCACTCTGAGCATCGCGGCCGAGCTCGCGAACCGCATCGCCCAAGTCCCCGACGTGGACTGTGACGTCGAGGTGGCCTTGGGCGGCGGCTACCGCGTCACGGTCGGGCACGGATCCAGAAAGGCGCCGTGACCATGAAAGGAGCCCCCGTGATTGGTATGCCCACTGAATCGTCAACCCTCGGGTGCGCCGGCGAGGCGCCATCTGATAGCCCGCTGACCGCTCGCGTCGTGTTGGTTACCGGGGGCAGCCGGGGAATCGGCCTTGCCTGCGCTGCCGAGCTCGGCAGGCTGGGCGCCACCGTGGTCATCTCGGCCACTACCCCGGAAACCGCGCACAAGGGCCTTGCCGCCCTGCGCGAATCGGGTGTTCATCGACTCGACGGCCACACGGCCGACGTACGCGACCAGGGACAGGTTGATGCGCTTTTCGACGCCATCATCCGCGTGCACGGACACTGCGACGTGCTGGTTAACAATGCTGGCATCGGTGGCATGACTCGTATTCAGGACACGCCCGATGAGGTGTGGGACCGCATTATCGACACCAACCTCACTGGCGCGTTTCGGGTGACCCGGGCCTGGATGCTGCGTTCCGGTGCCCCCGAACGCGGCTGGGGCCGGATCATCAACATTGCCTCGACCGCGGGCAAGCAGGCCGCGCCGCTGGGGCTGGCGTACTCGGCGAGCAAACATGGGCTGGTCGGGATGACGAGGACGCTGGCCGCTGACCTGGCGGGTACCGGCATCACCGTCAACGCCGTGTGCCCTGGTCTGGTCGATACGGACCTGAGCACGGGGGTTATTAACCAATTGGCCGAGGCGAAGTCCATGACACCCGAGGAGGTGCTGCGGATGCGTAACAAGCTCGTCCCCATTGGCCGACACCTGCGTCCGGACGAGGTGGCCCGAATGGTTGGTTTTTTGGCGGCGCCGGAGGCAGATGGGATCACCGGGCAAACATTCAACGTGTGCGGGGGCATGGGAGTTTACTGACCGCGAATAAGCCCCGCCAACGGACAACGAGCTCGGAGGAGCGAAACATGTTCGACCGCAAACCACATCCGCACGTAGAGATGTTACGCGCTATCTATGCGGACTTGAGCCTGCTGACGGAATTTGCGAGCGAGGACATTGTGCTGCACGCCGCTGGACCACGTGACCTCATGCCTGCTGGGGCACGTGGCATCATGACCGGCGATTACATCGGCAAGCGGGCCGTGCTGGCCAGGGAAACGGAGCTGTTTCGGCGATCCGGAGGCTCACTCGTCATGACCCCGGGCGACATCGTCGCCAACGATTGTTTCGGCGCCGTGTTGGGCCGCCTCGCCGCGAATCGCCATGGCCACCGATTCGAGGGCGAGTTCTGTGGGCTCTGGCGATTCCAGGGCGGCCATATCGTGGAACACTGGGAAAACGCTGCGGACTGGCCGGCGGCTGAACGTTTCTTCATGGAAGAACTCGACGATGAAGCCACATCCGAACCCGCCGACACGTGTCGCTCGACCGACTAAGGGGTGCGGCGATGACGGGACGCATCGATATCCACCACCACGCGCTGTCGGCCGACGTTATCGAGCTGATGCGTGAGCGTGGGCTGCCCATGCCGAGCCAGCAGTGGCGCCTGAACGACACCCTCGAGCTGATGGACGCGAACGAGATCGAGACCAGCGTCATATCCAATGTCATCCCCTGCGACGTGCTCGGCGAGGCGACACAGGTGCATCGGCTGGCCCGACAGGTGAACGAGGCAGCCGCGGAGGTGGTGACCACGCGCCCGAACCGGTTCGGCTTCTTCGCGATCCTGCCGCTGCCACATGTGGACCTCGCCCTGGCGGAGGCCGCATACGCCCTTGACGAACTGGGAGCTGACGGGGTGGTGCTGCTGGCCCACGGCGGCGACCACTACCTGGGCGACCCGCTGTTCGACCCGCTCTTTGCGGAGTTGAACCGTCGCCAGGCGGTCGTCCTCGTGCATCCGCTGGACCTGCCGCAGGGCAGCGCGCCAGGTGTGCCCTCCGTGTATGCGGACTACCTGCTGGACACGACACGGGCCGCCATCAATCTGATCACATCGGGCACCCTGGCCCGCTACCCACACGTGTCGATCATCCTGTCCCACGCTGGCGGATTTCTGCCGTACGCGGCCACCCGGATCGAGGTCGCCGCCGGCGCCCTGGCCAATGTGGATCAAGCCACCGTGTGGGACGGTATTCGGCGCTGCTACTACGACGTGGCGCTATCAGTACCCTCGGCGCTGCCAAGCCTGCTCGCCGCCGTCGACTCCAGTCGCATCCTCTACGGAACCGACTGGAGTGGTGTCCCCGCATCGGTGGTCGAGCGCGCCACCCGCGCTCTGGATGAGGCCGCCGGGCTCGACGACCCCACTCGCCGGGCGATCAACCGGGGTAATGCCCTGGGCCTGCTACCGAGCCTGGCCAGCCGCCTGAGCACCACGCCGACCCCCACCCCACTACGGTGACTCTCAGTGAAGCGGCCCCCGGCGTGTACGCATGGGTACAGCCCGACGGTTCATGGTTCATCAACAACGCCGGGGCGATCCACGGCGGGGACGACGTCGTCCTCATCGATACCTGCGCCACCGCGTCGCGCACCCGTCGTTTTCTCGGTGCCGTCGCCGACGCGACCGGCGGGGCACCGATACGCCTCGCTGTCAATACGCACTGGCACGGTGACCACACCTTCGGCAACGCGTTGCTGCCGGCGTCGACCGTGCTGATCGGCCACGAGCACACCAGAAACGACATCCTGGCCGACACTATGCTAGCCACCGAGCTTTCCTCGATCTGGACCCCAACCCCGGACTGGGGGCTTTCCCAGACCCGTGCGCCCACCGTCGTCCTGCGTCACGACCTGACTCTGTTCGCCGGTGATCACCGGATCGACCTGCGCCATCCCGGCCACGAGGCGCATACCCAGGGCGATGTCGTGGCCTGGCTGCCCCGCCACCGGGTGCTGTTCGCAGGTGACCTGCTGTTCCACCACGTCACACCCCTCGTCCTGCAGGGGTCGATTGCTGGCGCACTGCGGTCGATGGACTGGCTGCGTCAGTTCCCCGCGGAGCGCATCATCCCGGGGCACGGCCCAGTCCTCGACGACGCAGAACTGGCCGAGGTCCTCGACGCGCAGACCCGGTACTACCAACTGATCCAACACACTGCGCGGGCCGGACAGGCTGCCGGCCGCACGCCAGTGCAAGCCGCGCACGACTGCGACCTCGGAGAGTTCGCCAGTTGGCCCGACCCGCATCGGATCGTGCTGAACCTGCACCGTGCGTACGCCGACGCCACCGGCGACGCCATTGACCTCATAAGCGCATTCACCGATGCCATTACCTTCAACGGTGGCCCCTTTGACTGCGCCGTCAACCATGACACTTGGGTGCCGGGTCTTCGTGATATCAGTGCACCCGACGAGATAGCTGGGCGCCGCCAACCCAATACCGACTGATGAACCGATGTGGAGGATCGGCATGAGTGACACCCAAGCCGACGCGGATACGATTCGCGATCTGGAGAAACAACGATTTTGCGCTATGCGGGACGGTGATGTCGATGTGCTCGACGCGCTGTACACCGACGAGATGTTCTACACGCACTCCAACGCTACCCGTGACACCAAGGCCTCCTTGCTGGCAAAGATCCGGAACCAGGAACTGCGGTGCACGGATGTGGTCCACGAGCCAGAGGATCACGTCGTCGTCATCGGTGACACGGCGATCGCGGCCGGGCGGGTGATCGGGACGGTGTACGTGAACGGTATCGCCTTCAAACAGTGCAACCGGGCGCTGGCGGTGTGGGCCCGGCAGTGCGGGCGCTGGCGGCTGATCGCCTACCAGTCAACGCCCATCCCGCCGGGTGAGGTGGACTCCGACCAGGGTGATCAGAGCAGGAGAAACACGATATGAGATTGGGTTCTCGACGCATGCGAGCGCGTGATGGGCAATTGGTTCTGGTGAGTCCGGATTTGCGGTGGGCACTGCCGGTCGATGAGATCGCGCCGACGGTGCAGGACGCGCTGGAGCGTTGGGCAGAGATCGAGGATGCGCTACGAGCGGCCGACGAGCGATTACGGTCGGGCGAGGTGGCAGGGGTGGAACTCACCGAGGGCGACCTGCTGGCGCCGCTGCCCCGGGCCTACGCCTGGATCGACTGCGGTGCTTACACAAACCTGATTGAGCTGGCTTGCCAGATGCAGGGCTCTGAGCCGCCCGATCCGGCACGCGCTAGCCACCCACCGTTCTATGACGGGGTTTCCAGCCGGTTCATCGCCAGCGGCGAGCCGCTAGCGACGTTGGGCAGCGACGAGTTGGACCTCGAGGCTGAGCTGGCCCTTGTGCTTGCCGATGTCGAACTCGGCGCCTCGGCCGAGGAAGCAAGTTCCGCCATTATCGGGGTCACCGTCGTGAATGACGTCAGCCTCCGCGACGTGCTCCGCGACGATGTGGCCGCCGGGATGGGAATTTATCACGCCAAACCGCCGTGCAGCATGGCGCCCACCATCGTGACTCTGGACGAACTGGGTGATGCCTGGGATGGCGAACGCGTGCACGCACACATGCACAGCTGGGTAAACAGCCGGTTGATCGGATACCCGGACACCGCAGTAGATATCGTTGCCACGGTACCCGAGTTGATCGCCCAGGCGGCCAGAACCAGGCCGCTGATCGCTGGCACGGTGCTAGGCACCGGTACGGTGTCCAACCGCGATCCCAAGGTCGGCGCCGCATGCATCCTCGAGCAGCGGATCCGGGAGACCCTCGCCGACGGTTTCCCCATGACCCGGTTCCTGCGGCCCGGTGACGAATTGGTCATCGATCTGCGCGTGGGGGAGCGCTCGGTGGCCGGGGCGCTTCACCACACCATTGTGGCGGACCACATGGCCGGCCATGGTGTCGACAAGCCACCGGTCGGCGTGCACAGCGCTCACCGCTCCTGAACCGTCCGCAAGCTGTGCTTAGCCAAGCGGATGACACCCAGAAAAGGAACAACCCATGGCAGACAACGCAGAGATCCTCGCCGGCCTTGCCGAGATCCTCAAAGAGACCACAGCCGGTGCGGCGAAGAACGTGACCGCAGAAAAAAAATTCGTAGACGACTTGGACATCGACTCGCTGACCATGGTGGAGATCGCTGTCATGATAGAGGAAAGACTCGGCGTGAAGGTCACAGAAGACGAACTCGCCAACCTTGAGACCGTCGGGGACGCAGTAAACTATATTTCCGCGAACTCCAAGTAACGGCGCTTGATTTTTAGGAGTGCTGAGATGACAGCCTTGGCTGCCACTTCCACCTGCGAAGTCCCCATGCTCAACCCCCACGACCCTGAAATCCGCGTAGCTGCACTGTTGGACGCGGGCACCGTCGCCCCCCTACATCACGCCGACTCCAGCGGCGTCTATGCCGTTCGAGGCCAGATCGACGGCGCCAAGGTCATCGTTTACTGCACCGACGCCACCAAGATGGGTGGCGCGATGAGCACCAAAGGGTGCCGCCACATCGTCGAAGCGATCGATGTCGCCATCCGCGAACGCTGCCCGGTCATCGGGTTGTGGCATTCTGGCGGCGCACGGCTTTCCGAAGGAGTCGAAGCCCTCGACGCGGTCGGAAGCGTGTTCCACGCGATGATCCGCGCTTCTGGGCGCATCCCGCAGATCTCCGTGGTGCTCGGCCCAGCCGCCGGCGGCGCGGCGTACGGCCCCGCTCTCACCGACGTCGTGATCATGGCGCCCACCGGCCGGGTGTTCGTTACCGGGCCGGACGTCGTCCGTAGCGTTACCGGCGAGCAGATCAACCAGGAAGACCTCGGCGGCGTCGACGCACACAGCAAGAAATCCGGCGTGGTTCACATCCTCGCCGAGTCCGAAGCCGACGCCTACGTGCGGGTCCGCCGGATCACCGGGCTCCTCGCCCGGCCCGGCCTGTTCGACCTGCACGCGGTGCGCGAGGAGAAGAATCTCCGCACATTGCTGCCCGAGCAGCCGCAGCGCGCCTACGACATCAAGCCGGTGATCGCCGGGCTCCTCGATGTCGACTCACACGGCGTCAGCATCTTCGAGGAACTGCAGGCAAAGTGGGCGCCGAACATCGTCGTCGGCCTCGGCCGTCTCGGTGGACGTACCGTCGGGATCGTGGCGAACAACCCGATCCGTAAGGGTGGCTGCCTAGACTCGTTGTCCGCGGAGAAAGCATCCCGCTTCGTGCGAATGTGCGACTCGTTCGGCGTTCCACTGCTGGTGCTGGTCGACGTCCCGGGTTACCTACCGGGTACCAGCCAGGAGTGGGACGGTATCGTCCGGCGCGGCGCGAAGCTGCTGTACGCGTTCGCCGAAGCCGTCGTGCCCCGGGTCACGCTGGTGCTGCGGAAGTCCTTCGGTGGCGCGTACATCGCGATGAACGCCCGCTCGCTGGGCGCGACCGCGGTCTACGCATGGCCGCAAGCCGAAGTCGCCGTGATGGACGCCAAGGCGGCGGTCGGGATCCTGTACCGCAAAAAGCTCGCCGCAGCACCAGAAGACGAGCGCGAAGCTCTGCACGCGTCGCTGGTCGCTGAGCAGGAACGCGTCGCCGGCGGTGTCAGCCGTGCGATATCGATCGGCGTGGTCGACCAGGTCATCGATCCACCGAAAACCCGGCAGATCCTTGCCGAAGCCCTCGCCGCGGCCCCCGCAGGCCGTGGCTCCCACGGCAACATCCCACTCTAAAACACCACCATAACTGTGTGCGTTAGCTGAAGGGAACCAGTCACATGTCGGGTGTTGAGGAACTAAACGAGAACGCTAACGGTCTCACACCATCGACCGTACAGATGCTCGAATTCCACAATGGTTTGAGTATGGCGCACATATTGAGTGTGATCGCCGAAATCGGTGTGGCTGACCAGGTGACCGATGGTCCGCTGGGGGTGGAAGAGCTCGCCAAGCGCACGGGCACCAACGCCGACGCCTTATACCGGGTGCTGCGCGCGGTGGCGAGCAAGGGAGTGTTCGCCGAGGTCTCGCCACGAACCTTCGGGCTCACGCCACTGGCGGCGACGCTTCGGTCCAATGTAGATGGTTCGATGCGGGATGTCTTCAGGCTGCAGGGGCAGCTCTGTATGCTGGACGCATACGCGGCGATCGGGCACTCGGTGCGCACGGGAGAACCTGCCTTCGAGCACGTGCACGGCACCACCCTGTTCTCCTATCTGACCGCACGACCGGAACTGTCGGAGCTATTCAGCAGCGCAATGGGCAATTCCGCGCGTCAAATTCAGCGTCCCGTGATCGACGCCTATGACCTTTCGGATGTGCGACGGCTGATCGATATCGGCGGCGCGCATGGTCACCTCGTAGCCGCCATCCTGAGCCGCTATCCGACGATGAAGGGCGTGGTCTTCGATCTACCTCACGTGGTGCCGGGCGCCGCGGGCGTGCTGGCTAAGGCAGGCGTCGCCGACCGCGCGGAGATGGTCGGCGGCGACTATCTCCGCGCGGTACCCGCACAAGGCGACGCCTACACAATCTCTCATGTGCTTCATCAGGTGAGCGATGCGGAAGCAGTGACCGTGCTGACCAATATTCGTAAGGTCATGGCCCCGGCCGGTCGAGTGCTGGTGGTCGACCCGGTGATCCCGGAGGGCGACCTGCCACATCCAGGCAAATTTATGGATATCACGATGTTGATGCTGACCCAAGGGCGGGACCGCACCAAGGCTGAGCTTGTCGACCTGTTCGAGCAGGCCGATCTGCGACATGTCGAGACTGTTGCTCTGTCCGCCCCGTCGAGCATCGTCGTTGCCATGGCCGCCTGACCGGGGACATGAAGGCTCTCTGGGAGCGGAATTTGGGCGACGCGGGGTACGACACCGTGCGGATTGCTGGACACCGCCAGGCGTAGCTCGGTCGCTCTGGGTGCGCCGAGTTCGACGTCAGAGCTGTGCACGAGGCCCCCGAGAGCTCTCCTGTCGAACTCGGCGTACCCAGAGCGGTACCAGCCGGCGTCCAGAACGCGTCAGCCACCGAAGACTTCTGCAAAGGCTCGAGTACTGCTGGACGACAGCGCCCGGATGGCTGCCTCGGTATCCGTCAGGTCGGGAAAAACGATGTCGGCTTGCGCCGCCAGGAGATCTTCTATATTTAACGGCCGGTCCGTCTCCCACTCAGGGGCGCAGGAACTCAGCGTCGGTGTGGTGGTAGGCGAAGCCCAGCTTCTGGTAGGTGTGCAGGGCAGCGGTGTTGTCGGATTCGACGTAGAGCATCGCCTGCGACGCCCCCTGCTCGCGCAGATGCGCGAGCCCCAGCACGGTCAGCGCGACGCCCAGACCGCTGCCCTGGGCGTCGGGGTCGACCGCGAGCACATAGACCTCGCCGAGGCCGCCGGGATGCATCTTGGTCCAGTGGAAGCCGAGCAGCTCCCCGGCCGGGTCCACCGCCAGCAAGAACCCCTTGGGGTCGAACCACGGCTGTGCCTCGCGCACCGCAAGCTCGCCGGTATCCCATCGGCGCTGTTCGGGATGCCAGCTGAATGCTCGATTGTTCACCTGCACCACGGCGGCCTCGTCCGCACCGGGCACAAAGGCGCGCAGTGCCACCCTTTCGGGGAGGGCTCGCTGCGGGATCGGCCCGGCCAAGGCGCGACGCAGCTGAAACAGTTCGCGCTGACGGGTCAACCCGGCCTGGCGCGCCAGCCGGAGCGCTGCGGGGTGCTCGCCGTGCGCCCACAGCCACAGCGGCCCGGGCACCCGATCGAGTAGCGCGGCGAGCAGCGCGCCGCCTACCCCGCGGCGCCGGTGTGCGGGGTGCACCGCAAACTCGGCGGTGCGACGCTGCAGGCGTTCGTCCAGTTCTGCGTAGCCGAGGAGCCGGCCGGTGGACTCGCGGGCCAGGAGGTGCTGCACCACCGTGGTACCGGGATGGTGCAGCCGCAGCGCAGCCGCCTCGGAGATGGGGGCGACGCCGTCGGTGTCCGCGGCGGCGGCCAGCAGTTCCGCCACCGCGGTGACCTGCTCGTCCAACGGCGCAGCGATCCAACTCAGCGCCAGGGTCACCCTCTGGTCAACTCCGCTGCACGGGCAGTGATTCCGGCGGCGGGGCCCGATCTGGGCCGAGCCGGTCTACAGTGACCCATTCTGGATCAATGCTGTCCGAGGTCTCGGCGTCATGCTCGGCGGCGCGGTCTCCTCCGGCACCAGCTCCGCCGGCACCGGCTTGTCCGGCCCGGTCTTGGTCGGCCCGGTCTTGGTCGGCCCGCTCCCGGGACGCCACGGTGCGGACCGGCCGGACGAACTTGTAGCCGACGTTGCGCACCGTGCCGATGAGCTGCTCGTGTTCCGGGCCGAGCTTGGCCCGCAGCCGCCGCACATGGACGTCCACCGTGCGGGTGCCGCCGAAGAAGTCATAACCCCACACCTCCTGCAGCAACTGCGCCCGGGTGAACACCCGCCCGACGTGTTGCGCAAGATACTTGAGGAGCTCGAACTCCTTGTAGGTGAGATCCAGCGGCCGACCGCGCAGCCGAGCGGTATAGGTGGTCTCGTCGATCACCAGCTCGCCGAGCACGAGGGAGGGCCCACGACCTGCGGCGGAGTCGGTGACGCGCCGAGCCAGCAGCAGCCGAAGCCGGGTATCGACCTCGGCCGGGCCCGCGGTGGGCAGCAGGATCTCATCGAAACCCCAGTCGGCGGACAGGGCCACCAGTCCACCCTCACTGAGCACGATCACCACCGGCACATCCAGCCCGGTGGATCCCAACAGACGGCACAAGCTGCGCGAACCAGCCAGGTCCGCGCGCGCGTCGACCAGGACCGCGTCATAGGGGCCGGCGTCCAGCAGGGCGGCGACCTCCGGGGCGGCCGGCCGCACACCGTGCCCCAACAAGGCCAGCGCGGGTAGCACCGAGGTGGGTGCCGGGTCCGCAGTGAGCAACAGCAGCTCCATGCCCGCTCCCCTCTGGTTGGAGGTTGGCGGTGTCACCACCGGGTCGAGCCTTAGGGTGGGGCTGCGACCTACCACATGTTCTGGGGAGAATACCGTGCCCGCGCATGGTCACCATGAACATGGACAGGATGGTAGAGCAGCGTGCGCAAATTCATCATCGTGGTGCTGGTCGTCGTGACCCTGGCCGTGGCGGCGGACTTCGGTGCCGCAGCGGTTGCCGAACACACGGTAGCCGAGCAGCTACGTCAGCGGCTCGGACTGCCCAGTGACCCTTCCGTGCGCATCACCGGCTTCCCGTTCCTCACCCAAGCGCTGGCTGGCCAGTACTCCGCCATTGACGTGCGGGCAAGCGGGGTGTCCGTGGGCTCGCTGCACGACCTCGACGTGGAGGCGACGCTGCACGACGTCGAGGCACCGCTGCCCGAGGTAACCTCAGGCCAGCTCAGCTCGGTACGGGCGGCGTGGGTGGAGGGCCGGGTCCGGATCAAGGACCGCGACCTCGGGCGGGCGATCGGGATCGACGACTTACGGATTCAGCAGCCCACTGACCAGGAACTCACGGAACTGCCGCCAGGCGCCCAGTTACGTCGAACGTCCGCTGGCGATGCCACCATGGGCACCCGCGCACCGGTCCGGATGGTGGCGACCATCACCCTCGCCGGTCAGCGCACCGAGGTCATCGCGATCGGAGTGATCGAACTGACTGATGGCCTGGTACGGATCACCACCAGCGACGTCCGACTGTCCCCGCAGGGCCTCGGCGCGGTGAACCTGCCGCGGGGAATCCGCCAGAGCCTGCTCAGGGAACTGAGCACCGACGTCAAACCCGGCAGTCTCCCGTTCGCCGCCACCCCTACCCGGGTCTGGGTGCAGGATGGGTCGGTGGTCGTGGAGGGCACCGCCAGCAACGTCACCCTGGGCCAGGCCGGCTCACGTTAGCGTCCGGCGCTGAGCAGCAGGACCCCGACGCTCAGCGCCACCGCCGTGACCGCCAGGCCCAGGCCGGTGAGCACGAACTTGCGCAACGGAACCCGAACACCATGATCATGGCATGACTCCAGGCACAGCAACGTCGCCAAGGACGCCCACGGAGTGACGATCGGGCCTACGTTGGTGCCGATGAGCAGAGCCAACAACTGGTCGCTGTTCGTCGCCGGGACGGCCGTCTCTCCTGCGGTATAAGCGGGCAGGTTGTTGAGCACGTTGGATAATCCGGCGCCAGCCACCGCGGCCCGATACGCACCGATTCCGTTGGGATCGGTGCCGATGAGCGCTGTCATAACCTCAGCCAGGCCATACCGGCTCAGCGTCGGAACCACCAGGAACAGCCCGGTGACGAACACCAAAAGTTGCCAGGGAACCAGGCTCAGCCGCAGCGTCTCGCGGTCGAGGATGGCAAAGGCGACCACGACGATCAGCGCGGCGCCGCCAGCGGAATAGCCGATGTGATCGTGGATGAGCGGGATGGTGACGATGAACAACACGCAGGCCGTCCCCGCGACCCCGAACAGGACGCGCTGCCTGGGTTGAGCAAACGTCAGCGGCGGTGGTGGAACATAGCGATCGGTTCCCCGCTGCCTCCGGCGCCAGTAGAACACCCAGAGAAAGACCATGGTGACCACCAGCGCGGCCAGTTGTGAAAGCCACATCCGGGCAGCGAATGCCGGTGCCGCGAGCGTCACCCGATCAGCAGCGAGCAGGTTGGTGAGGTTCGAGACCGGCAAGAGCAGGCTCGCGGTATTGGCCAGCCAGATCGTGGTCATCGCGAGCGGGAGAGGCACGATCCGCGCTGTGGGCGCCAGGGCGAGCATCACCGGGGTGAGCAACACAGCCGTCGTGTCCAGGTTGAGGACCATCGTCGTCAGGGCGGCGAAGGCCACACAGCACACGAACAGCGCCAGATAGTTGCCCCGCCCCACGATCGCCATCTGGACCGCGATCACGTCAAAGACTTGGGCCTGCCTGGCCAGCTTGGCCAACACGATCACGCTGCCGAGGAACAACAGCAGCGGCGCGATGCGCCGGAGGTTGCTCTCGGCCTGCGCGGCCGGCAACAGCCCCGTGAGGACGCACAAGATCCCAGCGACACACAGCCCGATCCGAACCCAGTCCAGCACACTGGGCTTGCGCAGCAGGGCGCGCAGGCCCCGCTCGCGCGGGGCAGCATCCCCCTGGATGGGCGCAACACGACCGGGTACACCCGACATGATCGTGGATCGCTTTCGTCAGCGCACGGACTCGGCGCGCCCGTCATTCACCCAGTTTATGGAACGACGGTCCCACAGACCGAGCGCCTCCGGTAGCCTCGCCCTCGTGGACTCGCTGCTGACCAAGCGCCGAGCGGTCGATTTCTGCCGTGTGCACAGCAGTCTCTGTCCGCTGCCCTGACCGGGCGGTGACTCCCGCGCCATCGCCGGTGAGCAGCCGGGTCACCGTCTTGACCTCCGGATAGCCCAACTCCCCTATGGCGCAGGGTGGCACCGCTGCGCACAACGCCAACACCGAACGAGGAGCGCTCACATGAGCCGTGAAGACGTCCTGGTCACGCCGGACTGGGCTGAGCAGAACCTGAACACCGAGGGCATCGTCTTCGTCGAGGTCGACGAGGACACCACCGCCTACGACGCGGGACACATCCCCGGGGCAGTGAAAATCAACTGGAAGACCGAGCTGCAGGACCCGGTGATCCGCGACTTCGTGGACCGGGGCGCCTTCGAAAAACTGCTGTCCGACAAGGGCATCAGCAATGAGGACACCGTGGTGCTCTACGGCGGCAACAACAACTGGTTCGCCGCCTACGCCTACTGGTATTTCCGGCTCTACGGGCACCGTGCGGTCCGGCTGCTCGATGGCGGGCGCAAGAAGTGGGAGCTTGATGGTCGTCCCCTGAGCACTGACGCGGTGAGCCGGCCGGCCACCACCTACACCGCCCAAGAGCAGGACACCTCCCTCCGGGCGTTCCGCCAGGAGACGCTTGAGGCGATCGGCACCAAGAACCTGGTCGACGTCCGCTCGCCCGACGAATTCTCCGGCAAGATCCTGGCGCCGGCGCACCTGCCGCAGGAGTCCGCCCAGCGTCCGGGGCACATTCCCACCGCGCTGAACGTGCCGTGGTCCAAAGCGGCCAACGAGGACGGCACCTTCAAATCCGACGACGAGCTGCGGGCGCTGTACCGGGCGGCCGGGCTGGACGAGAGCAAAGCCACCATCGCCTACTGCCGGATTGGGGAACGCTCCAGCCACACCTGGTTCGTGCTGCACGAGTTGCTGGGGCTGTCCGACGTCAAGAACTACGACGGTTCCTGGACTGAGTACGGCTCGCTGGTCGGTGCGCCAATCGAGCTCGGCAGCAAAGGCTGATGAGGATGTGCGGGGCAGGCGAGGTGACCCAGGAACTGCCGTCGGGGACGGATCTGAGTAGGCACACCGTGCTGGCCGGCACGGTTCTGGCGGGGAAGGAGGTGGCCGACCCGGAGCTGGCCGGTCCGGGGCGTAGCGCCGGTGCCCCCCTGGCCGGTGCCTACGTGCGGTTGCTCGACCGCACCGGGGAGTTCACCGGCGAGGTGGTGTCGTCGGCGTCCGGACAGTTCCGTTTCTTCGCCGCCCCCGGCACCTGGACCATCCGAGCCCTGCACCGCTGCGGCACCGGTGAGCGCCAAGTGACCGCCGAAGCCCCCGGCCTGTTCTCGGTCGATGTCACCGTGTCGTGAGCCCATTGCGCGGGCTCAGCGGGGTTATCGACCGCCGGATAACCCCGCTGAGCCCGCTCATTGCGATGCTGGCCGCACTTGGGCGGCGGGTAGGGCGATTTCTAGGGCGGTCATGAGGGCGGCGGGGGTCGGGGCGTGTTGGGGGTCGAGCAGCCACTGCGTCTGGAGGCCGTGGTGCACGGCGATAAGGAACGAGGCGACCTGCCGCGCGGTGGCCTCGGACAGGCCGTCGACCGAGGCCCGCACCATGTCGGCCACCGTGGTGCGGGCCCGCTCGTAGCACTCGGCGAGTTGGGCCCGCAGTTCCGGCACCCGCTCAGCCTGGGCCAGCGCCTCAACGAAGGCCACCCGCAGCGGACGGTACTGCTCGAGCGTGTTCACCATCGCCTCCCAGGAGGCCTGGACCCGCTGCAACGGCGTCGCCCCGGGATCAGCGAACACGATCTGCGCGATCTGCGCGATGTACTCGTCGAAACATTGCTGCATAGCCTCGTTGAGCAACGCCTGCTTGGACCCGAAGTGGTAGCCGATCGAGGAGAGGTTGGTGCCTGAGGCGGCCACCAGATCCCGTGCCGTGGTGCGCGCATAGCCCTGTTCCAGCAGGCAGCGCCGAGCGCCGGCCAGCAGCGCCTCCCGGTGTCCCATACCTGACGATGCTACCGGGGCTAGACAGACGTATGTATAGTGACTGGGTATGGGGCGCGCACTGCCTCCCGGCCCACCACTGCCGGCACCGCTGCAGGCCGGCCTGATCTGGCTGGATCCGATCCGTTTCGTGCGCGCTTGCCACCGGCGCTACGGCGATCTGTTCACCATCCGGGTACCGGGGATTGGCACCCTCGTCTACCTGGCCGACCCGGACGACGTCAAAACAGCGGCCCGCGGCGACCCAACGATCTTCCATGCCGGGGAGGCGGCCGTCCCGCTCACCCAGATTCTGGGCACCCGGTCGCTGCTCAGGCTCGATGAGGACGAACACCGACGCAGCCGGGCGATGATGCTGCCGGCGTTTCACGGCGACTCAGTGCGCCGGCAGGTCGCCGAGATGGTCGCCATCACCGCCGAGGAGGTCGCCCAGTGGCCGGTCGGCGAGCCCTTCGCTGTGCACCCCCGGATGCAGCGGCTCACCTTTGAGGTCATTCTGCGCACCGTGATCGGGGTGCGCGAGGAGAGCCGGCTCGCGGCGCTGCGGGCGGCGCTGCCGCTCATGCTGGAGACCGGCTCCCCACTGAAGTTGATCCCGCCGCCGCGGGTGCTGCTCCGGTTCGGCCTCTGGCGCCGCCGGGCGCAGCATAGGGCCGCGGCCCTGGCGCTGCTCACCGACGAGATCACCCGCTGCCGCGCCGACCCGCAGCTGGCGCAGCGGACCGACGCGCTGGCGATGCTGGTACGCAGCGTCGATGACGCGGGAACCCTCATGACCGACGACGAGCTCCTCGACCAGCTCGTCACGCTGCTGCTGGCTGGGCACGAGACCACGGCTACCGCGCTGTCGTGGGCCTTCGAACGGTTGGTTCGTCATCCCGCGCTGCTGCGCCGCACCGCCGAGGCCGCCGCAGACGGCGACGACGCCTGGCTCACTGCGGTGTGTAAGGAGAGCCTGCGAGTGCGGCCGGTGATCTTCGAGTTCGGTCGCACCCTGACCGCGCCGGTGCAGCTGGGCGGCTACCAGCTCCCGGCCGGCGTCATGCTGGCTCCCAGCATCAACCTGGTGCACCACAGCAGCCGGCACTACCCCGACCCGGAGGAATTCCGACCGCAGCGATTCCTCGATCAGCGGCCTGATCCGGCCCTCTGGCTGCCCTTCGGCGGCGGGGTGCGCCGCTGCCTCGGCGCGACCTTCGCCCAGGTCGAGATGCGCACCGTGCTGCGCGAAGTCCTGCGCCGAGTTGAGCTGTCCCCCACCACCGCGCCGGACGAGCCCGTGCGGCCCCGCCTGGTCATCATGGCGCCGCGCCAGGGGGCGATGGTCACCGTACGCCGCCGCATTCCCGCCGCGGACCGCGTCCCGACTGCGTGACATCGCAGCTGGATGACTTACGCCGGTATCAGCCGATTGACACCGCCGTGATAATCATGACGGACAGACGTTAGCGGACACACGTAATCCGAGGTTCAGCCTCAGCGGTGTTGATACAGAAATCTTCAGTCCGCGGGCTGGCTCGTCCAGCCGCCGACGCTAAGCGGTGCTTGATCGCCGAAACTGTGGTGTGGCCGTGCGGGAGTGCACGGCCACACCACAGTTTCGGCGATCATCAAGTGGATCCCTGCCTGCGGTGGGCGCGCTGGATGTCGGCGGCGTACTTGTCCTGGTACCGGGTGACGCAGCGGCCGATGCACTCGCGCAAATCTTCGTACCAGCGCCGGATGTAGTGATGCGTCAGCTCCTGTGTTGGTACTGCCTCAATGACCGCCAGGTACCCTTTGTAGTAGGCCAGTTTTTGGGCGGCACTGGCGTCGTCGCTCGGGACGAAGCGCAGGAAATGGCTCACCACCTCGCACACGCTGGCGGACACCGACCACGGCGGCACAATCCACCGCCCGGGCATATCAGGATTCGGGATACCGGTGGTGAGCTCACTCATGGCGCTCAGCTCTGATGGCTCCTGGCGGTCGTGGTGCACGGTGGGGTCCGTTCTTGGCAAAGACGCAACGGGAGTCGCGGTGGGCATTCGGGATTTGTCGTCCGGCGCCAATGGGCCGTCCTGGTTAGTGAAACTGGCAATGGCGCGCGGGGGTAGGCGATGAGAGTGTGGGGGTGGCACCGGTGGGGGTCCGGGGTCTCACTTCCGTGTCACTTCAGGTCATGGCTTTGCGGGGTGTCGGTGCAGCGGTCATGATGGGCGGCGGTTCAGTACTGGTGATGAGGGGTCTGGGAGCGTCGTGGGTCGGGAGAGTGCGGTGGTGGGGGGTAATCGGGCGTTGCGGGCGCTGGTGGAGGAGGCGGGGATCAGTCATGCTGGGCTGGCTCGGGCGGTGGTGGCCGCGGGTGGCGAGGCGGGCTGGCATGTGGGGACGA
>JAFAPC010000142.1 GCA_019247305.1 Pseudonocardiales bacterium
ACCCTGCAGCGCCAGATCCAGCCCCTGCGCGCCAGCTCCTCTCACCTGCGCGAGCTGGACGACCGGATCACCGCCTTCCTCATCCGCAGCGCCCCACCCGACTGAGCACTGCACAGTCCCGGCGGGTTCCGTGCCGTGAACTCGACAGGACCGACGTTGCGAGGCCCCGGAAACGTCGGTCCTGTCGAGTTCACGGCACTGCGCCTCCCCCGCTCGGGGCCTCCCCTGCTCGGGGCCTCCCCCGGTTGGTCAACTTCCGGGTGAACGGAGTACAGCGAGATCGCTCACCTCGGTGAAGTGATCGAAGTCGCGGTCATCGTGCAGCAGCGGGAGGCCCTCCCGGATACACACCGCGGCGATCAAACAGTCGGTGATGGTGCGAATCGGGGTGCCAGCCTTGTGCCCGGCGCGATGCAATGCCGCAGCGAGCCGGAAGTCGTTCAGCGACTCCAGTCGGGCTACCTCGAACGGGGCGAGATAGCGCTCCAACGTGGCAAGTTGACGACCATCGCGGGTACCCTGCCGCAGCTCGGTCAGCACGACGTCAGTCAGGCAGATCTGCTCCGCCCGACGGATCCGCTCGCGGAGGTTCAGCGCTTGCCAGGTGAGCTTTCCCGCGAAGAAATTGATCCACACACTGGAATCGACGACAACCGAGATCACTCGAAGCGGCTGCGGCGCATCTCCTGCAGGTCACCCTCCCAGTCGAAGTTGCCCCACAACTCAAGAACCCGTCGCACCTTGTGCCGCCGGACGAACTCGCGCAGCGCTGTTTCCACCGTCGACTCCTCGGTCGTCGTGCCGGCGATCTCGGCCGCTTCGGCCAGCAGGTCATCATCAATATCGATGGTGGTGCGCACAGCCTCACCTCCGGTGATGCGCATCAGTGCCCTACTCTATCTAGCCCAGGGTATGAGGTCACTATGGCCTTTACCCAGTCGGTCACCGGGGAGGTACAGCAATGGGTCGGGTCGCGATTCTGCTCGCGGTAGGGGCAGCGATGATCGGTGCGCTCGCTGGCTGTGGGCACGGGGCCACCGCGGCGCCCGGCGCAGGCCCGGCCAGCGCGTCGAGAGCACCGGGATCCGCCCCGGCGCCGAACGTGCCGGGTGTGCGCATCATCAACGTCACAGTCCGCGGTGGCAAGGCCAGCGGCGAGACCGGGCGTATCACAGTGCCGTTGGGGACCCCGCTCGTCGTGTCGGTGCGCAGCGACGTGGCCGACGAGATCCACGTGCCCGGTTACGAGCGCACGGCCAAGGTTCCGGCGGGCGCCACCGCGTCGATCGCCTTCACCGCGACCATCCCTGGTGTCTTCGAGGTGGCCCTGGCGAACTCCAAGCTCGCCCTGCTGGAACTGCACGTGAGCTGAGGGGTCCCGGAGAGGGACTATGATCTCGGGCGTGACGGGCGCTCACCACGATCTCAACGGTTCCAGCAGCGACGAGGCGGTCCGGGCTGCTGCGGAGCGTGCGCAGTACACCGGTATTCGCAACCTTCCCGAGTTCACCGACCTGCCGATTCCTGGTGACACCGCGAACCTGCGCGAGGGGCCCGCGCTGCATCCGGACTGCCTAGCGCTGCTCCCGCTGGTGGGAGTCTGGCGCGGCGAAGGGGAGATCGTCTACCCGACCATCGACGGGCCGTACCACTTTGGCCAGCAGATGGTGTTCTGTCACGACGGGCGGCCGTTTCTGCGGTATGAGTCACGGGCGTGGCTGCTGGACGACGCGGGTGAGGTGATCCGGCCGGCGGCCCGGGAGACGGGATTCTGGCGGCCCCAAAGCGATGACACCATCGAGTTGCTCACTGCGCACGGAACCGGCATCATCGAGCTCTACTACGGGCGTCCGCGCACCGCGACCTCCTGGGAGCTGGCCACCGACGCGGTGGTGCGGAGTTCCTCGGCCAAAGAAGTCAATGGTGCGCACCGGCTCTACGGCATCGTCGAGGGCGGCGACCTTGCCTACGTCGAGCAACGCGCGATGGTCGGTCAACCCCTGCAACCGCACGTCTCCGCACGTCTCCGCCGAGTGGCCGGCTGAAGCCTGACCATTGTCGGATGGAGCTACTGTGGTCGGATGGAGCACGAGTGGCCTGTGCATCTGCCGGTGGGGGCCGTGCGATTCGTCAGGCCAACGGCACAGCTGGCGCAGTGCCTGCACTTCTACCGTGACGTACTGGGGCTCGCCGTCCTCGCCGAATTCCGCGGTCACGACGGATACGATGGTGTGGTTCTGGGACTGCCCGGAAATGCCGTCCATCTTGAGTTGGTGCAACGCATCGACGACGCGCGTATCCCAGAGCCGTCGCCGGAGAATCAGCTGGTATTCTATCTTCCACATGCCGATGCAGTCGCCTCTGCGGCGGCTCACCTCCAAGCTCATGGCTATGTGCCAGTAATTCCAGAAAACCCGTACTGGTCGGACCGTGGAGCGATCGAATTCAAGGATCCGGACGCCTGGGTGGTGATATTTGCACCCTGGGTCTTCGGTGCTGTACCGTCGCAATGAACTGTCCCCATAGTCGTGGGCGCTGGTTTAGTACCCGGATAGCCCACCAGTGGGGACTGACCCGTCAGCCAGCAGCCCGCGTGGCCACCGCTGGGAGCGGCGCGGAGAGTTAGGTGCACAACGGTCAGTGTCGATCTTCGTGACCACGCATAGCCGGTGTATGACCCTCCCGAGCTCGACAGCAGTGCTGCCCAGGCCGCTGTGAACAGCACTGCTGTCGAGCTCGGAAACGATGGTGTGCTAAGAGGCCCAACCGTGTCACCGCACAACGGCACCGACTCCCCACTGAGCCCATTGTGATGGTTGTGCCCGAACCGGGTAGGCTGCGCCGCTATGAGCTTCGCTGGATATGATCTCATCATTGTCGGCTCAGGGTTCTTCGGGCTGACGGTCGCCGAGCGGGTGGCCAGCCAGCTGGACAAGCGGGTTCTGGTACTGGAGCGCCGCTGCCATATCGGAGGGAACGCGTACTCAGAAAAGGAGCCGGAGACCGGCGTCGAAATTCACAAGTACGGAGCTCACCTGTTCCACACGTCCAACAAACGCGTGTGGAACTACGTCAACCAATTCACTGAGTTCACCGGTTACCAACACCGGGTATTTAGCATCTACCAGGGGCAGGTGTACTCGTTCCCACCGAACCTGGGATCGATGTCGCAGTTCTTCGGGCGGTACTTGACCCCCGCCGAGGCGACAAAACTGATCGCCGAGCAAGCCAGCGAGGCAGCCGGCATTGACCTCGACAGCTTCGAGCACAGGGCCATCGCCCTGGTGGGCCGCCCACTGTATGAGGCGTTCTTCAAGGGCTACACCGCCAAGCAGTGGCAGACCGACCCGAAAAACCTTCCCGGCGCGATGATCACCCGTCTGCCGGTGCGGTACACGTTCAACAACCGGTACTTCAAGGACACCTACGAGGGCCTGCCAGTCAACGGCTACACCGCGTGGCTGGAAAAAATGGTCGATCACCCGAATATCGAGGTGCGCCTGGACAC
This sequence comes from Pseudonocardiales bacterium, assembly GCA_019247305.1. GTDB lineage: Bacteria > Actinomycetota > Actinomycetes > Mycobacteriales > Pseudonocardiaceae. The sequence goes on from JAFAPC010000142.1 coordinate 3,509, forward strand.
AGATTTCTTCGCGGTGCGCGACGATATCCCCGAGGGTACCCCGGTCATCTATACCGGGCCACTGGACCGTTACTTCGATTATTCCGAAGGCTGGCTGGGCTGGCGGACCGTGGACTTTGAGCAGATAGTCCTGCCGATAGGCGACTTTCAGGGCACCTCGGTGATGAACTACGCCGATGAGGACGTGCCCTACACCCGGATCCACGAGTTCCGGCACTTCCACCCCGAGCGGGACTACCCGACGGATAAAACGGTCATCGTGCGTGAGTACTCGCGGTGTGCCGAGAAAGATGACGAGCCGTATTATCCGATCAACACACCGGAGGACCGCACGAAGCTGGAGCGCTACCGCGAGTTGGCCAAAAACGAGGCCACAACACAGCAGGTCCTGTTCGGTGGACGGCTGGGAACCTACCAGTATCTGGATATGCACATGGCGATCGGGTCCGCCTTGAGCATGGTCGACAACAAGATCGCTCCATACTTCACCGCTGGGCGCGCACTGGAGGGCTGATCCGGTGGGGGTCGTGGCGGAGGAGGAGTCGGCCCCCGGGGTCTGCCGCAGAAAGCGGCGCGCCAAAGCGGGACGAGTGCTCGGCACCCCGGGAGCCGGGTGACTGCCTTGGATTCGCCGGCCGCCTCTCCCGGTCCGCCGTTGTGGTCAACGGCGTCCAGGTGGAGGTGGCCTTCCACGGCCGTCGGCGGCTCTAGCGGACAGCCACCTCACGAGTCCGATAGCCGTTCAACCTTGGACCACCTCCTTTCCCGTGTGCTTGCACGGTAACCGCGCCGCCGCGCCGCCGGCAACGTCATTCGTACCCGTTCGAGAGCAGCACGCAGCGCTACCATCGTGGTTGTGGATGCCAGCCTGCGGCGCACGCTGCACAAACGGGGTATGCGGATGACCCCGCAACGGCAGCTCGTGCTCGATGCGGTGCGGGACTTGCACCACGCCACCCCGGAACAGATCTGCGAGCACGTCCAACGCGTGGCACCCGCGGTGAACATCACCACCGTCTACCGCACTCTGGACCTTCTTGAGGGCCTCGACCTGGTGCGCCATACCCACCTCGGGCATGGTGCACCGAGCTACTCCACCCACGCGCATGAGCACGTCCACCTGGTGTGCCATCGCTGTGGCGACGTCACCGAGGTACCCCCAGCGGCGCTCACCAACCTCACCGAGCAGTTGGGAGCGCGGTTCGGGTTCGTGCTGGATTGCAGCCACCTAGCGCTGTCTGGGCGGTGCAGCCGCTGCGTCGAGCACGCCGAGACGGCGGCGGAGGTCAACGGCTCGTGATCTCGCCGCTGCTGACACTGCCGGGTGCGGTGCCCCCGCCCACCGGGTCCCCAGACCCCGGGGTGGCCTGGCACCACGGTGACCCGTTGGGTGAACAACGCGCCGCCGAGCACGCCGTCGCGGTGGTAGATCGATCGCACCGCGAGGTGCTGGCGGTGCCGGGTGAGGACCGGTTGAGCTGGCTGCACACCATCACCTCCCAGCACCTGCTCGGGCTCGGGGCGGGCGAGCACACCGAGGCCCTGGTCCTGGACCTGCGGGGACACGTCGAGCACCACGCGGTGGTGTCCCATGTGCAGGACACCGTGTGGCTGGACACCGAACCCGGCCGGGCGCAGGGGCTGCTGGCCTACCTGAGCTCGATGGTGTTCTGGGCGAAGGTGGCGCCGCGAGAGGCGAGCCCGGAGCTGGCGATCCTGTCGCTGCTAGGCCCGGGCACTGAACAGGTGCTCGCCCGCGCCGGCGAGTGGGGCGCCTTCGTGCGCGCCGTGGCGGGCCGGACGGATCTGCTGGTGCCCCGCGGCGAGCTCACCAGCGCCTGGCAACAGCTCCTGCAGGCCGGCGCCACCCCGGCCGGCAGCTGGGCCTACGAGGCGATCCGGGCCGCGGCGGTGCGCCCACGGCTGGGCATCGACACCGACGAGCGCACCATTCCGCACGAGGTCGGCTGGATCGGTTCTGCGGTGCACCTGAACAAGGGGTGCTACCGGGGCCAGGAGACGGTGGCGCGGGTGTCGAACCTGGGTCGCCCGCCACGGCGGATGGTGCTGCTGCACCTGGAGTCACCCGAGACCCTGCCCCGCACCGGGGACCCGGTGTGGGCCGGTGAGCGGGTGGTCGGCCGGGTCGGCACGGTGGCTACTCATTACGAGCTCGGCCCCATCGCGCTGGCTCTGCTCAAACGCTCCGTGGAGCCGAGCACCCCGCTGCGGGCGGGGCAGGCCGCCGCGTCAGTGGACCCGGACTCGGTCCCGCCGGACACCGGAGAACCACCGGGCCGGGCAGCACTGCGCCGTCTCAAAGCGTGAGCCGTCTCAAAGCGCGAGTCGGCTCCCGGCGTGCGCGGAAAGGTGCCAAGATAGTCCCATGATCGAAGTACGTCCTGGGGGGCGGCGACGCATCGACCGGGTGCTCGACCCCGATTATGTCGCCGGGTTGGCCAAGCTCGAGCTGGCTGAGGTGCGCGCGCGCCGGGACGACGCGGCGCAGGAGGAGACCGACCTGTCCTACCTGCGGAGGCTGCTGCATGCCCGGATCGACATCGTGCGCGCCGAGCAACGACGCCGTCGCGAGGGTGGCGGCGCTCCCGTCGTCGCTGAGCTGGGACGCATCCTGGCGGTGAATGCCGTGGGCCCGGCCACCGGCTCGGGCCGCCACCAGAGGCTGCAGCCCTCGCGGGCCGCCGCACACCGCCGCCAGGTCGAGGCGCTGGTCGCCGACGCCGATCTCTCCGACGTCGGGGCGCTGTCCGGCGAGCAGCTGGAGGGCGCCTTGGCAGCCTACGCCACGGAGGAGGAGTCGGTGTCTGCGCGCCGTCGCGAGGTGCAGCACGTGGTGGACATCTTCAACGCCGAGATCGGCTCCCGGTATGCCAGCGGGACCGCCTCGGTGGATGAGCTGCTCGCCGAGCAACGCCGCCTGAGCGAGTAACCCTAGGCACCCGGCGTCGAACCGCGTCGCATCCCGCCCACCCCACCCTGTAGGGTTGCGGCTAAGAAAAACACTGTCGAGATGGACGGGGCCGCCGGTTCCCCCGGCCGCCCCGTCTCCCTGCGCGAGGGGGTCTACCCATGGGGCGCGGCCGAGCCAAGGCCAAGCAAACGAAGGTGGCCCGGGAACTCAAGTACAGCTCCCCCGCCACGGATCTCGAGGCGCTGCAACGAGAGCTGTCGGGTGGCAATGGTAGCCATGAGCACGGCGCCCAGCGTCGTTCCGATGACGGTCATGCCGATGAAGGTCGTGCCGAGGAAGACCGCGCTGAGGAAACGTATCCCGACGAGGCCGACGAATACCGCCGTTGAGTCCATACCCACCATCTGTCACCAGCTAACCGGGGACCATCCGCCGTCAAAACCGCGGATGGTCCCCGCATAGCACTGCCCGGACGGAGTCCTTTGCGCCGTCGCCGAGCGTGACATCCCGGGCTTTGCGTACCTCGCCGAGTACCCACGCCCGCACATGCCGGGCCTTCAGCACGGCCAGGGCCCGATCGACCTCAACCGGGTCGACCACCGCGACCATCCCGACGCCCATGTTGAAGGTGCGCTCCATCTCCGCGCGCGCCACCCGGCCACGCCGGGCGATCAGCGCGAACTCCGCCGCCGGCGTCCAGCTACCGCGCTCCAGCACAGCAACCAGCCCACGGGGCATCACCCGCGACAGGTTCGCCACCAACCCGCCGCCCGTGATATGCGCGAACGTCCGCACCTCGGTCTCAGCGACTAAGGCCAGGCAGTCTTTGGCGTAGATCCGGGTAGGTTCGAGCAACTGCTCCCCCAGTGCCCGGCCGAACTCCTCGACATGCCCGTCCAGGGGCATCCGGGCCATCTCTAGCAGCACGTGCCGGGCCAGGGAATAGCCGTTGGAATGCAGGCCCGAGGAGGCCATCGCCACCACCACGTCACCCGGTCGCACGGACTCAGGCCGCAGGATGGCGTCCGCCTCCACCACGCCGACCCCGGTCGCGGACAGGTCGTAGGCGTCGTTGGGCATCATTCCAGGATGTTCGGCGGTCTCCCCGCCCAGGAGCGTACAGCCAGCTTGGATGCAGCCGTCGGTGATTCCTCGGACGAGCTCGACGATCCGCTCCGGCACGACCTTCCCGACGGCGATGTAGTCCAGCAGGAACAGCGGCTCGGCCCCATACACCACCAGGTCGTCGACCACCATCGCCACCAGATCGATCCCGATGGTGTGATGCACGTCCATCGCCTGCGCCACCGCGATCTTGGTGCCAACGCCGTCGGTGGCGCTGGCCAGCACCGGTTCGCGCCAGCGGTCGAGCTTGAGTGTGAACAGGCCGGCGAACCCACCGATGGCGTCGAGGACCTCCGGGCGGCGAGTCCGTTCAGCGTGTGCTCGCAGCGCGGTGACCGCCCGCTCCCCGGCAGCGATGTCCACCCCAGCCAGGGCGTACGTGGTGTGCAGGCTGTCGATCTCGATCATGGCAGGCGCTCCAGGACACAGGTGGCGATGGCGCAAGAGATGCCCCTACGAGCAGTTATCGTTACGTTACCTGCTCAGCGAGGACACCGACGCCACCGCGTCGAGGTCCTCAAGCAGGTCCTGGCCGAGGGACTCGTCAGCTGGCAGCGGGATCGGGTAGCGACCGTCAAAGCAGGCGGTGCACAACCGGGAAGCGGGCTGTCCGGAGGCGGCGATGAGACCCTCAAGGCTGACGTACCCGAGACTGTCGGCCCCGATGGCGCGCCGCACGTCCTCGACCTCGGCTCCGGTGGCGATCAGCTCGGCGGTGGAGGCGAAGTCGATGCCATAGAAGCACGGCCAGCGCACCGGTGGGCTGGCAATCCGAACGTGCACCTCGGTCGCTCCGGCCGCCCGCAGCATCCGCACCAGCGCGCCCTGGGTGTTGCCGCGCACGATGGAGTCATCCACCACCACCAGACGCTTGCCGCGGATGACGTCGCGCAGCGGGTTGAGCTTGAGCCGGATACCCAGCTGGCGGATCGTCTGGGACGGCTGGATGAAGGTGCGCCCGACGTAGGCGTTTTTCACCAGTCCTTTTCCATAGGGAATACCCGAGGCCTGCGCGTAGCCGATCGCGGCCGGGGTGCCCGACTCGGGTACCGGGATGACCAGATCGGCCTGCGCCGGATGCTCCTGGGCCAGCCGATGGCCAAGCGCCAGCCGCGCGGCGTGCACACCGCGCCCGGCGATCGTGGTGTCCGGGCGGGCCAGGTACACATACTCGAAGACACAGCCTTTGGGATTGGGACTGGCGAAGCGGGAACTGCGCAACCCGCTCGCGTCGATGGCCAAAAGCTCGCCGGGCTCCACCTCCCGGACGAAGCGGGCCCCGACGATGTCCAGCGCCGCGGTCTCACTGGCGAGCACCCAGCCGCCCGCCAGCAGCCGACCCAGCACCAGCGGGCGGATGCCGTGGCGGTCTCGCGCGGCGTAGAGCGTGCCCTCGTCACAGAAGATCAGCGAGAACGCCCCCCGCAGCTGGGGCAGCAGGTACTGGGCGGCGCTGTACAGATCGGTGTCCGCGGCGGCGGCGAGCAGCCCGGTGATCAGGTCAGAGTCGGTCCCCGACCCGTCGCGGGTGGGCACGCCGAGCGTACGGGCCTGCACCCGCAATTCGGCGGTATTCACCAGGTTGCCGTTGTGCCCCAACGCCAGACCCGAGCCGGTGGCCGTGGTGCAAAAGGTAGGCTGGGCGTTCTCCCACGTGCTGGAGCCGGTGGTGGAATAACGGCAGTGCCCGACCGCGATGTGCCCGGACAGACTGCACAGCACCTGCTCGTCGAACACCTGGCTGACCAACCCGAGATCTTTGAACACCAGCACCTGCGAGCCATCGGACACCGCGATGCCGGCGGCTTCCTGACCCCGGTGCTGGAGCGCGAACAGACCGAAGTAGGCCAGCTTGGCGACCTCCTCGCCGGGCGCCCACACGCCGAAGACACCACACTCCTCGCGCGCTCCGGTGTCGTCATAGTGCTCTACGCGGTCGTGGCCGGGGTCCTGCCGGGGCATTTCGTTGCCCACCTGCAACTCCCTTGTACTCACGGAATGGGGGCTCATGGGATTGGGGGCGACCGGAGGGGTGACGGTTTCAAGTCTACGGGGCGTTCTTTATTCTGGCTTTATTCTGGGTGGTTTTTTCTGGGCGGCTCACGGGTGGCGCCCAAGTAAGGCCACCAGCCGGGTCTGGGCGTCGGCGTCGTCACCCACAACAACAGGTGGCGCGAACAAGCCGGTGCCAGCCAGCTGCTCAATGTGCGGCCCGATGAACGCCAACACGTGGCCTACCAACTCCTCGTCGAGCCGCTCGGGCACCTGGATTCCCCGCGCCAAGTCCCAGGCATGCACGGTGAGATCCAGGGTCATCTCTTGGCAGTACCTCTCGGCCGGACGGCGCCCGGAGGACAGCTCCACGAACCGCCGCAGGGCACCCGGTGCCGCGAACGCCTCCTGCGCTGCGGCTGCGGCGCTCGCCCAGGCCAGCAGCGGGTCATCACCGAGCTGATCACCGTCGAAGCGATCACCGACGTCCTCGACGGTGGCCCCGTCGAGCAGCAGCGGCGCCCACAGCTGCTCGGTCACCACGTGGTTCACCAGCGCGCGGACGTCCCACTCGGTGCATGGGGTCGCGTTGTGCCATTGCTCTGGCCGCACCCCCCGCACCCGTCGATCAAACTCACCCATGGCGGAGGTGAACCAGGGCACCGTCATATCCCCCATGATGGAGGATGAACGCCCGGATCACACCAACGGAAGCCAGCGTGAGAGGTCGGCGCGCGGGCCGGAGGCCGTGAGGCGACCCTCAGCCAGGGCGGCGGGCCAGGTGAGGCGGGCCGTGGCGAGTTCGAGCCAGGTTCTGGGGGTGGTCTCGACCACGTTGGGTGGAGTGCCTCGGGTGTGTCGGGGTCCCGCGACGCACTGCACCGCGGCGAACGGTGGGATGCGCACCTCCACCGTGGCGCCAGGAGCCAGCTGCGCCAGCGCGTGAAGACTGAGCCGGACGGCCCGCGCCAGCTCCTCGCGGGTGGGCGCGGCGGTGTCCCCGTCCAGCCATCCGGCGAGGGCCGCGAGCGCACCCCGCAGCTCATGGGGATCAACTCGGCGTCGCTGCGCCATGGGCTTCTCCCCGCACGGGTACCGGGTGGGCGAACAGGGACGGCAGGGTGGCGTTCCACGCGGCCCGCAGCTCCTCCACGGTGACGGTGGCGACGTTGACGATCTCGAGCACGGAAGGAGCGTGGACCTCGCCGAGCCGGGTTACCGGCACCCCAGCCTCATCGCAGTGCCGCGCGAGACGGTGCGTACTGGCGCTGGACACGCTGAGTACGACGCGCCCGGAGGACTCGGAGAACAGCGCGACGAACGGATCGACCGGCGCGGGTAGCTGTACCCGAGCGCCCAAGCCGCTGAGCAGACAGGCTTCCACCAGCGCCTGCGCCAAGCCGCCGTCGGACAGATCATGCGCTCCACTCACCAGGCTTTCGCGGGACGCGGCGGCGAGCACCGCACCGATCGCCTGCTCGCGGGCCAGATCCACCGCGGGCGGGCGACCACCGAGGTGCCCGTGCACCTCGTGCGCCCAGGCGCTGCCACCGAACTCATCACGGGTCTCGCCGAGCAGCCAGATCTCCGCACCAGCGCCACCCCATCCGGTCGGGATCCGCCGACGCACGTCGTCGATCACCCCGAGCACCCCGACCACCGGGGTGGGCAGGATCGCGGTGTCCCCCGTCTGGTTGTAGAAGCTCACGTTTCCGCCGGTGACCGGGATGCCCAGGACAGCACACCCATCAGCCAACCCGCGGACGGCCTGCTGGAGCTGCCACATCACGCCGGGGTCCGTGGGCGCACCGAGGTTGAGGCAGTTCGTCACGGCCAGTGGAGTGGCACCGGTGACCGCGACGTTGCGGTAGGCCTCGGCCAGCGCCAGCTGGGTGCCGGCGTACGGGTCCAGCGCGCAGTATCGGGCGTTGCCATCGGTGGACAGCGCCACCCCGCGCTGGGTGGTCTCGGCAAGGCGCACCATGCCCGCGTCGTGAGGTTGCGCGAGCACCGTGGCGCCCCGCACGTAGCGGTCGTACTGGTCGCTCACCCAGGCCCGGGAGCACAGCCCGGGGCTGGCTACCATCCGCAGCAGCGTGGCGCGCAGCGCGTCCGGGGTGGACGGCCGGGCCAACTCCTGCGGCGTGGCCGCGTGCCGGGCGTCCTGGGTGGCGGGCCGGTGCACGGGACGGTGGTAGACCGGACCTTCATGCGCGAGGGTGCGGGGCGGTACGTCCACCACGGTCTCGCCGCCCCAGGTGATCACCAGGCGGTCGCCGTCCGTCACCTCACCGATCACCGTGGCGGTGAGGTCCCAGGTGGCGCAGCGCGCGAGGACGGCGTCCACATCGCCGGGACGCACCACGGCGCACATCCGTTCCTGGGACTCGCTGCACAGGATCTCGGCCGGTGTCATCCCCGGGGTCCGCAACGGCACCGCGTCGAGATCAATCCGCATGCCACCGTCGCCGGCGCTGGCCAGTTCGCTGCTCGCGCAGGCCAGACCGGCCCCGCCGAGGTCTTGAATGCCGAGCACCAGGCCGGCGTCGACGAGCTGCAGGCAGCATTCGATCAACACCTTCCCGGTGAACGGGTCGCCCACCTGAACGCTGGGCAGCTTCGTTCTCTCGGCACCGTGGCCCCCCGACGTGGCCCCGGAATGAGGGCTGAAGCTTTCGCTGGCCAGCACCGAGACCCCACCGATCCCGTCGCGGCCGGTGCGCGCCCCGAACAGGACAATCTTGTTGCCGGTGCCGCTGGCGTGCGCCAGCTGCAGATCAGCCACCCGCAGCACCCCCACGCACAGCACATTGACCAGCGGGTTGCCCGCATACGAGGGGTCGAAGGCGACCTCGCCGCCGATAGTCGGCAGCCCCAGGCAGTTGCCGTAACCCCCGATTCCGCCGACCACCCCCGGCAGCACCCGAGCGGTATCCGCAGCATCGGCGGGGCCGAAACGCAGCGAGTCGGCGAGGGCGATCGGGCGGGCGCCCATGGCCAGGATGTCGCGCACGATCCCGCCGACCCCGGTCGCCGCGCCCTGATAGGGCTCCACATAGGACGGATGGTTATGCGACTCGATCTTGAACGTCACCGCCCAGCCGTCGCCGACCTCGACCACACCGGCGTTGTTGCCGATCCCGGCGAGTATCCGCTGGCGCATCGCCTCGGTGGTCGTCTGTCCGAAATAGCGCAGATGCACCTTAGAGGACTTGTAGGAGCAGTGCTCGCTCCACATCACCGCATACATCGCCAGCTCGACCGCCCTCGGCGCCCGCCCGAGGATCTGACAGATTCGCGCGTACTCCTCATCAGCCAGCCCCAACTCCCGGTAGGGCTGCGGATGGTCGGAGGTGGTCAGCACCTCATCGAGGGTATGCGGTGCTCTAGACTTCACCCACGCCCAGCTACGCGACCGAACCCCAGGAGGACGACAACTTATGCCCGATGCGCTGCTGGTGATCCCGTCCGGAGGCTGGACCGTCGAGGATCTCGACGCGCTCCCGGAGAGCCACTACCGCCACGAGCTGACGGACGGAGCACTGACGGTGTCGCCCTCGCCCTCGAGCCTGCATCAGGCCGTCGCCGCCCGCCTGCTGGTGCGCCTGGAGGCCATCGCGCCGGAGCCGCTTGCCGTCACGCAGGCCGTGGAGATCCGCTTCGGGCGGCAGCTGACCCGCATCCCCGACGTTCTCGTGGTGCACAGCGATCAGCCGGGACGGCACTGGTTCGCGCCCTCGGAGGTGCTACTGGCTGTCGAGATCGAATCGCCGGGGAGCCATCTGGAGGACCGCGCCACCAAACCCGCGCTCTACGCTCGCTATGGGATCCCGCACTACTGGCGGATCGAGCTGGAACCGCCGCTGGTCAGCAGGTACAGCATTGGGCACGGTGACTGCTACCAGATGATCGGGGCCGGCCCACGCCTGTCGGTCAGCGAGCCCTTTCCCCTCGACGTCGCCGTCGCCGAGCTGCTGCCGCGCTGGGCTGGTCGCGGTGAGGGTCCGACCGTGCCCGCGCAAGGTCTTTAGGCATCCCCTGGGTCGCGCACCGCGTCGAGGACGGAGCGGAACAGGTCCAGCCCGTCGGTTGATGGCCCGGTGAGCGGGTCGATCGCGTGCTCGGGATGCGGCATCACGCCGAGCACCCGGCCATCAGCCGAGGCAATCCCGGCGATGTCGTGCAGCGCGCCGTTCGGGCTGGCGCCGAGGTAGCGGAAGACCACCCGACCGTCGCTCTCCAACTCGGCCAGCGTTGAAGCATCGGCGACGTAGCGGCCCTCGATGGACTTCACCGGCAGCACGATCTCCGCACCGGAGGCATACCGACCGGTCCAGGCGGTGGCGCTGGTCTCCACCCGCAGCCGCTGGTCCCGGCAGACGAAGTGCAGCCCAGCGTTGCGCACCAAGGCCCCGGGCAGCAAACCCGCCTCGCAGAGGATCTGAAACCCGTTGCAGATACCTAGCACCGGAGTGCCGCGCCGGGCGGCGTCGCGCACGGCGCGCAGCACGGGCTGATGTGCGGCGATCGCGCCGGCTCGCAGGTAGTCACCGTAGGAGAACCCACCAGGCACCACGACCGCGTCCACCCCGTGCAGGTCCGCCTCAGCGTGCCACAACGGCACTGGCTGGGCCCCGACGCGGCGCACGGCGCGGGCCGCGTCACCATCGTCCAGCGTGCCGGGGAAGGTGATGACGCCGATCCGCGCCGTGCGGCTCACAGCCGGTGCACCATCCAGTCCTCGATCACCGGGTTGGCGAGCAGCTCACTGGCGATCCGGTGCAGTGTCTCGGTGTCGACATCGTCATCGACGTCGAGCTCGAAATGCTTACCCTGCCGGACATCACGCACCCCGTGCAGACCCAGCCGGGGCAACGCGCGCAGGATCGCCTGACCCTGCGGATCGAGAATTTCGGGTTTGGGAACGACGTCGACGACCACTCGAGGCACGCCTACAGAGAGTACCTGGGGTCAGCCCTGCCGTGTGGTCACCTCTGCCGTGTGGTCACCGCCGACGTGGCAGGCTGGGCAACACGGCCGTGGTGCGGCCTAGGATAAGCAACCCAGCGCAGGAGACAGAAATCACGGGGGCGCCGACCCTGGCTAGGCCGACACCCCCGCGAACCATTCCATCGAACTCGTGGCAGGTTACTTCTTCGGTGCAGCGCCCACCAAAGCGAGCAGATCCCCGGTGTCACCACCGACAACAGGCAGGCTTTGCAGAATATCGCTGAGCACTGTGGGCAACTGCGTCACACCCGGCAGCGGCAGATTAGGCAATCCGAGTGCCGGAATCTGCGGCAACAAGTCCAACGCCGGCAGTGACGCCTGGGTCGGAGCAGCATCCTGGTGGGCCGCAGCGGCAGCAGCCATCTGGCGCAGCACCCCGAGGTTGGACAACCTCAACAACAAAGGGGAGGTCTCGATGGCAAAAGCATCCCCGTTGATGGTGCCAATAAACCCAGCAGTGCCGACCACGGCCCTGATGAACCCGGTATCCCCCTTGATATTCTGGGCAGTCCTGATGATGTCATCTGCCTGACCGGTAGCGACAACGACACGACTCCTGATGTCGTACACATTGTCCAGAGTTCCGGCGAGCTCCCCATCGATCGAGTGCACATGGCCATTGATTGATCTAGCACTATCCAGGACCGTGACCAAGTTCGGAGCAATCATCCGGACACTGCTGTTGATCGCCAAAGCGGAGGTGTTGATCTGCTTGACAGCTTTGTTGATCGGACCAACAGAATCGTTGACCTGCTTGAGGCTGGAGTCAATACTGCTGGCTGACTCAGAAATGCGCCCGATCGTCGGACTGAGGTTGGCCGCCGCATCACGGATCTTGTTTGCGGTATCGGTGACCTGAGAGAGGATCGGGACTGTGTTGAGCTTGGTGTTGATCGGCGTCAGTGCACTGTTGATGACTCCGACTCGGCTCTCGATCCGGTTAGCAGCAGCTAAAATACCGGTCAGAAAGATAACCGCAGTCAGTGCCCAGAGGATGACGATCACCAGCATGATCCCGGGAAGAGCCTGGGAGGTTAAGCGTCGCATCAGTCACCTCCTTTACGGGCGGCACTTGAACGGAGGCAGCAAGGACAGCAGGGGCGAGGTGCAGATGTTGATCAGGTGGCGGTTGACCTCCTGCAGCTGCAGGTTGATGGTGCTGGTGTCATTCTGAATACCTTGCAGGAGGCCGTTGATGACGTTGACCTGCGGTGTGATCAAGGCAGTGCCTCGGCTGTCAATATTTTCAATGGACTCCAGTGTGCCATCGATCGACTGCGCGAGGCCAAGGACGTTGAGCAGCACATTGGAGGTGTCGATCAAGGATTTCGAGATGTACTCAACCGATTGGGAGGCGCCGATGAGGACTCCCGAGGTGTCAATCAGCGAGCCGGATGTGTTGACCAGTGACGCGGAGGTGTCCTTCAACGACGCGTCAATGGTCTGCGCGGTACCCCTAATCGACACCAACGACGCGGTGGCATCGGACACCTGGCCACGGATGGGCTTCAATGCGGTGTCGATATCGGCCAGCGCGGAGTTGATCGTACCGATGTAGTTGGGCAGCGGCTGGACGTTACCCGTGGCGCCGGTCACGGAGCTAGACGCCGTGAAGAGCCCGTTGTCAATCGACTCAAGCGCTCGGACGATGCCGATCAGGAAGCCGATGACGACGATGACGACGATGAGACCCAGGGTGGTGAAGATCCACAGAAAGCGGGCAAAAGAGCTACCGGTAGCCGGAGGCGGGACGTTTGCCGACGTTCTGGAGAATTGCTGTGTTGTCATCTTCTCTAGCTCCTAGCAGCGCGGCGACGGCGGGTTGAGCAGGTTCAGGCGGACCTTGGCATCGATACAGCGCGCCGTCAGCTCCGCGTTGATGGCCTGGTTGACGATGTTGCCGGTATCGACCTTGATGTTTCTGGCGATATAGATCGTCCTGGCCAGGGCATCATTGATGTTCGCCACATCAACGTCGATGCGCTGCGCAACGTCGAGGATGGCCGCTGCCCGGTTGTCGATGCCTTTCGCGGTGCTGTTGATCGCGTAGGCAGTACCGTTGATCGTCTGGACATTGTTGTTGATGTCCTTGGCCGTGCCGTTGATCGTCAAGGCCGTACTGTTGATCGTCCCGGCCGTACCATTGATCGTCCCGGCCGTACCATTGATCGACTTTGCTACGGCGTCGATGTCCTTGGCGGTCACGTCGGTGGTGGTGAGCAGGCCCTGCAGCGGCTTCGCACTCTGCAAGATCGAAGAAGCAAGCTCGTTGGTCCGGTTCAACTCCGCGACCGAGTTGGTCGCGACGTTGATGTTGCCGGCATTTCCGGCGATGGTCTGCGCCTTCTTGTCGATGCTCTGCGCAGCCGCCAAGGTCCGGGCAAGCAGCGCTGCCGCTATGCCGATGACCAAGACGCCCACGATAAGGATCACGACACTGACCACGTTGAACAGTCCAGCTCCTCCAGATCCCCTGGATCGAGCGTCCGTTCTAGCCAACTCCACCACCGCTTTCTGAGTGCAGGGGATTTTTCATGCAGGGAAGCGTGTTGGGCGGGCAGTCACGGCGGATACTGGCGAGTGTCGCCGCAACGGCCGACGCCGCTGGGACGGCCTCCTTTCTCAACACGCCTCCGCCGGGCAGCTCCTCCCGTCGTACGCGGCAGCTTGGAGGAAGCTGACCAAGAAAGCAAGTGGGTGGGCGCGCGGACAGAGTGTAGTGATCTTCTCCGCAGCCCGACCCGCTCCAGCCCGGCGGGCGGAGAGATTCCGCCCCTGCGCAGCCGGGTTAGCCCAGCTTCCGCGGTCCACATTGGCGATCAAACTACCCCTGCTGAGCTGCCCAAACGGCAGAAAGGACGGACCGAAAGCGGCGCGCGCGACCTGAGTCTGGAAGCCGGAAACAGGGCCGCTCACCCACTGTAGACGCCTGTGCGGATAGTTACCTACCGTGACGCCCCCGGTCCGGCAAGCCGCCGTCACCATACCGAGGTCGAGCGTCAATCTGGGTCGATAACTACAGTAAGTTAACCTATCACTCGAATGAGTGGATATCGGATTATTCACCCGTAATAGCCGTCAGGATGTGCCTCTCAGCCCGGAACGCAGCCGGTCATCGGCGAAGCGCGATGGAGCCGCGATAGTGCGACGATGCGCGATTGGTTCCTGGCCGAGCGAATCAGCCGAGGCGTCGCACCACACGGAGGAGCACCCAGCTCACGACAAGCCAGAACAGCGCGGCAAGGCCGTAATCAATCACGATGCGGACCCGGGCGTCGGCGGGGGTAAACAGGCCGCGGAAGCCCAGCTGGAGACGGTCCGCCCAGTACGCCACGAACCTGGTGATGCTGTTGGCCGGGTTTGCGCCACCTAACGTGAGCGCCACATGCGCCACCAAGATCAGGACAAAGAGTCCGCCCACGACCCGAATCACCGTCGCGAGCGCTGCGGCGACCCTGCTGCGCGTCCCGCGGACCGGCGTATAGCTGGAACTCATGGTCGAAAGTCTGCCACGGACGACACCCGACGCGCAGAAATGATCACCGGAGCGTCCTGGCGGGAACGCACTCGACCACTCCCAGTATCCGAGACATCCGGGAGAACAGTTGCGGACGCCCGGGTGAGGCCGGTTACCGTGACCGGGTGGCACCCGCCCTCCTGCTTCGCCGCCGCGACGGGGTCTGACGACGACCGGCCCCCCGTCTCGGAGTCGCCCACGCGCATCCGCCGGTCGGATTTCCCCGGCTACCTACCCGGCTACAGAGAGCGCAGAAGCAGCAATGATGACGTCCCAGACCGCCGAGTTCGGCGCCAGCACCTTCACGAGAGATAACACCAGTCGCATCCGGCTGCCCGCCATCCCGGCTTCCGCCGGGCAGCCCTCATGGAACCTCCAGCGCGGCAGCGCGATGCCCGTGCATCGCTACCGGCCTTTTGCCCAGACCGTGGAGCCGGTATCTCTCCCCGATCGCACCTGGCCCGACGTCACGATCAGCGAGGCACCGCTGTGGTGCGCGGTGGATCTGCGGGATGGCAACCAAGCCCTGATCGATCCGATGAGCCCGGCCCGTAAGCGCCGCATGTTCGATCTGCTGGTGCGGATGGGTTACAAGGAGATCGAGGTCGGGTTCCCTTCCGCGAGCCAGGCCGATTTCGACTTCGTCCGCGAGATCATCACCCAGGACGCGGTGCCCGACGATGTGCGCATCCAGGTGCTGTCCCAATGCCGGCCTGAGCTGATCGAACGCACCTTCGAGGCCCTCCGTGGGGCGCGTAAAGCGATCGTGCACATCTACAACTCGACGTCCATCCTGCAGCGCCGGGTGGTCTTCCGGGAGGAACGCGAGGGCATCAAGAAGATCGCCACCTCCGCGGCCGAGATGCTGGTGGAGTACGCGGATAAATACTCCGACACCGACTTCCGGTTCCAATACTCCCCGGAGTCCTATACCGGCACCGAGCTGAGTTACGCCGCGGAGGTGTGTAACGCGGTCACCGCGATCTGGCGGCCTACCCCGGAGGCGCCGGTGATCCTGAACCTGCCGGCCACCGTCGAGATGGCGACCCCGAACGTCTACGCTGACTCCATCGAGTGGATGCACCGCAACCTGGAACGGCGCAGCGCGGTGATTCTCTCGCTGCATCCGCACAATGATCGTGGCACTGCGGTGGCCGCCGCTGAGCTGGGCTACCAGGCCGGCGCACAGCGCATCGAAGGCTGCCTGTTCGGCAATGGGGAGCGCACCGGCAATGTGTGCCTGGTGACACTGGGAATGAACTTGTTCAGCCAGGGCATCAACCCTCAGATCGATTTCTCTGATATCGACGAGATCCGCCGCACGGTGGAATATTGCAACCAACTGCCGGTATCTGAACGTCATCCTTACGGTGGCCATCTGGTCTACACGGCGTTTTCCGGCAGCCACCAGGACGCGATCAACAAGGGATTGCGGGCGATGCGCGACGATGCCGCCGCAGCCGGCGTCGATGTGGACCAGTATCGCTGGGAAGTACCCTACCTTCCGGTCGATCCGAAAGACGTCGGACGCACCTATGAAGCCGTGATCCGGGTGAACTCGCAGTCGGGCAAGGGCGGTATCGCCTATGTGATGAAGGCGGAGCACCAGCTGGACCTGCCGCGCCGGCTCCAGATCGAGTTCTCTCGGATCATCCAGCAGCACACCGATGCCGACGGTGGCGAGGTCTCGCCGCAGCAGATCCGGGACATCTTCGCGGAGCACTACCTGGACCGGACCACTCCCCTGCGGGTGCTGGGGCACCAGTTGTCCGATGACGGCGCGGGTCATGACGAGATCTGCGCCACCGTGCTGGTGGAGGGCGAGGAGTACCGAATCACCGGGTCGGGCAACGGGCCGATCGCGGCCTTCGTGGATGCCCTGGCCGTGCTGGGCTTCGACGTCCGGGTGCTCGACTACGTCGAGCATGCGATGTCCGCCGGTGACCACGCCGCAGCGGCGGCATATGTCGAGTGCAGCCTCAGCGAGCAGATCCTCTGGGGCGTCGGCGTCTCCGGGTCCATTCTCACCGCTTCGCTCAACGCGGTGGTATCGGCCGTGAACCGAGCTCTGCGCTAGGCGCAGGACGCTGGTGCGACCGTCAGACTGCGCGGCGGCCGGCGAGCGCCCGGCCCAGGGTGAGCTCGTCAGCGAACTCCAAGTCCCCGCCCATCGGCAGGCCCGAGGCGAGCCGGGTCACCGACAGGCCGGGGAAGTCCCGCAGCATCCGCGCTAGGTAGGTGGCGGTGGCCTCGCCTTCGGTGTTCGGATCCGTCGCGATGATCACTTCGGTGATCTCCTCAGCACCGATCCGGGTGAGCAGCTCCCGGATCCGCAGTTGGTCGGGGCCAACGCCAGACAGGGGGTCCAGTGCCCCACCCAACACGTGGTAACGGCCGGTGAACTCCCGAGTGCGCTCGACCGCGAGCACATCCTTGGGCTCTTCGACCACGCAGACCACCCGCGGGTCGCGACGCGGATCCGAGCAGATCCGGCACAGCTGTTTCTCCGAGACCGTGCCGCAGACGGCGCAGAAAATCACTCCTTCCTTGACCCGCTGCAACGCCTCCTGCAGCCTTGTCACGTCAGCAGGATCAGCGGCCAGCAGGTAGAAGGCCATCCGCTGTGCGCTTTTGGGCCCCACACCGGGTAGCCGCCCCAACTCATCGATCAGGTCCTGGACAACTCCCTCATACACGGCTGCCATCATGCCGCTTTCGCGACGCCAGATCACATGCCGGGCAGCCCGAGACCCCCCCCAGGACCACCGAGCGCGCTGGCCAACGGGCCCATCTTCTGCTCGGTGAGCTCCGCCAAGGCGCGGTGCGCGTCGGCTATCGCCCCCACCACCAGGTCCTGCAGGGTTTCCACATCCTCGGGATCGACGACCTTGGGGTCGATCGTCACGCTGCGAACCTCCCCGGACCCGGTCAGCGTGACCGAGACCAGCTCCCCACCAGCCTGCCCCGTGACCTCCGCCTCAGCGAGCTCAGCCTGCGCGCTCATCAGCTGCTGCTGCATCTTCTGGGCCTGCTCCAGGATCATCTGCATATCAGGCGCTGCACCGGGTTGCACCACGGCTCCTCTCCTCAGGGTCCGGGCCCAGGTGAGGTACCCGACCCGGGGCCAACGTGGCTAGGTCACAGCGTAGCGATCTCAGCACACAGCCACGTCTGGGTAGCCATGTCAGGGTAGCCGTGTCGGGCTTAACCGTGTCGGGACCAACCACCGTGTCGGGTCCAACCACACTGGTGCGGTCGGGCCGGTTTGGTCGTAGCGTGAACGGGTGCAGCTCACCGAGGCGCGCCGTAGCCATCAGGAGGCCGTGCAGCGGCTGCAAACCAGTTACCGAGCGATTCCTGTGGGGTCGCCGGTGCGACTGGCCAAGTCAACGTCGAACCTGTTCCGCTCCCGCGCCGCCGCAGGCTCCGGCCTGGATGTCTCCGGCCTGACCGGAGTGCTGGAGGTGGATCCGGTCAGCCGCACCGCCGAGGTCGCTGGCATGTGCACTTACGAAAAACTGGTGGCCGCGACGGTGCCCCATGGGTTGACTCCGCTGGTCGTGCCCCAGCTCAAGACGATCACGCTGGGTGGCGCGGTCAGCGGGCTGGGCATTGAGGCGGCATCGTTTCGTAACGGCCTGCCGCACGAGTCGGTGCTGGAGTTCGACGTGCTCACGGGCGCCGGCGAACATCGCACCGTCACCCCCGACGACGAACTGTTCGCCGGGTTCCCGAACTCGTACGGCACCCTAGGCTACGCTACCCGACTGCGGATCGAGCTGGAACCGGTACGCTCACATGTCGCGCTGCGGCACGTGCGCTTCGAGAATGTAGACGAGCTGTGCGCCGCGGTGGCACAGATCATGGCGGCCCGCGCCTGGGAGGGGGTGGACGTCGACTACCTCGACGGCGTGATGTTCTCGCCCACCGAGTCCTACCTGACGCTGGGCGCTCGGACTGAGTACCAGGGGCCAGCCAGTGACTACACCGGGATGCAGATCTACTACCGCTCAATCCAGCAGCGCGATCGTGACGTGCTGCGCGTCCACGACTACCTGTGGCGGTGGGACACTGACTGGTTCTGGTGCTCAGGGGCCTTCGGCGTCCACCATCCGGTGATCCGCCGACTCTGGCCAGCTCGCCTGCGCCGTAGCGACGTGTACTGGAAGATCGTGACGCTGGTGAACCGTTTCGATCTGGAGAACCGCTGGGAGGCCGCCCGCGGCCGCCCACACCGAGAACGGGTGGTCCAGGACGTCGAGATCCCCCTAGAGCGCACCGCGGAGTTCCTGCGCTGGTTCGTCGAACACGTCGGCATCGAGCCGGTGTGGCTGTGCCCACTGCGGCTGCGCGGCGAGCGCACCTGGCCGCTGTATCCGCTAGAGAGCGGCCGGGACTACGTTAACGTCGGCTTCTGGTCCAGCGTGCCGATCACCCCCGGCAGCACCGGCCACGAGACGAACCGGGCCATCGAACACCAGGTTGACGCCCTGGGCGGGCACAAGTCGCTGTACTCGGACTCGTTCTACTCGCGGGAGGAGTTCGAGGCCCGCTACGGCGGTGCGCACTACGGCGCTCTCAAACGACGCTACGATCCCGACCAGCGCTTGGCCGACCTCTATGCGAAGGCGGTGCACCATCGATGACGACCTTCCGGCGGCCCGCTGCGGCGACGGCGTCGACCACGGGGGAGCGCGTGTCGCTGGCCGAGATCGTGGACCTGCTCACCGATGGACGGTTCCCGGTCCGCTTCACCGCCTATGACGGCAGCGCGACCGGCCCGCCCGACTCCGAGATCAGCGTGCACCTGGCGACCCCGCGCGGCGCCACCTACCTGTTCACCGCGCCGGGCGACCTCGGCATGGCCCGCGCCTACATCGCCGGTGACCTCCACGCTCACGGAGTGCACCCCGGTAACCCGTACCCGGCCATGCGAGTGATGGCCGACGAGCTGCGCTTCCGGCGCCCGAGGATGGCGGAGCTCGCGCTGATCACCCGATCGCTGGGCTGGCAGCGGCTGTGGCCGGTGCCACCGCCACCTCAGGAATCGCGGCCCCGGTGGCGCCGGGTACTCGAGGGGCTGGCGCATTCCCGGCACCGCGACTCCGAGGCGGTGCACCACCACTACGACGTCTCCAACCGCTTCTACGAGCTGGTGCTCGGTGCGTCCATGACCTACACCTGCGCCGTCTTCGAGCATCCGGAGGTGAGCCTGGACCAGGCCCAGGAGCGCAAGCACGAACTGATCGCCGACAAGCTGGGGCTGCGAGCCGGGATGCGGCTCCTCGACGTCGGCTGCGGGTGGGGTGGCATGGTGCGCCACGCCGCTCGCCGCGGGGTCCGCGCGCTGGGCGTCACGCTGTCCGCGGAGCAGGCCTGCTGGGCCCAGCAGGCCATCCTCCGGGAGGGGCTGAGCGAGCTCGCCGAGGTGCGCCACCTGGACTATCGGGACGCCCCCGGCACCGACTACGACGCGGTGAGCTCGATCGGGCTCACCGAGCACGTGGGAGTGCACAGCTACCCGTCGTACTTCGCGCTGCTGCTGGCCAAGCTACGTCCGGGAGGGCGGCTACTCAACCACTGCATCACCCACCCGGACAGCCGCAGGCCAGCCCGGACCGATGCGTTCACCGACCGGTACGTGTTCCCCGACGGGGAGCTCGCCAGCGCCGGCACAATCATTACGGCGGCCCAAGACGTCGGCTTCGAGCTGCGCCATGTGGAGAACCTGCGCGAGCACTACGCGCTGACGCTCAAGCAGTGGTGCGCCAACCTCACCGCGCACTGGGCGGAGTGCGTGGCCGAGGTCGGTGAGCCCACGGCCCGAGTATGGGGCCTGTACATGGGCGCTTCTCGATTGGGCTTTGAGCGCAACGAACTCCAGCTGCACCAGGTGCTGGCCGTGCGCCCCGACCGCACCGGCAACGCCCACGTGCCCCTGCGGGAGTGGTGGCGCTAACGCGCCGCGTGAGTGGCGATACGAGTGATCACTCGTATCGCCACTCACGGGTCCTCTATGCGGCGGGCACCGAGTTGGGCGGCAAGTAACTCTTGAGCGATCTCTTCCGGGTCCCGGAGTTCGGCATGAGCCTGGGGCATTGCGGCGGCCTCGGCGAGCAGTGCTGTCTCGTCATTCACCGGGGCTTGAGGTAAGGCCACCGCACCAGGGTCGTCGGGATCCGGGGGGGGTTCGGATGGCGGAGGAATACCGTCGTCCGGGGGCTGCGGCGGCGCGGGACGGCGGTAGACGGGACGCTCCGGTGAGCGGGCGGCTCGCTCAGCAGGGCGCTGCGGCGGCGGGGCACTACCCAGAGCTGCCTCACCGTTGGCGTGCTCGCAGCGCACCTGCCAGTCAACACCCAGGACGTCGCGCAACGCCCGCCTGATCATCTCGACGTTGCGTTCCTCGCCCAGCCGGCGGGCCAGCGGGGCGGTGGGCAGGCTCAGGATGAGGGTGGCGCCCTCCACCGCGCTCGCGGTGGAGTTGCTCAACAGGGCTTGAGTTGCCCGGCTCTGCTCGCGCACCGCGTCCAGCAGGGCCGGCCACGCTCCGCGCACCGCAGCCACGTCGAGCTGGCCCGCCGCCGGTTGGCGCTGGGGTGCCGAACTCTGGGGTTCCAACCTGTGAACCCCCGAACCCTGAACGTCTAGGCGCTTGATGTCCGGGTCGGGCGGGATCGGCCGGCCAGCGGAGGGGGTCGGCGCGGGGTCGGCAACCTCCGCTGGGGAAGGTGTTCCCTCCGCCCCGACGTTCGACTGGACGGTAGCGAGCTGGGCGGCAACCGGCTGGACGGTGGCCAGGCGCCGCTCCAACCGTTCCAGCCGGTGCAGCACCGCGGCGTCCCCCTCGGCGGCGGCCGGCAGCAGCATCCGGGCGCACACCAGCTCCAAGAGCAGCCGCGGCGCGGTGGCCCCACGCATCTCAGCCAGGCCGTGGTGGGTGACCTCAGCGAACCGGGTGAGACTGGCCACCCCCAGAGCGTGCGCCTGGGCGGTCATCGTCGCGAGCTGATCGGCGGGAGCGTCGACCAACCCCTGGCCGGCTTGCTGGGGGGCGATCCGCAGCAGCACCAGGTCGCGGAAGCGCTGCAGCAGGTCGGCGGCAAAACGCCGGGGATCGTGTCCGGCTTCCACCAGCCGATCGATAGTGGCGAACACCATGGCCCCGTCCTGAGCGGCCAGCGCGGAGACCATGTCGTCGATCAGTGCGACGTCGGTGACCCCGAGCAGCGCCACCGCCCGGGCGTAGCTGACGCCCTCGGTGCCGGCCCCGGCGAGCAGCTGGTCCAGCACGGACAGCGAGTCCCGGGCGGAGCCACCACCAGCGCGGATCACCAGCGGGTAGACCGCGGGCTCGATCAGTACCCCCTCCCGGGCACACACCTGCTCCAGCAGCCCGCGCATGGTGCTCGGCGGCAGCAGCCGGAACGGGTAGTGATGGGTGCGGGAGCGGATGGTCGCCAGCACCTTCTCCGGCTCGGTGGTGGCGAAGACGAACACGAGGTGTTCCGGAGGCTCCTCCACGATCTTGAGTAGGGCGTTGAAACCCTGCGTGGTGACCATGTGGGCCTCGTCGATGATGAACACCCGGTATCGGGACTCGGCGGGGGCGTAAAACGCACGGTCTCGCAGGTCACGCGCGTCGTCCACGCCGCCGTGGCTAGCCGCGTCGAGCTCGACGACGTCGATCGACCCGGCGCCCTCCGGCGCCAGCGCGACACAGGACGGGCAGAGCCCACACGGATCCGGCGTTGGACCCTGCGCGCAGTTCAGCGAGCGGGCCAGGATGCGCGCGCTGGAGGTCTTCCCACAGCCCCGCGGGCCGGAGAATAGGTAGGCGTGGTTGATCCGACCGGCCGCCAGCGCGGTGCGCAGCGGCTCGGTGACGTGCTCCTGGCCGATCACCTCGGCGAAGGCCGCCGGGCGGTATTTGCGGTAGAGAGCCAGTGCCACGGGGGCGAGGCTACCGGGCGGCTCCGACAGTCCTCACGGCACGAGGTGCACTTGCGGCACCCCGTCGCGCAGCTCCGCGGCAAGTCGGCGGTCGCACGTCCACAGTGGCACCCGAAAACGCTCGGCGAGGGCGACATAGTGCGCGTCGTACGCCGCTGGCAGGTGGCGCTCGTGGGCGATCTCCAGGGCCCTGGAGTGCAGCGGCGCATCCCCGTGCAACTCGATGGGCAGTCGCAGGACGCGTCGCAGCCCGTCGTACGCCGTCTCCACGGCGATCCTTCCTGCTCGCTGCTGCTGGTGCAGCGCATTGGCCACCTCGTAGGGCAGCAGGCTCGGTGCGATCAGCTCGCCGTCGAGTCGCGTCAGCTGCTCCCACACCGGCACGACGGCGGGATCCGCATCGAGGATCCGGACGACCAGGCTCGCGTCAACGCAGCCGACCGTAACGCTCCTCGTCCCGGTCATCCCGTCCGGCACGGATAGCCTCCTTCACGTCGAAGTGTGTCAGCCGCTCGATCGCGCCCTCCGCCCGGAGCCGCTCGTGGTACTCGGCGAGCATCGCGTTGGCCCGGGCCCACTTGTCGGACCGGTTGGTGCGCGCCGCCTCCCAGTCCTCCACGGACACCACCACCGCGACCTCTTTCCCAGCCCGCTCCACAAAGACGACATCATGGCGCGCCGTCACACCGTCGAGCAGCTCCCCGAAGCGGACCCGAGCCTCAGTCGCGCTGACTCTGCGTTCCGTTCCAGACATACCCGTCTCCATCAATCGATCCATGGATTGACGGTATCAGGGGGCGGTGATGGTGTCTACTGCCTGCTGCCGATCCCAGAAGCCCTTGACGTACAGCGCACGCCGGTCGATGCCGCGCTCGCCCACCAGGTACGCCCGGAGCCGTCGCACCGTCGGGGTGTGTCCGGCGATCCAGATCCGCCCCTGCCCAGGCGGCAGCCGCACCGCGCGCAGCGCGTCGTCGAGCACCGTGGAGGTACCTGGTTCCTCCTCGCCGCGGTGGAGCCAGCACACCGTCGGATGGGCCACTCCCGGCATTGGCTGCTGCTCGGTGGTGTCGGGGATCTCAAGGTACAGGAGCGCGCAGGCATCGGCCGGCAGCATCGCCACGTACGCCTGGATCGCCGGCAGGGCGGTCTCGTCCCCGGCGAACAGGTGCCAGTCAGCGTACGGATCGGGCCGGTAGCGGCCGCTCGGACCGACGAATTCCAGGGTTTCGCCAGGCCGCACTCGCCGCGCCCAGGTAGCCGCCGGCCCCTCGCCGTGCAGCACGACATCGATATCCAGACGGGGGGTCACGCTCTCGTGATCGTCCGCTGGATGGCCAGCTGCTGCGTAGTCCCGCACCGTGTAGTCGCGGGACACCAGGAAGCCGCTGACCAGGTCCGGAACATAGATCTTGAGCGTCTGCCCGGGAACAGCGGCCACACCAGCCAGGCTCTCATCAGCGAGCCGGACGCTCATCATCCGAGGAGTCACCTGCCGCGTCGCGGCCACCGTGGCGACAGTGCTGGCCAGACGTCCGCGCACCAAGGCCTGGGGCCGCATCGGGTTTCCTCCTGAGGACGGCCGCGCCCAGCCCCCGCACGGGTACGGGTGCGGGTGCGGCGGGACGGCGACCTATCGCGCCGGGTCGGCCTCCGCAGCGGTACCTGACTGCGCCGCGAGTCTGGCCTCGATCTCCCGGAGGCGGCCCTGCAGCGACCGGTACTCCTGGTTACCGGACAGTCTCGCCCGTACCTTGAGATCGAAAACCTCTTGGGTCCGAAACGGCGATCCCCATTTCCGGTCCACCTCGGCGGCAGCCTCTTGCTTGATCACGGCCATCCGCTCACGTAGCTGCGCTAACTCCTGCTGCGCACCTTCCTCGCTCACCTTACGGTCCGCCTCCCGTTGAGCTGCGAGCGCGCGCTGCTCTGGCCAGAGGACCCCGCGCACCCGCCAGAGCCTGCTGACCCTTGCTGCCTTCCGACCCTGGGGGGGTTCGCAAGATGGACGCCGCGCGGGGTCCACTGCCCAGTGTAGGGGCTAACCCTCGCCAGGGCACGGCACCCTCCCAGACCAGTCCGCTACCAGCAGCTTTGGCGGGTAGCGCCGCTGGCGGTAGCCTTCCCCACGGAGGATTCGCCTAGTGGCCTAGGGCGCACGATTGGAAATCGTGTTGGGGTTGATAGCCCCTCGCGGGTTCAAATCCCGCATCCTCCGCCATGCTGACCAGCACAGACGCCGGCCACCGTGACGGCGTCCGTGCTGGCCTGCCCCTGTTACTGGGAGTGATCCGCGTCGTCTCGATTGATCGTGGTCTGCAGTATACGGCCAGTCTCGGCTGGCGGCTACGTCGCCGGCCCGAGGATCTGCCCAGCCCCATCACAGGTGGGGCAGCTCTGCGCCGTCTGAATCTCCTCCACCTCAGGGTGGTCACTCAAGCGCGCACGCTTCCACTCTATGATCACCCGAGTGCCATAGCATTGCGGACACACGTAGAGACGCCGTTGATTTTTACCCACACCGCTCCCCTGATCCGCTATTCGCGCCTCACCGCTACGGCGACGGTCACCATCCAGATGGTCCCAGCGTCAGATTGCCACAGTGAACCGCCCCGCCGCCGTAGAGGCGGCTTCGGGATGTGAACGTCTGGGTGGCGTCGCGGATCTGCGCGATGTCGCTCGTCCCGACCCGACACGGGGTCGGGCGGGGTGTGCTGCGCTCCGGCAGCGCCGCCCGCGGTTTGGCCCAGCTCAGCGAGTTCTTAGCGGGACAGGCCCCCGTCAGTAGGCTGGGGGCGGGCTAGCGTGTACGTCCGGCAGGCACGGGGGAGGGACGGTGGCGGGCTCGGCGGGTCAGCGGCGGTGTTGTGCGGGGTGCGGGATACCGCTGGCCCGCGACAACCGTTCGCCACGGTGTGGCCCGTGCTCCCGTCGTGAGGTGGCGCGGGAGCTCCAGGAAGCCGCCAGCGCCCCGACTAAGCCCGAGGACTTTTGGCGGGGCGCCGCACTGCAGGAGGCGCTGGCGGCTCGGCATTTTGGCCAGGTGCTCTACGCCTACCGCCACGAACACCGCCCCGTGCTCACCCAGGCGACGGTCGGCCGTTGGCTTGGCCTGACCCAAGGCCAGATCAGCCGCCTGGAACGCACCCCGCAGCCCACCCACGACCTGACGAAACTCGACCAATGGGCCCGCGCCCTACACATACCGCAGCGCTATCTCTGGTTCCAACTCTCCCCGCAACCCGACGCCGACACGCACCTCCCCGAGCCGGCGGACAGCCTGAATCACGAGTCCCAGCCAGCAGAGAAGGACGGGTCACGACGGCACCTGCCGCTCGCCGCGGCATCTGTCGGCGCTTCCCGCGATACCGACCGACACATGGCGCTGACACCGCCAGAAACACTGGCCAGCATGGTCGCCGTTGTGGGCGCGGAATTGACCGAGGGGTTCGCGGCACCGCTGGCGTTTCTCACGTTCCTGGGTGCTGCGGCAGACCAGACGCTGCCTGCTGACTGGGCGGATCAGATACAAGACCAGCTCACGAGATTCCTCCGCAGATGGGCGAATACAATGAAGCGTCGAAAACTACTCCAGCAACTGGGGTCGGCAGCCACCACCGTCGCCGCCGCACCTATCGTGATCGGTCTGAATGCTGAGGAGCAGGAACGCCTGACCCGCGCCATCGTGTCACCGAATCTGCTGGATGAGACGGTCATCAACCACCTGGCTACCATGCTCCAGGGTTGCAAACGACTAGATGACGCGCTGGGCTCGCGCGCGGTGCTGCCCACGGCGCTCGCGCAACGGAACCTGGTCCGCAGTTTGCTGGGGGACTGCCCAAGCGATCTTCGCCCCCAGCTCCTCTCGGTATACAGTGATATGTCGACGTCCATCGCATATTATTTCTTCGATCACAATGACTACGACAGCGCCCAGCGTTACGGCGAGCAGGCCCGGGCAGCGGCGCGGGACGCGGGCGACATCGAACTCACTATCTACGCACTGTGCGAAATGAGTGATCACGCATCCTGGCAGGGTAAGGCACACCCCGCCATCGAGCTCGCTGCGGCCGCCCAGAGCCTGGTCAGCAAAACCGAGGACCCGGCTATGCGGACCTTGGCAGCGCAAGCGGCTGGCACAGCCTACGCGCTGGATGGTCAGTATACGGCATGCCTGGTCGAGTTCGAGAGGGCTCAGGATGCCCTGGCATCAGCGGAGCAGGCACCGGCCGGATCGATAGGGTATTATCTCCTCAATCAATGGTATCTCCCCCGCGCGAAGAGCCAGTGTCTGCTATGGCTGGGGAGACCACAAGAGGCGGCGGAAAGCGCCAAGACGGCGCTGGCGCTGTACGACAAGTCTTTCGTGGACGGTCACGCCGTCTGCATGCTTTACCTGGGTAATGCCCATCTGCAATCCGGTGAGATCGATGAGGCGGCGCGGGTGATCGGCGACGCCGCTGGCTTGGCCGCCCAGACCCACTCGGCACGCCTGGTAAAGGAACTGCGCACGACGCGCGCCCGGATGCAGCCCTGGCAGACAACCCCGGCTATCAAACAATTGGACGACCAGTGGGCGGCTTATGGCCTGGAGTCAAGCTAGGCGAGGCGCTGCCTCGGACCGCCCAGCAGAGTGGCTGAGCTGAGCTCGGGACCCCATGATCACTGTTTCGGTGCCAAAACCGACACATTGTGTCGGTTTTGGCACCGAAACAGTGATCTTCCCAAACGTAACCACCCACCAGGGCAGCCGACCTGGGCTTGAGGGTGACCGATCTGATGGTGACCACGCTCCCCCCAGGACACACAGTCAGGATCGACACACCACCGCCACCCGCCGCGCCGAACTCCCCGCACCGTCCCGATCGGCCATGCCGCTCCCCAGTAGCCGGCCAGACACCGAACCCGCTGATAGGCAGCAGACATGGGTACGCCGCAGAACAACATGACGCACACGCCAAAGTTCTGAGGACCTAGTTGATCTAGTATCGAGTGCTCCCGCGCCCTAAGACCCCACTCGGGAGTCAGGCCGACGCGTGCTCTGCGACGACTTTGGCGATGCGCTGGGCGATGGTGCTGGCGGCGAATTCGGTGGGGGCTTCGACCATCACCCGCACGAGTGGCTCGGTTCCTGAGGGGCGCAACAACACACGGCCGGTCCCGCTCAGCTCAGCCTCCGCATCGGCGATGGCCTCGGCCACCGCGGGTGCGGCCACCGCCGCTGTCTTGTCCGCGACGGCGACGTTGACGAGCACCTGCGGCAGCCGGGTCAGCACGCCAGCCAGATCCGCCAGACTCCGCCCCGAGGTCGCCATCCGGACCATCAGTCGCAACGCGGTGAGTAACCCGTCGCCCGTGGTGGCATACCCCGGGAGCACCACATGCCCGGACTGCTCGCCGCCCAGAGAAAACCCCCCCGCCGCCAGCGCCTCCAGCACGTACCGGTCCCCCACCGGGGTGGTCTTGACCACCACACCGTGCTCACGCATTGCTAGGTGCAACCCGAGATTGCTCATCACGGTGGCGACCAACGTGTCCGCGACGAGCTCCCCGCTTTCCCGCATCGCCAAGGCGAGAATGGCCATGATCTGATCACCGTCTACCGCTTCGCCGGTGGCGTCCACGGCCAGGCACCGGTCGGCGTCGCCATCGTGGGCGATACCGAGCGTCGCGTGGTGCGCCAGCACCGCCTCCCGCAGCCGCTCCAGATACGCCGACCCGCAGCCGTCATTGATGTTGAGACCGTCGGGCTGCGCATGCAGCGCCATCACCTCGGCCCCGGCCGCACGGTAGGCCTGCGCCGCGACGACGGACGCCGCACCATGCGCGCAGTCCACCACGACGCGGATCCCGGCCAGGGACTGCGGGCAGGCCCGCACCAGATGATCCACATATCGTCCGGCGGCCTCCGGTGCCTCGCGCACCCGGCCGATCCGAGCTCCGGTGGGCCGCTGGAGGTCACAGCAGCCCACCCGGGCTGCGATCTCGTCCTCCACCGCGTCGGGAAGTTTGCGACCGCCGGCGGCGAAGAGCTTGATGCCATTGTCGGGCATCGGGTTGTGCGAGGCGGAGATCATCACACCGAGGTCAGCGGAGAAGTCCGCTACGAGATGGGCAATCGCTGGCGTGGGCAAGACTCCGACCTGTAGCACATCAGCACCGGCGGAAGCCAGGCCGGCGGTGACGGCTGCCTGAAGCATCTCCCCACTGGCCCGAGGGTCCCGGCCCACCACAGCGACCGGGCGGTGCCCCAGACCGTGCTCGGTGAGCACCCGTGCCGCCGCACCGGACAATGCCAGCGCAAGCTCTGGGGTGAGTTCGGAGTTGGCTAGCCCCCGCACCCCGTCGGTGCCGAACAGGCGCCGCGTCAACGCGGGTGGGTACTAACGCTTCGAGTACTGGGGCGCCTTGCGCGCCTTTTTCAGACCGTACTTCTTGCGTTCTTTCGCTCGGGCGTCACGGGTGAGAAAGCCCGCCTTTTTCAGCACCGGGCGGTCATCGATGTTGAGCTCAACCAGTGCCCGAGCGATGGCCAACCGCAGCGCGCCAGCCTGACCGGAGGTCCCACCACCGGTGAGGTTGCCGAGCACGTCGTAGGCCTCCGGCTTGTTGACGGTCAGCAGGGGTTCCCGGATCAGCTGCTGATGCACCTTGTTCGGGAAGTACTGCTCCAGGGTGGTGCCATTGAGCGTGAAAACACCGGTGCCAGGTACCAGGCGCACCCGCACGATCGCCTCCTTACGGCGACCAACGGCCTGCACGGCCTGACCACCGGGCATCGGCATCGCCGACACGGGTGGAACCGGTGCAACGGCGGCAGCCGACCCGGTCTCGGGTTGCGGAGTCTGCGGAGTGGTCACGGCGTCTCTCAGGTCCTTACTGGTTGCGGTCTCTTGGTGGGTAGTGGTCCCTGGATCGTGATGGTCCCTGGGTCGTGATGGTTACTGGGTGACTTGGGTGATCTGGAAGGGCTGCGGCCGCTGGGCCGCGTGGGGGTGCTCAGCAGTGGCGTAGACCTTGAGTTTGCGGGCCATCGCCCGCCCCAGCGTGTTCTTCGGGAGCATGCCCTTGATGGACCGCTCCACCAGCCGCTCCGGCTGCGTGGCGAGTATCTCGGAGAACGAGCGTCGCTTGAGCCCACCAGGGTAACCGCTGTGCCGGTAGACGAAGCTGCGGTCACCCTTGTTGCCGGACAGCGCCACCTTACCCGCATTGATGATGACGACAAAGTCACCGGTGTCAACGTGCGGAGCGTAGGTGGGCTTGTGCTTGCCGCGCAGCAGCGTGGCGGCCTGACTGGCGAGGCGGCCCAACACCACGTCCGTGGCATCAATGACATGCCAGGCGCGCTCAACCTCGCCAGGCTTAGGGTTGTACGTGCGCACGGACCTACCTCATTATCGCAGTTCGCGGACTTCTCTTCAGGGTGCTGGTGCGGCGTTGCGCTTCTGTAGAGACGCCCGTCGCGCGACGGGCATCAACTCAGGAGCCGCGCACATCCGCACAGCAGCGGCCAAACGATACCGGCCGCCGCACGATACGGTCAAAACGGGGTCGCCGCCGGGTGGTGTCCCGCCCGACGGCAACCCCAGGACCTCGATCAGGGGGGCTCTACCAGGGGCGGCTACGCCCAACGCCGGGTGTTCACTGCCTCGCCCTCCTGGTAGTTCTGGTTCGACGTCCCCAGCGCCACCCCGATTTGGTTCAGCACTTGGTTCAGATGGGCCATCGATTGATCCCACTTCGCCTGGTGATCGTGGTAGGCGCTCGCCGCATCGCCGGTCCAGGTGCTCACCAGCGGCTGCAGGTACCTCTTGAGGTCATCCAGCTGCTGGCTGATGTTGTTCCAGGTGCTCTGAATCGACTTCTGCGCGTTATCCAGCTCGCCGAAAGTGACCAGGATCATGCCGTCATGCACGGGTCTGTCTCCTTACAGTCCTGTGTGGTGTTGCGGGGCCTGGGTGGGCACTCTCAGTGGCTCAGCGCCTGGCTGATGATCCGCGAGTAGTTCTGCTGCTCAGCCTCATCGGCCTGGGCATACGTGGCCCCGGATCCGCGGATCTGCTCCCCGATTTTGTGGAGAGCGTCGTTGAGCTGGTGCGCCTCGACAGTCCACCGGTCCATCAGCATCTGGAAGGCGAGCGCTGCCTGGCCCTTCCACGCTCCCGTCAGTGGTTCCAGCTGGTTGTATAGAGCCTTGAGCTGACCCTGCACGCTCTGGTTCACCTGCTCAACGTGCGCTGCCGCCGCCTGCATCTGCTCGACCTGAGTGCCGAACTGCGGTCCCATCTGTTGCAGTCTCCTTGAGTTGATCGATCGAGGTGGACTCCTGCAGGACGCCACCCTGCCAGATCTAACTCCTTACCGTGACCACCTGGTCGCGCAACGTTGCAAGCGCGAACGCTCAATACCCCCAAACTCGACGCCAGCGCCCACTGACCATGATCGAAAAACTCTGCTGTCGAGCTCGGGAACTGTCGAGCTGGTCGGTTGCGGGGCGGCGGGCCTTTATCGTCAGGCGTCCGGGTTCAGCCCCACATCAATGAGCATGTCTCGAAGCTGCCGCAGGGCTCGTGCCCGGGTGGGCCCGATCCCCCCGAGGGGAATTCCGGCCACGCGGGCGACCTCAACGTAGGGCAGCGGGTGGTCGGTGAACAGTTCCCGCAGCAAGGCTCGCCGACGAGGCGGCAACTCCGCGACAATGTCCCACAACGCCCGGGTGGTGTCGGCATCGATGACGCGCTGTTCCGGACCCACCGCAGGATCCGCGACGGTATCAGGTGCGGTGTCGCAGAGCGTCGGCGCGAGCATGGTCCGGCTCAGGATGCGCAGACATTCGCGACGGGCGGTGGTAGCCAGCCACCCGGGCAGCCGCTCAGGGAACTGCACTTGGTGGGCGTTTTCGGCCAGCCGGAGCCAGGTCATCTGCATCGCGTCGAGCGCGTCGGCGTCCTGCAGCGCAAACGAGCGCACCGTCGCGGACACAACCGGGGCGTATCGGCGCACAATGTCGTCCCAGGCCAGCCGGTCACCGCCGACCGCCCGGGCCAGCAGGTCAGCGACGTCATCCGGGGTGTCGGTGCAGCGGCAGTTCCTCGTGGCGGCTGTCACCGGGCCACCATCGGTCACCGGGCTTGGCGGGGGATACCTGGCGGATTGGAACGGGATTGAAGCCGGAGTAACCCATTTGCGCCTGCTCCGCGGCGAGGCGACGCGGGCGGGCTTCGCCAGGTCACTGCGCTGGCGGATCGCACTCGCCCTGCCGGGGTGAAGTCCTCGCCAACCGCAGGGCGGTGGCGAGGTTGGCGGCCGCCGTCCGAGTGTGCGGGTGGTCCGCGCCGAACACCCGCCGCGCTCGGGCGAGCGTGTCCTCGCTGAGTTGCTGGGCCGCCTCGATCACCCCCACTGCGCAGAGAGCGGCAGCAAGGGTGTTCCCAACCTCCATGGTGAAGTAGTTCCCCTCGCCGAGGCGCCGCCGCGCCCGGGCGAAAGTGTCCTCGCTAAGCCGCCAGGCTATCTCAACCTCACCCAGTGCGAGCAGGTCGCGAGCGAGGTTGTTGACGCTGGCCATGACCCAGTAATGATCCTCGCCAAGGATGTGCCTCGCCCGAGCGAGAGTGCTTTCATGCAACTGTCGCGCCGCGTCAATCTGGCCGAGCGCGTGCAGGTCGCGGCCAAGGTCGTTCGCCGCGTAAAAGGCGTCGGGGTGCTCGTCGCCAAACGCCCGTCGGGCGTAAGCGAGGCAGTTTTCGTGTAGTTGCCGGGCTACCTCAACATCACCCAGCTCACGCAGGTTGTGGGCGAGGGTCTGAACCGTGCGATGGACGTCGATGTGGTCGTCGCCGAGTACTCGTCGCCTGCGGGTCAGGGTGTCGGCGCTGAGCTGCCGGGACTCCTCAAACGCCCCCATCACGTACAAGCAGAGCGCGAGGTGATGGGCTGCCAGCAGGGTGTCGGGGTCGTCGTCACCGAACACCCGCCGGCACCGAGCGAGCGTGTCCGTTGCGAACCGACGAGCTTGGCAGTAGGGGCCGACGGTAGAGAGGAAAAGAGCGAGGACATGAGCGGCCCGCAAGGTGTGCCGGTCATCTGGCCCGAGCCGTGTGCTCCACTGCCGGTGAAGGTGCTCGGCGAGGCTATTGGCCAACCGGGCGTCACCACGCTGATAGAGGTACCAGGTGGCGCGGCAGACGAGGTCGCGAAGGTCGGGGCTGGGGCTGGTGGCGGGGTCGGTGGCTAGCAGATGGGGCAAGATCCGCGCCCAGCCTGACCAGCACGCTGGGTCCTGCTCGTCCCCAGGGTCCGCCGCGACCAGCAGCGCCTGGGCGTAGCGGCGATATGCGGCGGCGTGGGCGTCGGTGAGTTGCTCGCGCAGCACGGCTTGAGTCAGTCGGTGCAGCTGCAGCCCCTGATCAGTGCGGGCCAGGCCGTAGCTGCCGATCCGGGCAAGACTGCGGTGCGCCGCCACCGGGCTGGCCACTGCGGCGGTGAGCGTCGCTAACTCCGGTGGCAGGTCGCCGTCGGCTACGGCGACGGGACGAGTCACCAGGTCGGCGGGGATGGGTTCTGGGGCGAGAAACGCGCCGATGCGCAGCAGGGCGAGCGCGACCGGATCGGTCTGCGCGAGCTGGTCGGTGGCCAACCGGACCGCCGCAGTGAAGGAATGCGGGTGACTTTCCGGTGGGCTCTGGTCAAGCAGTTCCTCCGCCCGGGTCTCCAGCAGGTTCAGGTAGTGCTCAACCGGCATGCCGGTCTCGGCCAGGAACCTGGCCGCCTGGGCCAACGCCAGCGGCAGGTCGCCCAGCGCCTCGGCCAGCTGGCTGGCCTCGGCCGCCCCGGCGCCCGGCCAGCAGAGGTGGATCAACTCCAGCGATTCACGGCGGGACAGCACATCGATCTCGATCCGGGCGGCCAGCTCCCCCCAGCTGGGGTTGCGGGAGGTGATCAAGGTGTGTCCCGGCCCCGTGGGCAGCCAGGCACGCAGGTCAGCGGGTGACTCGGCGTTGTCCAGCACCAGCAGCCACCGGCTCTGCCCCCGCAGGTACCTGCGCAGTGCCCCGACCGCGTTCAGTGTGTCGGCCATCGGAGGAATCAGGCCCAGCTCAGCCGCGAGTGCGGCGTACTGCTCGCCGATCAGACCGGTCTCCTCGGCGCTGACCCACCACACTACGTCGTAGTCGGCGGCGTAGCGGTGCACGTATTCCACCGCCACCTGGGTCTTGCCCACCCCGCCCATGCCGTGCAGCGCCTGCACGACGGCCGTCCCGCCGGAACGCAGCCGCTCCCGCAGGTGCTCAAGCGTGGCGTCCCGACCGACGAACCCTGGGTTGCGCGGGCCGACATTCCACACCCCCGGCAGGCGCAGCCGCACCTGACCTCGTTCGGTCACCGCCCTGGCCCCGCCAGGATCGGGCGAGGCCACGGCGGCCGCCGACGCGGCAGTCGGCGCGGGCGAGGCGGTAGCCAGTGTGGGCTGGACGGTAGTCAGTGTCGGCTGGACGGTAGCCAGTGTCGGCTGGACGGTAGCCAGTGTCGGCTGGGCGGGCGGGGCCAGCACCGCGACGGGTGCGCTCGACGTCGGCGGGCGCCAGTCCAGGGTCGACGCCTGAACGAGGATGTCACCCTCCAACCGCCGTAGCGCCGCACTCGGGTCGATGCCCAGCTCCTCGGCCAACCGCTCCCGGGTATCCCGCAACACCGCCAAGGCCTCGGCCTGCCGTCCGGCCCGATACAGCGCCAGAGCGAGCAGCTCACAGCCGCGTTCGCGCAGCGGATGGACCCGCACGTGCGCGTCCAGCTCAGCCACCGCGCCGTGGTGGTCACCCAACTGCAACTGCGCGGCGCACCGCTCCTCGACCCCCGACAGCCGGAGCTCCTCCAGCCGCGCCACATCTGGTGCCGCCCACCTGGCGTCGTCCATGTCGGCGTAGGCGCGCCCGCGCCACAGCTGTAGCGCCGCGTCGAACTCATCCAACGCACGCTTGGGGTCCGCTCGACCCAGCGCGTCTCGACCGGCCGTGAGGTGCCTGGTAAACCGGTGCACGTCGAACTCGACGCCTCGGCTGTCCAAGAGATAACCAGGCGTGCGCGTGTGTAGCACGGTCGTCGGCCCCCGGGGTGAGCGGCCCGGCTCCAACACCCGCCGCAGGTTTGACACGTATGTCCGCAGCGAGGTCAGTGCCGCTGCGGGGGGATTTCCCGACCACAACTCGTCAATCAGCACATCGACTGCTACCAGCTGATCTATCCGACTTAACAACAACCCGAACAGCGCGCGTTGCCTCGGCGGTCCCAAATCGACCAGCCGCCCACCGACCACGGCTTCCACCGGGCCCAGCGCTCGCCACTGGACTATACCCGCAGACCGATCCCCCGGAACCAGGGTCAACGGGGCCCGCGTCCGAGCCGCTGATCCACAGGTTTTGACCTCCATCGCCCTACTCCGATCACGTGACGCTGGGTGAAGTCGGCGCTGGATGCACCCGCGGCAGATAGCGCGCGAAGCCTGCCCCCCGATACTCCACTCCGACTCCACCACCAAACTCATCGGAAGTCGCGGGAAGTTAAGCCTACCCGCATGTCCAGTGCCCTGGCGTGCTCGGCCAGCACGTTGATCACTCCCTCGGCGATCTGCAGCTGGCCGCGGAGCAGCAGCGCTGAGCAGGCTCGCACGATGGTGCGATACCGCACCCAGAAACCTGGTGAGCAGATCACGTTCACCATGCCGGTCTCATCCTCCAGATTGAGGAAGGTGATCCCACCCGCGGTGGCCGGACGCTGCCGGTGGGTCACCGCGCCGGCCACCAGCACTCGCTGCCCATCCTCCCGTTCCCGCAGCTCAGCGGCGGTCACCACGCCCAGGGCGGCTAGGTCGGTCCGGAGGAACTGAGTGGGGAAGCACTCCAGCGAGACCCCGGTGGCCCAGACGTCAGCCGCAGCGAGCTCGAGTGCGCTCATCCCGGGCAGCGGTGGGGCGCGGACCCCCACCGCAGTGCCGGGCAACCGGTCCGGCCGCTGCGTGGCCACCGCGCCGGCAGCCCACAGCGCCTGGCGGCGCCCGGGGACAAACTGGTCGAACGCCCCCCCGGTGGCCAGCGCCTCGGCCTGGGCCGTGGTCAACCCCACCCGATACGTGACATCAGCGATGCCGCAGTAGCGGCCGTGGGTTTCCCGTTCCTCGACTATCCGGGTAGCCAGCGGCTGGCCCACCGTGCGCAGCATGGCCAGTCCCAGCCGCACCGCCTGCTGCGGCGCGCCCTCCGCGGCCGGTTCCAACCCGGCGTGCACTCCGCTGGCGTTGACGTCTGGGCCTCGGACAATGACGCGGTGCCGCCTTGCATCGGCGATCAGCGATTGCGGGGAGTAGAAGCCCATTGGTTGGGCTCGCAGCAGGGCGGCGCAGAACGCAGCCGGGTAGTAATGCTTGAACCAGGCACTGTAGTACACCAGCGAGGCGAAGCTGATCGCGTGGCTTTCCGGGAAGCCGAAGTTGGCGAAGGCCAGCAGCTTGGCGTAGATCTTCTCGGCGAGCTCGCCGGTGATGCCATGACGGGCCATTCCGTCGAATAGCCGTCCGCGGAGGCGCTCCATCCGCTCGGTGGACCGTTTGGCGCCCATCGCGCGGCGCAGCTCGTCCGCCTCAGCGGCGGAGAAACCCGCGACGTCGATGGCCATCTGCATGAGTTGTTCCTGGAACAACGGGACACCCAGCGTCTTGCGCAGCGCGTTCGCCAGCCGTGGGTGGTCGTAGTCCCAGGCCTGCTGGCCGTTGCGGCGCCGGATGTAGGGATGCACCGACTCACCCTGGATCGGACCAGGGCGGATCAGCGCCACCTCGACCACCAGGTCATAAAAACAGCGCGGTTTCAGCCGGGGCAGGGTAGCCATCTGTGCGCGGGATTCCACCTGGAACACCCCGACCGAATCGGCCCGGGCGAGCATCGCGTAAACGGCCGGGTCGGTGGGCTGCAGATCGGACAGCTGCACCCGGTGCCGGTAGTGGCGGGCCACCAGATCGACCGCGTAGTGCAGCGCGGAGAGCATTCCGAGCCCGAGCAGATCAAACTTGACCAGCCCAGCCGCCGCGCAGTCGTCCTTGTCCCACTGCACCACCGAGCGGTGATCCCGGCGGGCCCACTCCACCGGACAGACCTCGGCCACCGGACGGGAACAGATCACCATGCCACCGGGGTGAATACCCAGGTGCCTGGGGAATCCCTCCAGCTCGGCGGCCAGCGCCAGCACCGGCTCCGGTATCTCGGTGAGACCTGCTTGCCGAGTCGAACCATCAGCACTCGCCTCGGCAGCCCGCGTCAGCGGTCCCCACCAGTCGATCTGTTTGCTCCAGGCGTTCTGGGTGCTACTTGAGTAGCCCAGCGCCTTGGCCACCTCCCGCACCGCCGAGCGGGCCCGGTAGGTGATGACGTTGGCGACCTGGGCAGCGCAGTCGCGCCCGTAGGTGCCATAGACATACTGGATGACCTCCTCGCGGCGGTCAGACTCGATGTCCAGGTCAATGTCGGGGTAGCCGTCCCGATCCGGAGCGAGAAACCGTTCGAAGAGCAGGTCCATCGCCACCGCGTCGACACTGGTGATACCCAGCGCGTAGCAGACTGCGGAGTTGGCCGCCGAGCCGCGACCCTGGCAAAAGATGCCGGCCCGGCGGCAAAACGCCACGATGTCGTGGACGATGAGAAAATAGCCGGGAAAGTTCTTCTCCTCGATGATGGCCAGTTCATGCTCGATCTGGTGGTAGGCACCGGGGCACTCGTCGTAGCTGCCGTAGCGGGTGGTCGCGCCGAGCCGGGAGAGCTCACGCAGCCAGCTGGCCTCAGTGTGGCCGCCGGGGACGACGAAGGGCGGCAGGTCCGGCGCCACCAGACGCAGGTCAAAGGAGCACTCCCGGCCCAGCGCGGCGGCCCGCTCAACCGACCCCGGCCAGCGGGCAAACTTCTCGGCCATCTCGGCGCCGGACCGAAGGTGCGCCGTTGCCGCGGCTGGCAGCCAGCCGTCCATCTCAGCCAAGCTGCGCCGGGCCCGGATCGCGGCCAGTGCGGTGGCCAGCCGATACCGGGAGGGGGTGGCGTAGTGTGCAGCGGTGGTGGCGACAGTATCCAGCCCATGCGCCGCGGCCAGCGCGGCAAGTTCGTCGTTGCGCTCGGTATCGTCGGCCAGACCGTTGGCAGTGAGCTCGACGACCACGTGGTCCACGCCGAACAGCTCGGTCAACCGGCGTAGCTGCCTGGCTGCGGCAGCCGACCCTGCGCGCTGCAGCGCCGCCCGCACCGCTGCCTTGCGGCAACCGGTGAGCACCACCCAGTGCCCGCCCGCGGCGGCTGCTACCGCATCGAGGTCATAGACCGGCCGGCCTTTCTCCTTCCCGGCGAGCTGCGCATCACTGATCACCCGGGACAGCCTGCGGTAACCCTCAGGATCGCGGGCCAGCACGAGCAGGTGCTCACCCTCTGGGTCGGGTATGCCGTTCTGTGGTGCGGTGAGACCCAGCGTGAGCTCCGCCCCGAAGACGGTCTGGACGTCCTGCTCGCGGGCGGCCTCGGCAAAGCGCACCACCCCGTACATCCCGTCGTGGTCAGTGATCGCGATCGCGTTCAACCCCAGCCGGGCGGCCTCCTCGACCAGCTCCTCAGGGGGAGAGGCCCCGTCCAGGAAGCTGAAGTTGGAGTGGCAGTGCAGCTCGGCGTAAGGCGGGCTAGTGTCGAACACATGTTCGATAATAGCCGACTATGCCGGGTTTTGCGAGAGCTGCTTCTTCAGACCTCGGCAACCCGCTCCTGGAGATCAGGGGCGACGGCGAGGATGTCGTCGCGGTTCGAGGTAATTACCACTGCACGATGGTCACGAGCGACCAGAGCGACGTGGACATCCACGACGTCGGTGTGTCCGCATCCCCCCATCGCGAGCCCGATTCGTTTGGCCACTGCTGTCCCCAAGGGGATGGCATGAGCAGACCAGTCATCGCAGGCGCGGCCTGCTCTAGCGCGATGAGCGCCCCGGAATCCAAGGTGAACGTCTCCACCGGGTCCGTAGAGCTGCTCACGCGACCTCCGTGGTATCTCGGGCCTCGTCCGGCGAGCCGCGCCCTCCGGGCCGCTGCCATCGCCTGCGCTACCCACGCCTGGGCCGCCTCATCGGGCCGATCGTCCCTAGGGCTCCCCCTGCTCACCGCGCAGGAAACGCTCCAGTTCGGCGGCGAGCTCCTCGCCTGATGGAAGATCCGAGAAGTCAGACGGTGTGGTCACTCCGCTGTCGACCGCAGCCTCAAGATTTCGCACGAGAGCGCGGTATTCCTCACTGTTGGCGATAATTTCATCGATTTGCTTCAACACGCTGCCAGCTGCAGCACGCAATGGCCCAGCGTCGAGCTCCAGCCCGGCCACGGCGGCCAGCGCATCGACGAGTGCGGCGGAGGCCGCCGGGTACGGGAGAGCGGCCAAGTAGTGGGGCACCCGCGCCCACACCCCGATGGCGGGGACATCCGCGGCAGCGAAACCCTCCTGCAGAGCCGTCTGGATCCCGGCCGGCATCTCGGCGGTGCCAGCGACCACGCCCACCTGCGCCGCTAGCTCAGCCTCGGTAGCGATCGCCATCAGACTGATCGGGCGGGTGTGCGGGACAGGAGCGGCATAGGCACCGAGACTGACCACTAACCGCACTCCCAGTTCCGTGGCCAGGCCCACGACAGCCCGGACAAAGGCATGCCACGCCATGTCGGGCTCGGGTCCCATCAAGACCAACACACTGCTCCCTGCGGTGTCCTGACCAGCCCGCAGCTGGATCTCGGGCCAGCTCAGGTGATCGACGACACCGTCGGAGATTCGTACAATCGGACGACGAGAGCGGAAATCGATGAGCTCATCCGAGCTGAACGTGGCCAGCACTTCAGTCGGGATCGTGTCGAGAATATGGGCGACGGCCGCTTGGGCTCCCAACCCCGCGTCGACCCAGCTCTCCGTGGCGAGGAGCAGCACCGGCGACTCCAGCAAGCGGTGAGCGTGCAACTCGTAGAGAGATGACATCATCGGATCCTATGCCGACAACCTGCGCCACGAGCTGTGGAACAGCACCATGCGCGCAGTCGAGGAGAATTTAGTCATAGATCCCTTCGACCCGCCAGTGGTCCGTCTCGCAGGTTAGCAATACCGCGAACGGCTCGGCGGCGGTGTGCCCAGTGGGGTCGGCATCGAGCACCGCCTGCAGGCGCGCGCAGCGCCGCCCGCCACCGGGTTCCCACCACCGCTCCTCAAGGAGCCAGGGCCCGGCCCAGCTCAGCACCTGGCGCGGCGGGTTCCCGTCCACCGCGATTCGGTACGGGACACCAGTGAGCTGTCCGCGCCCGCTCATCTCGACGGCGCATCCGGCATCATCAAGCACCTCGGCAGGCAGCGGGCGGCTGAGCGCCCGAGACGGGGACGGCGCGGGCAGCTGGCCCGGCCAGGGAAGGTCCACCTCGCGCGCTGGAGTCGGATCGTCTCCCCCGGGCACCAGGCGCACCCGGTCAGTGGGGTCACGGCCACCGCCGAGCACTCCGGTGAGTACCGCCTCGGGCCCCAGCATCCCCTGCACCCGGACTAGTGCCCGGCTGGCCCGCTCATCATCGTCCCCCGGCTCGCCCCACAGCCCGCGTTGCAGGGCCTGCCCACTGATCACCTCCTCCGGGATCAGCCGCAGCTGCGTGATACCCGCGCTGGGGCGTGATCCGCGGGAGGTGAGCCAGCCGTCCAGCTGCCAGCGCACCCGGTCGGCGATGCCGGATGGGGTCAGCGGCCCGGCGCAGCGCCACACCCGGTGCAGCTCCTCGCCCGCCTCGGTGCGGGCGCTGATCCCAAGCCGGACGCAGGCCAGACCGCGGGAGGCCAGTGCGGTGTTCAGCTGCTCGGCGCCTTCCCGGGAGGCGAAGGCCGCCGCATCGACCCGTTTCAGCGGTGGGTCGAGCCAGCGGGTGACGGTGAGATCAACTGGCGGGTCGCGGCGGGCCAGCGGGCGCTCGTCGAGTCCCCGGGCAAGCCGGTGCGCCCGCACCCCGTCGAGGCCAAATCGGGAGGCGACGTCGTCGAGGGGCAGGGCAGCGAACGCGCCGAGGGTGCGCAGCCCCAGCCGATGCAGCAGATCCACCAGCGCGGCCCGATCAGCCGCACTCTGATCACCCTTGGTGACAGCGGGCTGGCGTAGCTCGGTGATGCTCAGCGGGGCGAGAAACTCGACTGAGCCATCCGGTGGCACCAGGAGGCCACGATGCGCAGCCAGGGTCGCGGCGAACAGGCCGTCGGCGATGCCGATCTGGCAGCGCACCCCGACTTGGGCGGCGGCCACCTTGACGATCCGCTCGGCCACCGCTGGTTCGCTGCCGAAGTACCGGGTCGGGCCGCGGGCCGGCACCGCGACCAATCCGGGACGCACCACCTCCACACCGGGCGACTGGGCCTCGACCACGGCGACCACCGGCTCAAATACCCGGGTGTCCCGGTCCAGGTCGCCGGCAGCCGCCCCGGCCCCCACTGGCCAGTCCGGGCACCACACCACCACCACCCGGGTCGGCGCCATCAGCCCACCGCCCTGATTCCCGCCACCGCTGCGACCGGTGGAGTCAGGTCCGTACGCGCCTCCGCCACCGGGCCGCCGGGACCGGGCAGCAGCAAGCGGGCAGTGCGAGGCCGAGCTGCCGCACCGCGGCCGACTGCGCGCACCACGACCTCGCGGCTCCTTAGCCGCCCGTGTCCGGCTTCGGCACCGTGCCAGGTCTCGGCGCGGCAGTCCAGCACGACTTCCGCGCCCGGCCAGCGACCGAGTGAAAGCAATACCGATCCGCGCTGCCGGGCCCTAGCGGCCAGAGATCGCTGAGCGCCGGAGGGCAGCCGGTCCGCGCCGGCCAGCGCCACCAAACCCACCCCGTCGAGCAGTGCCGCGGCTACTGGCGCGGGATCCGACCCAGGTCGGGGAACCAGCACCAGTCGCCGCAGCACCACCCCCGCCTCGGCTGCTGCCAGCACCCCCAGGTCACCGACGCCGACCACCGCAGCCCAGGCACCCTGCGCGGTAGCCGCGGACAGCAACGCCAGCAGCAACGCCAGCGAGCCCTGCACCGCGATGACCGACCCGCGGCGCAGTCCACCGCCGGGCAGCAGCGATGCGAGGGGTCCGACCACCGGAAACGGCGGCCGTCCCCCGGGGACGTCGAGCCGCTGCCCCAGCGTCGAGGCGGGAACAACCGGCACCCGCTGCAGCACCGACGCGATGCCCGCACTCACCATTACGCAGCCTCCTCACGAGTGGATGCTGGCGCCACGCCGCACCCAGATTCGCTGCGGGGAAGGCAGCGCATGGATCGAACATGTGTTCGATTGCTAGTTAACTCCAGGAATCGGGCGCCGTCAAGGGCCGTCTCACGTCATGGCTGTTCCGCAGTGACATAACGTCACGGTCGACCTGTCGGTGCTCGCTGTCCTGCCGAGTCCCCGTGAGATAGCCCACATTACGATCTATTCGTAGGACAAGGTGTTTGTACTATGCCCGTGGTTCGCGCCACCTGGTAACCGGCTGCTGCCCGGCTTCGATCTGGGCTGGGTCCGCGCGGGCCAAAGACGGTGGTGGGCGTGGTGGGCGCTGCCCTAGTGGGGTGTCAACTATGGGATCAGGCCGGTAGCCTCGGCGCGGTGATCAGACCGACGACAGCGCTAGGCGTAGCGGCGACCACAGCTGCGGTGGCCGGCTGGGCCGCTCCGGCGCTGCTCCGGGCCCGGGTGCTGCGCACCGCGATCTGTCCTAAGCTGGCCGGCATCGGCCAGCTGGGCCACATAGCGTTGACCTTCGACGACGGGCCCGACCCTGAGGGCACCCCCGCGGTGCTCGACGCGCTGGATCAACTCGGCTGGCGGGCCACCTTCTTCATGCTCGGGGCGCAGGTCACGCGGCATCCGGATGTGGCGGCGGCAGTAGTGGCCGCCGGGCATGAGGCGGCGGTGCACGGGTTCAGCCACCGCAA
Source organism: Pseudonocardiales bacterium (assembly GCA_019247305.1). Lineage (GTDB taxonomy): Bacteria > Actinomycetota > Actinomycetes > Mycobacteriales > Pseudonocardiaceae. The sequence continues at coordinate 46,037 of JAFAPC010000142.1, forward strand.
CCACCTGACCCGCGGGCCAGCCGACGTGCACCGGGACGTGGCAGACGCCGCATCGGCGGTGCTGGGGGCGACTGGAGCGCGGCCGAACTGGTTTCGACCCCCCTATGGGGTGCTGACGCTGGCCTCGCTCCGTGCTGCCCGCCGCGTCGGGCTGCGGCCAGTGCTATGGACGGCATGGGGACGGGACTGGGAAGCCCACAATCCAGCCCGAGTGGCTGATACCGTGGCCAGCCACCTCAGGCCGGGCGGCACGGTGCTGCTGCACGATTCGGACTGCACCGCCCGGGTGACCGATAGTTGGCGGAGCACTGTGCAGGCGCTACCCCGGCTGGCTGCGCTCGTCGATCAGTGGGGCTGCACCGTCGGTCCGCTGCGCGATCACCTCGCCCGTAGGCCCAGCCCCACAGACCCAGCCCCATAGGCCCAGCTCAGGCCGGTCGTGAGTCCTGGCCAGGAACGGCGTGCTGAGCGCGTTGCGCAAGCAAGGCCAACACGACCGAGGCCGTATCCGGGGTGCGCACGACGTGACTGGGATCGCCCCGGCGCAGCGCCTGCTGGCGTATCACGGCGATCAATTCGGCCTCGTTTTGCGGCCACGGCGCCAGCCCGGCTTCGGCGAGGACTTCGGAGTTAGCTATTCCGTGCCCGGGGATCGGGCGGTAGGTCACCGCGGGCAGTCCGACGGTCAAGGCCTCGGTCAGGGACAGACCGCCCGCGTTGTGCACCAGTACGTCGGCGGCTGCCATCAGCTCCGGGACGTCCTCACGCCAGCCCAGGGCAACCACCCCGGGCTGGGTCGACAACTGTTTGCGGAGCCGATTATTGCGCCCGCAGAGCACCACCACCTCCGCGACACCGGACGAGCTGAGCGTCCGGACCACGTGGGGCACATCACCCATCCCAAGCGATCCCGCCGCCAGGAGCACCACCAAGCCGTCCGGGGACAGCCCCAACTCAGCCCGCAACCGATGCCGGTGAGCGGAGCCGGGCTGATGGGCGAACCGGGCTGATACCAGCCCGCCGACTGCCCGCATGGGTGTGCGGTACACCAGGTGTCCCATCCGCGCCGTGGCCTCGGTCACCGTCAGATGGTGATCAACGGCAGGATGCACCCACAACCGGTGCACCGCCGGGTCGGTGAGGAAGGTCACCAGCGTCGCATCCACCATCCCAGCTTCCTTGAGCTGGCCCAGCGTCTGGCTCGCCAACATGTACGTGGACACCACAACGTCATGATCACCAACCCAGTGCAGCACGTGACGCTGCGCCATGCGGCACAGCCCGAGGGCAACCCGCTGCACCCAGCCAGCGTGCTCCAGGTGGGCGAACATCCAGTCGAAAAATGCCGGCGCATACCCGACGCTCAACCGGTAGCCATCCCGCAGCACGTACCGCGCTATCCGCGGCAGTGCATCCAGGTAGTCGCGGCGATCCGTCGCGACGTCCAACTTGGCAAGCCGACTGATCAGCTCATCGGCAGCACCGTCGTGACCCGCGCCGACACTGCCCGAGATGACCAGCACCCGTGCTGCTGTGCCCCCTGCCCGTCTACTCATTGGTTCCTACCTATCCCACGCGCCGCCTGGCCCTGTCCGGACTGTCTCCTACAGCGTGTAAGAGACTAGCGGACGTTGCGTGGGGTGACGATCCCCCCTAAACGTCACACGGAGAGTAATGTCAGCGGGGGTAAGCTGAGCGGGCAGCTGAGCTACCTCTCAGTTCGGCCACAACCAGTAAATGAGCTGGTAGAACGCGATCGTGGCCTGTACCGCAGCGATCGTGGTGGCCACTCCCAGGGCCAGCACGCTGCTAGGTACCAAGGGCTCAGGCCGGGGCGGATCTGAGTGCAACGCGGCGACCCGAGCGGACACCCCGCATCCGACGAAGAGCAGCGCAGCCGGCCGCAGCCGTCGGCCACCAGCGGCCCCGCTGGCCAACGCCGCCTTGGTCAGCGCTCGAGCAACCAGCTCTCGGCTGCCGGTCACCGCTGCGGCCTGCTCATCGGCACTGCGTTCGACGAGGAAAGCCACCGCCTCCCGCACCGGGATCAGCACCGGATTGACCGCGGCGCAGACCTCGGTTGCGGCCCGAAGCCGATGGTGGCGGCTGCGCAGGTGCGCCCGCTCATGAGCCAGCACAACCCGTCGCTCATCGCCATTCAACACTGACAACAGGCCACGAGTGACCAGGATCCGGCCTGGACGGCCCGGCACGGCGAAGGCGTGCGGAGCGGCTAACGCCACCACGGCCAGCTCACCGGTCCCGCATGAGCTGCACACCGCCCGCAGCTCCCGGGTGGTGGCCCGGCGGGCCCGCAACACCCTGGCCACCCGGACTGTGCCAGAGATCAGCAGAACCAGCGCGGTGACCCCGATCAGCTTCGGCACCGGATCCTGCAGCTGCACTCCGCGCTCCAGGGCTTCATCAGCGACCAGTGAGGTGCAGCCCAACAGGGTAGCCGACAACAAGACCAGACCCCAGGTCGCTGCCGCGGCGCACAGCATGGCGGCAACCACGAACGCGGCGGCGCGCGTCGGTGCGGTCCGGGCGACGACGATCCGGCTTATCGCGGCCAACAGCAGCGACAGTGCCGCCGGCACATACACGCTGATCGTCATGGGCGCCGCCGCAGCATGGCCCGCAGCAACCGGGCATCCTCCACCGACAGCGACGTGGCGAACCGCTGCAGCACGGCTTGGCGGTCCCGGCCGCGGCTGAGCAACGCCTGCATCTGCTCAGCGGCGAGCTCCTCGGCCCCCTTGACCGGGAAATACTCGTGGCGACGACCGTCGGCCACCCGGTTGATCAGCCCTTTCTCATACAACCGGACCAGGATGGTCTGCACAGTGTTGTAGGCCAGCTCACCGCCGACCGCCCGCCGCACATGGGCCGCCGTGAGTGGTCCGTCGGCGGCCCACAGCGCGGCCAGCACTTCGGCCTCAAGCTCGCCGGCTGCCCGCCGTGCGGGCGGCTGGTGCGGCTTGGCCGCCTCACTCCGGGTCCGCCCACCGCGAGCTCCTGGACCTCGGCTCGCTCGATCAGCCACCTGCCCTCCATCGAGCTGTCCATCCGGCCTCATGTTGGCGCGGTTCACGCCATGTTAACCAGCCGACTAATCAGCCGACGCCGCGTTCAAGTGCACGAGCTGACAGCCCACCGGAGGCGACGGCGGCCCATAGTGTCCACAATGTGAGCAACGGGATGCTATCGCCACTCTTTCGGGTAATGTGGCGGTCGTGCCTGCCCTGTCGCTCAAGCTCGTGGCCCGCCGCCACATCGACTACGGGCGCACCCGCAGCATGATCTGTATGCCGGTCTGACTCTGCCCTCCCTCAGCCGGGTGGGTGGCCGTGCCGTCTCGCCGCTCCGCGCCGCCGCGCCGTCACCGCGCTCGCCCCCGCACACCGAGGACACGCTCGCCATGCCACTGTGTTCCCCAGCTACTCGATGTCCCCGACCTGCCACGGTACAGGTTCTAGCCATCCTCATCGCCGTCTGGGTTTTCGTGCTCGCGGCGGGGTGCGGCGGCGGTGACCGCGGTACCGATGAAGCGCCGGGCCCAGCGTCTCGTGTGCGCCTGGGCTACTTCGCCAACATCACCCACGCCGCCGCCATCGTGGGCGTGAGCCGCGGCTTCATCGCCCAGGAACTCGGCGCCACCAGGTTGGAAACACAGATCTTCGACGCCGGCCCCGCCACAGTCGAGGCGTTGTTCAGCGGGAACCTCGATGCGGCCTACCTCGGGCCGAGCCCAGCGATCAACGCGTTCGCACGGAGCGACGGCAAGGCCATCCGGATCATTGCCGGAGCGACGTCCGGCGGCGCGCAGTTGGTCGTCCGTCCGGGCATCACCACCGCGCAGGACCTGCGGGGCACGACGCTGGCCAGCCCGGAACTCGGTAACACCCAGGATGTCGCGCTGCGCGTCTGGCTGACCCAGCAGGGTCTGCGCAACAGCATCCAGGGCGGCGGGGATGTCACCATCACGCCCACCAAGAACGCTGACACGCTGCTGCTGGTCAAGGCAGGTAAGCTCGACGGCGCCTGGGTGCCCGAGCCGTGGGCGTCCCGGTTGGTGCTGGAAGCCGGCGGGAAGGTGCTGGTTGACGAGCGGGCCCTGTGGCCGGGCGGCCAGTTCGCCACCACGAATCTGATCATTCGTACGGAGTTCCTCGAGCGCCACCCGCAGACGGTCGAGGCCTTGCTGCGGGGACACGTCGACGCAGTGCAGTGGTCGACCCAGCACGCGGGCGAAGCCAAGCTCGTCGTGGCCAACAGCATCAACGCTCTCACTGGCAAGCCCTTGGCACCGGACGTCCTCGACCGGGCCTGGCACAACCTGACCATCACGGACGACCCCATCGCGGCGTCCCTGCAGCACAGCGCGGAGAACGCGGTGACGGCCGGAATGGCCACCAAGCAGGTCGACCTGCACGGCATCTACGAGCTGTCGCTCCTCAACCGGATCCTCACTCAACGGGGCCTGCCGACCGTGTCGGCCGACGGGCTCGGGAAGGAGTAGCCACCATGACCCACCCGACCCTGCAGCCAACATCCACCTGTCACAGACCGGCGGGGGACGAGCAGAGCGCGCCGCCGAGCGCCAGCGTCCGCGTCAGGCACCCGAGCGCCAGCGTCCGTATCAGACACCTGTCCCACGTCTTCGAGCGCGACCGTCCGCCGGTGCTGGAGCGGGTTGACCTGGACGTGGTGCCCGGGGAATTCGTCTGCCTGCTCGGTGCCTCCGGATGCGGGAAATCCACTCTGCTCTCGCTCATCGCTGGCCTGGCTACCCCGACCTCCGGCAGCATCGAGGTCACGGTGGGCGCTCCGGCCCTGATGTTTCAGGAGCCGGCGCTGCTGCCGTGGCTGACCGCGGCCGGCAACGTCGAGCTGGCCCTAAAGGCACGCAGGGTGGGCCGGCGGGCGCGCCGCCCCGAAGCGCAGCGGCTGCTCACGCTGGTGAACCTCGCCGGGCAGGGCCACAAGCGGGCGCATGAGCTCTCCGGGGGGATGCGCCAGCGGGTGGCGCTGGCCCGCGCGCTGGCGCAGGACAGCCAGCTGCTGCTGATGGATGAACCGTTCGCCGCACTGGACGCCATCACCCGCGATGCGCTGCACGAGGAGCTCACCCGGCTGTGGTCGGAGCAGGGACTGTCCATCCTCTTCGTCACGCACAACGTGCGCGAGGCGGTCCGGCTGGGGCAGCGGGTCGTGCTGATGGGCTCCCGGCCCGGTCGGATCGTCCGAGAGTGGCGCCTGGAGCTGAGCCAGCCCAGGGCGATCGAGTCCCCGGGAGTGAGCGCCCTGGCCACTGAGATCACCCATCATCTCCGAGCGGAGATCAGCCGCCATGGCCGTTGACGATAAGACGCTGACGAGCGAGGACAGCCGGGCCTTTGAGGCCGGGCTGGATGCCTTGGAGACACCCGCGCGGCTACCCGGGCCCGGACCTGGCGCGGTATTCACCCGATCGGTGCTGCCCCCGCTCGTCGCGGTGGCGGCGTTGATCGGGCTCTGGCAGCTGGCCTACAGCGCCGAACTCAAACCGAGCTATGCCCTACCCCGCCCGCTTGACGTGCTGCGGACCCTCAGCCAGACGGTGCGCGACGGCCGGGCCGCCGAGGCCATCTCGATCAGCGTGTCCCGGGGGGTGTGGGGGTTCTTGGCGTCTGTGGTGGTGGGCACCGTGCTGGGGCTGGCGATGTGGCAAAGCCGGTGGTTGCGGGCCGCGCTCGGGCCGTTCGTCAGCGGGCTGCAGAGCCTGCCGTCGGTTGCGTGGGTCCCGGCGGCGATCATCTGGTTCGGCCTGTCCGACGCCGCCATTTACACCGTGGTGCTCCTCGGCGCCGTTCCCTCCATCGCAGCGGGGCTCCTCGCCGGGTTCGATCAGGTCCCACCGTTGCTCGACAAGGTCGGCAGGGTGCTGGGACTGGGCACCATCGGCCGGATCCGGCACGTGCTGCTCCCGGCGGCGCTACCCGGTTACCTGGCCGGTCTCAAACAAGGCTGGGCGTTCTCCTGGCGCTCCCTGATGGCCGCCGAACTCATCACCTACTCGCCCGCGCTGGGCATCGGGCTCGGACAGCAGCTCAACATCGGGCGGGAACTGAACGCGATGGACCTCGTGATCGCCTCGATCTTCCTGATCCTCATGGTCGGAGTCGCCATCGAGCTTCTCGTGTTCGCACCTCTGCAGCGCCGAGTCCTCCGAACGCGCGGACTCACCGTCGCCCGCAGCCGCTGACTCCCCCGCTCACCCTCCGTTGGGTTCGGGGCTCGCGCGGTGGGCCGGGGGGTGGGCGGGCAGCGCGCGCAGCCGCTCGCGTAGGTCCCGGGAGGCTTGCCCAGGGTGAGGTTCGCTGAGCAGGTCAGCGTCCAGGGCGATCAGGCGCCGCCGCGTGGTTTCCCGCAGGAAGGAGGGTGGCACCGTGTCCAACACGCTGGTCGCGAGCGCGGCGGACTCGGCAGTGCTGTGTTCGGCCGCATGCGCCCGGGCCAGGATGACGGTCGCTGCGGCCCACCCGCCCGATCCAGGGCTTTTCAACTCCAGGGAATGGTGGGCGTGCAGGTGGGCTGCGCGGGTGTCGCCGAGGCGTAGGAATGCTTCGGCGAGATGCTGATGGAGTTCGGCGCGGTCGAAGCCGAAGCGTCCCGGCTCGTCACGGCCGGCAGCATCCATCTGGCGTTGGGCGGCCGTGGCCGCACGCCGGGCATCGTCCGGGCGGCCGAGGGTGGCTAGTGCGCGGAGTTCGCACCATGCGGTGATCTGGGCGCGGTGTAATGCGGTGTCGGCGTATTCGCCGGCTTGGTGGGCGAGATCGAGCGCGTCGGCCGGGCGGTCGCCGAAGAACGCGACCATGGACTGGGCGCCCAAGCTCCATCCAGCCAACCGCTGGTCGCCGACCGCGATACCCAGCCGCGCACCGGTACCCAGATGAATATACGCGCCCGCATAATCAGAAAGGGTGAAAGCCAGGTCACCGAGCTGCGCGGAGAGCCACCCGGCCAGCCGCCGCAGTTCTGTGCGATCTCTCTCCCGCTGGTCGCGGGCGAGCATGTCGACGACCATCGTGCGGCACCGGTGGATCTCCGCAGCGAGGGTGCTCGGGGTATAGCGGGCGTAGTGAATCGCGTAGTAATCCACCGCCCGCTGGAGCTGCTCACGGGTGGCCGTCCCGCCGCCGGGTCCTTCGATCTCACGTTGGAGCTGTACAGAATCAGCGACGGCGGTGAGTGCGTTGTCCACCATGGCGGCTCCTGGCTCAGACGGTTGCGTGGGGTAACCGTACCCACCGTCGGCCACCATGCCACTCAGCTCAATGCCGAGCCGGCGTGGCGGCACCCGATAGACCCGCGCCAACGCATGCGCATAGTCCAGCTTGGGTTGAACGGCATCGTGTTCCCACCGGCATAACCGCGTACTGGTCAATCCCGGCTCGGCCAGCCCCGCGCACCGGAAGACCTCCAACACAGCGGCGACCACTTGAGGACGGCTCCACCCGTATGCCAGCCTCCAGACTTCCAAGGGTTTGACGTCGGGGAGCTGACGTGCGATCTCCTCGGCGATGATGGCCACATCCCAGCCAGCGCGCTGGCCCTGTTGCCGGATCTGCGCGGCGCAGTGCTGGAGTTCGGCGCGGCGCGCCCGGCTGATCCTCGGCATGACCATTCCCCTTCGCTGGTCATGGAGCGTATCCCACCGCCATCAGCTGCCACATTGCCGCACGGGGCAATGTCGGCCCCTCAGGGCGGCATTGAATCGGGCGACTGTACCCCGCGACTGTGGAGTACATCCGCCGAGGAAAGGAGGTGAGTTGGCATGGACGATCGTGATGACGAGCTCGTGGTAGCTGTCGAGCAGCTCTCCCGTGTGCAGAACCGGGGCGATTTCCAGATGTCTGATGGGGCGCAAGGGGACTCCGGCGATAACCGGGATCCGTAATTCGCTGTACCCCACCGGCGTCGCGTGGGGGGCCGTGGAACAGCTGTCCCGGCCCCCCACGTGCTCTTCAGCCACCACCGCGAGAGGTTAATCATGCACTATCACCGACTAATCCAGGGCGTCGAGTACGCACTGGGCTGGGACGGGCCTAACGCGTTGGGTACCCAGTTCGCCCGAGGAAGGCTGCCCGAGCCCGGGCTGGTTACCCGGCTCTTGACCCCGACGCGGCTGCTCGACATCCTGATGCGACGCAGCCTGTCTCCACCGCAGGTTCGCTGTCTGCGCAATGGCACCGAGCTACACCCTCGCGACTACATTGCCGAGACGACGAGCCGGCGAAGTCAAGCCATTCCCATGGTGGACATGCACCGTCTCGGTCATCTTCTCGAATCCGGGTGCACGTTGGTCGTGGACGCGATCAGTCGCTGGGACGCGACGATGGACGTCGCCTGCCGCTCCTGGCAGTGGTGGGCCAGGGAGCGAGTCCAGGTCAACACCTATCTGACCACCCAGGACACCTCTGGATTCACCCTGCACTGGGACGACCACGACGTCATCATCGTGCAACTCGCGGGCGAGAAGAACTGGGACGTGCGCGCGCCCTCCCGCCCGGTGCCTATGTACCGTGACGCCGCACCGAACTCCGAGCCCAGCGACCAGCGGGTCTGGTCGGGAACACTGAGGGCCGGTGACGTGATGCACATCCCCCGTGGCTACTGGCACCAGGCCACCCGCACCACCCAGGGTGCCGGGTACAGCCTGCATGCCACGTTCGGTATTGAGCAGCGCACCGGCGTGGACTGGCTGGCATGGCTTGCCGACCGTTCTCGGGAGAACGAGGTATTTCGCCACGACCTCGTCCGACACGGCCCGCAGGAACAGCAGGCCCAAACCCAAGCGCTCGCCGAGGCTGCTTGTCACCTGGTCATATCTGCCTCGCCGGAGGAGTTCCTCGCGATGCGAGAACAGCAACAACCTCCACCGCGTCAGGTCTGCACACACGGGGTGTTCGGTCCTCCAGCGGTGATCGCTTGCATGACCGATTTCCCGCCCCGTCTGAGCCCATGCGGGGACACCATCATCGTGTTCGGTGCGGGAAAACGGATCACCGTCGCCGCGAAAGCCGAGCCAGCTCTGCGGATGCTGCTGTGCGGGCAACCGGTGGACCTGGTCGCGGTCAGCGCAGCGGCCGGGATTGATGCGGTGAGATTGGCCAACGTGCTCATCGAGGAGGGGCTGTGCGCAGAAGTGACCGACGAGTTGCTCTCGGGCTATACCGGTCTGATCCCGACCGACAATTCTTAGAAACTGCCCTGACGCTTGGGGTGACTGACCTCGACACGGCCTACAACTATCAGGGCTTCACCTCACATAGAAGGTTGGCTGCGGCGGCGGGTGATCTGCTGAGCGAGTTCAGAATCTCCACCAAGGTTGGCTTTTTTCCTGGCGATCGAGGTCCCGAGCATTCTCTGGATCCTGGGCGGCTGCGCTGGGCGGTACACGAGACCGTACAAGACCTGGAAGTTCAGCCGGACGTAGTGCTGCTGCACAACCCTGAACGGACACTGGCCGCACTGGCGCCCGAACAGGGCCGCGACGATTGGGCAGCAGCCTGTACCGCGCTGGACGAGATCGTATCGGAACAATGGTGCCGGTCGTGGGGCGTGGCTTGCTGGGACCCGCGCCCAGTCCTCACCGTGCTCGACCGTGCACTGCCGGTCCCGACGCTGGTCATGGTCCGCGCGGGCCTCACCGTCCGTTCGGAGATTCTCGACGCCAGCGAGCGGCTGGACCACGTGGTTCGGCCTCGGGGCGCATGCCCGGTGGGGGATGAGTCCCTTAGGGGGCCAGCCAACGCATCCCGTCTGGGATGAGATCGACGCCCGGCAGTTCCTCAGCACAGGACAAGAGTGTTCCCCTATCCCAGCCGCGTTTCGTGTCTCCTATGAACTTCCCCAAGTCAGCCGGGTGGCGGTCGGTGCCAGCACCGCTGAGCACCTGGCCGAGCTGGTCGCCGCTACCTCACTCGACGTCGACGACAACCGGATCGCCCGGTACCGCTTGCTGTTGCGCGCCAAGGCGCTCATCGTTGAAGCAAGCTGATCAGCCGAGCCGCCTCCCGCCGCGTGGGCTCGGCCAACGGCCCCGCATAACCGGCACCGGCAGTGATGATCTCGGCACAGAAGAACAATTGGGACACCAATCCGGATCTGCTGCCCAGATCGGCCTGGTATTCCCGCTGCACACGCTCGGCCAAGACAGGCACCGCCAGAGAGTTGCCCCATAGGGTTGCCGCGTCCCAACCACGCGGCGCCAAGCCCCAATCCTCCCAATCCAGCAGCCAACACTCCGGGGCGGTCAAGTTCGCCCACGCCAGGTCAGCATGCGCCACGGCCCACTCGGTCACCGTGGTCTTCACGTAGCCGGGAAACACCCCCTCGATAGTTGCCGTCACTCGCTCCTGGGAGATCGGGACAGTATGTGGGGTCGCGATCCGGGTTATGCTCTGCGTCGCAAGCGCCTCCAGCGACCTGCCGAGCGTCGCCCACCACACATCCGCCAACCCTGGGTCGGTGATCAGAACGCCACCCGGTTTGATCGGGGAGGCGGTAACAAGTTCGGTTTCGTCAGCCCTCCACAACAGGCGTTGCTCCGCAACCTGCCATGACAGACCCTGGTACCACTCCGGTTTGGCGATGTTCCTGGGCAGGCATGCCGCGCTTTCCACACCACTACCCTGCCCTGTGACGTGGGAGAACGGCCGCGCCTCAATGCGAACCCAAGTGTCTCGGTCGGTGCGCCCTCCCACGGAACGCCGCTTCACCACTGCGGCCTGTCGATCCAGCCGCACACCTAGGCAACGCTCCACACGATCGATCACGTCCGGGCAGGGTTGCGTCCTGAGATCCATCGTCGCTTCCGGTGCCGCTGCGGGCGTCCTCTCTCCCGCTGGTCGCGGGCGAGCATGTCGACGACCATTGTGCGGCATCGGTGGATCTCCGCAGCGAGGGTGCTCGGGGTGTAGCGGGCGTAGTGAATCGCGTAGTAATCCACCGCCCGCTGGAGCTGCGTCGCCCCACTAACGAAGCTCCGGATGTTCGCGTCACTCGTGAGTGGCTCGGTCGTTAAATGTCGCGGCTAAGTAGAGAACGATGGCCGTGTTGCGGTTCGGTGTGGGCCGAGCCCTGGTGGTCGGGTTGGTGCGACTCGTGACAGTCCCTCTGCTCAGGTGAGAACTCTACCAACTCGGAGGGAGACTACGGTGGCAGTCGTCAGCGAGGAGAGTTCGTCTCTGCTCAGGCGGGGAGTGCCTCGCGTGCTCGCGCTTATTTGCGCACCGCTCGTGCTGTTGCCCGTGGCGACCGGAACCGCTTATGCGGCGGCAGTTTCGCCAGGAGCGCCTCTGCAAGACGGCCTCATGCCGAACCCTTTTGGTTGCAGAGGGCAGACGGACCTTCCCCACGAGTCGAGCACGAGCGGTGAGGCGAGCACGCACTCCAGGACTCGTTGCATGCTCGTTGCACCCCGGGTCTCGGTGACCAATGCGATGTACCGAGGGCGCTTCTACGGGGCCGAGTTTCTGGCGAGTGGTAGTAGCTTTCGCGACGTCTCGAATGACAGCAAGGATGCAGTCGCGCGATGGCATTGCGCGGGGGTAGGCATTTATACCTACGAGACCGACTCCTAACCATGAGGTAACGGACGGAGCGAATACCTACACGTCAAATACCGCCAACAGTGAGAGATTTGCCTGCTGACTCCCTGTTTCCCGGGCCAGCACCAGCGGCACGGGAAACAGGGAGTGTCATCACCCAGTGATCCTGTGTCTCCAAACATCCTTGGCGGTTCGTACTTCAATTGTGTACGGAGCCCTGCACGATATCTCGGCCGCCCAGTGATTCGCACCGACCAAACAGATCGTCACATGCAGTGAAGTACGGTGGGAAGTGTCAGG